>NZ_PIBL01000010.1:0-202894 GCF_002806645.1 Klebsiella sp. H-Nf2
TAAACTTCGTAATGAATTACGTATGTTCACTCAGAGACTTGGTGTTCATTTTTCGTCCGAGGACGTTAAGAATCCATGTCACTTTGAGTGCCCACACAGATTGTCTGATAAATTGTTAAAGAGCAGTTGCGACGCGCTTTAGCGCTCTGTCGCGAGGTGGCGTATATTACGCTTTCCTCTTTCAGAGTCAACCCTGAATTTCAGGATTTTTCTCTTCAACCGAACTGGCTGTTTGTGTGAAGTGATTCACATCTGCCGTGTCAGTGGGAGCGCATTATAGGGAGTTCGCCGGAAGTAGCAAGCGTTAAAATAGAAAAATCTTATCGACCGCTCATTATTTGAACTTTTCGCTTATTCATCTTCTTACCATTCAAGGCGCCATCCCAGTGTTCATGCGGCCTGCAGCGCAGTTTACGCTAATATCGTTTTTTGGCAAAAATGTGATTTTTCTCTCTTACCCAACGCCATTATCACGCCGATGGTGAATTAAGCACCACTCTTGACCCACGACAAAGCGCCCACCTGGCCCCCGTTTCTATAATCAGGCCCGTTTCTTCTTACTGGTAATAATCGATGGCTTATCAACTCAACATTAACTGGCCCGAGTTTTTAGAGAAGTACTGGCAAAAACAGCCGGTGGTATTAAAAAACGCGTTTCCGGACTTCGTCGACCCGATTACCCCGGACGAGCTGGCCGGATTAGCCATGGAGCCGGAAGTCGACAGCCGGCTGGTCAGCCTGACCAACGGCAAATGGCAGGCCAGCAATGGACCTTTTGAACATTTCGACGGGCTGGGCGAAACCGGTTGGTCGCTGCTGGCCCAGGCGGTAAACCACTGGCATATGCCCGCCGCCGAGCTGGTGCGCCCGTTCCGCGTACTGCCGGACTGGCGCCTGGACGACCTGATGATCTCCTTCTCCGTCCCGGGTGGCGGCGTCGGCCCGCATATCGATCAGTATGACGTCTTTATTATTCAGGGCATGGGCAGCCGCCGTTGGCGCGTGGGCGATAAGCTGCCGATGCGTCAGTTCTGCCCGCATCCGGCACTGCTGCACGTCGATCCGTTCCCGCCGATCATTGATGAAGATCTGCAGCCGGGCGACATCCTCTATATTCCACCAGGATTCCCGCACGATGGCGTGACCCACGAAACCGCGCTGAACTACTCCGTCGGCTTCCGCGGGCCAAACGGTCGCGACCTGATCAGCAGCTTCGCCGACTATGTGCTGGAGAACGATCTTGGCGGCGAGCACTACAGCGATCCGGACCTCACCTGCCGCGAGCATCCGGGCCGGGTTGAAGAGTATGAACTCGAACGTCTGCGCACCATGATGATCGACATGATTCGCCAGCCGGAAGACTTTAAACAGTGGTTCGGCAGTTTCGTGACCACCCCGCGTCACGAGCTGGATATTGCGCCGGCGGAACCAGCGTATGAAGAAGAGGAAGTAGTCGATGCGCTGCTGGGTGGCGAAAAGCTTTCCCGCCTGAGCGGCCTGCGCGTTCTGCATATCGGCGACAGCTTCTTCGTGCATAGCGAACAGCTGGACACTACCGATGCCAAAGCGCTGGATGCGCTGTGCCGCTATACCTCATTAGGTCAGGAAGAGCTCGGCAGCGGCCTGCAGAATCCGGCGTTCGTGAGCGAACTGACGCGGCTGATTAATCAGGGCTACTGGTACTTCGAAGAGTAAGAGAGCGGCAATACTGCGGGCGGCCACCTGGCGCTGCCCGCTGGCTTTCAGCCGTTATTGCGCCTATTTCGGCAACACCACAATAAACCGCGTCGAACGCCGATCGGACTGCACCGCCACGCTGCCGTGATGGGCGCTGACAATCGATTTCACAATCGCCAGACCGATACCGCTACCCTCGCCTTTGCGCTGGCGCGAGGGGTCGACGCGATAGAAACGGTCAAACAGCCGCGGAAGATGCTCGGCGGCAATCGGCGTGCCTGGGTTCTCCACCACCAGGCGGATCGTCTCGGCGCTTTCGCTCAACTGGATGGTCACCGCCTGGCCGGCCGGCGTGTAGCGGATCGCGTTCGACAGCAGGTTGCTGATCGCTCGCCGCAGCATCAGCGGATCGCCCGTCACCCGGCAGTGGCTACCGACAAAGCGCAGCGCCACCGCTTTCTCTTCCGCCCACGCCTCGAAAAACTCAAACACCTTATGCACTTCCTCGGCCAGATCCAGCGCCCGTTGTTCGGGGATCAGTTGGTTATTATCCGCCTGGGCGAGAAACAGCATATCGCTGACCATCCGTGACATCCGCGAGAACTCTTCAAGATTGGAATAGAGCACCTCTTCCAGCTCCTGCTGGCTGCGGCTCTGGCTTAAAGCGATTTCGGTTTGCGTCACCAGGTTGGTAATCGGCGTGCGGATTTCATGGGCGATATCGGCGGAGAAGTTGGACTGGCGGGTAAAGACATCCTCTATGCGCTCCAGCATATGGTTAAACGACAGCGCCAGCCGCTCCAGCTCGATAGGCACGGCCTGCGGGTCGAGGCGCACGTCGAGATCCCGCGAGGTAATATTCTGGATCTGGCGGCTTATCTGGCGGATGGGCTTATGCCCCTGATAGACCACAAACAGCACGATGGCGATGATCAGCAAACTGATTATCGTCGCCGCGGAAATCAGCTTCGCTTTCAGCTCATTAATATAGTGCAGGTGAAAATCGATGGATAAGGCCATCAGCAGGTGGTACGCCGGTTTGCCGTCCGCCTGCTTGCCCAGCGGCAGCATGATCAGCCGCCAGGCGCGGGTCTCCATTTGATGATTATCATGAACCATCTTCCGCGGCTGCGGGTCAGTCCATGAAATCACATTCCCGTCGCGCAGCTGCATCGCCAGCCCCGGCGTACTCAGTATATGGCTGAGATCCGGCCCGTCGGGCGACTGAAACAGAATATTGCCCTGGCCGTCGTCCAGACAGATAAAGACGTTGGCGTAACCCGCAATGATATTCCTCACGATCTCCAGCCGCCGCGCCTGCGGGTAGTCGGCGTGGTTGAGCACCGTCTCCAGCGTGGTGCTGAGCTGCCTGAGATCGTGCACGTCGCGCTCTTCAAAGTGGGCCTTCACCGAATGGATCATGATCCAGGTGAAAGCAAAGAAGGCAATGATGGTGGCGAGGCTAATAAAGAAGGTCAGCCGGGTGGCCAGGGAAAAGGGGCGCTTAGCGGCCATCCGGCACCTCAAGCATATAGCCGACGCCGCGCACGGTCTGGATAAGCTTCGGCTCGAAGTCGTTATCAATTTTGGCGCGCAGCCGCTTCACCGCCACGTCAATGGCGTTAGTGTCGCTGTCGAAATTCATATCCCAGACCTGCGAGGCAATCAGCGAACGCGGCAGCACCTCGCCCTGATGGCGCAGGAAGAACTCCAGCAGGGTAAACTCTTTGCTGGTCAGGGTGATACGCGTCGCGCCGCGCGTCACCTTGCGGCTGACCAAATCAACGCTGAGATCCGCCGCCTGAAACTGGCTTTCGACGATGACCGCTGCTCCACGGCGCAGCAAGGTCCGCACTCGCGCCAGCAGCTCCGCAAAAGCAAATGGCTTCACCAGATAGTCGTCGGCGCCCAGCTCCAGGCCCTTCACCCGATGCTCAATAGTGCCGAGCGCGGTGAGCAGCAGGATCGGCATCCCTTTATTGGCGGCGCGCAGCATGCGGACGATATCCCAGCCGTTCACGTCCGGCAGCATGATATCGAGGATCAGCAGATCGTAGTCGCTGGTCATCGCCAGGTGATAGCCGTTGAGGCCGTTATCGGCCAGGTCGACGACGAAGCCGGCCTCGGTGAGCCCTTTGGTCAGGTACTCTCCGGTTTTCTTCTCATCTTCGACAATCAAAATCTTCACGGCAGGCTCCTTCACGCGCGTTCTGTGCGGGTATTCAATTTTAGAGGAGCGCCTCCGGATAGCAATGAAATATCAGGAAAATGACAGCTTTGTCATTTTCCTGTCACGCCCTGAACAGAGCCCGCTACGTAAAGTAGCTGCCATGGATAAATCGTCGAAACCGTCTGCCGCCATGCGCCCAATAAAGCTTCTTACTCTCAGCGTGATATTCGCCTTAACCGGCTGTCTGTCACTTGCTCCGGACTATCAGCGCCCCGCAGCGCCGGTGCCGCAGCAGTTCTCTCTCAGCCAGAACAAGCTGGTTACCGCGACGGCGGGTTACCAGGAGACCGGCTGGCGCACCTTTTTCGTCGACCCGCAGGTGAAAAGCCTGATCGGCACCGCGCTGATAAATAACCGCGATCTACGGATGGCGACGCTGAAAGTGCAGGAAGCCCGCGCCCAGTATCGGGTTACCGACGCCGACCGTTACCCGCAATTGAACGGTGACGGCAGTACCACCTATGGCGGCAAGCTTAAAGGCGACACCACCACCAGCAGCGATTATGCCGCCGGCCTGAATCTCAGCTACGACCTCGACTTCTTTGGCCGGTTGAAAAACCTCAGCGAGGCCGACCGGCAGAACTTCTTCGCCAGCGAAGAGGCGCGGCGTGCGGTGCATATCCTGTTGATTGCTAACGTTTCACAAAGCTACTTCAACCAGCGGCTGGCGGCAGCGCAGTTGCAGGTGGCCAACGACACCTTACAGAACTATCAGCAGTCTTACGCCTTCGTTGAAAAACAGCTGCTGACCGGGAGCACCACCGTGCTGGCGCTGGAGCAGGCGCGCGGGATGATCGAGAGCACCCGTGCCGATATCGCCAAACGTCAGGGCCAGCTGGCGCAGGCCAATAACGCCCTGCAGCTGCTGCTCGGCAGCTACCAGCATCTGCCGGACGATAACGCCAGCAGCGCCATCGATCTGCAAGGCGTCACTCTGCCGCCATCGCTCTCCTCAGCGATCCTGTTGCAGCGGCCGGATATTTTAGAGGCCGAACACAGCCTGTTGGCGGCCAACGCCAATATCGGCGCCGCGCGGGCGGCCTTCTTCCCGTCGATTACCCTGACCAGCTCGCTCTCCGGCAGCAGCAGCGAGCTCTCCAGCCTGTTTAACGCCGGCAGCGCGATGTGGAACTTCATCCCCAAAATTGAACTGCCGATTTTCAACGCCGGGCGTAATCAGGCCAACCTCGATCTGGCGGAGATCCGCCAGCAGCAGCAGGTAGTCAACTATGAACAAAAAATTCAGTCCGCCTTTAAAGAGGTGGCCGACGCGCTGGCTCTGCGCCAGAGCCTGGCCGATCAGATTGCCGCGCAGGAGCGCTATCTCGCCTCGCTGAATATCACCCTGCAGCGCGCCACCGCGCTCTATCGCAACGGTGCGGTCAGCTATATCGAAGTCCTGAGCGCCCAGCGCGACATTTTTACCACCCGACAAACCCTGCTGGAACTCAACTATTCCCGTCAGGCGAATGAAATCACCCTGTTCACCGCCCTCGGCGGCGGCTGGATGGAATAACCCAAGGAGTCCCGATCATGAATTCACTCTCTAAAGTCGCCCTGTTCACTCTGATTTCTGGCGCGGTGTTCGCCGTCCAGGCCGCCGACCCGCACGCCGGCATGGCGATGCATGAACAGCCCGCCGCCGCGCAGGCGCAAAGCATCAGCGGAAAAGGCGTCATTAAAGCTATTGATATGGATAGCAAAAAAATCACCATCGCCCACGAGGCCATCCCGGCGGTGAACTGGCCGCCGATGACCATGCGCTTCACCATCACCCCGCAGACGCAGCTCAACAATGTGAAGAATGGCGACAGCGTGGACTTCACCTTCGTTCAGCAGGGCAACCTGTCGCTGCTGCAGGATATTCGCGCCAACTAATGGCCCGGCGACGGTAAGCCCCTCAACGACTAAATGGACGACACATGGCATCCCTGACACTGAAAAATACGGCGCTGATCCTCGGCAGCATGGTGATTGGCGGCGCGCTTACCGCGGCGCTGTACGCCCGATGGGCACCGACCCACGCTGCCGCTCCGGCGGCTGAGCAGCAGCGTAAAGTGCTGTTCTGGTACGACCCGATGTACCCGAACACCCGCTTCGATAAACCGGGTAAATCGCCGTTTATGGATATGGATCTGGTGCCGAAATACGCCGATGAGGAGAGTACCGCCGCCGGTGCGCCGGGGGTGCGTATCGACCCGACGCAGACCCAGAATCTCGGCGTAAAAACCGCCGCGGTCACCCGCGGGCCGCTGCGCTACGCTCAGACCTTCCCGGCCAACATCAGCTATAACGAGTACCAGTATGTGATTATGCAGGCGCGGGCGGCGGGCTTTATCAATAAAGTCTATCCGCTGACCGTCGGCGACAAAGTGAAGCAAGGCACGCCGTTACTCGAGCTGACCATCCCGGACTGGGTGGAAGCGCAGAGCGAATATCTGTTGTTGCAGGAAACCGGCGGCACCGCCACCCAGGTCGAGGGGATCCTCGAGCGTCTACGCCTTGCCGGAATGCCGGATGACGATATCCGCCGCCTGAAAGCCACGCGTAAAATCCAGACCCGCTTTACCCTCAAAGCACCGATCGATGGCGTTATTACCGCCTTCGATCTGCGTGCCGGAATGAACATCGCCAAAGATAATGTGGTGGCGAAAATTCAGGGCATGGATCCGGTGTGGGTCAGCGTGGCGATACCGGAATCCATCGCCTGGCTGATTAAAGACGCCTCGCAGTTCGCCATTCAGGTTCCCGCCTGGCCGGGCAAAACTTTCAGCATCAGCAAATGGACCCTTCTCCCCAGCGTCGATAGCGCCACCCGCACCCTGCAGCTGCGCCTGCAGGTCAACAACCCGGATGAAGCGCTGAAGCCGGGGATGAATGCCTATCTGCAACTGACCAGTGAAAGCGAACCGATGCTGCTGATCCCGTCAAAAGCGCTGATCGACAGCGGCAGCGAGCAGCGAGTGATTACCGTAGATAATGAGGGCCGCTTCGTGCCGAAAATCGTGCAGGTATTCCATGAATCCGCTGGCGTCACGGCCATTCGCAGCGGGCTGCAGGAGGGTGAGAAAGTCGTCGCCAGCGGCCTGTTCCTGATCGACTCGGAAGCCAATATCGCCGGTGCGCTGGAGCGCATGCGCGCGCAGGCTCCCGATGTCGCGGCCCCTGCCGCCCACGCGCACTGAGGAACGGAACCATGATTGAATGGATTATCCGCCGCTCGGTGGCCAACCGCTTCCTGGTGATGATGGCGGCACTGTTTCTCAGCATCTGGGGCACCTGGACCATCATCCACACCCCGGTAGACGCCCTGCCGGACCTCTCCGACGTGCAGGTGATCGTCAAAACCAGCTATCCGGGGCAGGCGCCGCAGATCGTCGAAAATCAGGTCACCTGGCCGCTGACCACTACCATGCTGTCGGTACCCGGCGCCAAAACGGTTCGCGGCTTCTCGCAGTTCGGCGATTCCTACGTATATGTGATATTTGAAGACGGCACCGATCCTTACTGGGCGCGCTCGCGGGTGCTGGAGTATCTCAACCAGGTACAGGGCAAACTGCCCGCCGGGGTGAGCGCCGAAATGGGCCCGGACGCCACCGGCGTCGGCTGGGTCTTCGAGTACGCGCTGGTCGACCGCAGCGGCAAACACGACCTCGCCGAACTGCGCTCGCTGCAGGACTGGTTCTTAAAATATGAGCTGAAGACCATCCCTAACGTCTCGGAAGTGGCGTCGGTGGGCGGCGTGGTCAAGGAGTACCAGATTGTCGTCGACCCGATGAAGCTGACCCAGTACAGCATCAGCCTCGGCGAAGTGAAATCGGCCCTGGATGCCTCTAACCAGGAGGCGGGCGGCTCTTCCGTCGAACTGGCGGAAGCCGAATATATGGTGCGCGCCAGCGGTTATCTTCAGACCCTCGACGACTTCAAAAATATCGTGCTGAAAACCGGTGACAACGGTGTACCGGTCTATCTCGGCGACGTCGCGCGGGTGCAAATCGGCCCGGAGATGCGCCGCGGTATCGCCGAGCTTAACGGCGAAGGCGAAGTGGCCGGCGGCGTGGTGATCCTGCGCTCCGGCAAGAACGCCCGCGAAGTGATCTCCGCGGTCAAAGCGAAGCTGGCGTCGCTGCAAAGCAGCCTGCCGGAAGGGGTTGAAGTAGTCACCACCTACGACCGCAGCCAGCTTATCGACCGCGCCATCGACAACCTCAGCCACAAGCTGCTGGAAGAGTTTATCGTCGTCGCGCTGGTCTGCGCCCTGTTCCTGTGGCACGTGCGCTCGGCGCTGGTGGCGATTATCTCGCTGCCGCTCGGCCTGTGCTTCGCCTTTATCATGATGCATTTCCAGGGGCTCAACGCCAACATCATGTCGCTGGGCGGGATCGCGATTGCGGTGGGGGCGATGGTCGATGCCGCCATCGTGATGATTGAGAACGCCCACAAGCGGCTGGAGGAGTGGGAACATCAGCACCCGGGAGAGAAGCTCAGCAACGACACACGCTGGAAAATCATTACCGATGCCTCGGTGGAGGTCGGCCCGGCGCTGTTTATCAGCCTGCTGATCATCACCCTCTCGTTTATCCCGATTTTCACCCTCGAAGGCCAGGAGGGCAAACTGTTCGGTCCGCTGGCCTTCACCAAAACCTGGTCGATGGCCGGGGCAGCGCTGCTGGCGATCGTGGTGATCCCGATCCTGATGGGCTTCTGGATCCGCGGCAGGATCCCGGCGGAGAGCAGCAACCCGCTGAACCGCTTTTTGATCCGCATTTATCACCCGCTGCTGCTGAAGGTGCTGCACTGGCCGAAGACCACCCTGCTGATCGCGCTCCTGTCGATCCTGACGGTGATTTGGCCGCTTAACCGGGTCGGCGGCGAGTTTCTGCCGCAGATCAACGAGGGCGATCTGCTGTATATGCCGTCAACGCTGCCGGGGATCTCAGCTGCGCAGGCGGCGGATATGCTGCAGAAAACCGATAAGCTGATCATGACGGTGCCGGAAGTGGCCCGGGTGTTCGGCAAAACCGGCAAGGCCGAAACCGCTACCGACTCGGCGCCGCTGGAGATGGTAGAGACCACGATTCAGCTTAAGCCCCAGGATCAGTGGCGACCGGGGATGACCATGGAGAAGATCGTCGAGGAGCTGGATAAAACCGTGCGCCTGCCGGGGCTGGCGAACCTGTGGGTGCCGCCGATCCGCAACCGCATCGACATGCTCTCCACCGGCATCAAGAGCCCGATTGGCATTAAAGTTTCCGGCACTAACCTGGCCGATATCGACGCCATCGCCGAGCAAATTGAAGGGGTGGCGCGCACCGTGCCGGGAGTCACTTCGGCGTTAGCCGAGCGGCTGGTCGGTGGGCGCTACCTCAACATTGATATTCACCGCGAGAAGGCGGCCCGCTACGGGATGACCGTCGGCGACGTGCAGCTGTTCGTCTCGTCCGCCATCGGCGGGGCGATGGTTGGCGAGACCGTGGAAGGCGTCGAGCGCTACCCGATCAACATCCGCTACCCGCAGAGCTATCGCGACAGCCCGCAGACCCTGCGCCAGCTGCCGATCCTCACCCCGCTGAAGCAACAGATCGTTCTCGGCGACGTGGCTGAGGTGAAAGTGGTCACCGGACCATCGATGCTGAAAACCGAGAACGCCCGCCCGACCAGTTGGATCTACATCGACGCCCGCGACCGCGACATGGTGTCGGTAGTACACGATCTGCAGCAGGCCATCGGCAAGGAGGTGAAGCTGAAGCCGGGCATCAGTGTCTCCTACTCCGGGCAGTTTGAGCTGCTGGAGCGCGCCAATCAGAAGCTGAAGCTGATGGTGCCGATGACGCTGATGATTATCTTCGTGCTGCTATACCTGGCGTTCCGCCGCGTCGGCGAGGCGTTGCTGATCATCACCAGCGTGCCGTTCGCCCTTGTGGGCGGGATCTGGTTTCTCTACTGGATGGGGTTCCATCTGTCGGTAGCCACCGGGACCGGCTTTATCGCCCTCGCCGGGGTGGCGGCGGAGTTTGGCGTGGTGATGCTGATGTACCTGCGCCACGCCATTGAGGCGGAGCCATCGCTGGAGAATCCGCAGACTTTCAGCGTCGATAAGCTCGACGAGGCGCTGTACCAGGGGGCGGTGCTGCGCGTGCGGCCGAAGGCGATGACCGTGGCGGTGATTATCGCCGGCCTGCTGCCGATTTTATGGGGCACCGGCGCCGGGTCGGAAGTGATGAGTCGCATCGCCGCGCCGATGATTGGCGGGATGATCACCGCCCCGCTGCTGTCGCTGTTTATCATTCCGGCAGCGTATAAACTGATGTGGCTGTACCGGCATCGGAACAAACGTAGCGAATAGCCCGCCGCGTTTACGCCGGTCCGGGAAATTGGCTATAGTGGCGCCATTCTTCTGGCCGGCGTGAACGTCCCTATGAATCTGAACCTGGTATGTTATTCCCTGCTGCTGCTCACCGCCGTGGGCAGCGCCCTGCTGCCCTACCCGCTGGCGATGTGGTTTTTACTGAGCAGCCTTCTGACATGGCTTATCTATGGCGCCGACAAGCTGGCGGCGCGCAAAGCCTGGCGACGGGTGCCGGAAACCACGCTGCTGGTACTGGGCCTGGCGGGAGGCTGGCCGGGGGCCATCCTCGGCCAGCAGTGCTTTCGTCATAAAACGCAAAAGCAGCCCTTCCGGCGGTGGTTTTTCGTCAGCGTGGCGCTGAACGTGGCGGCGCTGGCCGGGCTGTTCGTGGTTTATACCCACCTGCTCAGCCGCTAAGCGGCGAGGCTAGCGCGGCGTCTGGCGGATCCACACCAGGCGATCGACGTCAAAGCCCAGCTCGCGCGCGGTATTCAGGTAATCCTGCTTCACCGCCGCCGGAATGGTGGGGGTGCGCGACAGGATCCACAGATAGTCGCGGTTGGGGCCGCTGACCAGCGCGTACTGGTAGTCGTCGTCCAGGCGGATCACGTTATAGCCGCCGTAGAATGGCCCGAAGAACGACACCTTCAGCGCCGCGGTGGTGGGGGCGCCGGTGAAGTAGGCTTTTCCGTCGCTCTCATTCCAGCGTTTTTTGACCGGGTCATAACCGCGATTGACGACGCTGATCCCCCCATCGCTGCGGGTGCCGTAGGTGGCGGTCACCTGCTCCAGACCTCGCTCGAAGCGATTCTCCAGGCGGGCGACCTCATACCATTTTCCGAGGTAACGGCTGGCGTCAAACCCGCTAATCGGCTGAACGCCCTTCGGCGGTGTGGGCGATTTGCAGGCCACCAGGGTCAACGCGATAGCGACGCCAGTGACAACAGGCCATAGCTTCATGAGAACTCCTTTCATTTACGCGGTTGGGGGAAAGTGTAGTGCAAAGCCGCTACACTTCACGCCAGCCGACATGATTCGTAGTATATTGAGAATATTCTTTGTTAACAGGTGGCCTCCATGCCTTACTCCATCGGCGAATTTGCCCGACTTTGCGGGATAAATGCGACCACGCTTCGCGCCTGGCAGCGCCGCTATGGCCTGCTCAAGCCGCTGCGCACCGATGGTGGTCACCGTCAGTACAGCGATGATGACGTCCAGCAGGCGCTGAAGATCCTCGACTGGGTGAAAAAAGGGGTACCGGTCAGCCAGGTGAAGCCCCTGCTGTCGCGCCCCGGCGCACGGCGCACCAACAACTGGCTGACGCTGCAGGAGACCATGCTGCAGCGGCTGAAAGAGGGAAAAATCGAGTCCCTGCGCCAGCTGATCTACGACGCCGGGCGCGAATATCCGCGCCAGGAGCTGGTCACCGAAGTGCTGCGTCCGCTGCGCAGCCAGGTCTCCGCCAACGTGCCGGCCATCATGACGCTACGCGAAATCCTCGACGGCATCATCATCGCCTATACCTCGTTTTGCCTTGAAGGCGACAAGAAGGCGCCCGGGGATAACTTTCTGATCACCGGCTGGCACCTGACCGACGCCTGCGAAATCTGGCTTGAGGCGCTCAAACGTACCGGCCAGGGTCATCGCATCGACGTCCTGCCGGTGCCTCCCGCCGCCCTGGCGCCGGAGATTTTCCCGGAGCGCAACTGGCTGCTGGTCACCAGCGGTAAACTCTCCGCCGCCCGTCAGAGGCAGGTCGAACTCTGGCAGCAGCAGGTCGTCTCCCTCGAGGTGATTCCGCTCTAACCCCCTGTTTTAACTTACCCCCACTCTCTGTTCCGCCAGCGCCCGGTGGCGCGGCGGGCTCACGCTTGCCCTTCGCACCACCCGCGATTTACCCCCTCTTAAAACACCAATCATAACAACATGATTTTTAACACAAATAAAATATATTTTTCCACAAACTTGGACAAATAATTTTATTTGTGTAAGTTTTAAGTATGCCATTACAGCACCGTATCTAGCCAGGATGTGATCCATGAGTACCTCGCTGTCCGTGATTCGTCGTTTCGTTGAGTACTACGCCGGGCTGGATGCGCAGCCGCCCGCGGCGCTGGCCGCGCTGTACCATCCGGACGCGACGCTGAGCGATCCTTTTGGGCAGCATCAGGGGCTGTTCGCTATCCAGCGCTACTTTACCCATCTGCTGGCCAACGTGGAGCAGTGCCGGTTCACCATCGACACGCCGCTTTGCGACGGCCAGCGGTTCGCCGTGACCTGGACCATGCACTGGTCGCATCCGCGCATTGCCGGTGGAGAAACCCTGGCCCTGCCGGGTTGCTCCGTGGTGGGCATCGCCGGGGAGCAGATCCTCCACCAGCGCGACTACTACGATGCCGGGGAGATGATCTACGAACATCTTCCCCTGCTGGGCTGGGCGGTGCGCGGCGTGAAGCGGAGGGTACGATCATGATGACGGTGCTCATCACCGGCGCCAGCTCCGGGATCGGCGCCGGTCTGGCGAAATCCTTCGCGGCGGATGGCCATCTGGTTATCGCCTGCGGGCGCGATGCTTCGCGCCTGTCGGCGCTCAAGCAGTTCAGCCCCAACATCAGCGGGCGCCTGTTCGATATGACAGACAGGGACGCCTGTCGCCAGGCGCTGACGGGCTGTTTTGCTGACCTGATCATTCTCTGCGCCGGGACCTGCGAATACCTCGACCATGGGCAGGTGGATGCCGCCCTCGTGGAGCGAGTGATGGCCACCAACTTCCTCGGGCCGGTGAACTGCCTGGCGGCGCTGCAGACGCAGCTGGAGGCAGGCGATCGGGTGGTGCTGGTCAGCTCGATGGCGCACTGGCTGCCCTTCCCGCGCGCGGAAGCCTATGGCGCCTCCAAGGCGGCGCTGACCTGGTTTGCCAACAGTCTGCGTCTGGACTGGGAGCCGAAAGGGGTGGCCGTCACGGTGGTCTCTCCGGGCTTCGTCGACACCCCGCTGACGCGCAAAAACGACTTCGCCATGCCTGGCCAGGTGAGCGTGGATCGGGCGGTGGCGGCGATCCGCCATGGCCTGGCGAAAGGCAAAAACCACATTGCCTTCCCCACCGGCTTCAGCCTGGCCCTGCAACTGCTGGCCAACCTGCCATCGGGTATCCAGCGCCTGCTGTTGCGCAGGATGGTGCGCTCATGAACATCGCCATCATCGGCAGCGGTATCGCCGGGCTGACCTGCGCCTGGCGGCTGGCCGGACACCATCAGGTGACGCTGTTCGAAGCGGGCGCCACGCCGGGCGGCCACACCGCCACCGTGGATGTCGCCACGCCGCAGGGCACCTGGGCCATCGATACCGGATTTATCGTCTACAACGATCGCACCTATCCGCGCTTTATGGGCCTGCTCAGCGAGCTGGGGATCGACGGGCAAAAAACGCAGATGAGTTTCTCGGTTCACAACCCGACCAGCGGCCTGGAGTACAACGGTCACAGCCTGACCTCGCTCTTCGCCCAGCGGCGCAATCTGCTGAAGCCAGCCTTCTGGGGGCTGCTGAGCGAGATCGTCCGCTTTAACCGGCTGGCGAAACTGGCGCTAACCGAGGCGCTGGATCCGGGGGCGACGCTGGAGAGCTTCCTCGCCCGCCACCGCTTCAGCCCCTTCTTCGCCCGCCACTATATTCTGCCGATGGGGGCAGCGATCTGGTCGTCGTCGCTGCAGGAGATGCGTCGCTTCCCGCTGCCGCTGTTTTTACGCTTCTTTGAACACCACGGCCTGCTGGATATTCGCGATCGCCCGCAGTGGTACGTGGTGCCCGGCGGTTCCCGGGAGTACGTTCGCGCCCTGCTCGCCAGGCTCGGCGATCGTCTGGATCTGCGGCTCAACGCGCCGGTACAGCAGGTGGACCGTCACCCGACGGGGGTCACCCTGCGGCTGGCGTCCGGGGAGGCGCATTTTGACCAGGTGATTTTCGCCTGCCACTCCACGCAGGCCCTGGCGATGCTGGCGGCTCCCACCGACTCCGAACGCGAAGTCCTCGGGGATATCGGCTGGCAGCGTAACGAGGTGGTGCTGCACAGCGATCCGCGCTGGCTGCCGGAGCGCCAGCGCGCCTGGGCCAGCTGGAACTATCGCCTGAGCGACGGGGATCGGGCCCGGGCCTGCGTCACCTACAACATGAATATTCTCCAGGGGCTGCCCGCGGGCGCGCCGCTGTTCTGCGTCACCCTGAACCCGGACGCGCCGGTGGACGATCGCTATGTTTGGCAGCGCTTCGTCTATGAGCATCCACTGTTTAACCCGCAAAGCTGGTCTGCCCAGCTGCGGCGCGAAGAGATTAACGGCCAGCAGCGGAGCTGGTACTGCGGGGCCTACTGGTACAACGGCTTTCATGAGGACGGGGTGCGCAGCGCGCTCGACGTGGTGCAAGGCATCGCCGCGGCGGAGGGCAACTGAGATGAACAGCTGCCTCTATCAGGGCGTCCTGCGCCACCGTCGCCTGCAGCCGAAGGCGCACCACTTCGTCTACCGCCTGTTTATGGCCTGGCTCGACCTCGACGAACTGGACAGGCTGCCTGAGGCGGGTATCCGCCGCAACCGCCTGGCCGCCGCCGCCTGGTACGACGCCGATTATCCGCTGGGCGCGCCGCTGAAGGCCCAGGTGCTGAACCGGCTGGAGAGCCTGACTGGCAGCCGCCCGGCGGACCGCGTGATGCTTCTGACCCAGCTGCGCTACTTCGGCTTCCATTTTAATCCGGTCAACTTTTACTACTGCTATGACGAAGCCGACACCCTGCGCTGGGTGCTGGTCGAAGTGCGCAACACGCCGTGGAATGAGCGTCATTACTATGCGGTGGACGGCCAGCAGGCGCGCCCGCTGGAGAAAGCCTTTCACGTTTCGCCGTTTAACCCGATGGACATGGTCTATCACTGGCGCTTCAACGCGCCCGGCAAAACGCTGCACATGCATATTGAAAACCATCAGGCCAGCAAGGTGTTCGACGCCACGCTGGCCCTGAGCCGCGTGCCGTTGACCCGCGCCAACCTGCGCGGGCTGCTGCTGCGTCTGCCGCTGATGACCCTGAAAACCGTCCTCGCCATCTACTGGCAGGCGCTGCGGCTGTGGCTGAAGCGCGTGCCGCTGTACAACCATCCTGTCAGCAGGAGTGAACGCTCATGACCGATCCCGTCTTTGCGCTTGAACCCGATGTGCCGCGCAACGTGCGGCTCGCGCGCTGGCTGCTCTTTCGTCTGTTGAGCGGCCTCCGCGAAGGCTCGCTCACCGTGCGCGAAGGGGCGCAGATTTTTCATTTTGGCGACCCCGCCGCCGCACTGCGCGCCGAGGCGCGGGTCTGCACGCCGGAAGTGTACTGGCGTCTGCTGACCGGCGGCAGCCTGGCGGCGGCCGAGGCCTGGATGGACGGCGACTGGGAGAGCCACCAGCTGACGGCGCTGCTGCAGATCCTCGCGCGCAACGGCGAGGTGCTGGGGCGTCTGGAGCGCGGCTTTCGTCTGCTGGGCAAGCCCGTCGCCCGCCTGCACCACTGGACCCGCCGCAACACCCGCGCCCAGGCGCGGGAGAATATCGCCGCCCATTACGACCTCGGCAACGAATTTTATGCCCACTTTCTGGATGACGACCTACTCTACTCCAGCGCGTTGTTTACCGATGACCAGCAGGATCTGACCCAGGCCCAGCGGGCCAAGATGGCGCGTCTGTGCGACCAGTTGGCGCTCACTCCCGGCGATCATCTGCTGGAGATTGGCACCGGTTGGGGGGCGCTGGCCGAGTACGCCGCCCGCCATTACGGCTGCCGGGTCACCACCACCACCCTTTCCCGGGAGCAGCACCGCTGGGCTACCGAGCGCATGGCCCGCGCCGGGCTGCAGGATCGCGTCGAGGTGCTGCTCTGCGACTACCGCGATCTGCGCGGCGAGTACGACAAACTGGTGTCGGTGGAGATGATTGAGGCGGTGGGCCAGCGATACCTCCCGGCCTTCTTCCGCACCTGCCAGGCGCGCCTGCGTCCGGGTGGCAGAATGGCCCTGCAGGCGATCACCATCCAGGATCAGCGCTATCGCGACTACAGCAAAAGCGTCGATTTTATCCAGCGCTACATCTTCCCGGGCGGCTTTTTGCCCAGCATCACCGCGATGAGCGAGCTGATGACCCGCCATACCGATTTTGTGGTGCGCAACCTGTTCGACATGGGCCCGGACTACGCCCGCACCCTGGCCCACTGGCGGCAGCGTTTTACCCACGCCTGGCAGGATATTGAAAAGCTCGGCTTTGATGAGCGCTTCCGCCGGATGTGGCTCTACTACTTCGGCTACTGCGAAGCCGGATTTAACGCCCGCACCATCAGCGTGGTGCAGCTCACCGCGGAGCGGGTATGACACGCCCGGCGCAGCACCTGCTGATGGCCCTCGCGTTCGATGTTTACTGGACGCTGGTGGTGATGTTGCGCGAGCGCGGCCTGCTGATCTGGCTGACGCTGGCGATCTTCGCCTGGCTGCGGTTGCCGGCGGCCAGCCGTCCGCCCGCCCTGCTGTTGGCCGCGGCGGGCTGCAGCCTGGACGCCTGCTGGGCGCTGGCGGGGCTGATCGATTTTCGCGGCGACAGCCTGCTGCCCCTGTGGATGGTGGCCCTGTGGCTGATGTTCGCCGTCGTCTGGACCCGGCTGACCCGCACCACGACGCTTCCCGGCTGGGTGCTGGCCACGGCGGCGACCGTCGGCGGCCCGGTGGCCTACCTGATCGGCGCTCGCCTCGGAGCCATGACCCTGCTGGTGCCGATGGCGCTTGCCGTGGCCGCCATGGCCTGCGGCTGGCTGGTGCTCATGCTGTTATTCCATCTGGGGATGGGGAGGCGAAAATGAGATTCGCCCTGTTACTGCTGTGGCTGACCACCCTTGCCCCGGCGGCCCACGCCGCCGACTGGCTGACGTGGCGTCGCGTTGGCGAGGCGACCCTCACCTGGGGGCCATTCACCGTCTATCACTCGCAGCTGCGCACGCCCAATGGCCGGTATGACGGCCCGCAACAGGATCGGGCGCTGATCATTACCTACCAGCGCGACATCGATCGCGATGCGCTGGTGGACGCCACCCGTGACCAGTGGCAGGCGCAGGGCATTCTGCAGCAGGAGCCGCGCAGCGAAGCCTGGCTGCGCATGCTGCAGGGGATCTGGCCGGATGTTGCGCCGGGCAGCCAGCTGGCGTTCGTGGTCAGCGGCGGCGAGGGGCAGTTCTGGTACCGCGCCAGCGCCGCGCAGACCCCCTTTACCCCGCTCGGCCCGCGCCAGTCGGCGGCGTTCAGCACCCGCTTTCTCGCCATCTGGCTCGATCCGCGCACCACTTATCCCGAACTGCGTCAGCAGTTGATCGGAGGTACACCATGAAACGCATTCTGACCCTGGGCCTGGCGCTGCTGATGCTGATCCTCGCCGGCTGCAGCACCGAGGTCACGGAGTACCGGCAGCAGCAACCCGCCCTCGACATCTTTCACTATTTTCAGGGGCGAACCGAGGCGTGGGGGATGGTGCAGGATCGCAACGGCAAGCAGCTGCGCCGCTTCCATGTAGCGATCGATGGCGACGTCGTCGGCGACACCCTGACCCTCCATGAGCGCTTTGTCTATGACGACGGCGAGAAGCAGCAGCGGGTGTGGCGCATTCGCCGCACCGGCGATAACCGTTACCAGGGCACCGCCGGCGATATCGAAGGCGTGGCCAGCGGCCAGGCGGCAGGCAATGCCTTTCACTGGCGCTACAGCATGAACGTCGAGGCCAGCGGCAGCCGGTGGCTGCTGCACTTTGACGACTGGATGTTCCTGCAGGACGGCAGCCATTTGTTTAACAAAACCGAGATGAAGAAATTCGGCATTACGGTCGCCACCGTGACCCTTTTCTTTACCCGAACCACAGCAGAAGAGAGGACAGCGCCATGAACACGCAACCTGTCATTGGGATCAGCGGATGTTTAACCGGCTCAGCCGTGCGATTCGACGGCGGGCATAAGCGTATGGGCTTTGTGATGGATGAGCTCGCGCAGTGGGTGGCGTTTAAACCCGTCTGCCCGGAGATGGCGATCGGCCTGCCCGTTCCCCGCCCGGCGCTCCGCCTGGTGCAGACCCCGGTCGGGGAGATCCGCATGCGCTTCAGCCACGCCCCGCACGAGGATGTGACGGAGAAGATGGCTGATTTCGCCAGCGCCCACCTGGCAACCCTGGGCGAACTGTCGGGCTTTATCGTCTGCGCCAAATCGCCGAGCTGCGGGATGGAGCGCGTGCGGTTGTACGATGAAAAAGGCAATCGCGGGCGTAAGGAAGGCGTGGGGCTGTTTACCGGCGCCCTGATGGCGCGCTACCCGTGGCTGCCGGTGGAAGAGGATGGCCGGCTGCACGATCCGCTGCTGCGGGAGAATTTTGTCGAGCGCGTTTTCGCCCTGCATGAACTCAACGCCCTGCGCGCCCGCGGCCTGACCCGTCACGGCCTGCTGGCCTTTCACAGCCGCTACAAGCTGCAGCTGCTGGCTCACCACCAGGCGGGCTACCGGGAGATCGGCCCGTTCGTCGCCTCGCTGCATGAATGGGAGGATCTGGAGGCTTTCTTCGAGGTCTATCGCGAAAAGCTGATGGCGATCCTCAAGCAGCCCGCCTCGCGGAAAAACCACACCAACGTGCTGATGCATATTCAGGGTTATTTCCGCGACCAGCTGAACAGCCGCCAGCGCGGCGAACTGCGGGAGGTGATCCTCAACTATCGCGCCGGGCTGCTGCCGATCCTCGCCCCGCTGACGCTACTTAAGCACTATCTGGCCGAGTATCCGGATCGCTACCTGCAGGCGCAGAACTATTTTGACCCCTACCCGCAGGATCTGGCCCTGCGCCTGACGGTGAACTGAGGGAGCCTGGGCCAGTTGCCCGGCGGCGCTGCGCTTGCCGGGCCTACGGGGGGATCCCGTAGGCCTCCTCAGTCGTAGCCCGGCTAAGCGTAGCGCCAGCCGGGAACGCTCCTTCGACAACGTTATCGCATCAGAACCACGCCTCAAACATCCCGCCGACGTTCAGCGAATCCAGCTGCTGGTCCTGGGTGCCGTTGACCTTCGCGGTATGCTCGTTGTCCACCTGGCCACCGGTCACGTAGAAGCGCAGCATCGGGCGGAACTCCGGCCCCATGCCGATGGCGATGTTCTGCGACAGCGTCAGCTTCCAGCCGTGGTTATCCCCGCCCTGGTCGTAATCCACGCGCTGGTAGCCCGCTTCCAGCCAGGTGGAGTGCACGTCGTTCCAGAAATACATCGGCCGCACGATGGCGCCGTAGTTTTTACGGTTGTCGGTGTTGTCCTTGCCGTTGTCGTAGTCGTGGAAGGCCAGCAGGTATTCGATCTGCGCCTGCTGGGTGAACTTATGGCTGCCCTCGAAGCTGGCGTAGACCGTGGTCAGGTCGTCGGTTTTGTTGTAGACGCTGTTATCCGAGTTGTCGGAGTAGCGCAGGATCACCTTGTTCACCCCGCTGTCGTTGGTGTGGCTCAGCACCAGGCCGCCCTGCCAGGCTTCGAGGCGCGCGTCGCTGTCCACCGCCTTCGAGTCAAAACCGTAGTTGGCATACACCTCGACGTCGATCGGTCCGGCCTTGATGTTGTGGGTTTTGGTGGTCAGCGCGTAGTGGCCGTTGTCGCCGGTATCGGAGCTGCCGGTACAGGTGATACGCGACGGGTTGGTCTCGTCGGCCATCACTTCCGGACTACAGGATTTCACCTGCGAGACCGTCGCCACGTCAAACTGCACGCCGCCGATATCAAAGTTCTTCACCCCGGCGCCCTGGCCGTCGTGGTTCATCCAGAAGTAGTCGTTGATCCCCTGTTGCGGACGCTGGTGGAAGTCGCGCCCGGCCCAGATATAGGCGTTGGGGTTGGAGTCGAGGACGTTGGTGACGCCGACGTAGGCCTTCTTCAGGTTAACCTCGTCGCTCCAGTGGTCGAACATGACGTTGAGATCCCAAATGGCCCCCTGCGCGCTTTTGAAGGCCTTGCTGATCTGGAATTCGCCGCCGTTGCTTTCGTTGCCGAGACGGCCGATCGCCGAGGCGCCGTTATAGGAGCCGTCGACGCCGACATATTTCTGGTCGCCGGTCTGGAAGTGGGCGCCATAGCGGGCATAGCCGCTGAACTTGAGGCCAAACGGAATGGCCATATCCGGCGAGGCGGCGGTGGTCTGCGGGTTAGTGATCACGTCGACCTTTTTGTTGGCCGCGGCGTCGATTTTCGCCTGGCGGTCGGCCAGCGCTTTATCAACGGCTTTGGCGACGATGGCGTCGATCTGTTCCTGAGTAAATTCTTGCGCCATTACAGAGGTAAGCGGAAAAAACGCGGCGATAACCGCCATGGTTAATGGAAGCTTTTTTATCATTGTCATGAGTTTCTCAATATAGGTTAATTTTATTCAGACAATAACCAGCCTATTCTGAGCTGACAGAATATGTCGCTATCATCAGAACAAGTTATTTTTTATTTTGTACGGTCACAGAGGCATTACACAATTATCGCTACTTTCCCTCCTTCGCTGGTATTAAACAGGCGGTCTTTCGCCACTGACAAAAAACACAGCACGAACAAATAAACGCTATTTTTCGGCAGCGGACAAACAGCGTAATACATGCCCCCGCAGGGGCATGTCAGCAAAATTTAACCAAAGATATAGGTATTGACGAGATTTTCGAGTAATTCCTGACGCCCGCTCTGATGCTGCGGATTCAGATTATGCTGCTCAGCGTATCGGGCAATATTATCCAGCGACATCTGCCCGGTCATAATTTTCTGCCCCAGCTCGCCCTGCCAGCCGGCATAGCGTTTTGCCAGACCCTGATCGAGCTTGCCATCCTCAATCATGCGCGCGGCCAGCTTAAGGGACAGCGCCATCACGTCCATGGCGCCAATATGGCCATAGAACATGTCGTATTTGTCGGTGCTCTGCCGACGAACTTTGGCGTCAAAGTTCAGGCCGCCGGTGGTGAATCCCCCGGCTTTGAGGATCTCGTACATCACCAGGGTATTTTCTTCCACGCTGTTCGGGAACTGGTCCGTATCCCAGCCGAGCTGCGCATCGCCGCGGTTGGCATCAACGGAGCCGAAGATCCCCAGCGCGATGGCGCTGGCGATTTCATGGTGGAAAGAGTGCCCCGCCAGAGTGGCGTGGTTGGCTTCAATGTTCACCTTGATCTCATTTTCCAGACCAAACTGCTTCAGGAAACCATACACCGTCGCGACATCGTAATCGTACTGATGCTTGGTGGGCTCCTGCGGTTTCGGCTCGATAAGCAGCGTGCCGCCAAAGCCAATCTTATGCTTGTGCTCCACCACCATCTGCAGGAAGCGGCCAATCTGCTCGCGCTCCTGACGCAGGTCGGTATTCAGCAGCGACTCGTAACCTTCGCGGCCGCCCCAAAGAACATAGTTTTCGCCGCCGAGCTGGTGGGTGGCGTTCATGGCGGTCACTACCTGCGTGGCCGCCCAGGCAAACACCTCCGGATCGGGGTTGGTCGCCGCTCCGGCGCCGTAGCGCGGGTGGGTAAAGCAGTTGGCGGTGCCCCACAGCAGTTTCACGCCGGTTTGCTGCTGTTTCTCCGCCAGCACTTCGGTCATCACGGCGAAATTGTGCAGATATTCTTTCAGCGACGCGCCTTCTGGCGAGACGTCGACATCGTGGAAGCAGTAATACGGCACGTTGAGCTTGTAGAAAAATTCAAACGCCACGTCCGCTTTGCGTTTGGCCATTTCCAGCGCATCGCCCGCGGCCTGCCAGGGACGCTCAAACGAACCGGCGCCAAACATATCCGCGCCATTCCAGCAGAAGTTATGCCAATAACAGGCGGCAAAACGCAGATGCTCTGCCATGCGTTTTCCCAGCACGATTTCATCCGGATTATAGTGGCGAAACGCCAGCGGATTATCGGTTTTGGGTCCGGCAAAGCGAACGCGATCTACCTGGTCGAAATAGGTCTGCATGATGAACTCCGAAATTGAGAAACAGGAAAATTAACAACTGTGACACATCGTGTATTCTCATCGTCGGTTGCTCAATTACGTTATTTCACTCGGCGATTGAGAAAATGCTCAAATGTGAGCCATCTCGCAAATAAAACTATTTTAAATATCTCGCTTCGCGCGCGTATAGAGTACACTTCCTGGGGAATTCAGGTCTCCATACCAAATTAAAATGCCGGTTTTGTCACAATGCCTGCCTGCCAAAAAATTAGCGGCGGATAGCGGTTCAACGCAGGCGATACAGGCCTTTGCTTCGAAGATCACAGAAGTAAAAAAACATAATTATGTAATTTAAAAACGTAATAGATTCTTCCAGGTCAACTGTGTCAGAAAGTGTTTCACCTACACAAAACAAACCGGAGTCTGCTTAGAATGAGTAAAAACATAATGCACAGTCGGCATGAGGAATATCATAAATTAACCCGTGGAGAACGAATTGGTTATGGCATGGGCGACTTTGCGCAAAACCTGGTTTTCGGCACAATTGGGGGTTTTCTGGCTTTGCATATGCTGACGGTAAATACCATCAGCACGGCAACGGCAGGCTTTATTTTTCTTTTTGTCCGTATCATTAATGTGTTTTGGGATCCGATGGTCGGAACCTACGTGGATAAACGAACCTCGAAAGCGGGGAAATATCGTCCGTGGCTGTTACGAGCCGGCGTTCCACTGGTGATCCTGTCGGCATTACTGTTCGCGCCAATCCCTGGAGTGAAAGGTTCGGTGGCTTTCGCCTTTATTATTTATCTGGCGCTGGACCTGGTTTATTCCTTAGTCAATATTCCCTATGGCTCGCTGAATGCGTCACTGACCCGCGACCCGGAATCGATCGATAAACTGACCAGTACCCGCATGATGCTGGCCAACAGCGCCAACCTGCTGGTCTATACCCTGTTCCCGATGTTTGTGCAGATGGCGGCGCCTAAAGATCGCAGCCTGAAAGACACCGGCTTTTTTGGCCTTGAGCTGAATCTGGGCAACTATACCGATCCGTCGGCGAACTACGCCTGGTTTGGCGTGTATGCCATCTATATGATCATCGGCGCGGTGGCCCTGTTTATTTGTTATAAATTCACCAAAGAACGCGTTGTCGCGACCGCCGAGCAGACCGCCAACGTCAAAACCACTGACCTTTTCCACGAACTCAGACATAACCGCCCGCTGGTTATTCTCGGCATGTTCTTTATGCTGGCCTTTACCTTCATGTTCTTCATGAACACCGTTAACGGCTTCTTCAACCAATTCGTCGTCGGCCACTCCGAATGGATGGGCGCCGTGGGTCTCGTCGCGTCTATTCCAGGCATCGCCTTCCCGGTGTTCTGGCCGAAACTGAAAAAAATCTTTGGTAAAAAAGGCTTCTTCCATCTGTTCCTCGCCATGTTCATCGTCGGCGAACTGCTGACCTACGTCTGGTCACGCGAAGGGATGCACGACGCCCTGTGGCTGGCCTACATCGCCACCTTTATTAAACAGTGGGGCTTAACTTCCGCCACCGGCTTTATGTGGGCGCTGGTACCGGAAGTCATCGCGTACGGCGAATTAAAATCTGGCAAACGCAATGCCGCCATTATCAATGCCATTATGGGACTCTTCTTCAAGATCGGCTTCACCATCGGCGGCGCTATCCCGCTGTGGCTGCTGGCGGTGTATGGATTTAATGAAAGCGGCGCCATGCAGAGCGCCAGCGCCATCGACGGGATCATTATGACCGCGGTGTGGATCCCGATCGCGCTGGCCGCTATTTCGATGGTGATTATCCAGGCTTATCCGATCTCCGATAAACATGTTACCGACATTAACCGTCAGCTGGATGAGATCCGCGTGTAGTTAAAAAAATTATAAATCAGACCGATTCGTCACTTTCCATTTTAAAAGGTGTAATGAAATGTCACTTATTCAAAACCCGATATTACGCGGCTTTAATGCCGACCCCAGTATTATTCGCGTCGAGGATACGTACTATATTGCCAACTCGACGTTTGAGTGGTTCCCGGGCGTGCGTTTACATGAGTCGAAAGACCTGAAAAACTGGAACCTGCTGCCTTCGCCGCTCTCTACCACTACCCTGCTGGACATGAAGGGCAACCCCTCCTCCGGCGGCATTTGGGCGCCGGCACTCTCCTGGGCCGATGGGCAATTCTGGTTGGTGTATACCGATGTGAAGGTCACCGAAGGCGCCTTTAAAGACATGACCAACTACCTGACTACCGCGAGGGATATTCGGGGCCCGTGGAGCGACCCGATCAAGCTGAACGGCGTCGGGTTTGACGCCTCGCTGTTCCATGACGACGATGGCCGGAAATACATCGTCCAGCAAACCTGGGATCACCGGGAGTACCATCACCCCTTCGATGGCATTACCTTAACGGAGCTGGATACCAACACGCTGAAGTTAATGCCGGAAACCGCGCGCACCATTTACCGCGGCACCGCCGTGGCGCTGGTCGAGGGGCCGCACCTCTATAAACTGAACGGCTACTACTATCTGTTTGCCGCCCAGGGCGGCACCGTGTTTACCCACCAGGAGGTGGTGGCGCGGTCGAAAACCCTCGAGGCCGACAGCTTCGAAACCGAACCGGGCGACGTGTTCTTAACCAACGTCGATACCCCGGACAGCTACATCCAGAAACAGGGCCATGGCGCACTGGTCTCCACCCCGGAAGGCGAATGGTATTACGCCTCGCTCTGCGCCCGGCCGTGGAATCGCCCGGGGGAATCCATCTACGACCCGCGCGGCTGGTCAACCCTCGGCCGGGAAACCGCGATCCAGAAAGTGTACTGGGACGACGAGGGCTGGCCGCGTATTGAAGGCGGTCACGGCGGGAAAACCTTCGTCGAAGGGCCAAAAGACGCCATCTTCACCGAAAGCGCCAGCGATAATAGCCAGCAGGATGACTTTACCTCGCCAGCGCTCGACCCGAACTGGAATACCCTGCGGGTGCCGTTTACGGCCAAAATGGGCACCACCGGCAACGGCAAATTAACCTTAATCGGCCAGGGTTCGTTAGCCAATACGCATGACCTGTCGCTGATTGCCCGCCGCTGGCAGGCCTTCTATTTTGACGCCGCGGTGAAGGTAAAATTCGAGCCCTTCAGCTACCAGCAGATGGCCGGGTTAACGAATTACTATAACGACCGCCACTGGAGCTTTGTCTTCCTGACCTGGAATGAAATTAACGGCAAGGTCATCGAAGTCGGCGAAAATAACCGCGGGAAATACACGTCGTACCTGAAAGATAACGCCATCAAGGTGCCGGACGGCGTCGAATACGTCTGGTTCCGGACCAAAGTCCGCAAGCAGACCTACAGCTATGAATACAGCTTCGATGGCGTGACCTTCACCGAGATCCCGGTCCAGCTGGATGCCGCGGTGCTGTCCGATGACTATGTATTGCAGAGCTACGGCGGGTTCTTTACCGGCGCGTTCGTCGGCCTAGCGGCGGTAGACTACGCCGGGTACGGCACCCAGGCTGAGTTTTATCAGTTCGAGTATCAGGAGCTGGGCGATAGGTTAGCGGCCGATGGGAGTTATAGCTGGGAGGCTGGCGAGACGCGGGATAAGTAAGAAAGAGCGGGCCCACGCTACCGGTAAGGTAGCGTGGGGTTTGTGGTGTGCGGGAACGCAACGGTTATGCGCTTCCGATTTTTTCAGGCTTGCGTCGCAGGAGGCGAACGCGGTCTCCACTCCCACAGCAAGATCCGTCGTAATACTTAAAAAGCGATCCACCTGGAATCGCCGCATCTGGTGGGTTGATCGGCAAGGATTTTGCGAGCATCATCGCATTTATTTAGCTGCCAATGTCACACTATGCCCTCCAGCACGACCCTGCAACACGCGATCGAGAACATCACCATCTGGCGCAAAGGCGAACAGCGTGCGCCGCATAAGCCACTGTTGCTGCTGTATGTCCTCTCTCAGTACCAGCGCGGCCATGCGCGGATGTTCGATTACGCCTCGGAGATACGCGATGAGCTGCATAGCCTGCTGGAACGCTTTGGCCCGCAGCGCCGCCAGTACCGGCCGGACATGCCCTTCTGGCGCCTGAAAGGCGACGGCTTCTGGGAGCTGCACAACAGCGAGCAGTGTTCAACCCAGGGCAGCCGACAGCCGCCCGGCAAAGAGCTGGAGCTCTGCCACGTCGCCGGCGGCTTCGATGAGCCGCATTTTGCGCTACTCAACAGAAATAAGAAGCTGATCAATACCCTCGCCCATCAGATCCTCGAGGCGCATTTCCCGGAGAGTATTCAGGAAGAACTGGCTGAAGAGATGGGGTTTGATCTGCTGCAGATCCGTAAAGAACGCGACCCGCATTTTCGCCAGCAGGTGCTGCGCGCCTATAACTATGAGTGCGCGATCTGCGGCTTCAATATGCGCCATGATAATACCTCCGTCGCCCTGGAAGCGGCCCATATAAAATGGAAGCAGCACGGCGGCCCATGCGAAATCCCTAACGGCCTGGCGCTCTGCGCGATTCACCATAAGGCTTTTGATAAAGGATCCATTGGTCTGGATGAGGATATGCGCATCCAGGTTTCACCGGCGGTGAACGGCGGGGGCATCGTTGGCAGGCTGTTCTGGGATTTTGATGGTAAGCCGATTACCTTACCGCAGGGGAAAGAATGTTATCCCCAGGAGGGGTTTGTGGCGTGGCACCGGCGGGAGGTGTTCAGGGGGTGAGGGGGTATGGGGATGGTGATAAGCGGGTTTCGATGCTGCCTTCTCGCTCCTGAACATCAACAGATCCTTTCGTGTCTGCGCCACCATCGTCTTTAAGCCACATATACGGAGGAATTGGCATCTCATTTGCTACTTATCGTTGAAATTAACTGCAATGTCATAATGTAGAGTACAGTTGAAAGGCATATCACTATTATTAGCGATATATAAAAGAAAGTGTCATACATCGTATCGGCGTTCACACTCCCGAACAAGAAGTGGCAAATATCCCTTGCGATATCATAATCGAGATAGACTTCCGGCCTTGGAAGTGCACGTCCCAGAACCAAAAACAGCAATATAAAATAAATAATCTTACTGATTTTACGGGCAAGCGTTATTAGAGCCACTGGCAACAACCTCCACCCAACCGCGAGCCCTCAGGGAACGCATGCAGGGAACCTGTACTAACGATGTATTCATAAGCGCATTCCGGATTATGGCAAAATCAGAATTATGGGCGATAGTAATACAACCCTCGAAAACCGTCCCCGGATGCAAACGGAAATTACCGCGTTTCACACCTTTACCCACCTCTCATCGTCGATTCCGTGGTCGCCACGCCATAACGCAAACCAATCGCTATTCCCCCACCGTAGTTCGCGGAAGGATGTAATGAAACGATTGGTATTAGCCTGCTTTTATTTATTTTCAAAGATTTGGCTGTAGCTTCCGTTCTCACGCCGGGAGCGGATATCACTCTGGTGAATTCGTCAATGTTTGCTCGTGAAGGATATCGACGGCACAACATGATGCTGTCGATGTGTTCACATACCCCCCTGTTCATGAGTCATAAACCTGTTTCTGCCATGAACAAGTCAGAGCAAACACATATAAACTAATAATTTTAACATCCAAATTTTTTGCGTATCCAATCACTTATCGAATACTTATATGCGCTTTATTATTTATTAAATTAATACATCTCACACCAAGATAATCCATCATAATAATCAACCGTAAAGTGATATACTATGATGTTTTACGCCTTATTTAAATCAATGGTTCAAAATCATTTTGCAATACAATTTGTAACAATTAGGTTATGGTAACACTTATCAAGTTATTTATTCTCTTGTAAATTACCATCGATTATTTCTTGCAAAAATGATGTACATCCTCAGTCATTTATTTAAACATAGGATAGCTATATGGCAGACATAGAAGGGATAGCGCGGAAGTTATATAACATCATTATCTCTCCTGATACAGTTACAGGGCTTATCAATGGTGGATTATCTGTTCCTTTAGATTATGGTTATCTGATTTACGGTATCTTTGATACGGATACAAGATATGAACGTGAAACAGAAAGAATCCGTATGATGACCGCGATAAGACATGACATTCTTAACTATGAAAATATCGTTAATGCAGTTAAATTAATCTTTCAGTTATTTAATAAATATCTATCCGAATCAGAACAAGATAGAATATACAGAAGTGTAGTTACCTCTATCGTGGGTAGAATCTCTACGAATATTATCGCATCGAACATTGCTAAAGCCGTTATAGAAAAAACGTCATTTACTTATGTAGTATTTAAGGGGAAAGGGAATCCAATAGCTTTTTTAAGTACTATCCTCTTGTTTGGTGGAATGGCAGAGCGTTCCATCAGGACGTCTAATAAACTCAGGAATGAAGCGCCCGAGGTATACTCGTTGTTAAGGCCCTGCGATTATGATCTTCTTTATTTCTTATTTGCCGATGCGGTACAACCTTTTGTGGATGCCATCCATGCAGGGTACACTGAGGGCAACCCTGTGTTCGACAAGATTATGAAAAGAGTGGAAGATCATTTAAATACGAATGCTAAGGCTGAGTGATATGAAAAAAATTATCACGCCACTCGTCGATATAGTTCTCTGCACCTATATTATTACTGCATGCTTTATTTGCTTGACTGAGTTTAATAACTGGCAGAATAAAATAATCGCAGTAACGATTACAATCGGCAGCGCTTATATCATCGCCATTGCGTTGAATAGATTTCTGGGAACAAAGATAGGTGTGTTAAGCGGTGTTTTTAATTTACTATCAGGCCCGCTACTAATTATAGGCGCTATTGTTTGCATAGCCTTATTTGACCCGTGGCCGGTTAAGATTATTGGTCTGTTTTTATGGGTCATTATAATGTTTTGTTTACCTTCATTTATAAATAGAGATAAGGAATAATCATGTCAAATCCAGCATATCTTTGGCTAACCGATACAAACGGCTCCCCTATAACGGGTAGTTCTCTCGTTACAGGGCGTATTGGCGCTATTGAATTAAAAGCGGTAACGCACCACCTATCCATTCCTGTGGATGGAAACACCGGGAGATTAACAGGAACCAGAGTACATACGCCTATTACGGTACAGAAAGATTTTGATAAAACAACGCCCCTTTTATACAAAGCGCTGAGTGAGAACCAAACATTAAAGTCGGCAACCATAAAGATGTATCAGATCCTTGATGCAGGTGTTGAAAGCGAATATTTTAATATTATATTAGAGAATGTAAAAGTAACTGGAATTACCCCCAACTTATTTCCTGATTCTGGTACAGGCACACATAGCGAAACGATTCAGTTAAGGTATGAGGCCATCACCTGGAAACATTGCGATGGGAATATCATTTACAAAGATTCCTGGAATCATCGGGCAACAGCATAAACTCCCCTTAGACTAAAGGCCATTCAAAAAAGTGGCCTTTTCTAAGTTTAACTGATGATTTAAACCACCCTCGCCAAACAAGCCATCCAAATGCAACCGCATGGTTTGGAGGCATAGTATCTTAAGCCTATACCTCCTTGAGTATAACTGAATTAATTCAGCCCATTCGATACCTGCATTGCGATAAACCCCTATAACTTCCGCTGCTCCAGGCTGGAATAAATCGCTCTAATTTCCGCTTGTAAGCTTTCGCCACGGTATACCATCGACGTATCGTATCGTTTACAAGTGGCTACGGGCGTGGGGTCAGTCCATATTTAGAGCCATTAGGGTGAACGAAAAGATGCATACCGTTGCCATCGGTCAGCTTATATTGTTTGTCCGCTGGCATAGCTGTTCCGACTTCGATATCTTGTAACGCCATGCTTATCCCCTCCCTACTGGTAACAGCGTTATCGAACTTGGAATACCATCATTTATACCTATATCTGTTGGTAGATGTGCATTGAAGTGGGTTGACCTTGAGAGAGCCAGTATCGCGGGCGCAGGAATGACAGGTAAGCACTAAATTTCAGGCACAAAAAAAGTGCCCTTAAGCGACTTGATTGTGTCTTTTGGTGCGAAGGCCGGACTCAAACATCAACTCAACACAATGAAAAACAACAGATAAATAATTAACAACATGATTTATGCCCCCATTTGTGCCCCCAACCATTTTTTCACCACCATTCACCTTAGCTATCTGATATGACTTACAAAAAAAATTTTGAAAGCTTCTTTTGGTTAGGATCCGTAACTCGGAACCTAACCGGGACAAAGATGCTATAAAAAAGTTTTTTTGCATTTAACTACTCACACTGTTCACCTCTGACTTTTATATAATTATTTCATGGTATTAAGTGATGACCAGACGGTGAAGGGTGAACAGTCGATTGTTCATCCGTTGGGATAATCAGGCATAAAAGACCGGCGGGTGCCGGTCTGATGGTGGGTTATGTCGCTGCGGGTTCGTCGCACTTCGGCAGCCCGTCGCCGTTGCTGCCCCTGAGCTTCAGGTTAGTCTGTGTCCCCTGTTTTATCTGCCGCTTCTCGTAATTCATCCCGTACTCTTTCAGTATCACGGTTAGCCCCGGCCCGAACATTTCAGGCTGAGCACGTTTCTGTACCCGTTAGCCTTCATATCTACCTCACTTATCAACATAAGCAGATACGCCAAATCAATGCTATCAAGCTTGAAGCTTTAAACCTAAGTCCCATGGAAAAGTATAGATGTATGAGGTGCTTGAAACTGCTGCCCAGTTGATTTTTACGTTTTGTGAGTTGCTCAGAAGAGTTTCACTCTCCCTATCCCATTCGAAATCACTCGGTAACAACTGCCCAGGGACATGAGGCGACAATGCCCCAAAGGCAACATAATTCCATGCTCCTGGTGGCCCTTCTCTTCCTGAAACTACGAGTTCTTGATGCCGTGAGGATTCCCTATACTCCAAAGTTAAGTGTTCCTCTTCCATAAGGTCTTTTAGGGTTAATCTTCCCAGCGGTGGGAAGCAAAGGTGCCAAGATGGAAATTCGAAAGTTGTATCAGGGTCAATCAATGCCACTGCAATGGTTTCGATAGAATCATTTGTGTTGAATGTCAGAGAAACCAGTGAGTCTGAATACCTGTATCCCCACCATTTATCACCTATGCGGTTAGGAACACCTAGTTGCTGCTCAACCCAGCGAGATGGAGCACCAAGCTCTATCCCTGTGAATATATTTTCAGGTGTTCTACGTCGTTCGATACGAACATTAGGTCTTGCTAACTTTGACCTTAAAACACGAACTCCATGCTTACTCATTGCGAGCCAAATGAGTGCTATACCACCAACAAAACTTCCAACCGCATTAACCATAATATCCTTGACGGGTATATGATTTAATAGCATCTGCAATTGCACAATCCAGGCATCCTGCGCCATTGTTAACCTCACTGAATGCGGACGATTTGTCCGCCCTTAATATTTTAAAAATTACCTTCAAAATAATACCGTGACCACAGTACAGAATTATATGGTAGTGAGCAGAGTGTTGAGGATGATAAAAAGTTTTTTTGCATTTAACTGTTCACACTGTTCACCTTCTTATTTTTCTTTTTAATATCATAATGATAGATGGTGATCAGTTGGTGAAGAGTGAACAGTCAACTCTTCACCTCAGCGCGTTCCTGGCCTGTTTCCGGCGACCATCACCGTAATATGATGGTGATGAGGGGGGTAAAAAGTTTTTTTGGGTTTAACTGTTCACACTGTTCACCTTTTGTTTTTTATTAATACTTTCATAGTGATACAGGGTGAACATACGGTGAAGGGTGAACAGTGGATTGTTCACCCTTGAGGGAGGGGCAGATACAAAAAGACCGGCTGTTGCCGGTCCGGATAGGTTATGTAGCGGTGGGTTCGTCGCACTTCGGCAGCCAGTCGCCGTAGCTTTCCTCTTTCAGCGACAGGTTGGTTTGTATCCCCTGCTTTGTGTGCCGCTTCTCATAATTCATCCCGTACTCTTTCAGCATCATGGGCAGTCCCAGTCCGAACATTTTCAGGCTGAGCACATTCCTGTACCCGTTGGCCTCCATATAGGCCAGATACGCGTGATAGAGATATTTACGGTAATTACGCGGGATGATACTGGCATTACCAATAAACATCCCGTTGGTCTGCGGCAGCGCCTCCAGATAGCCACAAAAATCAAAGGTCGGGTCAGCGTCGCGCTTGATGCTGAGCGCCTCATTGGAGTTCTGCTGCGACTGGAGCAGCGCGCGGGCACTCATCGGGTCGCTGAACTGCTGCATCAACTGGCGCACGATCACGGCCAGCTCGCGGGCGATTTTATCCCTGAGCTGCGGGTCGCGCTCCTCCGGGGCTATCTGCTCCGGAAAGTGGATGATTACCCGGCGACGTGACACGCCGCCGCTGCGGTCGGTGAAGCGCATCGGATTGTTGTTCACGGCCAGAATCACCGCCGGAATATGCGTCGAGTACGGATTCTGGTATTTCGGGTCAACGGAGACCGCATCACCGCCGGTGATGGCCTTGAGCCCGGCACCGTCACCGCTCCATTTCTCCTGGTCAGGCAGACGAATGAGCGAGAAGCCAATCAGGGAGGCACGCTTGCGCGGGTCTTCCAGCGTGTCGATGTCCGCTGACGTGGCGTTATCCTCTCCGGCCAGCATCGTGGCGATTTCAGCCAGGATACTTTTCCCGCTGCCGCCGGGGCCGGTGACTTCGAGAAAGAGCTGCCAGTCGTAGCGGTTCGCCAGCACCATAAACAGTGCGGCCAGAATCACGTTACGTTTTGTCGGGTTGCCACTGGCCGCCCGGTTGAGCCAGCGCCAGAAGTTCGGCGCGTGGGTCTCCAGCGTTTCGCCCTCCACCGGCGGGGTGAAATCCACGTCACACAGGGTGCGCAGCCAGTGCGATTTACTGTGCGGGCTGAATATACCTGAGCTGGTATCGAGCACCCCGTTGCGAAAACCAATCAGACGGCGTGCCGGTGCATCCTGCTGGGGAATAATCAGTTTCAGGGTCTCCACCACCGAGGCAATTCTCCCCGATGAGAACGGGGCGCGCAGCCGCTGGAACAGCCCGGCCACATCGCGGGCAAAATCAGACGGCGTTATCACCTTCCAGATGCCGTTTTCATAGCGGGACAGAAGCTGGCCGTTGGCGTCCACGGCCAGCGCTTCACCGTAATGCTCATGCACCCGCATCGCCTTATCGCTGGCGCTCATGGCGGTAAATTCCGCCTCGCTCATGGTATCGAACGGGCTTTGGGCCGCTGGCCGGATGACGGCATAAATGGCTTTCCGCGTGGCGTCTTCGCCTTTCAGCATCACCGCATCATTCCAGTCACCGTACACCGGCGGCAGGGCGACAATGCCCTCACAGGCCTGAGCGGCTGCGGTGGCTTTGTTCTGGCCGGTGCCGTTCAGGTCACGGTCAGCGGCGAGGATAATCTGACAGGCCGGGTGCTTGCTGCGGGCCAGGCTCGCCAGAGAAAGGAGGTTCACGGACGACAGCGCCACCATGACGGTTTCTCCGGTCAGGTGATGCACGGTAAGCGCGGTCGCATAACCCTCCGCTATCCACAGGCGTTTCCCGGCCTGTTTCTGCCCGTCGATGAGATGGCATGCCCCTTTGACCTGCCCGCCCTTCAGGGTGCGCTTGAGCCCCTCAGCATTAATAAGCTGGAGGTTAACCAGCGCGCCGGTCCCGTCATACAGCGGCACCACCACATCACCGGCGCGGTAGGCCACGCCGCCGGTTTTGTGCGACGCGGTCAGCGTCAGACACTCACGACCGGCAAAGCCCTTGCGGGTCAGGTAGGCGTTGCCGGTGGCCGGGCGCGTTTTCTCCAGCAGTCTGACGGCCAGCGCGGCCGCTGCTTTACGGTCGGCCTCCGTTCCGGCGTCTGCGGCTGCAATCATCTCCGGGGCTACCGGCGGCAGGTGGCCGGTGACGGCGTTCACCTTCCGGGCGGCCTCAGGTGCCGATATGCCGAACACCTTCTCAACCAGTTTCAGGCCGTCACCGGCGCCGCACCGGTTGCAGTACCATGTGCCGCGCCCTTCCTGGTCATCAAAGCGAAAGCGGTCACTACGGGCATCACCGCCACAAATCGGGCACGCCTGAGGCCGGTTTTTTATCACTTTCATGCCCAGCGCCGAGAGAATGCGCGGCCAGTGGCCGCACGCCTGTTTTACGGTGTCCGTTACGTTCATTTTCATGGTTTTTTCTCCCTCAGTGCAGTACAGGCGATGTCAGATGGCGGGCGCAGAGCTCATCCATCACGGCGAGCCCGAGGAAGGACAGCGACGGGGCGGCTTTCAGCGGCCCGGCCTGCATCAAATCTTCCAGTAATGCACAGGCAATCAGACGGCCTTTTTCCTCGCCATGCTGGCGCAGGTAGAAGCCCTCCAGCTCGGCGGCGATGGCACTTTCCAGCGCGTCGAGGGTGAGGTGAGGATAGCGGTGCTGGCGTTCGCACAGGGTCAGCCAGGCACAGGCCACGGCGCGGCGATACAGGGCGGCACGCAATACGGGTGGCAGAGGCGTTTTCATACGTTGCCCTCCCCGGTGAACCAGCGGTGGTTGCAGCGCTCGACCACGCCGTCGAGCTGGGCGGTCATGAGGTAAATCACGGAAGTGAGCTGTAACTGCTGGGTCGGGTCACGACGCAGGGAAGTACAGTCCTGCACCTGCATCAGCTCGCCGACGAACTGACCGACGTTACGCAGGTGCTCCAGGCATTCGAGGTCTTTGACGGTGATGGCGGGCTGTTTCATGCGCGCACCTCCGCCACCGGCAGACGACCGGCAAACGAGAGGACGTAATCGCGGACGAGGGAAAGGCGTGCGGTGTGTTCATCCCCGGCGACAGCGCGGAGCATGCAGATACGGGGCTGACGGTCTGCGCGACGGACGGCGGCAAACACAAAGACAAATTGCGGGTGTGACGGGGTGAGGATAGTAGCCATGACGGCAGCCTCCTTGAAGTAGTTTGAAAAACTACCACCGGAAACGCCAATTTCACTGGTGGCAGCCCGAGCGGGGTTGGCGTAACCGGCCTTCAAGGGAACCGGCCAGCCCGAAGGCTGCCCCGCCCGGACTACCATTATCAGAAAAGAACCCTGGTGCACGAATAAACACCACAGCCCTGAAAATGGGTGTGCCTGAGCAACGACATAAAAAAACACGCATGGCGCGTGTCGTGTCGCCTTGAAGTTATTCGGAACGCCAATTCCGGCTGTCGATTTTGCGACAGCGGCAAAACTATACCTGGAAACGGCGAAGGGAAGCAAGCCAGAAAAAGGGGCTTTTTGCGGAACGGGCATCATCATGCGTCATAGCCCCGGTTGCGTTCGGCGATGCGGTCGGCCATCCACCCGGTGATTTCTGACTGCGCCCACGCCACGTTTTTTCCGCCGAGGGAGATTTGTTTCGGGAAAGCCTCCCGGCTGATGAGGTCGTAAATCGTGGAGCGGGACAGCCCGCACAGATGTATCACTTCGGGCAGACGGATAAAGCGCTCCTGAACGGCATCAGAAACCGGCATCAGCGGCGCGGCAGGGGCAGAAGACGGGGAAGAAAAAGCGGTGTGCATCGGGCTACCTCATAAAGTCCATACAGTGCCGGTCGTGTCCGTCCGGCCTCGGGTAGCTCCCTATTATGTTTATATTTTCTCTCGGGTCATGTGAGATTTTCGGGAAAACAAACATTGACTTTTCTCAGACTCAAACAGTGGCAAACGTTGGCAAACAGATGCAAATCACTGCATTACATTACAACAATATCTATTACTTTTAGTTATAAATATTTATCTATTAATCGAAATAAAGTCTAAGTGATATCGTCACTGCGAAAACCGAGGGTGAACAGTGGTGAACAGTGGGTGAACAGTCACCCCCTCAACTGTTCACCCATTATCTTACTGTATTACTTATATTTTTTCTTATGGTGAACAGTGGTGAATAGTTAACAGTAAAAAAACAAACGGTGAGTATGCTTTTCCTGAGACCTTTCTCTGGCAAGCCGGGTTTTAACGTCCTGTTTGTGCCAGAACTGCCACAACCGCAACAGGTCGTGTTGTTGTGTGTGCCCCGGCAGAATCACCTCAAGTTGAAACCACGAGGAAACCTGCCATGACCGACACCACCTTTATCCCTGATTACCTGAAACCGGCGCTGGAGCGACTGGCCGCCGCCAGAGCGGCCCATCTTGAACAGGCCCGCCGGATGGAAGACACCCTGACGGCCATCACCCGTGCGGAGGAGCAGAAAGCGGCGCTGGAGCAGGACAACGGCAGCGATACCCGCACCTGGCGCGCCGCTTTCCGTGCCGGGGGTGCCATGCTGACCGATGAGCTGAAAAGCGGCCATATCGAACGCGTGGCCCGCCGGGAGCTGGCGCAGGAATGTGACAACCTGACCGAAGTGCTGGCCTTTGAACGTGACCTGCTGAAAGTCGCCTGCAACAGCACCGCGCGGGCATTCCGCCAGGCGCATCATGCTGTACTGTCTGAATATGCGAAGGAAGAGCTTAACCGCGCGCTGAACGACACCCTCGGGCCACTGGTCCGGGCGATGGTGCTGAAAGCGGATGTGATGGCAAACCCGCTCGCCAACACCATTGGCCATCAGGGCTACATCGAGCCGGAGAAAGAGGTCATGCATCAGGTGGTGACCTTCCTGACCGGGAAAGTGAGCGCCTTCTCCGTCACGCCAGCCGATGAGCCGGTGCTCTCCCTGACCGGCTTCCCGGCCGTCGCGCTTCCGCACATGGACCACGACGCCGCCAGCACACCTGGCCAGCTAAAAGTCTGGCAGGAGAAAATCCGTCAGCGCGAGGCTGACCTGAAAGCGCGGGGGCTGCTGCCATGATGCACTGTCCGTTCTGCAAAAAGTCGGCGCATGCCCGCACCTCCCGCTATCTGTCGGAGAACGTCAAACAGCGCTATCACCAGTGCACCAATATTGAGTGCTCGGCGACGTTCCGCACCACTGAAGCCATCGACGAGGTTATCCGGCCCCCGGCGGAGAAAACGCCGCCTGTCGCGGAGCCGGTCACACCCCCGGCACCCCGTAAAGTTCAGGGCTGCTACAGCTCGCCATACCGTCATTAATCAGGGGAGAACTGACCATGACCAGCCTTACTCTACAGCAGGCTTTTGAAGCCTGTCAGAAGAACGAAACCGCCTGGCTGAACTGTAAAGCCGAACTGGCGGCCGCAGAGCAGGAATACCGGGAACAGGTGCTGGCCGGGGATGACCGTATACCGGGCAGAATGCAGAAATTACGCGACATTATCGATGTCAAAAAATGGGAGATAAATCAGGCCGCCGGGCGCTATATCCGCTCCCATGAAGCGGTACAGCGCATCAGTATCCGCAACCGGCTGAATGACTTTATGCAGGCACACGGGACAGAGCTGGCCGCCACGCTTGCCCCGGAGCTGATGGGACTCAGCCAGCAGCCCGCACTCCTGACCGGCCATGCGCTCGACCGTTCGGCGCATTACCTGCGCGAAGCGCTGTCCGTGTGGCTGAGTACCGGTGAAGAAATTAATTATTCGGCAGAAGACAGCGATATTTTAACGGCCATCGGATTCAGGCCTGACGCGGCTTCGCGGGTGGATAATCAGGAAAAATACACCCCCGCACAGAGTCTGATTTATGCCCGCCGGCGCACGGAACTGGCCAGCAGGTAGTCCCGCAAAAATCCCCGAAAATACCGCTATTTTTCCCGAATTAAGCCATGCATCCACAGGGTGCATGGTTTTGCATGCGTTCCTCCGTCCCGTCACTCCCTTCGCAGCCCTGTCCCGGCGCGGCCTGAGCCTGCCCATGCACCTGCATGAAAACCGACCCACGAAGCGTGCAGGCGAGGCGGGGAAAGCACTGCGCGCCAGCGGTAAAGTATTTATTTAATGATATTTAATTTCGCGGCCTGAGCGCGTCGCTGCGCTGCACGGGTTCACGGGAGTATCGATGGGTGGTGCGGTGCTGTTCGGGGGCGTGGCGAGCCTCTGAGGCGGTCAGGAGAAGTGCAGGAAAAGGTCGCCCGGCGGTGGACGAAACTAGTCATTCCGGCGTTATTTATATCGTTTCTAAAGCTGCCATTTCCCTGACGTATCCGGGCCTGTGGCAGCCTGAGCCTCGCCATGTACCTGCATGAAAACCGCCCCACGAAGCGGACAAGCGAGATGGGGAGAGCATTGCGCGCAAATATCCAAGTGATTTATTTAGTAATAAAAACAAACATATGTTATAAGCTCGAAAAGCCAACAAAAATCACAAATGGCGAATCCATCTCTATTCATCGGAAACAACCAAATAGAAATTATTTGCATTAGAAAGGAACTAATATGATAAATGCTTTTGAAAAATCCAACCTTTGGCAATTAACTTTGGGCTTGGACGACAATGAAGATATTGAAAGATTGAGGAATAGCTATTTTGACTTTAGAAGAAAAATTGAACCCTTAGTAAAAAACATTGAATTTGAAATCCCTGGGCTAACCATCCATGATATATCTCACATAGATTCACTTTGGGAAGTGGCCGATCAAATAATAGGTGAAACTCTTTATTTAAACCCCATTGAATCATATGTTTTAGGGGGCGCATTCCTGTTACACGATGCAGCTCATGTAAGTGCAGCATACAATGGTGGTTTCACTGCTTTAAAAGAAAGAGATGAATGGAAAGATCTTATCTCACTAAAATACAATAATACTGAGCCAGAAAAAAATTCCGAATCAGAAAAAATGGCTTTATTTGAAGTCGTTAGACAATTACATGCAAAACAAGCAAGAAATTTAATTCAACATTCTTGGAAATCTGAAACAAACCAGAACTATTACTTTCTTATAGCTGATGAAGAGATTAGAGACTATTACTCAGAAATAATTGGGGAAATAGCTGAAAGCCACCATTGGTCAGCAAAAAAAGTCAATGACAATTTCTCAGGAAGAATAATTAACCCCCCTGCATTCTTCAAAAGTACAAATTGGGAAGTCGATCCTCTCAAAATTGCATTTATTCTGCGTACAACTGATGCATCGCATATAGATTCGAGAAGAGCACCTACCTATGCATACAATATCCTTACCCCGCAAGGCCTTTCCAAGGATCATTGGCATTTCCAAAATAAACTTGGTAGAGCTAAATTGGTTGATGGAGAAAACCTTAGAATATCATCGGGTTCCTCATTTAACGAGGATGAACGTAACGCATGGTGGTTAGCATTCGATACAGCACGAATGATCAATAGAGAGCTTAAAGATGCTAATAGTTTTTTAATCGAATCAGGCCGCCCTCCTTTAGCAGCTAAATCAGTATTAGGCGCAGAATCACCAAAGTCTTTTTCAAAATATGTACTAGCAAATAATTGGGAACCTGAAGACATTTCAGTTCATGTGAGTAATCTTCCAAGGCTAATTTCAACATTAGGAGGGAAAGCACTATATGGGGAAAATAAATACGTAGCTCTAAGAGAATTAATCCAAAATGGGTTTGACGCTATCACTGCAGCTCGAAACCTTGGCTATCTTGAAAGTTTTGAAGGTCATATAACCATCCAACTAAATAAAATTGACAACAAGAGTTGGATGTTAAATATAACTGATAATGGCTTGGGAATGAGTAGATATGTGTTATCTGATGTCCTGCTCGATTTTGGTAAATCATTATGGAACCATGATACTGTCAGGTATGAACACCCAAAACTTGCGCAGACTGGTTTTAGTTCCATTGGTCAATTTGGAATTGGTTTTTACTCGGCATTCATGATATCTAACTATGTAAAAATCATAACGCACCGATATAAGTTGAAACCTGATGAATCCAATTCCCATTGGAAATTAACCTTCCCTAACGGCCTTGAAGAAAGACCATTCATTTCAAAACCAAATAGCCAAGAGGAATTAAAAAAACATGGTACTACTATCTCACTTCGCATTGAAAATGACACTCTAAATGATTTATTAAAAAAAAAGGAAGGAGAAATAATTAGTGAAGAGGAAGCACATGACGAACTCAAAAAACTAATAATGTGGATATTTCCTGCTTGTGAAATAGACTTGCATCTAATCACTAAAGAAAAAAGAGAAAAAATAATATCCGCAAATGATTGGCTGACAATATCTGACAAAGATCTACTTATAAGAATAAACAATAAAAGAACAGATAGCAAACTTTATCCATTGAAGATTGATGGGCGTACTGTCGGACGTGTAAGAATCACTAACCATTCTTATTATTTTAGTGATGAACATTCACCTTTGATTGTATCCTTCAAAGGCGCTCGTGCAGGAAAAATTTATGGTCTCGATGGTTTATGCTTATCGTTTGAAAATAACGGAAAAGCAGAGAGAAATGATGCATTACCGAACTATCCTCTTGAAAGCTGGGTTGATTGGGCTAAAGAAATTGTCAATTCAGAACCAATGCTCTCGATTCAATCTTTACTTAAACTTCACGTTCTCTTGCCAAATGATGATCTAAATGTTTGGTTAGACAGTCATAAAAGATGTTCGTTAGCAGAGATTAAAAATATGCTGGTTGTTTCAGATGAAATTCTCTTTCATGACGGATCTATCGATTACGATGACGATGATGGCGTAAGAAGATCAGATTTCGAAGGTGACTTAACGCTCGTAAATAATATTTTAATCATAAATTCAAATTTAAGCTATTATTTACACAGCGAATTCACATTTGAGAAATTAATTGAAAAATTTAATCTTCCTAGTATTAGTTATGTAGAAAAACTAGAAGGTTTGATTAAAGAGATTTGGGGGGGTTTTGAAGAAAAAAGTGACTACGAAACAATTGGGTTAGTTAACGGCACTGAAATAATAAGGTCTGTGACAAAATATTCTAAATTTACCTCTAAGTAACAAAAAGCATTGCAGCGAAAAGTTAAAAAATCGTTGCAATGCTTTTGACTATTATAATTTAGCAAAATCAAACGGAGTTACTAGTCTAAGTCTATTTATTTCAAGGTAATCAGCCCACCATTGAACCATCAGTCGGCGCTCATCTAAATGTTCAGATGTATGAATATACGCTGCACGTACATTATTACGCTCCGAATGGCTCAACTGCCGTTCTATCGCGTCATCGCTCCATAACCCTGACTCACCGAGCGCACCTCGCGCCATCGTCCTGAATCCATGCCCGCAAACCTCGGTTTTCGTGTCATACCCCATGGCACGCAACGCACTATTCACCGTGTTTTCACTCATAACTTTGGCCGCGTCGTGATCCCCTGGGAACAGCAGCTCTTTATCACCACTAATCTGCTTAAGCTGCTCTAACAAAATCATCGCCTGTCGACTGAGAGGAACAATATGCTCCTCTTTCATCTTCATGCCACGATACGAGTAACGCACACCTTTAATTTCTTCTCGTTTTGCAGGTACTCGCCATAGAGATTTATCGAAGTCGAATTCATCCCAACGCGCAAAGCGTAACTCGCTGGAACGTACAAAAGTTAGCAGAGAAAGCTCAACCGCGATCCGCGTCATTACACGGCCACGATATGCAGCAAGACGAGCAAGAAACTCAGGGAATCGGCTAGAGGGTAAAGCAGGATAGTGTCGTGCTTTGGTTGTTGATAAAGCACCGGCCATATCGCTAGCGGGATTAGAGTCGATGTAATCGTTCTGAACAGCATAACGCATAATGGCCGTGACACGCTGCTGAAGACGCTGGGCAACGTCATGCTTGCCACTAGCATCAACCTTTTTAATCGGGGCTAACAGGTGGCTGGTTTTGAGCTGGCGAATGTCAGACGAACCGATATGAGGGAAGATATAAAGCTCAAGATAGCGAAGAACGCGCGATCGATGGTCTTCACTCCATCGCTTGTTACTGGCATGCCATTCGCGAGCAATGGTTTCAAAAGTATATGCTCCCGCGTTTTCGGCCTGAGCTTCTTTCTGTTCGGCTTTTGGGTCAATGCCCTGTACTAACAGCTTTTTAGCTTCGTCGCGCTTGGCCCTTGCCTGAGCAAGCGTCACGGTAGGCCAAACACCAAAAGCAAGGCGATCCTCTTTTTTGTCAGAGGGGCGTCTGTATTTCATGCGCCAGTATTTAGACCCCTTAGCCGAAACTTCGAGATACAAACCGCCGCCATCGGCCATTTTGTAGGTTTTGTCTTTGGGCTTTGCGGTCTCTACCTGCCTGGCGTTGAGCTTCATTTTGGGGGCACATTTCTAATCGAAGTTAAGATGCCCCCAATTATGCCCCCAATGACATCCGGATTTCAACGGACAACCTCGGACAACTCAGGACGTAAAAATCGCTGCAAGCATTGATTTTTAAGGGATAATTGGACTTTCTCGGATGGTCTTGGAAGTACTAATGGTGCCGAAGGCCGGACTCGAACCGGCACGTATTTCTACGGTTGATTTTGAATCAACTGCGTCTACCGATTTCGCCACTTCGGCACTGAAGGGGATGTGGAAACGTTCTGGATTATACCTGTCGGCGGCGGCCATGCAAGCGACAGCGTGTCGTCATTGCGCTAAGTGTTGAAAAAAACAGCGCTATCCTGCGCGGCGTCACCTTTTGCTGCTATTCCAGGGCGCCAATGCCACCAGCAATCACCACTGCCCCCTCCTGCAAACCCAGCTCCACCTGCCAGCCCCCCCTCTTCTCCCCAAGTGCCCCCAAACCCCACTCAATCTTATCTCAACTTGTTCTCACCCCACTCTCACCAACATCCCCAACACAACCCAACAATCCCCATCCATCCCCAATATCCACTCCCACAATATTCCCCCAACCCCTACCACCCTCACCATTCCCATATATTCCAGAAAGTTTTAGCCAATGCCTTTTTGTTATTCATCCGCTCCGCAGCCAAATATTAATTTCATCAATATTTTTATAACTTTACATTAATGAAAAGTTTTCTTTTTGCCGTTTATTCCAGGATTTTCCTCAGGCGTGAAGGGTTCCGGTAAACACTATTTTTACTAGTCGCTGTACGAGTCTTGATGGACATATTCACTCGATGAATTAACTCAGGAGAATACTTGTGACGACGTTAAAACCTTTGCTGGCCCGCAACCGCAGCTGGGCGCTGCAGAAGTGTCAGCATGACCCGGACTATTTCGAAAAATGGATCGACGGGCAGCGGCCCCACTCGCTGTGGATCGGCTGCTCCGACAGCCGCGTTCCCGCCGAGGTGCTCACCGGCAGTCAGCCCGGCGAGCTCTTTGTCCACCGTAATATCGCCAACATGCTCGATCCCGCCGACGACAACGTCATGAGCGTCCTGCAATATGCCCTTCACTACCTTGAGGTGGAGCGGGTGGTGCTCTGCGGCCACTACGGCTGCGGCGGCGTGCAGGCGGCGCTCTCCCTGCCTACCCTGCCGCTGGCGCAGGAGTCCTCGGCGCTGGCTCGTCGCATCGGCCAGCTGCGCCACACCCTGCATCACGAAATTGTGCAGATCGCCGATGGGTGTTGTGTTGAGGCTTCCCCCGGCGCCGGAGCCAGTGCCAGCACCGACGTTAAGCGCACTCGCCATGCGCTGGACGCCCTGGTGGAAGTCAACGTTCGCGCCCAGTTCGCCCGTCTGCTGGAGGGTGAACCGGTGCAGACGGTGCTCGCCAGCGGGCGGCCGCTCAGCCTGCACGGCTGCGTCTACGATCTGGCTTCCGGCCATTTAACCACCCTCGTCGAACACCTCTCACCGCAGGAGCACGCCCCATGAACACGCTTCGTCAGGACTCTCTCGCCGGCATCGTCGTCTTCCTTGTCGCCCTGCCGCTGTGCCTCGGCATCGCCCAGGCCAGCGGCTTACCGCCCTTCGTCGGCCTGCTGACCGGCATCATCGGCGGCCTGGTCGTCACCACCCTCAGCCCCTCCCGTTTCGCCGTCAGCGGCCCCGCCGCCGGACTGGTCACCATCGTCGTCGCCGCCATTGAATCCCTGGGTTCCTTCTCCGTCTTCCTGATGGCGCTGGTGCTGGCCGGCGTGCTGCAGCTGCTGTTCGGCATCCTGCGGGCCGGGCGCTTTATCTCGCTGGTTCCCGCCAGCGTCATCAAAGGCATGCTGGCGGCGATCGGCATCCTGCTGATTATGCAGCAGATCCCCGTCGCGCTCGGCACGGCGGAAGAGACCGGGCTTGCCGATGTGGTGCAAGGCAATGCCGCTTTCTCCATCAAGGCGATTGCCGTCGCCGCGGGCGGTCTGCTGGTGCTCTGGCTGTGGGGCTCGCCGCTTATCCGCCGGGTGAAGAGCCTGCGCTGGATCCCCGGGCCACTGATCGCCGTCCTGCTCGGCTGCGTAACCACCCTGCTGCTGACCCATTTTGCGCCGCAGCAGCTGGCCGCCCTGCCGCGTATTACCCTGCCGGCGTTCGGCAGCCTCGGCGATCTGCTGGGCGAGCTGGAGTCTCCCGCATGGAGCGCGTGGCGCAATCCGTCGGTGTGGGTGGTGGCGGTGACCCTGGCGCTGGTCGCCAGCCTCGAAACCTTGCTCAGCCAGGAGGCGCTGAAAAAGCTGCGCCCGCAAAATCCGCCGCCTTCGCCGAACCGCGAAATGGTCGCCCAGGGCGTCGGCAATCTGCTCTCCGGCGTGCTGGGGGCGATGCCGATCACCGCGGTGATCGTCCGCAGCTCGGTGAACGTCAGCAATGGTGCGCAGAGCAAACTGTCGATCTTTATCCACGGCGTGCTGCTACTGATCTGCGGCCTGTGGTTCAGCGGCCTGCTAACCCTGATCCCGCTCGCCAGCCTCGCCGCCGTGCTGCTGTATACCGGCTATAAGCTGGCGACGCCGCGGCTGTTCATCGAGCAGTTCCGCCAGGGTGCGGCGCAGTACGTCCCGTTCCTCGCCACCATCGGCGGGATTATCGCCTTCGGCATGCTGGCGGGGATCGGGATTGGTCTTGCCACCCAGATGGCGTTCAGCCTCTGGCGCAGCCATCGCCACTCGCTGCAGCTGGCGCGCTACGATGACCACTACGTGCTGCGCATCCAGCAAAATCTGACCTTTATGCACAATCCGCACCTGCTGGCCCTGCTGGCGAAGATTCCGGAAAAGAGCGTGGTGATCGTCGAGCACGACAGCGTCGGCTATCTCGACCCGGACGTGCAGGCGGTGCTGGATGATTTTGCCGAGAGCGCGCCGCAGCGCGGCATCCGCCTTAATCAGTGGCCGCTGGCCAGCCGCTGACCTTAACGGGCGGCTGGTCCGCCCGCTTCACGACCCCTCCGATTGCCAAGCGCCGGGGAATACCATGCTCTACACTTTCTCGGTTATTACGCCAACCCCAAGGAAATGAACATGAGCATCATTAAAAGCTACGCCGCCAAAGAAGCGGGCGCCGATCTGTCGCTGTGGGAGTACGATGCCGGCGAGCTGCAGCCGGAAGATGTCGAAGTTGAGGTGGAGTACTGCGGGATCTGCCATTCAGACCTGTCGATGATCGACAACGAATGGGGGATGTCGAGCTACCCGCTGGTGGCCGGCCACGAGGTGATTGGCCGGGTGGCGGCGCTGGGCAGCGCGGCGCAGGATAAAGGACTGAAGATTGGCCAGAAGGTCGGCATCGGCTGGACGGCGCGCAGCTGCGGCCATTGCGACGCCTGCATCAGCGGCAATCAGATCAACTGCCTGGAAGGCTCGGTGCCGACCATTCTTAACCGCGGTGGCTTCGCCAATAAGCTGCGCGCTGACTGGCAGTGGGCGATCCCCCTGCCGGAGAGCATCGATCTGGCGTCCGCCGGCCCGATGCTGTGCGGCGGCATCACCGTCTTTAAACCGCTGCTGACCCACCACGTCACCGCCACCAGCCGCGTCGGGGTGATCGGCATCGGCGGCCTCGGCCATATCGCCATTAAGCTGCTGCGGGCGATGGGCGCGGAAGTGACCGCCTTCAGCTCCAACCCGGCTAAAGAGCAGGAAGTGCTGGCGATGGGCGCCGATCGCGTGGTGAACAGCCGCGATCCTGAAGCCTTAAAAGCACTGGCCGGTCAGTTCGATCTGATCATCAACACCGTGGCGGTAGACCTCGACTGGCAGCCGTACTTCGAAGCCCTGGCTTACGGCGGCAACTTCCATACCGTCGGCGCGGTGATGAAGCCGTTCCCGGTGCCGGCCTTTACCCTTATCGGCGGCGACCGCAGCATCTCCGGCTCGGCGACCGGTAACCCGTCCGAACTGCGCACGCTGATGAAGTTCGCCGGGCGCAGCAAAGTGGCCCCGACCACCGAGCTGTTCCCGATGTCGCAGATTAACGAAGCGCTGAAGCACGTTCGCGAAGGCAAAGCCCGCTACCGCGCGGTGCTGAAAGCCGACTTCTGATGATTCTCACCCGCCGGGCGGCCCGCTCGCCCGGCGTTTTCCCCGTCGCTTCATCAAACCGTCATCTCCCCGCCATGCCTCTGTAGTCATTGCTTCCCACAATCCGGGCTTCGATAAATGGCTGAACGAGATGCGCGTCACCATGAGAAAGACCTGGCTTCCCTGGCTGATCCTGTCGCCTTCCCTGCTGTTTTTACTGCTGTTTACCTGGTTCCCGCTGGGGCGTTCGGTGTATGACAGCCTGTTTGATACCCGCATGGCCAGCGACGGCGCACAGTACGTCAGGCTGGATAACTTCGCCCGCCTGTTTGCCGATAACGTCTTCTGGCAGTCGCTGGGCAATAACCTGCTCTATATCCTGCTGACGGTGGTGCCTGGGGTGACCCTCGCCCTGCTGCTGGCGATCGCCCTGAGCGAGAACCATCGCGTCAACCGCTGGCTGCGCACCGCCTTCTTCTTCCCGATGATTATCCCGATGGTCAGCGCCGCCGCGCTGTGGCTGTTTATCTTTATGCCCGGCCTCGGCCTGCTCGACCACTATCTGGCGAAGCTGTTCGGGCCGATGAACAACAACTGGCTGGGGCGCAGCAACAGCGCGCTGCTGGCCCTGGCGCTGATCGGCGTATGGAAGTTCGCCGGCTACTACATGCTGTTTTTCCTCGCCGGGTTGCAGAGCATTCCGGCCTCGACGCGGGAAGCGGCGCTGATGGAAGGGGCCAGCCGCACCCAGGTGTTTTTTAAGGTCACGCTACCGCTGCTGCGCCCGACGCTGAGCTTTGTGATCACCACCGCGCTGATCTACTCCATCACCCAGATTGACCACGTGGCGGTGATGACCCGCGGCGGGCCGGACAACGCCACCACCGTGCTGCTCTATTACATCCAGAATCTCGCCTGGGATACCCACGACCTCGGCAAAGCCTCCGCCGCCACCTTCCTGACCCTGGCCGGGCTGTTCGCCTTCTCGCTGATTAACCTGAAACTGCTGGAGAAAGGAGCCCACTATGAGCGCTGAAATCTCGCCGCTGCTGGTCCGCACGCCCGCCGCCGCCCGTCCGCTGTGGCTGCGCCTGCGCCGCTCGTCGCCCTTTACGCTCACAGTATTAATGTGCTGCCTGGCGCTGCTGTGGATCAGCCCGTTTATCTGGATGCTGGCGACCTCGTTCAGCGCTACCACCTTCGGTGACGATATGGCCTCGCTGCTGCCGCGCCTGCCGCTGACCCTCGATAACTTCCGCGACGCCTGGAACAGCGCCGACTGGCTGAGCCTGTATGCCAACACCATTATCTTCACCTTCGGCACCTTCTTCGTGCAGCTGTTGACCATCACCACCGCCGGCTACGTCTTCGCCTGCCACGAGTTTCGCGGCAAGCAGACGCTGTTTCTCCTGTTCCTGGTGCAGCTGATGATCATGCCGGTAGTGATGATGGTGCCGAACATGCTGACCCTGAAAACCTTCGGCCTGCTCAACACCCTCACCGGGGTGATGATGCCCTACTTCACCTCGGCGTTCGGCGTGTTCCTGATGCGTCAGGCGTTCCTCGCCATCCCGAAAGAGCTGGAGGAGGCGGCGCTGATGGAGGGCTGCCGCTGGTGGCAGGTGCTGTTCCGCGTGCTGCTGCCAATGTCCTGGCCGTCGGTGCTGGCCTTCGCCACCGTCAGCATTACCTACCACTGGAACGAGTACCTGTGGCCGCTGATGATGCTCAACGATCCCGATAAGCAGGTGCTGACCGTCGGGCTGGTCTCCTTCGCCATGGGCGCCGAATCCGGCGGCCAGTGGGGCACCATCGGCGCCGGGACGCTGATGGTCTGCCTGCCGCTGATGCTGGCGTTCATCCTTTTTCAGAAACAGTTCCTGCGGAGCTTCGGCTTCTCCGGGATCAAATAAGGAGTGATTCATGCTGTTAGCGCACATTTCCGATACCCATTTCCGCAGCCGCGGCGAGAAGCTGTACGGCTTTATCGACGTCAATGCCGCCAACGCCGACGTGGTCTCCCAGCTTAACGCGCTGCGCGAGCGCCCGGACGCGGTGGTGGTGAGCGGGGATATCGTCAACTGCGGCCGCCCGGAGGAGTATCAGGTGGCCCGCCAGATCCTCGGCAGCCTGAACTATCCGCTGTATCTGATCCCCGGCAACCACGACGACAAAGCCCATTTTCTGGAGCATCTTCACCCGCTGTGCCCGCAGCTGGGCAACGATCCGCAAAATATGCGCTATGCGGTGGATGACTTCGCCACCCGCCTGCTGTTTATCGATTCCAGTCATGCCGGCACGTCAAAAGGCTGGCTGACCGACGAGACCATCGGCTGGCTGGAAGCCCAGCTGTTCGAGGGCGGCGACAAACCGGCAACGGTGTTTATGCACCACCCGCCGCTGCCGCTGGGCAATGCGCAGATGGACCCGATTGCCTGCGAAAACGGCCACCGTCTGCTGGCGCTGGTGGAGCGTTTCCCGTCGCTGACGCGCATCTTCTGCGGCCATAACCACAGCCTGACCATGACCCAGTATCGCCAGGCGCTGATCTCCACCCTTCCCGGCACCGTCCATCAGGTGCCGTACTGCCACGAAGACACCCGGCCCTATTACGACCTCTCCCCGGCCTCGTGCCTGATGCACCGTCAGGTCGGCGAGCAGTGGGTGAGCTACCAGCACTCGCTGGCCCACTACGCCGGGCCGTGGCTGTACGACGAAAACATCAGTTGCCCAACGGAAGAGCGCTAACCGCCATGCTCAGTCTGCAAAACATCAGTAAACGTTTCGACGGCAAACCGGCGCTCAGCGCCCTGTCGCTGGATATTCACGAAGGCGAATTCGTGGTGCTGGTCGGCCCGTCGGGCTGCGGGAAAAGCACCCTGCTGCGCCTGCTCGCCGGCCTTGAGCCGGTCAGCGAAGGCCAAATCTGGCTGCATGATGAGAACATCACCGCCACCACGCCGCGCGAGCGCAACTTCGCGATGATCTTCCAGAACTATGCCCTGTTTCCGCATCTGTCGGTGCGCGACAACATCACCTTCGGCATGAAGGTGCGCAAGGAAGAGAAAAGCGGCTGGCAGCCGCGGGTGGACAAAGTGGCGCAGATGCTGCAGCTGGAGGCGCTGCTCGACCGCAAACCGGCGAAGCTCTCCGGCGGCCAGCGCCAGCGGGTGGCGATGGCCCGGGCGATCGTGCGCAATCCGCGGCTGTTCCTGATGGACGAGCCGCTCTCCAACCTCGACGCCCGCCTGCGCAGCGAAGTGCGCGACAGCATTATGGCCCTCCACCAGCAGCTGAAAACCAGCACCATCTATGTGACCCACGATCAGACCGAGGCGATGTCGATGGCCGACCGCATCGTGGTGATGAACGGCGGCCACGTACAGCAGGTCGGGCGCCCGGAGTATCTGTATGCCAACCCGGCCAACCTGTTCGTCGCCGGATTTATCGGTTCGCCGGCGATGAACCTGCTGTCGCTGCCCTGCGCCAACGGTGAAGTACTGTTGGGAGAACAGCGCCATCCGCTGCCGCCGCGCCACCGGGATCAGACCCGCGTCTGGCTGGGCGTTCGCCCGGAACATATTACCGACCGCGTGGAGGAGGGCCATCTGCGCCTGCCGGCCACCGTTCTGCAACGAGAACTGATGGGAGCCGATTACCTGCTCCACGTCAGCACCCCGATCGGCACCCTGCGCTTTAGCCGCCGCCACCGCGGCACGGTGCCGGAGAAAGGCGAGTCGCTACTGGTCGGCTTCTCACCTGCCGATGTGCATATTTTTCATGCTGAGACCCAGCATAATTTACTGATGGAGTGTAATCATGTTTAAACCTCTTACGGTAGTCGCGGTTGGCCTCAGTCTTGCCCTGAGCGGCGCGGCGCTGGCGAAAGAAAAAATAGACTTCATGTTCCCGGCGCCGGTGGACGGCAAGCTGACCATGGAGATGACCCGCGTCATTAAGCAATTCAACGACTCGCAGCAGGATGTCGAAGTGCGCGGGATCTTCACCGGCAACTACGACACCACCAAGATCAAAGCCGAATCGGCGCAGAAGGCCGGCCAGCCGCCGGCGCTGGTGATCATGTCCGCCAACTTCACCACCGATCTGGCGCTGAAGGATGAGATCCTGCCGATGGACGAGCTGTTTAAATATGGCGATCAAAAGGCCGGCGATTTTCTGCAAAAGGAATTCTGGCCTGCGATGCATAAGAACGCCCAGGTGATGGGCACCACCTATGCGATCCCGTTCCATAACTCGACGCCGATCCTTTACTACAACAAGACGATGTTCGATCAGGCCGGGATCAAACAGCCGCCGCAGACCTGGGCCGAGCTGCTGGCCGATGCCAAAAAGCTGACCGACGAAAGCAAAGGCCAGTGGGGGATCATGCTGCCGTCGACCAACGACGACTACGGCGGCTGGATCTTCTCGGCGCTGGTGCGCGCCAACGGCGGGAAATACTTTAACGAAGACTATCCGGGCGAGGTCTATTACGACTCGCCGACCGCCATCGGCGCCCTGCGCTTCTGGCAGGATCTGATTTACAAGGACAAGGTGATGCCGTCCGGGGTGCTGAACTCGAAGCAGATCAGCGCCGCGTTCTTCTCCGGTAAGCTCGGGATGGCGATGCTCAGCACCGGCGCGCTGGGCTTTATGCGCGAGAACAGCAAAGACTTTGAGCTTGGGGTGGCGATGCTGCCGGCCAAAGAGCAGCGCGCGGTGCCGATCGGCGGCGCCAGCCTGGTAAGTTTTAAAGGCATCAACGAGGCGCAGAAGAAAGCAGCGTATCAGTTCCTGACCTATCTGGTGAGCCCCGACGTGAACGGCGCGTGGAGCCGCTTCACCGGCTACTTCTCGCCGCGCAAGGCGTCATACGATACGCCGGAGATGAAGGCCTATCTGCAGCAGGATCCACGGGCGGCGATCGCGCTTGAGCAGCTGAAGTACGCCCATCCGTGGTACTCCACCTGGGAGACCGTGGCGGTACGTAAGGCGATGGAAAACCAGCTGGCGGCGGTGGTCAATGATGCCAAAGTGACGCCGGAAGCGGCGGTTCAGGCGGCGCAGAAGGAAGCCGACGCGCTGATGAAACCTTATGTGGATAAGACCGCGCTGGCGGAAGTGAAATGACGCTTTACCCGTCATCGTCACCCTCACCCTGGCCCTCTCCCTGAGGGAGAGGGGACGGTACGGCGTCGTGGTTGAGCCCTGAGTCCGGTTGAGGAAGGAAAAAAAGCAGGCCATACCCGGTATGGCCTGAAAATGTCACAACGATTAGATCCCTGCCGTTTCGCGGATATATTTGCGCGCTTTGACGGCGTATTCGAAAGGATTGGCCAGGGCAGGATCCTGCTCGGCTTCCACCACCATCCAGCCTTTATAGCCAAAATCGTCCAGCAGCTTGAACACCGGACGGAAATCGATCACCCCGTCGCCCGGGACGGTGAAGGTGCCTTTTTTCACGCCGTCGAGGAACGACAGGCCGTCGCGGCGCACCTGGTCGATCACCGGCGGACGGACGTCTTTCAGGTGAACGTGGTTGATGCGCGGCAGATACTTTTTAAGGATCGCCAGCATCGGCGCTTCGCCGCCTTCGGAATACCAGGCGTGGCCGGTGTCGAACAGCAGGAAGACGCGCTCGTCCACCAGCGACATAAACTTGTCGATTTCCGCGGTGGTCTGAATGCCGGTGCCCATGTGGTGGTGCAGACAGACCTGCATCCCCTTCTCCGCCGCCAGGCGACCGAGGGTGTTGTAGCCTTCCGCCACCCGCTGCCACTCTTCTTCGCTGAAGCACGGCTTCGCATCGCCGAGGATCGGTTTATCCAGCCCCTGGATGCTGCCGCTCTGCTCGGAGCAGCCAATCACTTTCGCCCCCATCGCATGAAGGAAGTTCATGTGATTGACGAATTCATCAATGGTTTTTTCCCGCTGGCCGTTGGCGAAAAAGGTGCTGAACCAGGCGTTGCAGATCTGAATGCCGCGGATGTCCAGCATCGGCTTGAGAACCGCCGGATCGCGCGGATATTTGCTGCCGACTTCACTGCCGGTAAAGCCGGCCAGCGCCATTTCGCTGACGATCTGCTGGAAGGTGTTTTCGCTGCCGAGTTCCGGCATATCATCGTTAGTCCAGCCGATCGGGGCGATAGCCAGTTTGACGTTATCTTTGTTCATAGTAGGGCTCCTGCCGCTGCGCCTTACCGGCGCAGCAATTCACGTTCAATGAGTTCACGGGTTTCCACTGCCTGGTATTTCATTTTTTCCGGGTAGCCAAACAGCGAGGTGGCGACAATAGGCTCCCCGCCGACCTTGAAGGTCTGCTCGGCGAATTTCATTTCGCGCAGGGTGCGGAACAGCGCGTCGAAATCCACATCCCCTTCCCCGACGCCTACGTGCTGGTGCACCACGGCATCCACGCCCGGCGGGTTAACGATATAGCGGCAATGTTTCGTATGATTGCGGGTGTCCGCAATCAGGACATGGGAGAGATCGCTCCCGGCGTAGCGCAGCATGCTCGCCACGTCGCCGACGCCTTTGTCGTAGAAAAAGGTGTGCGGCACGCTGTAGACGTACTTCACGTTATCGCTGCGGAACGACTTCACGATATCGACGGTTTCATTGTTCTCTTCGCAGAAATCCCAGGGATGCGCCTGGATCTCCACGCGGATGCCTTCCCGCTCAAAAATCGGCAACAGCTCTTCCATGGAGCGATAGAACATTTCATCGCAGATCTCAGGCTGATTCGGATCGCCGGAGAACTCGGTGTTGATCACCTGAACGCCCATCTCCACCGCGATTTCCACCAGCCGTTTCCAGTTTTTCACCGCCGCCTGACGGCGCAGTTCGTCCGGGCCGGACCAGCGGTAGACGCAGATAAACGACGACAGCTCAAGGCCGGTATCGCGCAGCGCCTGCTTGTACTCCGCCATGATCTCCCGGCTGGCGCGCGGGTGCTTGTAGAACGGGTTAATCTGCGGGTGCGGCGACTGTTCAATGTACTTGTAGCCCCACTCCGCTACCTGATGGACCATGCGGGTGATCCCGAGGTCCTTAATGACATCCACATCAAAGGCAATTTTCATCGTCGTTACCTGTGCAAAGAAGTTCCGTCAGCAAAACGCGCTTAACGTTTGTAGAATGCCGGGCACTCAGGCAGCGTCACCTCAACCGGCTCGCTGGTTCCCTGCGCTTTAATGCAGGCGTCCGCCGCCACCGACGCCGCGTAGCCGTCCCAGGCCGACGGGCCGTGCAGCTGGCCGGCTTTGACGTCGTTGATAAAGGCCTGCAGCTCGACGTCGTAGGCTTTGATAAAGCGGTCTTTCCAGTCGGTCAGAATGGCGGTCGACAGGCTGGCGGACTTGCGCATCTGGACGGCAGACGGCTCCGGCAGACGGGCAATCCCGGTCTCGCCAACCACTTCGCACTGGATGTCATACCCGTACTGGCAGTTCACGAACACTTCGACGTCGATCAGGGTGCCTTTTTTGGTTTCAAAGGAGACGATCTGCGGATCTTTCAGGCGCGCATGGGTGTGTGAGGTGGAGCGCGGGAAGCGCACCTGTACGGAACGGTAGTCATCGTTCAGCAGCCAGCGCAGTACATCCAGCTCGTGGATCAGGGTGTTGGTGATCGCCATATCGGTGGTGTAGTTCTCGCCGACCGACTGGTTGCGGTGGGCGCAGCGCAGCATCAGCGGCGCGCCGATATCGCCATCGTCGATCACTTTTTTCAGCGCCAGATAGCCTTCGTCGTAGGGGCGCATAAAGCCAACCTGCACCAGACGACGGCCGGCCTTCATTTCAGCATCGACGATGCGGCGGCAGCCTTCCGCAGACATCGCCAGCGGTTTTTCGCAGAACACTGGCTTACCAGCGGCGATGGCGGCCAGGGTGTACTCTTCGTGGGTCGGGTCCCAGGAGGTGACCAGGATGGCATCGACATCGCTGGCGTTAATCACGTCGTGGCCGTCGGCGTAGACTTCCGCCTGCACGCCCGGCAGCGCGACCGCCGCACGGGCGTTGTCGGCATTGATATCAGACACCGCCACAACGGTGGCGCCCTGCAGAACCTGGGTGCAGCGACGGATGTGTTCTTTACCGATAGCGCCAGCGCCGATGACACCTAATTTGAGCGACATAATGGTTTTCTCCGTAAGTCTGTAGGATTCAGGGTAGAGGTTCGTTTTAGTAATCACGCGCCTGGGCGCGCTTTTCATTAATCATTTGCGCCACCTTGCGGATCCGCTCAGAGAGCGCCGTCTGGGCGACCCCAACGTTCCACCAGCTGCCGTATTTGTGCACCATGGTCTTCGGCAGCACTTTAATATCAATCAGGGTGCTGACCGTTTCGCGACGGGCGGCGTCCAGTGCGTGGCGCAGTTCGTCCAGGGTGGTGACGCGCCAGGTTTTGCAGCCGTAGCCGGCGGCGATGGTGGCGAAGTCCACCGGCACCAGACCGCCCTGCAGCTGGCCGGTTTCCGGCTGGCGGTAGCGGAACTCGGTGCCGAAGCTGTCCATCCCGTGCTCCATCTGCAGGTTGTTGATGCAGCCGTTGGCCATGTTGTCGAACAGCACGACGTTGATCTTCGCCCGCTCCTGCAGGGAGGTGACCAGCTCAGAGTGCAGCATCATGAATGAGCCATCGCCGACCAGGGAGTAGACTTCGCTCTGCGGCTGCGCCAGCTTCACGCCCAGCGCCGCGTTGACTTCGTATCCCATGCAGGAGTAGCCGTACTCCACGTGGTAGGTGTTTTCCGCGCGGTTGCGCCAGACGCGCTGCAGATCGCCGGGCAGGCTGCCCGCCGCCGCGACGATCACCGCCTCGGCCGGCAGCGTTTCATTCAGTACCCCAAGGACGCTGCTCTGGGTCAGGGTGGAGTCGGTGATCTGGCGGAACTCGCGATACACCGATTCGCGATCGAGATGATCGTCGATCTCCGGCACAAAGGATTTTTCCTGCCACACCGCCTGGTAGACGCGCTGGGTCTCTTTTAACTGACGGCTCTGCACGCTCTCGATCTGCGCGCCCCAGCCGGCCTGCCAGCCGCTGTCCGCCAGCGCCGCGTCGAGGGCGGTCATCGCTTCCCGGGCGTCCGCCAGCATGGCAATGCCGTCCAGCTTCCAGGCGTCGAAGTTGCTGACGTTAATATTCAGGAAACGCACCTCCGGGTGCTGGAAAATCCATTTCGAGGCGGTGGTAAAATCGCTGAAGCGGGTGCCGACGCCGATCACCAGGTCGGCCTCTTTCGCCAGCAGGTTCGCCGCCAGACAGCCCGTCTCGCCGACGCCGCCGACGTTCAGGGGGTGAGAAGAGACCACCGTCCCCTTCCCGGCCTGGGTTTCGGCGAAGGGCACCCCGTAGCGCTCGGCGAAACGGGACAGCGCTTCGCCCGCGCCGGAGTATTTCACTCCGCCGCCGCAGACGATCAGCGGTTTACGGCTGGCTTTGATGGCCGCGACGGCGTCCGCCAGCTGCGCGGCGCTGGCCGGGCGGCGGTCGAGACGGTGCACGCGGCGCGCAAAGAAGGATTCCGGGTAGTCCCAGGCTTCGCCCTGCACGTCCTGCGGCAGGCATAGCGTCACCGCGCCGGTTTCCGCCGGATCGGTCAGGACGCGCATGGCGTTGATGCAGGCGCTCATCAGCTGTTCCGGGCGGGTAATGCGGTCCCAGTATTTGCTGACTGCGCGGAAAGCGTCATTGGTGCTGATGCTGAGATCGTAGCTCTGTTCAATCTGCTGGAGCACCGGGTCCGGCTGGCGGGTGGCGAAGACATCGCCCGGCAGCAGCAGCAGCGGAATGCGGTTGGCGCTGGCGGTGCCGGCGGCGGTGATCATGTTGGCCGCCCCCGGGCCGATGGAGGAGGTGCAGGCGATAATCTGCCGGCGCAGGGCCTGGCGGGCAAAACCGGTGGCCGCGTGGGCCATTCCCTGCTCGTTACGCCCCTGATAGACGCGCATATCGCCGCTGTCCTGCTCCAGCGCCTGCCCCAGCCCCAGGACGTTGCCATGGCCGAAAATCGCGAAAATGCCTTTCACGAATTTCAGCTCTTCGCCATCCACTTCCAGGTACTGGTTATCGAGGAACTTCACCAGCGCCTGCGCCGTTGTCAGTCTCAGTTTGCCCATGATGCACAATCCTTATTGTTCAGTATTTGTGTGTGGCGTCGCGCCGATGCCGCCGGGGCCGTCGTTCACGTCACTGGAATACCTGTGGATTATAGGCAAACATTTTTTTCATTAAATACAAATACAGAAGAAATATTTCATTTTGCGAGAGGGATCAAACTCTCTACCCATTTCATACGTTTCATTGACATTCCTGACAGGTTTTCGGGCGCTGTTTTGCCGCGCCAGACGGCTATATCCCCTTAAAAATCATAGGTAAAGAAACCGCTTCCGGCGTTTCATTTTCCCCCAGGTCGACAGAGGGGGCGATCCGCGCTCACGCGAGGCTCAGTGCGGCAGAGTGGTAGATCCCTCACACTTTTGGTTTTTTAATTTCGAACGAGTTTGCAAATGAAATATTTATTTCTCAAACTAAGGGTAACCAATAACCCTCAGGCTGTTCACGGAGTCGACGTCGGGATCCCGACCCTTCCAGGCAGCAGACACCAAAAAGGAAATCCTAGCTATGAATGCAGCAGTAAAGCGGCTCGACGTCATCTGTATAGGTCGGGTGGCCGTCGACCTCTATGCCCAGCAGATCGGTTCGCGGCTAGAAGACGTTGCCAGTTTCGCGAAATATCTGGGCGGCTCCTCCGGCAACGTGGCCTATGGCACCGCCATTCAGGGGCTGAAATCGGCCATGCTGGCGCGCGTTGGCGATGAACACAACGGCCGTTTCCTGCGTGAAACGCTCAACCGCGCCGGGGTGGATACCGAGTATCTGATTACCGACAAATCCCGCCTGACCGCGCTGGTGATGCTGGGGATTAAGGATCAGGAGACCTTCCCTCTGATTTTCTACCGCGATAACTGCGCCGATATGGCCTTAACGCCTGACGACATTAGCGAGGAGTATATTGCCTCCTCCCGGGCGCTGGCGGTGACCGGCACCCACCTGTCGCACGCCAACACCCGCGCCGCGGTGCTGAAGGCGCTGGAATACGCTCGCCGTCACGGCCTGCGTACCGCGCTGGATATCGATTACCGTCCGGTGCTGTGGGGGCTCACCTCGCTCGGCGATGGCGAAACCCGTTTCATTGAGTCCGGGCCGGTCACCAGCCAGCTGCAGGAAGTGCTGCATCTGTTCGATTTGGTGGTGGGAACCGAAGAAGAGTTTCATATTGCCGGGGGCAGCACCGATACCCTGACCGCGCTGAAAAATGTGCGCAATGCCACCAAAGCCACCCTCGTGTGCAAGCGCGGGCCAATGGGCTGCGTGGTGCTGGAAGGCGACATCCCGGACAGCTGGGACCAGGTGCCGCTGCAGCAGGGCGTGCGCGTGGAGGTTCTCAACGTGCTGGGCGCCGGGGATGCCTTTATGTCGGGCCTGCTGCGCGGCTGGCTTAACGACGAAGGCTGGGAGCAGGCTTGCCGTTACGCCAACGCCTGCGGCGCGCTGGTGGTTTCCCGCCACGGCTGCGCGCCGGCGATGCCGACCAAAGTCGAACTCGATGACTACCTGCTGCGTGCCGAATCGGTGCCGCGCCCGGACGTCGACGAGCGCCTCAACCACCTGCACCGGGTCACCAGCCGCCGTCAGCAGTGGCCGGAGCTGTGCATTTTCGCCTTCGACCATCGCAAACAGCTGGCCGACCTGGCACGGGAGACCGGGCGCGATGAAGCCTGCATTCCGCAGCTCAAGCTGTTGTTGTTAGCCGCGGCCGAAGCGGCGGCGCAGGAGGCGGGTCTCGATCAGCGCAGCGGCATTCTGGCCGACGGCACCTATGGCCAGCGTGCGCTCAACGCCATTACCGGCAAGGGCTGGTGGATCGGCCGCCCCATCGAGCTGCCCAGCTCGCGACCGCTGCGTCTGGAGCATGGCAACATCGGCTCGCAGCTGATCGACTGGCCGCTGGAGCATGTCGTCAAATGCCTGGTCTTCTATCATCCTGCCGACCCGGCGGCGCTGCGTGAAGAGCAGGACGCCCTGCTGCTCGAGGTGTGGCAGGCCTGTAACAAGTCAGGCCATGAGCTGCTGCTGGAGGTGATCCTGCCGGAAAATGGCCCGGACAAAGACGAGCGCCATTACCACACCATGCTGGAACACTTCTATCAGCTGGGGATCAAGCCGGACTGGTGGAAGCTGCCGCCGCTCTCCAGCGCCAGCTGGCAGCAGATCACCGCGCTTATCGAGCGCGAAGATCCGTGGAGCCGCGGGATCTTGATCCTCGGCCTCGACGCGCCTTCCGACAAACTGCGCGCCGGTTTCGCCGAGGCGGCCGCACACCCGATGATCAAAGGTTTCGCCGTCGGGCGCACCATCTTTGGCCTGCCGTCGCGGCGCTGGATGCAGGGTGAGCTCAGCGATGAGGCCCTGATAGAGGAAGTGAAACGCAACTACCTGACGCTCATTGGCTACTGGCGCGAAGCCCGCCGCTGATCCCCCGACGCCCGTCTCCGTCACCTTGCGGAGCGGGCGTTTTTCTGTTTCTTCGTGAAATGAATCGCGTATTTCGTCGCAATAAATGAAAAATTCGCTTCATTTGGTACACTGGAAGCCATATTCCTTCCATTTTCTCAGAGCGCACTCTATGGCCAATAACCCAACACAGCTGACCATCCTGCAGGATGAAATCAGGCGTCGCTACGATACGTTAAGCAAACGCCTGAAACAGGTCGCCCGCTATATCCTTGATAACAGCAATAGCGTGGCTTTCGATACCGTGGCCTCCATCGCGCAACAGGCGGATGTTCCCCCTTCCACGTTGATTCGTTTTGCCAACGCCTTCGGCTTTAGCGGCTTTAACGAAATGAAACAGATGTTCAAGCAACATTTGATGGAAGAGACCGCCAACTATACCGAGCGCGCCCGTCTGTTCCGCCAGACCACCAGCGATGAGTCCAGCCCGCCGGAAACGCCGACGGAAATCCTCAATATGTTCACGATGGTGAACAACCAGGCCCTGCAGCAGCTGGCGATGCAGACCTCCAGCGATGATCTGGAGCGCGCGGTGGCCCTGCTGGGCGAAGCGGAAAATATTTACGTCATTGGCCTGCGCCGGTCGTTCAGCGTCGCCTCCTATCTGACCTATGCGCTGCGCCACCTCGATCGCAAAGCCTTTCTGATCGACGGCCTCGGCGGCATGTTCACCGAGCAGCTGAGTCTGGTCGGCCCGAAAGACGTGGTGGTGGCGGTGAGCTTCTCGCCGTACGCCCGGGAAGTGGTCGAGCTGGTGGAGCTGGGCGCGCAGCGCAAAGCGCGGCAGATCGCGATTACCGACAGTCAGGTCAGCCCGCTGGCGGCCTTCAGCGATGTCTGCTTTGTGGTGCGTGAAGCGCAGGTAGATGGCTTCCGCTCGCAGGTTGCTTCCCTGTGTCTGGCCCAGACGCTGGCGGTTTCGCTGGCGCTGAACAGCAGTCAGGAGTCCGAGGCCAAGCAGAAGGCGTGAGATAAGCCGCCTGGCGTTAGTTGCCCGGCGGAGTTGTATAAGCCTGCGGGAGGATCCCGTAGGCCGGATAAGGCATTTATGCCGCCATCCGGCACAGCCACGGGTACGGTGCCTGACTGCCCGGCGGCGCTGCGCTTGCCGGGCCTAAGGTATATGCGCCTGCGGGGTGCCGGAGAGACTGTTATCGGTTTGCAACTTTCTCAGCCAGGCAAAAGCGTTTATCACGTGTAACTTCAGCGAAATTTGCGCTCCCGGTTAATCGTCTGCGTTATGTCACTCATGGCGCAGGGAGCGCACAGGGGGCGGCCAGTCGCCGCCGCCCCCTGTACCCCCGGGCTCCGGCCAGCAAAATCGCCACTGCGTGGTACCTTCGACTTATCCCTGCAGGCTTCGGGTCGGGCCGAGGCAGCGTCCCTGCAAAACACGGCCCTCAGCCCGCATCCATGCGGGCTGCCCCGGCCTTCCGGGAACGTCTCAGCGATTTTGAGGCCGTCAGCACCGGCAGTTTCAGTCGCACAAGTGGGTCAATCAACGGCAGGTCGCACGAACCCCAGGCCGGGCAAGGCGTGAGCCGCCGCCCGGCACAAAAACGGGTACGGTGCCTGCGGTGTCCTGCCCGGCGGCGCTGCGCTTGCCGGGCCTACGGTATAGGGGCTTAGGGAGGATCCCGTAGGCCGGATAAGCATAGCGCCATCCGGCACAAAGGCGGGTATGGCGCCGGAGGTGTCCTGCCCGGCGGCGATGCGCTTGCCGGGTCGGGGAGTGGGATTTCGCGGAGCGTTTCGCTAAAAAACACCCGCCGCCTTCAAACAAAAAGGCCGGTTAGCATCGCTAACCGGCCTTTTTTATCCGCTTCTGCAAAGCGCGTCAGTCGTGGCGCGGGTACTCCGGCGTGTTGATCCAGGCGTGGTCATCTTCCCAGGTGAACAACCATTTCCGATCCGGCCCGGCCATCACGTTCAGATAGTAGCTGTCATAACCGGCAATCGCCGCCACCGGATGGTAACCGCGCGGCACCATCACCACATCGTGGTTGTAGGGCGCCATACAGGCGTCCAGGCTGCGGTCGTCGGTGTAGACCCGCTGGAAGGCAAAGCCCTGCGGCGGATCGAAGCGGTGGTAGTAGGTCTCTTCCAGCTGCGTCTCTTTGCCCGGCTGGGCAGTATCATGCTTATGCGACGGCCACGAACTGGTGGCCCCCTCGTCGGTGTACACCTCCACCACCAGCAGGCAGTCCGCCTCGGCGCTGTCCGGCAGAATATTATGCACCCGGCGCTGGTTGCGCCCTTTCCCGCGATGCTCTACGCCGACGTCTTCCGGCCGAATGAGGCGTGCCGGGAAGCTGCCTTTGCCCGGCGCACTGCATACCGCCAGCTCCAGATCGGAATCGGCGGTTACTTCGACTTTATCCTGCGGCGGCACATATACCGACCACGGCGGGGTGCGTTCAAACGGCGACATCCGTTTACCAAGATTCGGGAAATCGGCATGCTGCGTTTTCACCGACGCCAGCCCGGCGACCAGCACCAGGCACAGCTCGCGATCGCCGCTCTCCAGCGTCACGGTCTGCCCTTTTTTCAACATCCAGACATCAAAGCCGATATAGCGCCAACCGGCGCTTTGCGGCGTAATATGCTGGATCTGTCCCTCTTTTCGCGATTTAGCCAGTAACGACATGGCGCTCTCCTTCGCCGATTAACCTAATGTCGGCATGCTGAATTCAGATACGGTCTGCTGCCCTGCCGGCCAGCGTACGGTGGCGGTCTTCATGCGCGTGTAGAAGCGCACGCCGTCCGGCCCGTGGACGTTCAACGCGCCAAACACCGAGCGCTTCCATCCGCCGAAGCTGTGGAACGCCATCGGCACCGGGACCGGCACGTTCACCCCAACCATCCCCGCCTGCACGTCGTGGACGAATTCACGCGCGGTGTGACCGTTGCTGGTGAAGACGGCGCTGCCGTTGCCAAACTCATGGCTGTTGACCAGCTCAAGGGCGCTGTCATAGTCCGCCGCGCGCACAATTCCCAGCACCGGGCCAAAGATCTCTTCGCGCCAGATTGTCATCTCCGGGGTGACGTGATCGAACAGGGTGCCGCCGACATAATAGCCTGCGTCATAACCCGGCACGCGCAGTTTGCGGCCATCGACCACCAGTTTTGCCCCTTCGCTTTCACCTTTATCAATATAGCCGAGCACTTTTTTCTGGTGGGTATCAGACACCACCGGCCCCATCTCGTTCTCTTCCTGGCCGCGCATGCAGCCCGGCCCCACTTTCAGCGCTTCCACCAGCGGCTTCAGGCGGGCGATCAGTTTGTCGGCGGTTTCATCTCCCACCGCCACCACCACCGGCAGCGCCATGCAGCGCTCGCCTGCGGAGCCAAAAGCACCGCCCATAATGGCGTTAACGGTGGCGTCGAGATCGGCATCCGGCATCACAATCGCGTGGTTTTTGGCGGCGCCGAACGCCTGCACGCGCTTGCCGTGGGCGCTGGCGGTCTTATAGATATACTCCGCCACACCGGAGGAGCCGACGAAGCTCACCGCCGCAATACGCGGGTCAGTGTACAGCTGCTCGGCATCTTCATTGCTGCAGTGTACGACGTTAAACACGCCGTCCGGCAGACCGGCTTCTTTCAGCAGCTCTGCCAGACGCACGGCGGCCGTCGGCGCCAGCGCGGGCGGCTTGAGGATGAAGCTGTTGCCGCAGGCCAGCGCCAGCGGGAACATCCACATCGGCACCATCGCCGGGAAGTTGAACGGGGTGATCCCGGCCACCACGCCCAGCGGCTGCATCAGCGAGTAGCTGTCGACGCCGGTGCCGACGTCAGAGGAGTATTCGCCTTTAATCAGGTGCGGGATCCCGCAGGCGAATTCGACCACTTCCATGCCGCGGGTCAGCTCGCCCAGCGCATCCGACCACACTTTACCGTGCTCGCTGACGATGATCCCGGCCAGCTCTTCCACGTGCTGCTCCAGCAACATTTTGAAGTTGAACAGCACCCGAGCGCGGCGCAGCGGCGTAGTACGGGACCAGCTGTCAAACGCATCGCGAGCAACCTGAATCGCCTCAGAGACTTCCTGCGCGGTTGACACCGTGACTTCGCGCACCGCTTTGCCCGTCGCCGGGTCGTACACCGGCATCGTTTCGTTGCTGCTGCTGATAACGGTTTTCCCGCCAATAAAGTTTCCTGTGATCGTCATGTTCTCGCCTCATAGTGAAGGGGGCCAGCGCACACCGGCCCGTCGCTGATTCTGCTGTGCTATAACCGTAGTAAAATGAAATTTATATTTCAACATTGTCGTGAAATGAAATTTCATTTTGGTGATAACAGTCGCATTTTGCGCCGACGGATTGCCTGTGCGCTTCCCGCATCACGCCTCGTTGCCTCTCGACGCCAGGCTTCCCGCCGCTGTCGCCCCCGTAGTCGGGGCCAGTGATATTTTGCGAGACAGCTCAAACATTCATCATTTCCATTCTTGCTAATTTTGGAATAAACGTTTTGACTGTTAGCCAATTGAACGAACCTCCCCCCTCTTCCGTCAGGAGTGTCCTATGGCCATCGCAATGCAACGTTTTTGTATTAACCGCAAAATCGCGCCAGCGCTCAGCATTGAAGCGTTTTTCCGTCTGGTGAACCGTCTGGGCCTGAATAAGATTGAGCTACGCAACGATTTACCCAGCGGAAAGGTGACCGACGATCTGAGCCATCAGCAGGTGCGCGAGCTGGCGGCGCGCTACCACATCGAGATCCTGACGATTAACGCGGTCTACCCCTTTAACCGTCGTAGCGAAGAGGTGCGGCAGCTGACCGAATCGCTGCTGAAAGAGGCCCAGGCCATCGGCGCCAAATCGCTGGTGCTCTGTCCGCTTAACGACGGCAGCGAAGTGCCGGCCAGCGAAACCCTGAGCGCTCTGCGTGATCTGTCGCCGCTGTTTGCGTTCTATGGCATCCACGGCCTGGTGGAGCCACTGGGCTTCCCACAAAGCTCGCTGCGCTCTGCTCACCAGGCGCAGACGCTGATCCATGACGCCCGCGTGCCGTTTAAGCTGCTGATCGACACCTTCCATCACCATCTCTACCCGCAGGCGGCGGACGAGTTCAGCCAGGTGGAGGTGGCGGACATCGGTCTGGTGCACCTTTCCGGGGTGGAAGATACCCGTCCGCGCGAGCAGCTCACCGATGCCGAGCGCATCATGCTAACCCCGCAGGATCGTCTCGGCACCTGCGAGCAGGTTAAAGCGCTGGAAGCCCGCGGCTATCAAGGGGTATACGCTTTTGAACCCTTCGCACCTGAGCTGGCGCAGTGGAGCGAAGCGGATATCGAGCGCGAAATTGAGCAGAGCATCGCGCTTATCCAGCGCCACTGCGCCTGAAGCCTGCTCTGGACAGCGTGCGCGGCGCGTGACGATTTTCCCAACGCCGGACGACGAGGTTGCCTATAATCGTCGCAGGATAAATGGAGGAATCGATCATGAGCTCACCCTTGTTGATTGCGCGCACGCTGGATAACGCGCTGTATTTGCTGCCCGCGATGGCCAACCGCCATGGGCTTATCACCGGTGCGACCGGCACCGGTAAAACCGTCACCCTACAAAAGCTGGCTGAGTCGTTCTCGGAGATTGGCGTGCCGGTATTTATGGCGGACGTCAAGGGCGACCTGACCGGCATTGCCGCCGCGGGGCAGAGCTCAGAGAAACTGCAGGCGCGGCTGGAGAAGATCGGCGTCAGCGACTGGGAGCCGCATGCCAACCCGGTGGTACTCTGGGATATCTTTGGCGAGAAGGGCCACCCGGTTCGGGCGACGGTTTCCGATCTTGGCCCCCTGCTGCTGGCGCGCCTGCTCAATCTCAACGAGGTGCAGAGCGGCGTGCTGAACATTATTTTCCGCATCGCTGACGACCGCGGCCTGCTGCTGCTCGACTTCAAAGACCTCCGCGCCATCACCCAGTTTATTGGCGACAACGCCAAATCGTTCCAGAACCAGTACGGCAATATCAGCAGCGCCTCGGTCGGCGCCATCCAGCGCGGGCTATTGACCCTGGAGCAGCAGGGTGCCGAACATTTCTTCGGCGAACCGATGCTGGATATTGCCGACTGGATGCGCGTCGATGCCAGCGGTAAAGGGGTGATCAATATCCTCAGCGCCGAAAAGCTCTACCAGATGCCGAAGCTGTACGCCGCCAGCCTGCTGTGGATGCTTTCCGAGCTCTACGAGCGTCTGCCGGAGGCGGGCGATCTCGAAAAACCCAAACTGGTGTTCTTCTTCGATGAAGCGCATCTGCTGTTCAACGACGCGCCGCAGGTACTGCTGGATAAAATCGAACAGGTGATCCGCCTTATCCGCTCCAAGGGTGTCGGCGTCTATTTCGTCTCGCAGAACCCGGCGGATATTCCCGACGCCGTGCTCGGCCAGTTGGGCAACCGCGTGCAGCATGCGCTGCGCGCCTTTACGCCAAAGGACCAGAAGGCGGTGAAAACCGCCGCCCAGACCATGCGCGCCAATTCGGCCTTCAGTACCGAACAGGCGATCCAGGAGCTGGGCACCGGCGAGGCGCTGATCTCCTTCCTCGATGAAAAAGGCAGCCCGTCGGTGGTCGAGCGGGCGATGGTTATCGCCCCCTGCTCGCGGATGGGGCCGGTCAGCGATGACGAGCGCAATGGCCTGCTGAATCACTCGCCGCTGTACGGCAAGTATGAGGAGGAGGTGGACCGCGAGTCGGCCTTTGAGATGCTGCAGCAAGGGGTGCAGGTCGCCACCGGGCAGCAGTCGGCCCCACCGGCAAAGGGTCAGCAAAGCGGTGATGACGATGGACTGCTCGGCGGCCTGAAAGATATTCTGTTCGGCAGCACCGGTCCGCGCGGCGGTAAACGCGACGGTATCGTGCAGACGGCAGCGAAAAGCGCGGTTCGCCAGGTCACCAATCAGATCGTCCGCGGCATGCTGGGCAGCCTGCTGGGCGGACGCAAGCGCTAAAAAAAAGCCCCCTCATCGTTGAGGGGGCTTATACGTTCCGGGCTTAACCCGCTAGGCCTTGCGCATCATCAGCCAGAGGCTTATCAGGAAGAAGCTGGCGCTCGGCAACAGCGCGCCGATGATCGGCGGTATGCCGTAGACCAGGGTCAGCGGGCCGAAAATTTGGTCCAGCACGTAGAAGATAAAGCCGAAGCTAATCCCCGTCACCACCCGCACGCCCATCGGCACGCTACGCAGCGGGCCAAAGATAAATGACAGCGCCATCAGCATCATCACCGCCACCGACAGCGGCTGGAAGATTTTGCTCCACATATTGAGCTGATAGCGTCCCGGATCCTGGCCGCTGGACTTCAGGTATTTCACATAGTTGTGCAGACCGCTGATCGACAGCGCATCCGGATCCAGGGCAACCACGCCGAGCTTATCCGGCGTCAGGTTCGTTTTCCAGGTGCCGCTCACCATCTGCGACCCGGTCACCTGCTTTGGATCGGTCAGGTTGGATTCATCCACCTGCGACAGGCGCCACACTTTATTTTCACTATCGAACTTTGCCGAGGCGGCATAGCGTACCGACTCTAAACGACGCTCCGGGTTGAAGGCATAAATGCTAACGCCCCCCAGCTCATCGTTGCCTTTCACGCGTTCGATATAGACAAAGTTGTGGCCATCTTTCGCCCACAGCCCTTGCTGAGTCGACAGCAGCGAACCGCCGTACATCTGCTGGGCGCGGTAGTTGCGCGCCATCTGTTCACCCTGGGGCGCCACCCACTCGCCGATCGCCATGGTCAGCAGCACCAGCGGGATCGCGGTTTTCATTACCGCCAGCGCTACCTGCAGCCGGGTGAAACCGGATGCCTGCATCACCACCAGCTCGCTGCGCTGGGCCAGCATCCCCAGCCCCAGCAACGCGCCAAGCAGCGCCGCCATCGGGAAGAAGATCTGGATATCCTTCGGCACGCTGAGGATGGTGTAGAGACCAGCGCCCAGCGCATCGTAACTGCCCTGCCCGGACTTTTTCAGCTGATCGACAAACTTGATAATGCCGGAGAGCGACACCAGCATGAACAGGGTCATCATGATGGTGTTGAAAATCGTCTTACCGATATAACGGTCAAGTACGCCAAACGCCTGCATCAGGCCGCTCCTTTATTAAAACGGGCGCGGAAGCGGCGCATCGGCACCGTGTCCCACAGGTTTAACAGCACCGCCAGCGCAAAATAGAGCAGGTTAATCGCCCACATCCAGATAGCCGGGTCCATTTTGCCTTTGCCGCCGTTCGACTTAATCGACGTTTGCAGCAGGAAGAACACCAGGTAAAGCAGCATCGCCGGCAGCATCGACAGCACGCGCCCCTGACGCGGGTTCACCACGCTGAGCGGCACCACCATCAGCGCCATAATGAAGACGGTCGCCACCAGCGTGAAGCGCCAGTGCAGTTCGGCACGCGCGCGGTCGGTGTGGGTTTGCCACAGGGTGCGCATATCCATCTGTTCGGTATTGTCCGGATCGGAGGTCACCGCCTGGTGGCCGATGATAGCCTGATAGTTATTGAAGTCGGTGATGCGGAAGTCGCGCAGCATCGCCGTGCCTTCAAAGCGGGTGCCCTTGTTGAGGGTCACCACCTGCGAACCGTCTTTCTGCTGCGACAGTTCGCCAGAATCCGCGACCACCACGGAGGGGCGCGCATTGCCTTTCGGACGCAGCTGGGCAAGGAAGACGTCATGGAAGCGGTTGCCGTTGACGCTCTCGATAAACATCACTGCGTTACCATCGCTGGCCTGCTGGAACTGGCCCTGGGCCAGCGCCGCCATGCCGGGGTTGGCTTTGGCTTCGGCCAGCACTTCGTCCTGATGGCGCGACGACCACGGCCCCGCCCACATGACGTTGACCGCCGCCACCGCGCCGGTGAACAGCGCGAGGATCATCGCCGCCTTGATCAGCACGGCTTTGCTCAGACCGCAGGCGTGCATCACCGTAATTTCACTTTCGGTGTACAGCTTGCCCAGGGTCATTAGCAGGCCAAGGAACAAACTTAACGGCAGGATAAGCTGCGCCATCTCCGGGATGCCGAGCCCCAACAGCGAGAGCACCAGATTGGTTGGGATATCGCCATCCACCGCAGCGCCGAGGATCCTGACTAATTTCTGGCAAAAGAAAATCAGTAACAGGATGAATAGGATCGCCAACTGGCTTTTCAGCGTCTCACGAACCAGATATCTTATGATTATCACTATAAATACGCCCGTAAAAACCCGTTTTATTGCAGGAAAATTGCTTGTTTCATGGCTTAAACGTCATTTATTCTCTTTGGTCGTTGAAAACATCGCTAAGATTAAATGACTCATCGGTTCTGCATGTCAGGATCTTTTCTGACGAACCCAGGCCTTAATAACGTTAAGATTAACACGAAGTCACCGCAACAGCGGACATGAGTTACGAAAGCTTGCAATTATATACTCAATGGATTTCGAGTTGTAAGAAGGCAGCAGGGCTGTGACCCCTGGCGCGCGCGTTATGCCCGCATCAGGTAAGCAGGCGCAGCCGGCGCATCTGCAACTTGAAAGGCGACGAGTATAGCCGTAGCCACCACTGTTGTCTTTAAGATTCAGGAGCATAGTGCATGGAGTTCAGTGTAAAAAGCGGTAGCCCGGAGAAGCAACGGAGCGCCTGTATCGTGGTCGGCGTCTTTGAACCACGTCGCCTCTCCCCCATCGCCGAACAGCTCGATAAAATCAGCGACGGCTACATCAGCGCCCTGCTGCGTCGCGGCGAGCTGGAAGGCAAACCTGGCCAGACGTTATTGCTGCACCATGTGCCAAACATTCTGTCTGAGCGCATTCTGCTGATTGGCTGCGGTAAAGAGCGCGAGCTGGATGAGCGTCAGTATAAGCAGGTCATCCAGAAAACCATCAACACCCTGAATGATACCGGCTCAATGGAAGCGGTCTGCTTCCTGACCGAGCTGCACGTCAAGGGCCGCAACAACTACTGGAAAGTTCGCCAGGCCGTTGAAACCGCCAAAGAGACGCTGTACAGCTTCGACCAGTTGAAGACCAACAAAAGCGAGCCGCGTCGCCCGCTGCGTAAAATGGTCTTTAACGTGCCGACCCGTCGCGAGCTCACCAGCGGCGAGCGCGCCATTCAGCATGGCCTGGCGATTGCCGCCGGCATCAAAGCAGCGAAAGATCTCGGCAACATGCCGCCGAACATCTGTAACGCCGCCTATCTGGCTTCCCAGGCGCGTCAGCTGGCTGACACCTACAGCAAGAACGTCATCACCCGCGTGATCGGCGAACAGCAGATGCGCGAGCTGGGGATGAACTCCTATCTCGCCGTCGGCAATGGTTCGCAGAACGAGTCGCTGATGTCGGTCATCGAGTATAAAGGCAACCCGTCTGAGGACGCGCGCCCTATCGTGCTGGTCGGTAAAGGCCTGACCTTCGACTCCGGCGGTATCTCCATCAAGCCTGCCGAAGGCATGGACGAGATGAAGTACGACATGTGCGGCGCCGCGGCGGTATACGGCGTGATGCGGATGGTTGCCGAGCTGCAGCTGCCGCTGAACGTCATCGGCGTGCTGGCAGGCTGTGAAAACATGCCTGGCGGTCGCGCCTATCGTCCGGGCGACGTTCTGACCACCATGTCCGGCCAGACGGTGGAAGTGCTGAACACCGACGCCGAAGGCCGCCTGGTGCTGTGCGACGTGCTGACCTACGTCGAGCGCTTCGAGCCGGAAGCGGTTATCGACGTCGCAACGCTGACTGGCGCCTGCGTGATTGCCCTCGGCCATCACATCACCGGCCTGATGTCGAACCATAACCCGCTGGCCCATGAGCTGATCGGCGCCTCCGAACTGGCGGGCGACCGCGCCTGGCGTCTGCCGCTGGCCGACGAGTTCCAGGATCAGCTGGAATCCAACTTTGCCGATATGGCAAACATCGGCGGTCGTCCTGGCGGCGCCATTACCGCCGGCTGCTTCCTGTCGCGCTTTACCCGTAAGTACAACTGGGCGCACCTCGACATCGCCGGTACCGCCTGGCGTTCCGGCAAGGCCAAAGGCGCCACGGGTCGTCCGGTCGCCCTGCTGTCGCAGTTCCTGCTCAATCGTGCGGGTTTTAACGGCGAAGAGTGATTGCCGTCTGATGCCCGGTGGCGCTACGCTTACCGGGCCTACGGAAAGATGCCGTTTGTAGGCCGGGTAAGCGTAGCGCCACCCGGCTTTGCATTTAAATCCACGACAAGAAGCCCCATATATGAAGAATGCAACGTTCTACCTTCTGGACAACGAAAACACCGTCGAAGGCCTGAGCGCCGTCGAGCAGTTGGTGTGTGACATTGCCGCAGAACGTTGGCGCAACGGCAAGCGCGTCCTGATCGCCTGTGAAGATGAGCAGCAGGCTATTCGCCTCGACGAGGCGCTGTGGTCGCGGCCGCCGGAGAGCTTTGTGCCGCATAATCTGGCGGGCGAAGGCCCGAGAGGCGGCGCACCGGTGGAGATTGCCTGGCCGCAGAAACGCAACAGCAGCCCGCGGGACATTCTGATCAGTCTGCGGCTTAACTTTGCAGATTTTGCCACCGCTTTCACAGAAGTGATAGACTTTGTCCCTTACGAAGAAAATCTGAAACAACTGGCGCGCGAACGCTATAAGGCGTACCGCATGGCTGGTTTCAACCTGAACACGGCAACCTGGAAATAATGGAAAAGACATACAACCCACAAGATATCGAACAGCCGCTTTACGAGCACTGGGAAAAGCAGGGCTATTTCAAACCGAATGGTGATGAAAGCCAGGAGAGCTTCTGCATCATGATCCCGCCGCCGAACGTCACCGGCAGTTTGCATATGGGTCATGCCTTCCAGCAAACCATCATGGATACCATGATTCGCTACCAGCGCATGCAGGGCAAAAACACCCTGTGGCAGGCCGGTACCGACCACGCGGGTATCGCCACCCAGATGGTGGTTGAGCGTAAGATTGCCGCGGAAGAAGGGAAAACCCGTCACGACTACGGCCGCGATGCCTTCATCGACAAAATCTGGCAGTGGAAAGCGGAATCCGGCGGCACCATTACCCGCCAGATGCGCCGCCTCGGTAACTCCGTGGACTGGGAGCGCGAGCGCTTCACCATGGACGAGGGGCTTTCCAATGCCGTGAAAGAAGTCTTTGTTCGCCTGTACAAAGAAGACCTGATCTACCGCGGTAAACGCCTGGTTAACTGGGACCCGAAACTGCGCACCGCCATTTCCGACCTCGAAGTGGAAAACCGCGAATCGAAAGGTTCCATGTGGCACATCCGCTACCCGCTGGCCGATGGCGCGAAAACCGCTGACGGTAAAGATAACCTGGTGGTCGCCACCACCCGTCCGGAAACCCTGCTGGGCGATACCGGCGTGGCCGTTAACCCGGAAGATCCGCGTTACAAAGATCTGATTGGCAAATTCGTGGTGCTGCCGCTGGTTAACCGTCGCATCCCGATCGTGGGCGACGAACACGCCGACATGGAAAAAGGCACCGGCTGCGTGAAGATCACCCCGGCGCACGACTTTAACGACTACGAAGTGGGCCGTCGTCATCAGCTGCCGATGATCAACATCCTGACCTTTGACGGCGACATCCGCGAAAGCGCGGAAGTCTACGACACCAAAGGTAACGAATCCGACGTCTACTCCAGCGAGATCCCGGCAGAGTTCCAGAAACTGGAACGCTTCGCGGCGCGTAAAGCCGTTGTTGCGGCGGTTGACGCCCTCGGCTTGCTGGAAGAGATTAAACCGCACGACCTGACCGTCCCTTACGGCGATCGCGGCGGCGTGGTTATCGAACCGATGCTGACCGACCAGTGGTACGTGCGCGCCGACGTGCTGGCCAAGCCGGCAGTGGAAGCCGTTGAGAATGGCGACATTGAGTTCGTGCCGAAGCAGTACGAAAACATGTACTTCTCCTGGATGCGTGATATTCAGGACTGGTGTATCTCCCGTCAGCTGTGGTGGGGTCACCGTATCCCGGCATGGTATGACAACGACGGCAACGTCTACGTGGGCCGTACTGAAGACGAAGTGCGTCAGGAAAACAACCTGAGCGCCGACGTTGCCCTGCGTCAGGATGAAGACGTTCTCGATACCTGGTTCTCCTCCGCGCTGTGGACCTTCTCCACTCTCGGCTGGCCGGAAAACACCGACGCCCTGCGTCAGTTCCATCCGACCAGCGTGATGGTTTCCGGCTTCGACATCATCTTCTTCTGGATCGCCCGCATGATCATGATGACCATGCACTTCATCAAAGATGAAAACGGCAAGCCGCAGGTACCGTTTAAGACCGTCTACATGACCGGTCTGATCCGCGACGACGAAGGCCAGAAGATGTCCAAATCCAAGGGTAACGTTATCGACCCGCTGGATATGGTTGACGGCATCACCCTGCCGGAGCTGCTGGAGAAACGTACCGGCAACATGATGCAGCCGCAGCTGGCGGAGAAAATCCGCAAACGCACTGAGAAACAGTTCCCGAACGGCATTGAGCCGCACGGCACCGACGCCCTGCGCTTCACCCTGGCAGCGCTGGCCTCTACTGGCCGCGACATCAACTGGGATATGAAGCGTCTGGAAGGTTACCGTAACTTCTGTAACAAGCTGTGGAACGCCAGCCGCTTCGTGCTGATGAACACCGAAGATCAGGATTGCGGCTTCAACGGCGGCGAGATGGTGCTCTCCCTGGCCGACCGCTGGATCCTGGCGGAATTCAACCACACCGTGAAAGCGTATCGCGAAGCGCTGGATAACTTCCGCTTCGATATCGCCGCCGGCATCCTGTACGAGTTCACCTGGAACCAGTTCTGCGACTGGTACCTGGAACTGACCAAGCCGGTGATGAACGGTGGCAGCGAAGCGGAGCTGCGCGGGACTCGCCATACGCTGGTGACCGTGCTGGAAGGTCTGCTGCGCCTGGCGCATCCGATCATTCCATTCATCACCGAGACCATCTGGCAGCGCGTGAAAGCGATCTGCGGTATCACCGCCGATACCATCATGCTGCAGCCGTTCCCGCAGTACGATGCTTCTCAGGTCGATGAAGCGGCGCTGACCGACACCGAATGGCTGAAACAGGCGATCGTCGCCGTGCGTAACATCCGTGCGGAAATGAACATCGCCCCGGGCAAACCGCTGGAACTGCTGCTGCGCGGCTGCAGCAAAGAGGCCGAGCGTCGTGTGAACGACAACCGCAGCTTCCTGCTGAACCTGGCGCGTCTGGAAAGCATTACCGTGCTGCCTGCCGATGATAAAGGTCCGGTCTCTGTGACCAAGATTATCGACGGCGCCGAGCTGCTGATCCCGATGGCGGGCCTCATCAATAAAGAAGATGAGCTGGCGCGTCTGGCGAAAGAAGTGGCCAAAATCGAAGGTGAAATTGGCCGCATCGAGAGCAAGCTGTCCAACGAAGGCTTTGTCGCCCGCGCGCCGGAAGCGGTGATCGCTAAAGAGCGCGAGAAGCTGGAAGGCTACGCGGAAGCGAAAGCGAAGCTGATTGAGCAGCAGGCGGTGATCGCCGCGCTGTAATTGCTCGCGGCTGTAATTGCTCGCGATAGAAAAAAGGCCGGAGCTTGCTCCGGCCTTTTTACATTACAGGAACGGCAGCATCGGAAAAAAACCGCCGCACAGTTTGTCCGATACCGTCGGCTGCGGTGGCGCCGCCGGCTGCAGATCGAGCGAATCGAGCTCACCGACCATCGTCGTGTTTTCAGCAATATAGCGTAGCAAATCAATCTTAAACCAGGGATAGGCCAGCCCCAGCGTCAGCGGTGTGAGAAACGTCAACGCCAGTAAACGCGGAGCAAGACCGAAAAACGTCAGGGTGGAACGAAAATGAACGCTGTCCCCCAGCACCAGGTTATTCATCGCGTGATTACGTAAAGCCACACGAAGGTATGCCATGGATAACACGATACCGATAGTGAGGAATACATATCCCCCTAATACCGCCCCAAGATGCCGCAATGCCATAAACAGGGCCGAACCTTCACTGCACAGACCAAACATACAGCCCGTAAGCAGTTGAGCGAATGCGGAAAATAAAAAGCCAATAAAAATGACGATAAACGGCAACAAAATCGCCGTTGCCCATAAAAAAATCACCACACAACGCTTAGTACTCACATAAATATTAAATTTATTTTTGCCTAAGGTTGCGCCTTTGCCGATGAGATCAAGCCAGTGGCTGTAAACCACACCGCTGGTTATCGCCATAATAACCAGCGCCAGCAAAAACAGCACAACGATCCCCAGCAGCATGCTATTTAGGCCATTGTAAAAGAGACGACTCCCCAGCATGGCGAACACCACCGCCGTTAGCACGTATATCAGCAAGGGTAAGCCGAGCATAATCCACCATCCGCGCAGCAGATGACACTGAACCCCAAAGCGAATATTCGCGAAAGAGGTCATGGTGGCATGGTAGCTTAACCCCTTAATTATCATTACCGGCAGCAGGATAAGAAATGCCAGCGTCTCCATCCCTTCACTACCGGGAGAGAAAATGGCAAGCGCTAAGCTGAGTAAAACCAGCACGACAAATATCAACAGCCAGCTGAGTAAAATCGTGATACCGCGCCCGTGATAGGCAAAGCGGGCGCCATTAACCTCCATATTCTCACAAAGATAACGGCGACTCCGTACCCATGCCCATGGAATAAATAACCCACAAGTAATTACAGAAAAAATAACATTAACCAGACAAATAATAAAATAGCGCCCGGCCTGACCATGAAAAACAAAAGAATGGCCAGAACGCTGCAATTGTCCTGAAATCATACTCATAAAAAAGTCGTCCTTGTACTTTAAACCATATATAAAAATAATAAATAATGCGCATCGGCATTAAGCGAGCAGAATATATTATTTTGAATTTTCCCGGCAATACATTTCACGCGCACCTTGCGCCTGTAAACGAATAATGGTATTAAAGAAATGTATGGTTATTTAAGCTAAAATTGAGTGATTCTATGAATCTTGCCGCGCCACAGACCTTTACTTTACGCCGTATCGCGGTACAGGATAACGCTGCGATAGCGGCCGTCATCCGCCAGGTATCGGCAGAATATGGCCTGACCGCCGATAAAGGCTATACGGTCGCCGACCCGAATCTCGATGAACTGTATGAGCTGTACAGCCAGCCGGGCTCTGCCTATTGGGTGGTGGAGAAAGAGGGTGAAGTGGTTGGCGGCGGTGGCGTCGCGCCGCTCGCCTGCAGCGAGCCGGATATCTGCGAGCTGCAGAAAATGTATTTTATGACCAGCGTCCGCGGCCAGGGACTAGCGAAGAAGCTGGCGCTGTTGGCGTTGGACTATGCCCGCGAGCAGGGGTTTAAACGCTGCTATCTGGAAACCACCGCCTTCCTGACGGAAGCGATCGGCTTATATGAACATCTCGGCTTCGAGCACATTGACGGGCCGCTGGGTTGCACCGGCCACGTTGACTGTGAAGTGCGGATGCTGAAAACGCTGTAACGCCTCGATATCGCAGGCGTCCCCGGTAGCGCTACGCTTACCGGGGCTACAGTTCGGTAGCCCCGGTAAGCGTAGCGCAAGCCGGGGGGATGTCCCGTGCTCGCGGTGCCGTTTTTTTGTCGGGTGGCGGCTAACGCCTTACCCGACCTACGGGCCCATACCCTTGCGAGCTGAAGCTCTCAACGCTATCTCTCTCCCCATGGCTACTGAAACTGCCGGTGTTAGTGGCTACCGGGGCTACAGGGCCCGAATACCGAGGGTTACGCCGCTACCGGCACACCGCTGTGAAAGCGGAACTCGGCCTCCGGCCTGAGGATCAGCGCCGCTTCCGCCTCGCCAAGCTGGCGCACCCGCTCGCTGATATCGTCTCCGGCAATCTTCTGCGCCAGATCCAGATAGTCCTGATAGTGACGCGCCTCGGAGCGCAGCAGCGACAGATAAAACTTCTGCAGATCGTCATCCAGCCACGGCGCCAGCGCCGCAAAGCGTTCGCAGGAGCGGGCCTCGATATAGGCGCCGCAGATCAACTTATCGATCAGCATCACCGGCTCGTGCGAACGCACCTCCCGCCGCATGCCGCGGGCATAGTTGCTGGCGGTGATTTTGACGTAGGGGATATCGCGCGCCAGCATCATCTCCCGCACCTGCCAGAAGTGATGTAGCTCCTCTTTAATCAGCAAAATCATGCTGTCCAGCAACTGGCGGCCCCACGGGTCGTCGGTCTGCGGCATGGCGCTTTTGTTGATCCGCTTATGCAGGGCGACGAAATCCGGCTCCGGCCCCCAGCGGTAGGTGAAGTCTTCATACGGCTTCAGGCAGGCCAGCAGCTCGTCGGCGTCGGCTTTATCCGCGACGTAGCGACGCACCAGCAGCATGGCGTTCTGCGCCGCTTTCAGTTCGCACACCATATGGTCGGTCAACAGCAGCGGCAGGTTTTCCGGCTTGCGGGCTTCGTCAATCCACGCCTGCGGCGTCGGGCAGTGCAGGAAGTTGATAATCGGGGAGAGTATCTGCGGGTAATCCATGGAGGTTCCTTGCTATACGGCGGCAGGCGCCGCCGTATCCATCTGCGACTTAGTGACGAACACCATCGTCGTCTTCATCGACAAAATCTTCGTCATCGTCGCCGTCGCCGTCTTCTTCACCGTTCGGGTCCTCATAGTAGGTGCCCCAACCGTCATACTCGACGTCATATTTTTCTGCCAGCGTCATCAGCTGTTCCACCTGGGCATCGATCAGGTCTGCATTCAGCGCGCATTCGCTCAGAATATCGCAGCAGATGACCATGTCACCCTCTTCCACTTCCAGCTCTTCGGGCTCGGTCACTTCATAGCCCAGCTTGAACGCTTCCACCGCCACTTTCTCCAGCGTTTCGAAATCGTCTGCAGAGAGGTGATGCTCAATCGTGTACAGTGCGTCCGGATCGCTGCCATCCTCCAGCAGCTCTTCGATAATCAGACGCGTCTCTTCACGCTGTTCTTCCAGGTGTTCCGGGTTTGCCATGGCTCGTTCCTCATAATGTGCGGCAGTTGTCCCTATTGTCACATACCGCCGTCATTGCCTCCACTTCTCAGTGAAAGATTTCGATCACAGACTTGCAAATGAATATTCATACATATAAATTGAATTTTAATTCAATTAGTGGCCTATGCCAGGTGAGGGAACCATGTCTGCGTTTTACCAGAAGCATTTTTTAAAGTTACTCGATTTTACGCCTGCAGAAATCACCGCCCTGCTCGAGCTGGCGGCAAAGCTCAAAGCCGATAAGAAAAACGGTATCGAAGTCCAGAAACTGGCAGGAAAAAACATCGCGCTCATCTTCGAAAAAGACTCAACCCGTACACGATGCTCTTTCGAAGTTGCCGCATACGATCAAGGCGCCCGCGTGACCTATCTGGGGCCAAGCGGCAGCCAGATTGGCCATAAAGAGTCGATCAAAGATACCGCCCGCGTGCTCGGACGGATGTACGATGGCATTCAGTATCGCGGCCACGGCCAGGAGGTGGTGGAGACGCTGGCGCAATACGCCGGCGTGCCGGTATGGAACGGCCTTACTAACGAGTTCCACCCTACCCAGCTGTTGGCGGATCTGCTGACCATGAAAGAGCACCTGCCGGGCAAAGCCTTTAACCAGATGACGCTGGTCTACGCCGGCGATGCGCGCAACAACATGGGCAATTCGATGCTCGAAGCCGCAGCGCTGACCGGTCTGGATCTGCGCCTGGTAGCGCCATCTGCCTGCTGGCCGGAGTCTCAGCTGGTGGAGACCTGTACGGCACTGGCCAAACAGCAGGGTGGCAACATCACCCTGACGGAAGATATCGCCGCGGGGGTGAAAGGCGCCGATTTTATCTATACCGACGTCTGGGTATCGATGGGCGAGGCGAAGGAAAAATGGGCCGAACGTATCGCCCTGCTGCGCGATTATCAGGTTAACAGTGCGATGCTGACGCTGACCGGCAATCCGCAGGTCAAGTTCCTCCACTGCCTGCCAGCATTCCATGACGACCAGACCACGCTGGGTAAACAGATGGCCGCCGATTACGGCCTGCACGGCGGCATGGAAGTGACTGACGAGGTGTTTGAGTCGGCGGCGAGCGTGGTGTTTGACCAGGCGGAAAACCGGATGCATACCATCAAAGCGGTGATGGTGGCGACGCTGGGCAAGTAGCCCCTCGCTGGCGGTCAAATCCCGGATGGCACGGCGCTTATCCGGGATTCGGCTCACCATTTTACGCCATCAACATCTTCACTACCGCTTTGCGCACCTTCGCCGGGGCGCCTACGGCGCACAGCGGTTTATGCACTTCACCGGGATAAAACACCACAAAATCCCCTTCGTTGAGGATCACCGTTTTCTCCTGCTGGCCTTCGGCAAGAAAAGCGATGTCTTTCTCCGCCAGCCAGTCGGTCTGTGGTTCTCCCGCCGGTAAGGCACTGAAAGTCATCCCCTCAATGCCGCGGAGCACAATCTGGATATCGAGATAGCGGGCATGATATTCCGCCCGGCGCGCGGCCTGCGGCTCAGTGGTGTCTTCGGAAATCAGATAAAACAGGTTATTGCCGTCGATATCGTGTTTACCCAGCGGCGTCGCCTCGTTGACATGGGCGATGACGTGCTCAATGGCCTCGCGCAGCGCGGCAGGCAGCCATGGCTGCAGATGGTGGATATTGCCAATAATCATCACTTACCTCGAATATAAAACAGCATTTCATTTTACTGTTTTATACCCCCATTGCCACTGCCATACCAGTACAGTTTCACGGTTCTTTGCGCTGGCGCACTTTTCTGCAGGCAAACGATTACCTGTTTGTGAATGAATCGCTTGATCGTCATAACGGTCTGCGTATAATGCCAGTCGTTTTGCCGGGAGGAAGCATGGCCAATTGCGTACGACATTCTGTCTTAGCGCGTCTGAACGCAGACGCTGGCCTGGCGTTTTTCTTTCCGTTGCTCATTGGATTCCCGAAGCCCCTTATTTAAGGGGCTTTTTTTTTGCCCAGGCGTCAGGAGATAAGCATGGCTAACCCGCTATATCAAAAACATATCATTTCCATAAACGATCTCAGCCGCGAAGACCTCGAACTGGTGCTGGCGACTGCGGCAAAGCTGAAAGCCAATCCGCAACCCGAGCTGCTGAAGCATAAGGTTATCGCCAGCTGTTTCTTTGAAGCCTCGACTCGTACCCGTCTCTCTTTTGAAACCTCGATGCACCGTCTGGGTGCCAGCGTGGTCGGCTTTTCTGACAGCGCCAACACCTCGCTGGGCAAAAAAGGGGAAACCCTGGCGGATACCATCTCCGTCATCAGCACCTACGTTGACGCCATCGTGATGCGCCATCCGCAGGAGGGCGCCGCGCGCCTGGCGACCGAATTTTCCGGCGGCGTGCCGGTGCTGAACGCCGGCGACGGCGCCAATCAGCATCCGACCCAGACCCTGCTCGATCTGTTCACTATTCAGGAGACCCAGGGACGCCTCGAGAACCTCAACGTGGCGATGGTCGGCGATCTGAAATATGGCCGTACCGTGCACTCCCTGACCCAGGCGCTGGCGAAATTCAGCGGCAACCGCTTCTACTTCATCGCCCCGGACGCGCTGGCCATGCCGCAGTACATCCTCGATATGCTGGATGAAAAAGGTATCGCCTGGAGCGTGCATAGCGCCATCGACGATGTGATGGCGGAAGTGGATATTCTGTACATGACCCGCGTGCAGAAAGAGCGTCTGGATCCGTCGGAATACGCCAACGTGAAAGCGCAGTTCGTCCTGCGCGCCGCCGACCTCGAAGGGGCGCGCACCAATATGAAAGTGCTGCACCCGCTGCCGCGCATTGACGAAATCACCACCGATGTCGATAAAACGCCGCACGCCTGGTACTTCCAGCAGGCCGGCAATGGCATCTTCGCCCGCCAGGCGTTACTGGCACTGGTACTGAATAGCGAGCTGGCACTGTAAGGGGGAAATGAGAGATGACACACGACAATAAACTGCAAGTAGAAGCCATTAAACGCGGCACCGTGATTGACCATATCCCGGCGCAGGTCGGCTTTAAGCTGCTCACCCTGTTCAAACTGACCGAAACCGACCAGCGTATCACCATCGGCCTGAACCTGCCCTCCGGTGAGATGGGCCGTAAAGATTTAATTAAAATCGAAAATACCTTCCTCACCGACGAGCAGGTCAACCAGCTGGCGCTGTACGCCCCGCAGGCGACAGTAAACCGCATTGATGAGTACGAAGTAGTGGGCAAATCCCGCCCGAGCCTGCCGGATCGCATCAACAGCGTGCTGGTCTGCCCGAACAGCAACTGTATCAGCCATGCTGAACCGGTTTCTTCCAGTTTTGCAGTGAAAAAACGCGCCGATGATATCGCACTCAAATGCAAATACTGTGAAAAAGAGTTTTCTCATTATGTGGTGCTGGCCAACTAAATGCGGTTGGTATTGGTGGTAGGCCTCCCTATAATGGCTACCACCCTACGCTTCGTCCTTCAGGCGGCGTCTGCGCCGGCGGCACAGCGCTTACCCTCTGGCGGCAACCTGAATGATTTTGCGTAACATTACTCAGTTCATCTGGAGATAACATGAGCAAAACTATTGCGACGGAAAATGCACCAGCAGCAATTGGCCCATACGTTCAGGGCGTTGACCTGGGCAGCATGATCATCACCTCTGGCCAGATCCCGGTCGACCCGAAAACCGGCAGCGTCCCGGAAGACGTGTCCGCGCAGGCGCGCCAGTCGCTGAACAACGTGAAAGCGATCGTTGAAGCCGCAGGCCTGACCGTCGGCGACATCGTCAAGACCACTGTTTTCGTGAAAGATCTCAACGATTTCGCTACCGTTAACGCCACCTACGAAGCGTTCTTCACCGAGCATAATGCCACCTTCCCGGCGCGCTCCTGCGTGGAAGTCGCACGTCTGCCGAAAGACGTGAAGATTGAGATCGAAGCCATCGCGATCCGTCGCTAATCGCTTCACTGCCCTCACCCCAGGCGCTTGCGTCATCCACGGGGTGGGGGAATTACCCTATTTTATCTTCGTTGCCCGCAACAGTTTCTCCAGCGGATAGACCGCCGCAATCACCAGTTCATCCTGGGTTTTCGCCGCACTATCCAGTTGCGCCTGAATGGAGGCGTACTCTTTATCGTCCAGCGTTCCCTGTCGTACCACCAGATCGGTCAAGCGCAGCCCCAGACTCGCCAGCTTATCAACCTGCTGCACAACGGGTTTCATCGCTGCCAGCTGATAGTTGCCGTCGGTCAGCGCCAGCGCATCGCCACTGTTGTTCTGCCAACGGGTAAAGACGTGGCGCAGCGCATCAGCGCTCTCAGTATCCTCGGCATCGCTGATCAGCCGCTCCGCCCACTGATTCAGGCTGCGTACAGTGTCGCTCTCCGCCGGTAGCGCATCGACCAGCCGGTTAAGCGGTTCGAATTGATGATAATTGTTCGCCTGGAACTTCAGGTGCTGGCGGGTGTAGTAGTGCGCTGGCTCCAGCGCCTCGGCGAGGATCTGCAGCGCCAGCGTATGGCCGCTGTTCGCCAGCCGGGTGAACTGCTCCAGTTGCTGGGCATGTTGCTGCAGGCCGACGGAGACCGTTGACCAGCTATCCATCGCCTGCAGGCGCTGATACATATTGTCGCTGTCTTTGACGTCTTCGGCCGACCAGAGCCGCTCCGCCACCGCAAAAGCCCGCGGCCACAGCTTGATGTCGATCACCGGCGCGGCGACGTTCTCCGCCCACAGCGCGGCCTCACCGCCGAGCAGATTCTTCTGTTGCTGCGCGTCAGGCAGCGTCGGCTGAATGCCCTCCGGCACGGCGTCCAGCCGCTTGCCGTCAACCGGATAGCGCGTGTTGCCGAGGAGGAAGTAGCCGCCGAGCGTGTCGTCGTTAATGGTCAGCACCGGGCGGGTTTCCCCCATCCAGGTATCGACGCGGAATGTCACCTGATTGTCGCCCAGCCATTCGATATCCTGCACCGCGCGGCGTGATTTACCTTTAAAATCAATAAATCCGCGCCAGCCGCTATCGCCTTTTACCAGCGTAAAGCGGCCCTCTACCGCGCTGCCCTTCAGGCGCGGCATCGAAAACTGCCAGCTCTGAGCGCTGTCGCTATCAGTTATCGTATCCACACCGTTGAGCCCCTGCGGAATAATTTCATTACGATAGTGATAAGCGGTGTACTGCGGCTGATCGAGATAAAAACCGGTGGAGAGAATGCCGCGATAGCCGTGTTTAGCGACTTCGCCTAATGCGTCCTGCCCCTGCCACGACTGGATCAGAATGCTCTTCGGCAAATCAGGATGGTAAATCTCATCCCAGCCGACCATCTGCCGGTGATGTTTTTCGAGTAGCGTCTCCAGCCGCCGGTTGAAGTACGCCTGCAGCGCGTGGCTGTCCGCCAGCCCCTTCTCTTTGAGGAATTTCTGGATGGCCGGAATGGCGCGCCACTGGCTGTCATCCACTTCATCGCCGCCAATATGCAGATACGGATCGGGGAAGATAGCCGTCAGTTCGCTGACCATCGCCTCGGCAAAGGCGTAGGTCGCTTCTTTCGTCGGATCGAGTACCGGTTTCAGCACGCCCCAGTGGCGCTCCATCGCGTAAGGCCCCGGCGCGCTCATCAGTTCCGGATAAGCCACGGCGATCGCCGAGGCGTGTCCCGGCATATCGATTTCCGGCACCACGCGAATACCGCGTTCGGCGGCATAGCGCACAATGTCTTTCATCTGCGCCTGGGTATAAAACAGGCCGTCGCTTGCCTGCTGCTGCAGCTTCGGATAGCGGCTGGAGGCGAAACGCCAGCCCTGATCGTCGGTCAGATGCCAGTGCAGCACGTTAAGCTTTGCTGCCGCCATGCCATCAATCTGCCGTTTGATCGCCGACAGCGGCATAAAGTGGCGGGCGGAATCCAGCAGCAGTCCGCGCCACGGAAAGCGCGGCGCATCATCAATAGTGACGTAAGGAATAGTGGTGCCGTCAGGGCCGTTTTGCACCAGCTGCAGCAACGTTTCCATGCCGCGCAGCGCGCCAAAACGCGTATTCGCTTTCAGGGTAGCGCCCTCAGCGTTAACCTCGAGCTGATAGCTTTCGTCGCTATCCGGCTGCGGCAGGAAAGGGACTTTCTTACTGACGATAACGTTAATGGTTGGGCTTTTCGCCGGCGCCGTCTGCGGCTGCAGCGTCCAGCCCGTTTGCCGCGCAAGGCGTTCTCGCCAGCGGTTAGCCGCCTCGCCCAAATCGTCGCCGCTGACGTTGAGCGTTAGCTGATTATTTAGCGCCAGCGCCCCCTGCGCCTGTGGGCGCTCCACATGGGCGGGCCACGGCATCAGCGGCAGATCGCCGGCCGGGGCGGCAGGCGCCATGCTGCTCAGTACTATTCCGCTGGTCAGCAGACTGTAACGCACAGTGTTAAGCATCAATGTTCCTTTTTATGACGGGCCAAAAAAAAGCAAAACATTGGGTTAACATGCGCACAAAATTGCGTCAACACATGGCGATGACGGACTTCACAACTTGATGAGATTTAAGAGAAATACCGGTAAGCCCCTCTGCCGAACGGCAAAGGGGCGAAACCATTACTGCCAGCCGTAGCGACGGCTGTAGAAACCTTTGACGGTTTGGGTCAACACCATGTAGCCCGCCAGGATCACCACCAGCCACGGGAAGTAGCTGAGCGGCAGCGCCTGCAGCTGCAGGTAGCCCGCCAGCGGCGAGAACGGCAGCGCAATGCCCACGGCCATCACCACCAGAGTCATAGCGAAAAGTGGCCACGCGGCGCGGCTCTGAACGAACGGAATGCGCCGGGTGCGGATCATGTGCACAATCAGCGTCTGCGACAGCAGCCCTTCAATAAACCAGCCGGACTGGAACAGAGTCTGCATCTCCACGGTATTGGCGTGGAACACCCACCACATCAGGCCGAAGGTGAGGATATCGAAAATCGAGCTGATCGGTCCGAAGAAGACCATAAAGCGCCCGAGATCGGCCGGGTTCCAGCGCTGCGGTTTACGGATCTGTTCATCATCGACGTTATCAAACGGGATCGCCACCTGGGAGACATCGTACAGCAGGTTCTGAATCAACAGGTGCAGCGGCAGCATCGGCAGAAACGGCAGGAAGGCGCTGGCCACCAGCACGCTAAAGACGTTACCGAAGTTGGAGCTGGCGGTCATTTTGATGTACTTGAGCATGTTGGCGAAGGTGCGGCGGCCTTCGATCACCCCCTCCTCCAGCACCATCAGGCTTTTTTCCAGCAGAATGATATCCGCCGCCTCGCGGGCGATATCCACCGCGCCATCAACCGAGATGCCAATATCCGCCGCGCGTAACGCCGGGGCGTCGTTGATGCCGTCGCCCATAAAGCCCACCACGTGACCTTCGCGTTTCAGCAGCGTCACGATACGCTCTTTATGCAACGGCGCCAGACGCGCAAACAAAGTGGTGCGCTTCGCCAGCGCCGCCAGGTCATCGTCGCTCATGGCTTCAATCTGGCTGCCAATCACCACTTCGCCCGCATCCAGCCCCACTTCATGGCACACCTTCGCCGCCACCAGTTCGCTGTCGCCGGTGAGGATTTTCACCGTGATGCCGCTGGCCTTCAGCGCCTTCAGCGCCGGGGCGGTGGTCTCTTTCGGCGGATCGAGGAAGGCGATGTAGCCTTCGAGGATCAGGTCGGATTCATCGGCGCGCTGGTAGTCGCCCTCGCGCGCCGGCAGGTATTTGGTTGCCACCGCCACCACCCGCAGTCCCTGACGGTTCAGGGTATCGGTGACCCGGCGGATGCGGCGCAGCATGGTGTCGTCCAGCGGTACGATTTCGCCGTTATAGCGCACCTGAGTCGAGACGTTAAGGATCTCCTGCAACGCCCCTTTACAGATCAGCTGATGCGCGTCGTCCTGCTCTTTTACCACCACCGACATGCGGCGGCGTTCGAAGTCGAACGGGATCTCATCCACCTTCTGCCAGCGCTCCGCGAGGCCGCGGGCGGCCTCCAGCTCCACGCCTTCCAGCACCGCGGTATCGAGCAGGTTTTTCAGCCCGGTCTGGTAATGGCTGTTGAGCCAGGCGGTATGCAGCACTCTCTCGCTGGACTTACCGGAGACATCGGTGTGGTTCTCCAGCACGATCTTGTCCTGAGTCAGGGTGCCGGTTTTATCGGTGCAGAGAATATCCATCGCGCCAAAGTTCTGAATGGCGTCGAGGTGTTTGACGATCACTTTTTGTTTCGACAGCTTCACCGCCCCGCGCGCCAGCGTCGAGGTGACGATCATCGGCAGCATCTCCGGCGTCAGGCCGACCGCCACCGACAGCGCGAACAGCGCCGCTTCCCACCAGTCGCCTTTGGTGTAGCCATTAATCAACAGCACCACCGGGGCCATCACCAGCATAAAGCGGATCAGCAGCATGCTGACCCGGCTGATGCCCTTCTGGAAAGCGTTCGGTTCGCTTTCCTGCTCGCTGACGCGCCCGGCCAGCTGGCCGAACCAGGTGTTGCCGCCGGTGGCGTAGACGATGGCCTGCGCCGAGCCGCTCACCACGTTGGTCCCCATAAAGCACAGGGTGTCGCATTCCAGCGGGTTCTGCTGCAGCGGGTCGCGGCTGCGCGCGACTTTCTCTACCGGCAGCGATTCACCGGTCAGCGAGGCCTGAGCGACAAACAGATCGCGTGCCTGAATAATGCGCAGGTCCGCCGGGATCATATCTCCCGCCGACAGCTTGACGATATCTCCTGGCACCAGTTGGTCGATAGGCAGTTCAAGCCAGCGGCTCTCCCCCTGCTCGTTCACCACCCGCAGCACCGTGGCGGTATTGCTGACCATCGCCTTTAGCGCATCCGCCGCTTTGGTGGAGCGCGCTTCCTGGATGAAGTTAAGCAGCGTCGAGATGCCGACCATCAGCGCGATAACGCCCGCGGCGAACAGATCTTCGGTGGAATAGGAGACGATGCCGAGCACCGTCAGCAGTAGGTTGAACGGGTTGCGATAGCAGGTCCACAGATGCACCCACCACGGAGAGGGCTTCTGCGCCGGGATCTGGTTGTCACCATGTTTGAGGATCTTTGCCGCCACTTCGCCTTCATTGAGCCCTTCAGGGTGGCTGTCAAAGGCACGCCAGATCTCCTGGTCATCCATCGCCGCAACGTCCAGGCAGCGCTTGCCGAGCGAGTCCGGGATCGGCACGCTGCTCAGGTTACGGGCATCAGGCAGCGGATCGCGCTGGACCAAACGGCGTGGCAGATGGCGGCTAAGCTGCACGAACAGCTGCCGGGTATAATTCTTCAACATAAACAGTCCCTCCGCGCTCGCGCGAGCGAACGCAGCGTTGCCAACAGGCGTAGCAAAGCCTACCTGTCAGGCATGTAATTTTTATGGCAGGGACATCAAGGACGTCACTGCTTTACGCTTTCCGGTAAAGCAGTGTTAAACAGGCTTACCGGAAAGAAAGGTTGCTCCATCGAGGGTGAGGAGTGGGATCGGGGTCCATAAATTCTCCGGTAAGTGAATATAAACGGCGCGGATTATAGCGCGCTCGTTGAGACATGTGTGGCATTTATGGCGATGATAAGCCCGCGCAACTAAACCGAACGTAAACCAGACTTTGCTCATTGCGGTTTGGTTGAGTAGCATTAGGCTCACTTCTACCAACCCTGACGAGAATTCCGCATGCAGAACCGGCTGACCATCAAAGATATCGCGCGTTTAAGCGGCGTAGGAAAATCGACGGTATCCCGCGTCCTTAACAACGAGAGCGGGGTCAGCGAACGGACCCGCGAGCGCGTCGAAGCGGTGATGCAGCAGCACGGTTTCTCCCCCTCCCGCTCCGCCCGCGCCATGCGCGGCCAGAGCGATAAAGTGGTGGCGATTATCGTCACCCGTCTGGATTCCCTGTCGGAAAACCTTGCCGTGCAGACCATGCTGCCCGCCTTTTACGAGCAGGGTTACGATCCGATTATGATGGAGAGCCAGTTCTCCCCGGGACTGGTGGAAGAACATCTCGGCATGCTCGCCCGGCGTAATATTGACGGCGTGGTGCTGTTTGGTTTTACCGGCATTGATGAGGCGATGCTCGCCCCCTGGCGCGATACGCTGGTGCTGATGGCCCGCGATGCCCCCGGTTTCGCCTCGGTGTGCTATGACGACGAAGGCGCCATCACGCTGCTGATGCAGCGGCTCTACGATCGCGGACATCGCCACATCAGTTTTCTTGGCGTACCGCACAGCGACGTCACCACCGGCGAACGCCGCCATCTCGCCTACCTCGCTTTCTGTAAAAAGCATTGCCTGACGCCCACCGCCGCTCTGCCGGGCTTGGGCATGAAACAGGGGTATGACACCGTCGCCAGCGTGCTGACGGCCGAAACCAGCGCCCTGGTCTGCGCGACGGATACCCTCGCCCTCGGCGCCAGCAAGTACCTCCAGCAGCAGGGCCGCGCTGCGCTGCAGCTCGCCAGCGTCGGCAGCACGCCGCTGATGAAGTTTCTCCACCCGGAAATCTTGACCGTCGATCCCGGCTATGCCGAGTCCGGACGCCGGGCCGCCCGGCAGTTGATCGAGCAGATCGCCGGTAGCGTCGATCCCCGCCAGATCGTGATTCCCGCCGCCCTGAATTAATCTCGTTCGGACGATTTATGTGATCGTCGCCGGGTTTCGGGAACGTTCCCATTTTGCAAATCAAGCGAAACGGTTAGGATGCCCTCAAGGTAAAAACGGCATCTCTCCCCTCTGTTTTTGAGGCTTCATCATGAGCAAAGTAAACCAGCAGGACATCGATAAACTGATCGAACTGGTGGGCGGGCGCGGCAACATCGCCACCGTCAGCCACTGTATTACCCGTTTGCGCTTTGTGCTGAACGACCCGGCCATCGCCAAACCAAAAGAGATTGAACAGCTGCGCATGGTGAAGGGATGCTTCACTAACGCCGGTCAGTTCCAGGTGGTCATCGGCACCGAGGTGGGCGATTACTACAAGGCCCTGCTGGCTACCACCGGCCAGACCTCCGCCGATAAAGAGCAGGTCAAGCAGGCCGCGCGGCAAAATATGAAGTGGCATGAGCAGTTGATCTCGCACTTTGCCGAGATCTTCTTCCCGCTGCTTCCTGCGCTAATCAGTGGCGGTCTGATCCTCGGTTTCCGTAACGTCATCGGCGACTTACCCATGAGCAACGGCCAGACGCTGGCTCAGATGCACCCGTCGCTGAAAACCATCTATGACTTCCTGTGGCTGATTGGCGAAGCGATCTTCTTCTATCTGCCGGTGGGGATCTGCTGGTCAGCGGTGAAGAAGATGGGCGGCACGCCGATCCTCGGGATCGTCCTTGGCGTCACCCTGGTTTCCCCGCAGCTGATGAACGCCTATCTCCTCGGCCAGCAGGTGCCGGAGGTGTGGAACTTCGGCCTGTTTACCATTGCCAAAGTCGGCTACCAGGCGCAGGTGATCCCGGCCCTGCTGGCGGGCCTGACGCTGGGCTTTATCGAGACGCGCCTCAAGCGCATCGTGCCTGACTACCTCTATCTGGTGGTGGTGCCGGTGTGCTCGCTGATTCTGGCGGTGTTCCTTGCCCATGCGGTTATCGGCCCGTTTGGCCGCCTGATCGGCGATGGCGTGGCCTTCGCGGTGCGCCATTTGTTAACCGGCAGCTTCGCGCCGATCGGCGCCGCGCTGTTCGGCTTCCTGTATGCGCCGCTGGTAATAACCGGCGTACATCAGACCACTCTTGCTATCGATATGCAGATGGTACAGAGCATGGGCGGCACCCCGGTGTGGCCACTGATTGCGCTATCCAACATTGCCCAGGCATCGGCGGTGGTCGGCATTATTATTGCCAGCCGTAAACAGAATGAACGCGAAATCTCGGTGCCGGCGGCAATCTCTGCTTACCTCGGGGTTACCGAACCGGCGATGTACGGTATCAACCTGAAATACCGCTTCCCGATGCTGTGCGCGATGATCGGATCCGGCCTCGCTGGCCTGCTGTGCGGCCTGAACGGCGTGCTGGCGAACGGCATCGGTGTCGGCGGCCTGCCGGGCATCCTCTCCATCCAGCCAACCTACTGGCAGGTGTACGCCATGGCGATGGCTATCGCGGTGGTGGTGCCGATTATCCTGACCACCGTGGTGTATCAGCGCAAGTACCGTCAGGGCACCTTGCAGATTGTCTAACTTCTTCTTTCGGGGCGCCTTTGGCGCCCCTCGTTGCAGCAGGAAAGCACTATGAATCATCTTCCCCACTGGTGGCAAAACGGCGTTATTTATCAAATCTATCCGAAGAGTTTTCAGGATACCACCGGCAGCGGTACCGGCGATCTGCGCGGCGTTACCGCCCGTCTCGACTACCTGCAAAAGCTCGGCGTCGACGCTATCTGGCTAACGCCGTTCTACGTCTCGCCGCAGGTAGACAACGGCTACGATGTGGCGAACTACACCGCTATCGATCCCTCCTACGGCACGATGGCCGATTTTGACGCCCTGGTGGCGGAAGCGAAGGCCCGCGGCATCCGCATCGTGCTGGATATGGTGCTGAACCACACGTCGACCGAACACGAATGGTTCCGTCAGTCGCTGAATAAGGAGAGTCCCTACCGTCAGTTCTATATCTGGCGCGACGGCGAACCGGACGCGCTGCCGAACAACTGGCGCTCCAAGTTTGGCGGTAACGCCTGGCAGTGGCATGCCGACAGCGGACAGTATTATCTGCACCTGTTCGCCATTGAGCAGGCGGATCTCAACTGGGAGAACCCGGCGGTGCGCGCCGAGCTGAAAAAGGTCTGTGAATTCTGGGCCGACCGCGGCGTCGACGGTCTGCGCCTGGACGTGGTGAACCTGATCTCGAAAGACCAGACCTTCCCCTGCGATGCGGACGGTGATGGCCGCCGCTTCTACACTGACGGCCCGCGGGTGCATGAATTCCTGCAGGAGATGAGCCGCGATGTCTTTACTCCCCGTAACCTGATGACCGTCGGCGAAATGTCCTCCACCTCGCTGGAGCACTGCCAGCAGTACGCCGCGCTGGACGGCCGCGAGCTGTCGATGACCTTTAACTTCCACCATTTAAAGGTCGATTATCCCGGCGGCGAAAAATGGACCCTCGCCCGCCCGGATTATGTGGCGCTGAAAGCGCTGTTCCGCCACTGGCAGCAGGGGATGCACAATCGGGCGTGGAACGCGCTGTTCTGGTGTAACCACGATCAGCCGCGCATCGTGTCGCGCTTTGGCGACGAAGGTGAGTATCGGGTACCGGCGGCAAAGATGCTGGCGATGGTGCTGCACGGCATGCAGGGCACACCCTATATCTATCAGGGCGAAGAGATCGGCATGACCAACCCGCACTTTAGCAACATCAGCGACTATCGCGACGTCGAAAGCCACAATATGTTTATCGAACGCGCAGCGCAGGGGCAAAGCCCGGACGAACTGCTGGCAATCCTCGCCAGTAAGTCGCGCGACAACAGCCGCACGCCGATGCCATGGCACGCCGGCGAGAACGGCGGCTTTAGCGACGGTGAGCCGTGGATCGGCCTTGGCGATAACTACCGGGAGATTAACGTCGAGGCGGCGCTGGCGGACCCCGATTCGGTGTTTTATGCCTATCAGCAGCTGATTACGCTGCGCAAAACCACGCCGGTGCTGACCTGGGGGGATTATCAGGATCTGCTGCCGGACCATCCATCGCTGTGGTGTTATCGCCGCCAGTGGCAGGGGCAAACGCTGGTGGTGGCCGCCAACCTGAGCCGCGACCTGCAGACCTGGCAGCCAGAGGAAGCCCAGGGCGACTGGAAGATGATCATCAGCAACTATGCCGAAACCACGCCCCGCCCGACCGGTCTGACGCTGCGGCCGTTCGAAGCCGTATGGTGGCTGCAGGCGTAAGGTACTTTTTGCCCGACAGAAACCGGAGCGTAATGCCTGGCATCGGAGGTGGATGCCAGGCATTTTTGCTTATTTTCCAGCCAGATAAATTTACATTTCGTGCCAGCGCCCATCATCCGTACTCTCACCTTTTTACCTTGTTCTGGGTCAATAAAATCGCAAACATCTTTGATGCAAATCACTACATATAGAACTTAAAATGCGTCCCGGCCCTACATGTTGTATTAATCGTCTATTATGTCACCATATCTTGTCGATGTCTGGCGGTGATGAGATGTGGATAAAACGGGCCGGATCTGAAGGCAAACGGCACTAGCCGTAGTGTGGCGCGTCTTTGGAATAACCTCCGCCTCTGTGGATAACCTGTTCTATATATGGAGTGATCATGACACCGCATGTGATGAAACGTGATGGCTGTAAAGTGCCGTTCAAGTCAGAGCGCATTCAGGAAGCAATTCTACGTGCAGCTAAAGCAGCGGGAGTCGATGACGCAGACTATTGCGCCACCGTCGCAGAAGTCGTTAGCCAGCAAATGCAGGGCCGCGCCCAGGTCGACATCAACGAGATCCAGACTGCGGTAGAAAACCAGCTGATGTCCGGCCCCTATAAGCAGCTGGCGCGCGCCTACATTGAGTATCGCCATGACCGCGATAGCCAGCGCGAGAAGCGCGGCCGCCTCAATCAGGAGATCCGCGGCCTCGTCGAGCAGACCAACTCCGCGCTGCTCAACGAAAATGCCAACAAGGATAGCAAAGTCATCCCGACCCAGCGCGACCTGCTGGCCGGTATCGTCGCCAAGCACTATGCGCGGCAGCACCTGCTGCCCCACGATGTGGTGATGGCCCACGAGCGCGGCATGATCCACTATCACGACCTCGATTACTCGCCCTTCTTCCCGATGTTCAACTGCATGCTGATCGACCTGAAAGGGATGCTGACCCAGGGCTTTAAGATGGGCAACGCGGAGATCGAGCCGCCGAAGTCTATCTCTACCGCCACCGCGGTGACGGCGCAGATCATCGCCCAGGTCGCCAGCCATATTTATGGCGGCACCACCATCAACCGTATCGATGAAGTGCTGGCGCCGTTCGTCACCGAGAGCTTCAAAAAGCATCGCAAAATCGCCGAAGAGTGGCAGATCCCGGATGCCGAAGGCTATGCCCGCTCCCGTACCGAAAAAGAGTGCTACGACGCCTTCCAGTCGCTGGAATATGAAGTGAATACGCTGCATACCGCCAACGGCCAGACGCCGTTCGTCACCTTTGGCTTCGGCCTCGGCACCCGCTGGGAATCGCGCCTGATCCAGCAGTCGATTCTGCGTAACCGTATCGCCGGCCTCGGTAAAAACCGCAAAACCGCGGTATTCCCGAAACTGGTCTTCGCCATTCGCGACGGCCTGAACCATAAGTTCGGCGATCCGAACTACGACATCAAGCAACTGGCACTGGAATGCGCCAGCAAGCGCATGTACCCGGATATCCTCAACTACGATCAGGTGGTGAAAGTCACCGGGTCATTTAAAACGCCGATGGGCTGCCGCAGCTTCCTCGGGGTGTGGGAAAACGAGAACGGCGAGCAGGTGCATGACGGCCGCAATAACCTCGGCGTGATTAGCCTCAACCTGCCGCGTATCGCCCTGGAAGCGAAAGGCGACGAAGCCGCCTTCTGGGCGCTGCTGGACGAGCGCCTGCAGCTGGCGCGCAAAGCGCTGATGACCCGTATTGCCCGTCTGGAAGGAGTGAAGGCCCGCGTGGCGCCGATCCTGTATATGGAAGGGGCCTGCGGCGTGCGGCTGAAAGCCGACGATGATGTCTCCGAGATCTTCAAAAACGGCCGCGCGTCCATTTCACTGGGCTATATCGGTATCCATGAGACCATCAATGCGCTGTACGGCAATCAACATATGTACGACAGCAAAGCGCTGCGTGAGAAAGGTGTAGCCATCGTCCAGCGCCTGCGCGACGCCGTCGATTTGTGGAAGGAAGAGACCGGCTACGGCTTTAGCCTGTACAGCACGCCGAGCGAAAACCTGTGCGACCGCTTCTGCCGTCTCGACACCGCCGAGTTTGGTGTGGTGGAGGGCGTGACCGATAAAGGTTACTACACCAACAGCTTCCACCTTGACGTCGAGAAGAAGGTCAACCCGTACGACAAGATCGATTTCGAAGCGCCGTACCCGCCGCTGGCCAACGGCGGCTTCATTTGCTACGGCGAGTACCCGAACATCCAGCACAACCTGAAGGCGCTGGAAGACGTGTGGGATTACAGCTATGAACACGTGCCGTACTACGGGACCAATACGCCGATCGATGAATGCTACGAGTGCGGTTTCACCGGCGAGTTCGAGTGCACCAGCAAGGGCTTTACCTGCCCGAAATGCGGTAACCACGACGCTGCCCGCGTGTCGGTTACTCGTCGGGTATGCGGTTATCTCGGCAGCCCGGACGCGCGTCCGTTCAACGCCGGCAAGCAGGAAGAAGTGAAGCGCCGCGTTAAGCACCTGGGCAATGGGCAGATCGGTTAAATACCAATGCGCTTTTCCCGGATAGCGGCGCGCAGCGCCTTATCCGGGCTACTGTTTTGCACCGTCCGGTAGCCCGGGTAAGGCGGAACGCCGCGACCCGGGAAATGTCCGCATTCCTTCGTTTTCGCAAAGCAATTAGCGTCAGAGCAAGGCGGCAAACGAGGGAATCCCCGGGAGCGTACATTCAGTACGTGACTGGGGTGAGCGAGCGCAGCCAACGCGGCTATGGCGTTAATTGAGAAGCGAAAAATGAATTACCATCAGTACTACCCGGTAGATATCGTCAACGGCCCCGGCACCCGCTGCACCCTGTTTGTCTCCGGCTGCGTCCACGAGTGCCCCGGCTGCTACAACAAAAGCACCTGGCGGGTGAACTCCGGTATGCCGTTTACCACCGAGATGGCCGACCGCATCATTGCCGACCTCAACGATACCCGCATCAAGCGCCAGGGGATTTCACTCTCCGGCGGCGATCCGCTGCATCCGCAAAACATCGCGGAGATCCTCAAACTGGTTCAGCGCGTGCGCGCCGAATGCCCCGGCAAAGATATCTGGGTCTGGACCGGCTATAAACTGGATGAGCTGAATGAGGCGCAGATGCAGGTAGTGAACCTGATCAACGTGCTGGTCGACGGTAAGTTTGTGCAGGATTTAAAAGACCCGGCGCTGATCTGGCGCGGCAGCAGCAACCAGGTGGTACATCATTTGCGATAGCGTTTAGAGCCGTTTAGTCGCCTGATGATAAACGGCCGCTTTCTCTCAATTGCCATTCGCGCCAGGCTCGTGGATCAAACTCCAGTTCATAGGTCATCCAGACTCACCTTAACCCCCGGCCGTGGGTTTTCCAGCCGTTCGCGAACGGTGCGTAATAACGCCGCTTCGCCATCACTGATGGTCATACTTTTCACCGGCATGCGGCCATTTTCCGCAATGTATTGAAACAGCAGGCGTACCGCCTCCGTTGGTGTCATATCGAGTTTCTCCAGCACGGCATAAGCCTCTTTTTTGAGTTTATCGTCCAGTCGAACATTGAGCGTGGCCATTATGCCTCCAGAAAGGGGAATTTTGTAATGCAGTATAGCATTACATTTGAATTACATTCGAATCTGGAAAACGCCTCTCAAAACCGGCTGACGCATTCCATCGCCACCGTTTTAAACTCATCGAAGCTGCGGGTCGCGGCGAGGCGGCTCATGGCGCGCTCGCGCAGGAAAGTCACGAAAATATCGTAGATCGCCATCGCCTCTTCGTACTCGCGCTTGCTGATGGCGAGCAGGAAAATGATATGGGCGGTTTCGTCGCCCCAGGCGATGCCCTGCGGGGCGATAACGGTATACACCACCGTCTTTTTGGCCAGCAGCCCCAGGGAGTGCGGCAGCGCAATGCCATCGCCGAGCATGGTGCTGACAATCGCCTCACGCTCGACCACCGAAGCATGAAACTCGGCGTCAACAAAGCCTTCCTCCAGCAGTTGCTGGCACAGCTCAGCGAACAGCGTTTGCTGATCCATCGGCTTATCGACCACCCGGAAGTGGGCGGCATCGAAGTACTTATTCAGCATCCACGGACGGGTACGGTCCACCAGCACCAGCTTGCCAATCTGATCCAGCTGATAGTCGGTGGGAAACGGCGCGATGGTCACCACTGGTTTGTCTTTTTCGCTGATGCGCACCGTGGAGATAACAAAATCCGCCTCGATCGCTTCCCGCTGTTCGTACTCGCGCTGGGAAATCGTGGCGGCGATCTCCAGCTGCGGATATTTGCGCTGCAGGATCGCTTCGATCATCCGCACCATCGCATTGCTGGTATCGCACACCAGCAACACCTGCGGTTGACGCTGGTAGCCGATGTTGTAATGGCGCTCCAGCCCGACGCCGATATGTAGCACCAGGAAGCCAATTTCGTTTTCGCTGATGGTATAAGGCGTGTACTTCCCCCAGCTGGAGACCGCGGCGAGGGTCATATCCCAGGCCATCGGGTAGTGCTGTTTGATGTTATCCAGCAGCGGATTGGGGATCATGATCTGGTAGCGCACGCGGGTGATCATGGTCTTAATGTGGGTCAGCAGATCGGCGTGCAGCTGGGCGTCGTCCAGCAGGTTGTAGTTATACTGGCTGTTGATGTAGCGCAGAATGTAATTGACCAGCGCTTCGTCGTCGTCGGCGCTGATGGTTTCCGGATCGACGTCCTGCACCTGGCGGGCGGCGAGATGCACGCACAGCCACTCTTCTTCGGCAGGCGAGAAGGGCTTTCCGGCCAGCCGCTGTAGCTCTCCCGCCAAATCACGCGCGGCGTCACGGACGTTTTGCGCCACATCTTCGGCGCTGAAGTCGGCCAGCGGATAGCCTTCGCTGACGCGGCGTACCACGACCGCGCCGTACAGGCAGATAAAGCGCTCACCGACATCGGTGAGGCGAATATGGTGCCGGGTGAGCGTCTCCTGCAGCATCGGCTCCAGCAGCGCAGGCACTTCCGCCTCCAGCGCCTCGGCGCCGATCAGCGGATTGATACCGTCCTGCTGGGTTAACTCCCACAGCAGATCGGTCAGGCAGGCGCGAATCGACACTTCGCTGCCGAACAACTTCATGCCGTGGCGCGGGCGGGTTTCAAGGGTGAGCTGATAGCGCTGGAAGCGCTCGCGCACCTCGACCATATCATTTTGCAGCGTCGCGCGGCTGACGAACCACTCATCCGCCAGGTCTTCCAGCTTGATGGAGAACGCCGACGTCAGGAAGCGCACCAGCAGGAATGTGATGCGGTCCTGGGCGGTTCGCGGCACATGCTGCGTCTTCGGCGCGGTCGCCTCCAGCGTCTGAAAGCGCGACGGATCGTCAATTTTCAGTTGATAACCGCTGCCGCGGTTGAGCGTAAACTGCGCGCCATACTGCGCCAGTAGCGCATTCAGTGCAGTAATATCGGCGCGCACAGTACGAGTGGAAACCGACAGGCGTTGCGCCAGCTCATCCTGCGGCAGCGTTTCATTCCGCAGCAGGGTGAAGAGTTGCGCTAAGCGTTGGTTGGGAAATCGCATGTCAGTTCCTTGTAATTACGGCTCAGGGTTGGGCGGATATCACCATCTGCGATGGGCTACCGACCGGCGTGTAGTCAGGGGCAAAGGTTAATTTGCCATCCTTCGGCGCCACGCTAAAACGGGTAATATTATCGCTACGCTGGTTCATGACGTACAGCCACTGCCCCTGATTATCCAGGGTCAGCGTACGGGGGTAATCCCCACGCGTCCAGATATCTTCCTGGTGGCTCAGGCGGCCATCCGCCAGCACGCTAAAGTGGGCGATGCTGTTGTGCAGGCGGTTGGCAACGTACAGCTGCTTGCCGTCGTTGCTCAGCGCCAGGCCGGCGGCAAAGCTGGTACCCTTATACTCTTTCGGCAGCGCGGAGACGGTTTTGCCTTCGCGCAGCAGGCCGCTTTGCTTATCCAGATGATAGAAAGTCAGCGTCGACGCTTCTTCGTTGATCAGCCACAGGCCGTCGCCCTTTGGCGTAAAGACGAAGTGGCGTGGGCCGGCTCCCGGCGACGAAGCGGCGATGAACGGCGGATCGTTCGGCGTCAGCTTGCCGCTGGCGCTATCCAGCCGGTACTGATAGATCCGATCCAGCCCCAGATCGGTGGAGTAAACAAATTTCCCGCTGGGATCGGCGGCGATCATATGGGCGTGCGGGCCATTGTGATCGCTGATGGCGAAACTGCCCTCGACGGCAGCCGCCGGGCGTTCGGCGCCTGCCGGGCCTTCATCCTGATGCTTGTCCACTGCCTCGCCCAGGCTACCATCTTCTTTCACCGGTAGCACGGCGATACTCCCGCTGACGTAGTTGGCCACCAGCAGATGTTTACCATCCGGCGTCAGGGAGAGATACACCGGCCCGGCGCCGCCGGAAGCAACCTGGCTGAGTGCGGTCAACTCGCCATTCTTCTCAATGCGCCACGCCTGCACGACGCCTTTTTCGACTTCACTGGCGGCATACAGCGTTTTGCCATCGCGCGACACGGTCAGCTGCGCGACGTTTGGCAACGCGCTCACCAGCGCCTTGTCATGCAGCGCACCGGTGTTGGCATTGACGGTAAAGCGGTACAGACCTTCGCCATTGGGGTTATAGGTACCTACCCAGGCATAGTGGGTTTGCGCGGCGCCCGCGGCGGCGGCAAACAGGGACAGTGAAGCGACAAGCAGATGACGAGCGACAGGCATAGCAACTCCTTGATGGTTCGGTGGGGGATGTTTCCCCTCACCCCGCCCCTCTCCCAAGGGGAGAGGGAGAAAACCAGACGGTCCCCTCTCTCTGAGGGAGAAAACCGGATGGTCCCCTCTCCCTCCGGGAGAGGGTTAGGGTGAGGGACAATGGCACTACTTCACTAACTGTTTGGTCATCTCCAGCAGCTGGCGCACATCGGCCGGGCGGGTGTTGCCGCTGGCTTTATCGATAATCGAGCTGTAGATATGCGGGATGATTTTGCTCACCCCGGCATCGAGGGCGATTTTCAGGATCTCGCTGTAGTTGTCCAGATCGATACCGCCGGTCGGCTCAAGCCAGAAATCGTGCGCGGCGCAGGCTTTCGCCACAGCTTCGAATTCGGCGCGGTGCTTCAGGCCGCCCATCGGGAAGTATTTGATGGAGCTGCCGCCCATGTCTTTCAGCAGCGCGATGGCGGTTTCCAGCGGCACAATGCCATCCGCCGCGCCGCTACTCAGCGGGCCGGTTGAGATCTTCACCATTCCCGGCGTACCGGTGGGCGACACCAGGCCATTCACCACGGTCTCGTTCTGCCCGAGCAGCGCGCGGCTGGTGGCCACGCCGGTGAAGACCTGGTTGACGTGCTGCGGCTGCACCTGGCGCGAAATCTCGCTCACCATCGCCGACTGGTTTGGATCGCCTGCGCCCAGCCCGACGGAGAGCGCGTTATCGATCAGCTTCGCGTAGTCACGCATATCGGCCACCGCGCTGGCGACGTCCGGATAGTTTTTGGAGAGCACGCCGACCAGGACGTGACCTTCCGCCGCGTCGTAAATTTCGCGGGCGTTGTCTTTGCTGCCCGCCAGGACGTTCAGGCACACGCGGTCACGGTAAAAGTTTGGGGTCAGTTTCATGCTTGTTTCTCCTTGTTTAGCACTTCCGCGATGCGGCGGGCGACCACCGCCAGCTGCTCCGCGTTCACGCTGCGGACATCGGCTTCGATAATGCCTTCGTTAGCTTTGTAGCCGCGGAAGTAAATGGCGTATTCGCCCTGCTTCAGCGCGTTAACCAGATCGCCGGTCTTCACGCCGGTCACCGCTTCGTTGAATTTGATTTCGGCGCGGGCGATATCGCGACCCGCGCTATCCCACACCACCCGGGCGGTCACGCCATTAAGCGTGTTGAGCTGTTCGATAAACGGCGTCATCTTCGCCACCATCTGCTGACCGCTCTCTTTGCTCGCCGTCAGGTAGTGTTCAATGGCGCAGGTCAGGCCGAGAATGCCCTCTTTACCCACTTTCATCGCCCGGCCAATCCCCATCGACTGGCGTTTAACCCACTCGACGTACTGCGTTTTGCCGATCACCAGCCCGCTGGTCGGCCCTTCAATGGCTTTCGCGCCGCTGTAGATCACCAGGTCGGCGCCCATGCGGTAGTAGCACTGCAGATCTTCTTCCGCCGCCGCATCGACGATCAGCGGCAAGCCATGCTGACGCGCGACTCCCGCGGCCTGCGCTACGTTGAGCATGCTTTTCTGCACGCAGTGGTGGGATTTGATATACAGGATCGCCGCGGTGCGCGGGGTGATTGCCGCCGCCAACTGATCGGCGGAACATTCGTTGGCGTAGCCCGCTTCCACCAGCTTACCGCCGCCCAGCGCCACCATGGTGCCGACCGGCGCGCCGAAGTTGACGTTGTGGCCCTTCGGCATGACGATTTCGTTATTCTCTATCGGCGTGACGTGCAGGTTCTCCAGCAGCCAGTCGCTATCTTTCACCAGCACCGCCGCCACCGACTGGGCAATCCCCGCGGAGGCGCAGGAGACAACGGTCGCCCCTTCCACATCCAGCAGCCTGGCAATGTACTCGCCGGTTTTATTCACCAGGTCTTTCATTTCAAAGTACTGGTTCATACCGGCCATCGCGGCTTCCACCACTTCCGGGCGCGGCGTGGAAACGCCCAGCGCCGTCATCCGGCCAGAAGTATTAATCACCTGTTTTAAATGGTATTTCTCAAAAATCGAAGGCATGTTCCGCGCTCCCTTGTTCGGTCAGATAGCCTTTGCCCGCGCGGATCGCGGCCAGCGGCACCAGAATGTTGTCAGCCTGGAGGCTCTCTTTTTCGGCATCCACCAGCAGCGTGGGCCGGTGCTCCAGGCGAAATAGCGTTAAATCGGCGTCGAAGCCCACTTCCAGCCGCCCTTTACGCGACAGGCGCAGCCCCTCGGCGGCGCTGACGGTCACGCAGTCAACTACCTGCGGCAGGGTCATGCCGATGGCGAGGAATTTCGACATCACCAGCGCCAGCGAGCGCACCGGGCCGTCGATACGGTTGCGGCAGTAAATGTCGGAGCTGATGGTGTGCGGCAGAATGCCCAGCGCAATCGCCCGCCGCGCCACTTCAAAGCTGAAGCTGGCGGTGCCGTGCCCGACGTCGAGGCGCACGCCGCGCTGCAGAGCGCGAATAATCGAGCTACGCAGTTCGCCGGCGGGATTCAGAATGCGGTTCGGCTTGCCGTTATAGCAGTGAGTAATGATGTCGCCGCGGCTCAGCAGGTCGGCGATTTCATCGAGGTTCGGCGGGTTATTGCCGATGTGCACCATCAGCGGAAGATCGCCGTTTTGCTGCTGAATGGTCTTGGCGCGCGCCAGCGGCGTAATGCCGTTTTCGCCCACCACGCTGCTGCTCATCCGCGCTTTCAGGCCGACGATAAAATCAGGATGACGCTGCACCGCCTGCTTCACCGCCTCGGCGTCGATATTGGCCATATTGGCCAGTTCGTTCTGCGCAATCAGCCCGACGCGGGAGATATTGAGCAGCGCATAAACTTCCGTCGCCGCTTTGCGGGTCAGCTGATAGAAATCGTCAACGTCGTCGGCACCGGTGCTGCCGGCATCAATCACGGTGGTGACGCCGGTGGCGATACCCACGCTATCCGGCTCATCGTGATAAATCGGTGAATTCGGGTAGCAGTGAACATGGGAGTCAATCCAGCCGGCGCTAACGTAGCTGTTGCCGTGCAAATCGATGGTTTTGCGGGAGGGCGCGCTAATCTCGCCCAGCGCCGCGATTTTCCCGTCCTGGATGGCGATATCAGTCAGGGTATCGTCGACGAGGCGCGCACGGCGCAGGAGTAAATCAAACATAGCTATCTCCTGATGAAAAGAGTGTACGGATGGCGAGGTCATCGGCCTACCAATCGCGCTGACGTGTAGGCCTGATAAGCGCAGCGCCATCAGGCGGCTAGCTAATCGCCACCGGGAAGATGGAGCCGAGGATCATCGCGCCGAGGATGGCGCCGCCGGTGATCGGTTTCTGCCAGATGTAGAACAGCAGTGCGCCAACCAGCGAGCCAATCCCGATAGGAATCGAGGCGGTCATCGCGCTGAGGATGATCAAGGGGCCAAGGAAGCGGCCAGAGGCGTTACCGGCCCCCATCATTACGTCGGCACCGTAGGTGGAATCGCTCTGGTTGATGGTGAACTTACGCGCCAGAATGATGATGTAACCCACTGCCAGACCAAGGACCAGGCCGGTGACCAGCGACGCGGCGAAGTTCGCCACCGGGAAGACAAAGCCCGCGCCGAGCAGCAGCGCCGGAACGCCGAGGCCAATACCGGTTTGAATGGCACCGCCGATATCCAGAATCCCCACCAGCGACCCTTCGATAATGCGGGCGAACAGGAAGCTGGCGCCGAATGCCGCCACCGCGCCGTACGCGCCGGTATCAATCCCTGCCTTCAACATCGCCACGAAGGCCACTTCGTTAAAGGCGCCGATGCCGTACAGATAGTACATGTGCGTCCCGGCGAAGACGCCGGAGGAGAGCAGGCCAACAAAGATCGGGAACGACCAGTCGGCATACCAAAAACCTTTATTCTGTTCCATTATCAGGCTCCCGTTACTTGCCGCTGAGTGAGTTGTGGATCATGTCCAGCCAGTTCGGCACGGTCAGATGGAAGGATTCGAGCATCTTCATGTCGAAGCCGCGGAAGAAGCCGCTGAGGACAAACAGCGCGACAATGGCGATCATCATCACTTTGGTTACCCGGTTCCAGCCGCTCTCCTCTACCCCTTTACCGATCAGAATACCCAGTACCAGACCCGGTACGGCGTTCCCCATAATCAGCTGCGCCGCGCCGCCGAAAATCGTCGCCCAGAAGCCTGATTTCTTACCGGCATCGATAGCCGCCAGCCAGAAGATCACCGGCATCACGGTATTCACCAGCAGGTTTGCCGCCGGCACCAGCACCTTAACCGCGGTGACCTGCAGCGCTTCCGGTACGGAAGAGGCGGTCAGGTTAAGGAAGGCGACGACGATCATGCCGATGATGCCGCAGGCAATCGCCATTCTTTTCGGATCGTGCAGGGTTTCGCCAACGTTACGATTTTTTAGCATCAGCGCCGCCGCGCCCCAGTTAGGGATAATGCGGTGGTCGACGTCCTGGGTGAAGGAACCTGCTGCAACGGAAGAGGCCCAGGCGTTAAAGAAGAAGCCAAGGCCAAAGGAGAAGTGAGAGGCCGGATCGCCTTCACAGGAGTTAAGCTCGCCCAGGGTACGAAACGCCCCCATCCCCTGCGTGGTGGGGGCGTGAAACATGCGTGCCGCTCCGGCGCCCACGCCGACGCCGACCAGGCCGCCGATAATGAGCGATTTTATTAAAATTATCAGGAACATAGTTAGACCCTTTGCTAACAATCAGGTTTGCGTGACGAAAGCCACTTTATCGAGATCGATGGCGGTCACGTTGACGGTGACGTCCAGCTCCACGCTGTAAGTCCGTCGTTCACGGCGCAAAAAGAAGAACAGAAAGGCCTCTTTTCGTACCGCTTCGCGCGCATGAACAACCGTCACGTCCTGTGGCTCAATACGCAGCAGAATGTGCGATGACGTTTTCATCACCGCAGCCTGCACATGGTTCAGGGCATCGGCGAAGGCCCGTGATTTGCTTTCGCCTTTGCCGGCAACCCTCACCGTGGTGGTGAATTGCTCTTTCATACTTATGCGCCGTATTTCTTTTTCCAGGCTTCAACCAGGCGCTCGCCCAGCTCTTCTTTATCCATAAAGCCGAAGCCCAGCACGTTGCAGCCTTCGTTAATGGCGGTGACGCCCTCTTCAACGGAACGCATGCCATATTTCGCTTTGTAGCCGTATTTGGTCTGCGCGGTGATGGCCCCGGCGCCGCCGCTGCCGCAGAAGGAGATGCCGAAGGTGGCGTTTTCCGCTTTCATCATGTCGCCCAGTTTCATATCGGCAGCAACGCCAGGGACGACCACAGCACGTGCGCCCGCTTTCTCAGCGCCTGCAGCGACTTTTTGTCCTTTGCCCAGGCGGTCGCCAATAACAACGGTGATTTGTTCCATGTTTTGCTCCTTACAGGTTTTCTTTTGCGACTTCGAAATGGACGGACAGCAGCCAGGCCTCTTCATCAGGCAAGTTGCCAAACTGCGCGACCACTTCGCGGGCCAGCATCATTGAATCTGGTGAAATCTCTTCGAACAGGCTGGCATCCACTTCCGGCAGCGGTTCACCGCTGATTGACCGGTGGGCCATGGCCCGCACGTGGGAAGTCAGCATTTGCTCCTGAACGTCGTTAGGGACGATGCCGTGACGGTTTAACAGGGCAAAAACCTGCTGCAGCATCTTGTCAGCCAGGCGTTCGGTCTGCGCTGCCTGCTCCCCTTCGTCGTGTGTTACCGCTCCGTTATTCACTTCTGATACCCCGCTGATGTCTCTGGGAATCAAAGTAGCGCCGGGGGGAAGGAGTTTGTAGCGAGTTGTTTTCCACTTCGAAGTGGAAAGGGAGACGGCAGGCGTGATCGACCCCACATATTCATCGGAAAAATATCAAAACAGGCGCTATGGCGTGAGACGTATCACAACAATGAGCGTGACTGAGCCGCCCGCGGCAGAGGAAAGGCCGGAAAAAGAGAGAGGAAAAGTGTGATATCGGTAGGATTACAGGCGGGAGGCATCGGCTGATGCCTCCCGAAAAGAACGATTAGCGGTACTTCTTATGGTAGGTGTTGCGGGTGGTTTTAAACTCCTCCGCGGCGGCCTGCGCCTCTTTCACCTTGCCTTCGTTCGCCAGCTTCAGCGCACCGTCGATCTGGCCGATCAGAATATCCAGACCATGACGGTAATCTTTCATCTCAGCGCTGTCGGCCGCTTTGCCTTCCAGCTTCGGCGGGGTTTCTTTCTGGGCATCGACCGCGGCGGTACGCATCTTATTCAGCGCCGCTTTCAGCTCGCCGGCGTCGGAGGTCTTCTGTACCACTTGCAGGTTTTCTGCCAGAGTGTCCATGTCTTCGCCCAGGTCGGCGAAGGCCGATGCTGAACCGAGCGCAAAAGCAGAGACAGCCAGCATCGCTAACAGTTTTTTACGCATTGCTCACTTCCTTTTTATTATTTAAGCAAACAGGTGTTATTGCCCGGCGATTTTCATCTCCGGCAGCAGCACAGAACCACACTGAATGTTGCTGCGCGTTTCAATATCATCGCCAATGGTCACGATATTACGCCACATTTCTTTCAGATTTCCTGCAATGGTGATCTCACTGACAGGATATTGAATTTCGCCGTTTTCTACCCAGAAGCCAGATGCGCCGCGTGAGTAGTCGCCAGTGACGCCACTGACACCCTGCCCCATCAGTTCGGTAACCACAAGACCGGTGCCCATCTCTTTAAGCATCTTTGCAAAACTCAGGCCGCGGCCGTTAATGCGCCAGTTGTGGATGCCCCCGGCGTGGCCGGTGCTTTTCATCCCCAGCTTACGCGCCGAGTAGTTGGTCAGCAGCCACTGGGTCAGCACCCCGTCTTTGATGATGTCACGACGCTCGGTGCGCACGCCTTCGCTGTCGAACGGCGTGGAGGCCAGCCCTTTCAGCAGGTGCGGATGTTCTTCGATGGTCAGCCACTCAGGCAAAATTTGTGTGCCCAGCGAATCGAGCAGGAAGGTGGATTTGCGGTATACCGAACCACCGGCAATCGCGCCCACCAGGTGACCAAACAGCCCGGTCGCCACTTCGTTGGCGAAAATCACTGGCGCCTTCATGGTCGACAGCTTACGCGGCGCCAGACGCGACAGGGTGCGGCGGGCGCACTCTTCCCCAACCCATTCCGGTGACTGCAGATCCTCTATCGCCCGGCCAATGGTGTAGGCGTAGTCGCGTTCCATATCGCCGTCATCTTCCGCGATGACGCAGCTGGAGAGCGAATGGCGAGTCGAGCAGTAACTTTGCAGCATGCCGTGACTGTTACCGAACACTTTGATGCCGTAGTGGCTGTTAAAGCTGCCGCCTTCGGTGTTAGTGATGCGCTTATCTGCCTTCAGGGCCACTTGCTCCGCGCGAGCAGCCAGTTCGATGGCTTCGTCCGGGGAGACTTCCGCCGGGTGGAACAGGTCCAGATCCGGGGCGTCAAAGGCCAGCAGCTCTTTATCGGCCACACCGGCAAACGGATCCGGGGAGGTGTAGCGCGCAATATCCAGCGCCGCCTGTACGGTGCGGGCGATGGCGTCCGGACTCAGATCGGTCGAGGAGGCGCTGCCTTTACGGTTTTGATGATAGACGGTGATGCCAAGCGCGCCGTCGCTATTGAATTCTACGTTCTCCACTTCGCCATAGCGGGTGCTGACGCCGATGCCCGTCGTTTTGCTGACGGAGACTTCCGCACCGTCAGATTTACCTGCCGCCAGTTCCAGTGCCGTGGTAACGGCTTCTTCCAGCGTCTTACGCTGCTGTGCAACTTGAGAGATGACTTTCATTGCTAATGCCATAATGTAAGAAGGAGTTAACTGAAGTCTAACAGAGAACCGTTTTTCAGTGCGCGCCTTAACTGGTAACATTAGCCTCTTTTTTTAAGGAGCCTGAAGATGACAAAGCAGCCCGATGACTGGCTCGACGACGTGCCCGGTGATGACGTTGAAGATGAAGATGATGAAATCATCTGGGTCAGTAAGAGTGAAATTAAGCGCGACGCGGAAGAACTGAAGCGTCTTGGCGCGGAACTCGTTGACCTGGGGAAAAATGCGCTGGATAAAATTCCGCTGGATACTGACCTGCGTGACGCCATCGAACTCGCCCAGCGTATCAAAAAAGAGGGTCGCCGCCGCCAGCTGCAGCTTATCGGTAAGATGCTGCGCAACCGCGATGTCGATCCGATTCGTCAGGCGCTGGACAAGCTGAAAAACCGCCACAACCAGCAGGTTGCGCTGTTCCACAAGCTGGAGCAGATCCGCGATCGACTGATTGACGATGGGGATGACGCTGTCGCTGAAGTGCTGAACCTGTGGCCAGATGCTGACCGTCAGCAGCTGCGTTCGCTGATCCGCAATGCGAAGAAAGAGAAAGAGGGCAACAAGCCGCCGAAATCGGCGCGCCTGATCTTCCAGTATCTGCGCGAACTGGCTGAAAACGAAGGCTAAGTCCCGCTATTTTTGCCCGCAATAGTCTCCCGGATGGCGGCGCGCTGCGCCTTATCCGGGCTACAGTTCCCTATATATCAAACGGTTACTCTGTTTCGTAGGCCCGCGCAAGCGCAGCGCCGCCGGGCAACCTGTACCTGACTCCGTTCCCGACGTTGTGCCGGATGGCGGCTAACGCCTTATCCGGCCTACGGGACCCTATATATCAACCGGTTACTCAACACCGTAGGCCCGCGCAAGCGCAGCTCCGCCGGACAACCTGTACCAGACTCCGTTCCCGTCGTTGTGCCGGATGGCGGCTAACGCCTTATCCGGCCTACGGAACCCTATATATCAAACGGTTACTCTGTTTCGTAGGTCCGCGCAAGCGCAGCGTCGCCGGGCAACCTGTACCAGACTCCGTTCCCGTCGTTGTGCCGGATGGCGGCTAACGCCTTATCCGGCCTACCTTCACCCCAGTTCTAAGGCCTGCGCCAGCAGGGATGTACCCTTCGCATAGCCTGGATCCCCTCATCCACACCACGATACGTTTGTTTATTGCCTGACTTACCAAGCTGAATCGTTAAAGCTGAAAACAATGTAGATCACATATTGTGGTGATAAATTCGCATTACTTAGCAAAATAATACGACTCTCATCGCATTTAACATCATCAAAACGGCCACTTTCTCACCAGGTGAGGCGCTTCACATTTTAATCACCCCCATGCCGGTAGATTTCACACGTCAATGACACAATCGATTCAGCAAAAAGGGAATAAAAATGAAAAAGACATTGGTTCTGACGACTATCGCCCTGCTGGTTTCTGGCTCAGCCACGGCAAAAACATGGGTGCTGACGAACGCTGAAGAGGGTATGGATAAAGGAAACTGGCAGATCAGCAGCGATCAGCTGAAGGTAAAAGACCATGCGTTCAGCATTGAGCAAAAAGTCCTGCACGGCGGTAAGCAGGAAGGCAGCAAAATCCTCACCATTCACAGTAAAGACGGCCTGACCATCACCCTGAGCCCGACACGCGGCATGAACTTACTGCGTATTGAGGGTTTCGGCAGCCGGATGGGCTGGGATTCGCCGGTTAAAGAGGTCGTCAACCCGGCGTTTATCAACCTGGAAAGTCGCAATGGCCTCGGCTGGCTGGAAGGATTCAACGAGATGATGGTCCGCTGCGGCTATGAATGGACCGGCCATCCGGTGACCGCGGACGGGCAGATTTATACCCTGCACGGCAAGGCGGGCAATACCCCGGCGTCGCGGGTAGAAGTCGAGGTGGCTGACAGCGCGCCGTATGAAATCCGCATCCGCGGGCTGGTGAAAGAGAGCACCTTCAAAAAAGCCGATCTACAGACTTTGACCGAACTGCGCTACGTCCCGGGCAGTAACAGCTTCAGCCTGCATGATGTCTTAACCAACCATGCCGACTATCCGCATGATTATCAGATTATCTACCACAGCAACTTCGGCACCCCGATCCTCGAAGAAGGCGCGCGCTTCCTCGCCCCGATGTCCAGCATCAGCCCGTTCAATGATTACGCGAAGAGCGGGTTAAAAACCTGGCAGACCTATCAGGGACCGACCAAAGATTTTGACGAGATGGTATTTAATATTCAGCCGCTGGCCGATGAAAATCACCAGACCCTGGCCGCGGTGGTCAACAAAGCGGGCGATAAAGGGGCATCCATTCAGTTTGATACCCGTCAGCTGCCGGTCCTGACGCTATGGAAAAATACCGACACCATCAAACAGGGCTACGTCACCGGTATCGAACCGGGCACCAGCTACGCCTATCCGGTCACCATTGAACGCGAACAAAAACGCGTGAAGCAGCTGCAGCCGGGCGCCAGCGCGCAGTTTGATCTGACCTACACTCTGCTGCACGACAGCGCCCAGGTGGCCGCCGTTGAGCAGAAAATCGCTCAGATTCAGGGCGACAATAAAGTCGCGGAGAACGAGACGCCGATCGCCAAAGAGTAAGGTTGTAACCAGTGAATTCCCGGAGCGGGGCGACGCCCCGTTCCGGGCTACTCCCGCCCCATCACCTCGCGCCCGAGATCCCGGGCAAACTGCTGGTACTGTCGCTCATCGATCGGCTGCGGGTAGCTCAGCACCAGCAGCTCATGATCCGCGATGCCCTGATGATAGCTCGGGTGATGATGCGCCCACGCATTGGCATGAAACCCCATCGACTGATAAAAACGCAGCCGTTTGTGAGCGATCGCCGTCGTCAGCGGATCGATTTCCAGAATGGTCAGCGGCGCGCGCGTCAGGATCTGCGCCAGCAGCTGTTTACCATAGCCGCGGGAGCGCAACGTATCGTCGATCGCCAGATGTTCGATATAACCGTAGCCGGCAAACTGCCAGCAGCCGCTGAGGCCGATAAATATGCCGTCATCGAACCACGCTTCCAGCGCGTAGTGCGGGTTGCTCAGCGCCTGACGTTTGGCCTCGCTTTCGCGCTGCTCGTGCCACGGAAAGGCGCGCGCGTAGAGCGCGTCCAGCGTGGCGAAATGGGGCGAGTCGGTAGAACGTAATCTTTCGCAGATCAGCATGGCACAATCCCTGGTGGCGAAAACAAAACTGCCCTCACACGGAGGGCAGTGATCGGAGGCGTTCGCGCTTATTCTGCCGCGGCCGCTTTTTGCGCCAGCTTATCCAGCAGCTTTTGATGAATGCCGCCGAAGCCGCCGTTGCTCATCACCAGGATATGGTCGCCCGGGTGGGCGGTTTTGACCACCATGTCCGCCAGGGTATCGACGTCGGCGCTCCAGTGGGCTGGCTGGACGCAGGCTTCCGCCACTTCAGCCACCTGCCACGGAATATGCTGCGGCTGCAGGAGAAACACTTCATCAGCGCGACCAAGCGACGGCGCCAGATCGTCCTTGCAGACGCCCATTTTCATGGTGTTAGAGCGCGGCTCCAGCACGGCGAGAATACGCGCGGTGCCGCCCACTTTGCCGCGCAGCGCCTGCAGCGTGGCGAGGATCGCCGTCGGATGATGGGCGAAATCGTCATACACGGTGACGCCGTTGGCTTCACCGCGCAGCTCCAGGCGACGGCGGGCGTTGATAAAACTGCCCAGCGCGTTCGCGGCATCCGCCGGCAGTACCCCGACGTGACGCGCCGCGGCAATCGCCATCAGGCCGTTATGCATATTATGCTCGCCGACCAGCGCCCACTTCACCTCGCCGACTTTTTCGCCGTCGAGCAGCACTTCCCACTGCGAGGCGTCGGCGTTCAGTTTCTTCGCCTGCCAGTGGCCCTGCTCGCCCACCAGCTCCTGCTCGCTCCAGCAGCCCATCGCCATCACCTGCTTCAGGTTGATATCGTTCTCCGGCAGGATGATTTTGCCTTTGCCCGGCACGATGCGCACCAGATGGTGGAACTGTTTCTGAATCGCCTTCAGGTCGTCAAAGATATCCGCGTGATCGAACTCAAGGTTGTTGAGGATCAGCGTCCGCGGGCAGTAGTGAACAAACTTGGAGCGCTTGTCGAAGAAGGCACAGTCGTATTCATCCGCTTCAATGACGAAGAAGGGGCTGTCGCCCAGACGCGCAGAGACCTCGAAATTACCCGGCACGCCACCGATCACGAAGCCCGGTTTATAGCCGCAGGCTTCGAGGATCCAGGTTGCCATCCCGGCAGTGGTGGTTTTGCCGTGGGTCCCGGCGACGGCCAGCACCCAGCGATCGCGCAGCACGAAGTCGTGCAGCCACTGCGGGCCGGACATATACGGAATATTATTTTCCAGCACCGCTTCAACGCACGGGTTGCCGCGGGTCATGGCATTACCGATGATCACCAGATCCGGCCGGGGCTCCAGCTGGCTGGGGTCATAACCCTGAATTAAATCAATCCCCTGGTTTTCCAGCAGGGTGCTCATCGGCGGATAGACGTTAGCATCCGACCCTGTTACCTCATGACCGAGGGAGCGCGCCAGCATGGCCAGGCCCCCCATAAACGTGCCACAGATTCCTAAAATATGAATGCGCATTCGTCATTTCCTTCTCTTATCCGGGGCACATTTTACCCATATCCCGGGCCCTGGCGAAATGCATTTCAGGCGAATCTGTATTTTGCTGGCGCGATTCACCAGTGCGCACTTTTTTGATTCTTTGTTAAGATTGTTGCGTTCGTTTTACTCAACATAAAAATGCAGGGAACGAGTTATGAAAACGTTAGGTGAGTTTATTGTTGAAAAGCAGCACGAGTTCTCCCACGCCACCGGTGAGCTGACTGCTTTGTTGTCAGCAATAAAGTTGGGCGCCAAGATCATCCACCGCGATATCAACAAGGCCGGTCTGGTCGATATCCTGGGTGCCAGCGGTGCTGAAAACGTTCAGGGCGAGGTTCAGCAAAAACTCGATCTGTTCGCTAATGAAAAATTAAAAGCCGCACTGCGAGCACGCGATATTGTTGCCGGGATCGCCTCCGAAGAAGAAGATGAAATTGTTGTCTTCGAAGGGTGTGAACACGCCAAATACGTGGTGCTGATGGACCCTCTGGATGGCTCCTCTAACATCGACGTTAACGTCTCTGTCGGAACGATCTTCTCTATCTACCGCCGCGTCACGCCTGTCGGCACGCCGGTGACAGAAGAAGACTTCCTGCAGCCGGGTAACAGGCAGGTGGCCGCGGGCTATGTGGTCTACGGCTCTTCGACGATGCTGGTATATACCACCGGCTGCGGCGTCCACGCCTTCACCTACGACCCGTCCCTCGGCGTCTTCTGTCTGTGTCAGGAACGCATGCGCTTCCCGGAGAAGGGCAATACCTACTCCATCAACGAAGGCAACTACATCAAATTCCCGCAGGGCGTGAAGAAGTACATTAAGTACTGCCAGGAAGAGGACAAAGAGACTCAGCGTCCTTATACCTCACGCTATATCGGCTCGCTGGTGGCGGACTTCCACCGTAACCTGCTGAAGGGCGGCATCTACCTGTATCCGAGCACCGCCAGCCACCCGGACGGCAAGCTGCGCCTGCTGTATGAATGCAACCCGATGGCCTTCCTCGCCGAACAGGCGGGCGGTAAGGCCAGCGACGGTAAAGAGCGAATTCTGGATATTATCCCGGAAAGCCTGCACCAGCGCCGCTCCTTCTTTGTCGGTAACAACCACATGGTTGAAGACGTCGAGAACTTCATTAAAGAGTTCCCGGACGCCTGATCCCTGCCCTCCCTTCCCGCCTTGCGGGAAGGGAGTTCCCTGTTAGCGACTCCCCGCTCCGCTCACCCGCGTCACCGCTGCATTCTGCCGATTTTCCCACAGCACGGTCAGCCCACGCTGCAGTGCGATAAAGATAAACAGCAAAATACCGATAGCGATTTTCGTCCACCATGAGCTGAGGGTGCCGTCGAAGTTGATGTAGGTCTGAATTAACCCCTGAATCGCCACCCCGAACAGCGTTCCCAGCACGGTGCCAACACCGCCGCTGAGCAGTGTGCCGCCGATCACCACCGAGGCAATCGCGTCCAGCTCCACGCCGACGCCCGCCAACGCATAGCCTGCCTGGGTATAAATGGAAAAGACGATCCCGGCCAGCGTCGCCAGCCCGGTGGAAAGCATATAGATACGGATCGTGGCGCTGCGAGTTGAAATCCCCATTAAATTCGCCGACGTCGCGTTGCCGCCGATGGCATACACCTGGTTGCCAAAGCGGGTGCGATGGGCCACAAAAATACCGGCCACCACCACCAGCAGCATCAGTAGCCCCATGGCGCTGAGACGACCGCCGCCGGGGATGGTCCATGCCAGCCCGGACAAGGTGTCGTAGACCGGATGGTTAATCGGAATCGACTCCTCCGACACCAGATAGCTGACGCCGCGCAGGAAAAACATGCCGGCGAGCGTGATGATAAAAGCCGGGATCTTTAGCGCGTCGATAAGCAGCCCCATAAACGCACCGAAGGCACAGCCCATCACCAGCACCAGTGGAAACGCCACCAGCGGTGATATTCCCCAAAAGCCAATCGCTTTGGCGAGGAAGACGCCGGTAAAGGCGATCACCGACCCCACCGACAGATCGATCCCGCCGGAGAGGATCACAAAGGTCATGCCGACGGCGATGATCCCAAGGAAGGCATTATCTGTCAGGATATTGCAGATCACCCGCGTTGAGGCAAAGCCGGGGAATTGCGTCAGGCAGTAGAGGTAGCCCAGCACAAACACCGCAAGGGTGATCATCAACGGTAAATTACGTTTTATCATGGCCGCGTACCCCTTTCAGTAAACCGATAAAGCGCGGCGACTGGACAATCAGTACGCACAGCACCACCACCGCTTTCACCACCTGGTTGAGCTCCGGCGGGAAGCCAGAGAGCAAAATCCCGGTATTCATCCCCTGGATAATCAACGCCCCCACCACCGACAGCAGCAGGTTGAAGCGCCCCCCCATCAGGGAGGCGCCGCCGATGACCACCGCCAGAATGGCGTCCAGTTCGAGCCACAACCCGGCGTTATTAGCATCCGCACCGCGTATATCCGCCGCCACGATGATCCCGGCAATCGCTGCGCAAACGCCGCTCAGCACATAGGCCAGCATCACCACGATACGAGTATTCACGCCGGCGTTTTTCGCCGCGCGAATGTTGATCCCCACCGCTTCGATAAACATGCCCAGCGCCGTTTTACGGGTAAACAGCCAGAACAGCAGCAGCGTGGCGGCGGCGATGATCACCGGCGTCGGAAACAGCAGAAACGATCCGCTGCCGAGCCATGCCAGGGCCGGGGAATCAAAGGTGACGATCTGCCCCGAGGTGATTAACTGCGCCACCCCGCGTCCGGCCACCATCAGGATCAGCGTCGCCACGAAAGGTTGGATCTTAAGGATCGCCACGAGGATACCGTTCCACAGACCGGCCAGCGCACCGGCCCCCAGTGAGGCCAGCACCACCACCGCCAGGCTGTGCCCGGCGACGGTCATCGAGGCGGCCGTCGCGCCGGCAATCGCCATTACCGCCCCCACCGACAGGTCGATACCGCCGGTGGCTATCACCAACGTCATGCCGATGGCCAGCAGCGCCACCGGGGCGGCGCGGTTAAGAATATCGATCGGGCTGCCAAACAGGCGGCCGTCCTGGAGCACCACCTGATAAAAATGGGGCGCGACCAGGCTGTCGACCAGCAGAACCAGCAGCAAGGCAATGATCTGTGGGGTGCCCTTCGGCCAGCTGAAGCGTCGCTTCTCAGGGCCGGTTTGCGAAATAGATCGAGGCATCATGAGTTACTCCTTATGCCGCAATAGCGTTCATGATCGCCGGTACAGAGAGCTCGGCGAGCGGGATCTCCGCTACCTGTCGGCGATCGCGCATGATAATGACCCGATCGGCGTAACCCACCAGCTCCTCCAGTTCAGAGGAGATGACCAGCAGCGCCAGACCATCGGCGCAGAGGGTTTCAATCAGGCGAATAATTTCCGCATGGGCGCCGACGTCGATGCCGCGGGTCGGCTCATCGAGGATCAGGAACTGCGGTTTGGTCAGCAACCAGCGGGAGAGCAGCACCTTTTGCTGGTTGCCGCCGGAGAGAAACTCGATCGGCTGCTCCGCGCTCGGGGTACGGATCCCCAGCTGGCGAATAAAGCGCTCGGCGATCTCGTTCTGTTCGCGCCGGGGGATCGGCCGCAGCCAGCCGCGCTGCGCCTGCAGGGCGAGGACGATATTTTCCCGCACCGAAGCGGCAGCGATAATGCCGTCGGTTTTGCGATCTTCAGGACAGAAGCCGATCCCGAGGCAGGAAGCCTGATGCGGAGAGCGCAGGGTCTGCGGTTTGCCTTTGATCCACGCCTTCCCGCTGTCCGCCGTTTTAATGCCGAAGATCACCTCGGCGGTTTCCGTGCGTCCGGAACCCAGCAGGCCGGCGAGACCCACAATTTCGCCCGGACGGACCTGCAGGTCGAACGGCGCGATAGTGCCTTTTTTACCGTAGCCTTCAAACGCCGCCACCGGCTTATCGCTCAGCAGGGTACGACCCGCCCGCTGCAGGGCATTGTGGTCCAGTTCGCGACCCAGCATCATTTTCACCAGCTCAATCTGCGGCAGTTCGCGGGTCTCGCGGCAGCCGACGAAACTGCCGTTACGCAGCACGGTGATCCGGTCGCTGACCGCATAGACCTGGTCGAGAAAATGGGTGACGAAGATCAGGCTGACGCCGTTATCCCTGAGCTGGCGCATCAGGGTGAACAGCATCTCCACCTCCTGGGTATCGAGGCTGGCGGTGGGCTCGTCGAGGATCAGCACTTTGGCCGACAGGTCGATGGCCCGACAGATAGCGACGATCTGCTGCATCGCCACCGAAAAGCGGTTCAGCGGTTCGCGCACGTCGAGGGAAAAGCCATAGGAAGCCATCAGCGCCGTCGCCCGCGCTTCCATCTCTTTACGTCGCAGCAGGCCAAACCGCCGCGGCTCACGGCCGATGAACAGGTTATCCGCCACCGACATATTGGGCAGCAGGTTCACTTCCTGGTAGACGGTGCCAATCCCCAACTGCTGGGCATGGGCGGTATTTTTGGGCGAAATAGCCTGACCTTCCAGCCAGATGGTGCCGCGATCGGCATGGTAAACGCCGGTAAGCGCTTTGATCAGCGTCGATTTTCCGGCGCCGTTTTCGCCCAACAGGGCCATGATTTCGCCGCGCCGCAGGCTAAAGTTGACGTTATCCAGCGCCTTAACGCCGGGGAAGAATTTACTGAGTCCTTCGGTGCGAAGGATCTCCTGGTGTGCCTCGGCGCTCATAATCGATGTCACCTTCAAATGATGTCAGGTTACCCCGGGTCGCACTGGACTTCCCGGGGTTACTGGAACGCTGCTTTTCACCCTCTCCCACTGGGGAGAGGGATGGAATGAGGGGCTCCCCACTCAGTAGCCCATATTTTTCTTCTTCTCTAACTCTTCTTTCGCCGTATCCGGCAGATACAGCGTCGATTTGGTAATGGTCAGCTTCTCAGGCAGGGTGCCGTCTTTTTTGTATTTCTCCAGCGCATCAAACGCCGGGCCGGCCATGTTTGGCGTCAGTTCGACGCTGGCGTTGGCTTCACCAGCGATCATGGCTTTATAGATATCCGGCACGCCGTCGATGGAGCCCGTGAGGATATCTTTGCCCGGCTTCAGGCCCGCCTCTTTAATGGCCTGGATGGCGCCGATCACCATGTCATCGTTATGGGCGAAGACCATGCAGATGTTTTTGCCGTTATTCTCAGCTTTGATAAAGCTCTCCATCACCTCTTTCCCTTTGCTGCGAGTGAAGTCGCCGGACTGAGAGCGGATAATTTTGATATTCGACGCTTTGGCAATCGCGTCGGCGAACCCTTTCTTACGATCGATAGCCACGCTGGCCCCAACGGTGCCCTGCAGTTCAACGACGTTACACGGCTTACCGTCGACCGTTTTCACCAGCCAGTCGCCAATCAGCTGGCCTTCCAGCACGTTGTTGGCGGTCACGGTGGTCATGTAGAGATCTTTATCTTTAACATCAATGGAACGGTCGAGGAGGAAGACCGGGATCTTGGCCTCTTTCGCCTCTTTCAGCACCGGTTCCCAGCCGGTGGCCACCACCGGTGCAATGAAGATCGCGTCGACCCCCTGAGCGATAAAGGAGCGCACTGCTTTGATCTGGTTTTCCTGTTTTTGCTGACCATCTGCGATCTTCAGGGTGATACCGCGCTTGGCGGCCTCCTCTTTCGCGACGCTGGTTTCCGCCGCACGCCAGCCGGATTCAGAACCGACCTGCGAAAAACCTACGGTTAGCGGGGCAGCTATCGCCATAGACGACATAGCTGCGGAAACTGCTGTGACAAGAAGTAAGCGCTTCCACATAAGGGTATCCTCGTAGGGTTATTGTTGGTTAAAGTCTCACCTGCGAACAAACTATAGACAATCGGTGATGTAACTGAATGCGTTACATCACACTTCAAAAAAGTAAATGAAATGTTAATGCTCGCCTCTTTGCCCAGCGGAGATCCGATAAGGCTTCGCGAGGAGCGCGGCTGTTGCGGTTTATGACGTTTTTTTAAGCGGTTTGATAAATCAATCACATGCAATGAAAACGTTTACATAAATTTATTCATGATGTAGCTATGTTTATGGATTTTCATGTCATTTTTGCGCGCAAAATTCAGAGCACTCCGCGGCGATATGGGGAAAAAGAAGCGAAGACTTTCGATGTGAGTTGGCTATAATACCGAGCACTTGTTTGCCATACATTTTAAAGGAAACAGACATGAGCTTACTCAACGTACCTGCGGGCAAAGATCTGCCGGAAGACATCTACGTCGTGATCGAAATCCCGGCGAACGCAGACCCCATCAAATACGAAGTCGACAAAGAGAGCGGTGCACTGTTCGTTGACCGTTTCATGTCCACGGCGATGTTCTATCCGTGCAACTACGGTTACATCAACCACACCCTGTCCCTGGACGGCGACCCGGTTGACGTGCTGGTCCCGACGCCGTACCCGCTGGAACCAGGTTCAGTTATCCGCTGCCGTCCGGTTGGCGTTCTGAAGATGACCGACGAATCCGGTGAAGATGCGAAACTGGTTGCGGTACCGCACACCAAGCTGAGCAAAGAATACGATCACATCAACGATGTGAACGACCTGCCGGAACTGCTGAAAGCCCAGATCACTCACTTCTTTGAGCACTACAAAGATCTGGAAAAAGGCAAGTGGGTTAAAGTCGACGGTTGGGACAACGCGGAAGCAGCGAAAGCTGAAATCGTTGCCTCTTTCGAGCGCGCTAAGCAGAAGTAATTCTGTCTCAGGCAGGGTCATCCCCTGCCTGATTGCGGCACGGATAGCCGCGATAACACCATGGAGGGTGTCCCGTGAAAAGCGTTCGCTATTTCACTCTGAACTATACCGGTTTCACCACCGCCGCCTGTGAAAAACAGCGGTATCTGCGCCTTATCGCTGGCGAACATGTCTTTTATACCGATAAACGCTATTTTAAAGACCCCGCGCTTTTTGACCGCCTGAAGATCAATCAGACTCTGCATCTTGGCGTCCGCTGCCTGGACAACGGCAGTTACTGGATCCACTGGCTCAGCGATGGCGAAACGCTCCTTGAGCCCAGTCAACGCGTAAAGCGCTGGGCCCGTCCGTTACTGCTTATCAGCCTGCTGACGCTCATCGTCACTCTTATCCCGCTCGTGATGAGCACCTCAGAATGGGGAAGGTTCGGCTGCGGCATTATCGCGATACTGGCCTTCATCGCGCTGTTAACAGGACTCTGCGAGCGACTGTTCCACCCGGCGCTAAAACGGCACCCCGCCATGCGCGATCTACTGGCGAAGATGGCAATGGCCCGCCGCCGCGACTTTTCGTTTTGCCAGCGGCTACCTGCAACGGCGCGGGCCGTCCGCCAGTCGGCGATGCCTGTTACGCAAGCCCTGCCGGAACGCTATGCCGTTAGGACAGAAATAATCACCGAAACCCACTTTAAAAAGTGGTATGCGGGCAACCCAACCCGGGAATATCACGGCCTCGGGATACAATGCGGCTCCGTACCGCTGGCCTTCTGGTGGCAGGCAGGCTGCGCCAATTTCGCGCTGCATCCCGTTCTCTATCGTCGTCAGCCACCGTTTATCGCCATTGGCGATCGCCTCGTCGCCGTGTACGAGCGCGACAGCCGTGCGATCCACGCGCTATACAATGCCAGCGACGGCGCGGCTTATATAAAAAACCATCCACTCTACCCAGGTCGCCGACAACTGGCGCTGCTCTATTACCTGTTTTACGGCCTCGCGCTGGTGATGTATCTGCTATTTCTCGCTGTTGAACTCATCAGTGCCCTTCAGTCAGGCCGGAGCGTCTGGTGGCAGGTTCAGGATTCACTGGACATGCTGTCCCTATTATTACTCAGTTTCGGCGGGATCCTGGCGGTACTGGAGCTGATTGGCCCGACGGCCTGGTTATTATCACACCGGGTGGCTGACTGGCTGAAGATGCGCTCGGCGATGCGGCGCTACCTGCAGGGAGTGGCCCGCCATACCGCGCTCGAGGAGATCATGTAATGTTCAGCACCCCCACACGACGATTATTCTTTCTCGCGCTGACGACGCTGGCTTCCGCGATGTGGCTGGCGAAGGATCATCTGCCACTCTGGTAAGGCGCCGGGGCAGAAAAAACAACGCCACCCGAAGGTGGCGCTGTCGTGGTTAGTACTGGTCGCGATCCAACCAGTTGCCGTTCGCTATCAACGTGCATCCCTCAACGGAACGTTGATACACATACATCCATGCGCTGCCGTAAGGCGTCTGAATGAGGTGGCGCGCATACTCGCCCCCCTTCGTGCGTAGCGCATCCAGTTCGGCTAGCGTCGATGCATCAATACGATAAACTTCACCATGTACTGTGCCTTCGCCGGGCACCGCGCCTGGATAGTGGCCCAGGCTGTACAGCTGATAATCGTTGACACTATGAGCGCCCAGCCACTGAGCGTTGGTCATCCAGTGGCTGTTGCCTTGTTTGCGTCGTAAACTGCCGTAAACAAATATTCGCATTGCTAAAACTCAAACTGATAGAGCAAATCGAGCGCCTGGTCAATGCCAGACACCGCTTCCACATATAGCCTAGGCATCAGGCGATAACGTAAAGTCAGCGTCGCCAGGGAATCGAAAATACCGACCCCGTATTTTACCTGCAGACCCGGCAGTACATAGCCGCTGACCACCACCTGGGAAGAGTCGCCTACCCCTTCGGTGTCCAACGCCAAATTGCTTACGCCAAACGTCTCGCCGATTTTACCCACAACCTGACCACTTTGTGCAACCCCCATTCCAATAAGCATTGAGGTCATTGCGGCACTATCGCTCTGTCCGCTGCTCAAACCCTGGCCGCGCAGCAGATAAGACAGCGCTTCCTGCTGGGACATCACCGGGTCAGAGAAGATCTCCGCTTTCGGCTGATCGGCGGAACCGGTGACGCGAACGCCGGCGATCACATCGTCTTCGGTGGCATCCGGGTTACGAATCGCTTCGATATTCAGCAGCGGCTGATCCGGCGGACCGGAGAACAGCAGCTCCCCTTTGCGAACAATCAGATCCTGACCATAGGCGTGGAAGCGGCCGTCCGGAATGTTGATCTGCCCGTTGAGGCCCAAGCCTTGTTTATCCTGTGCCACTTTCAAATCACCGGTCAGACGCGCTTTCAGACCGAAGGCTTCCAGACGCACGTTGTTGCCGACGTGAATCGTCAGGTTGCTGTTGATCGGGATACCGGCGCTCTGCTGGTTAATCGGCTTGAGGTTTTTATCCAGCATCACTTCATCAGAAGACACGCCAACCGCGCTCTCCGGCACCTCGTTGACCACGATCCGCGCCCAGGGCACATCCACCTTGCCATCAAGGCTGAACAGGCTCGGCGTGGCGGTAAACACCACGTCCGGCGACACATCGAGACGTACCATTGGCGGCACCGTGATCCGAACCCGGCTGCCCTTCGCCGCAATCTGTGCCCGCCAGTTATCGATCTGCGTCCAGTCGGCGTTGCCGCTGAGAGCGATTTGCCCCTGGCGGGTGTTCACCGTCCCCTGCAGGGTCGAGCGCGTGCCGTTGAAGTTCATCGCCAGCTGGCTCGGCTGCATATCAAACGGCATGAAGTTGCCATCGATATCCACCCCGCTCAGCTGCATCTGGCCGAACAGCTGCGGGCTTTTCACGTTGCCGCCCAGACGCAGACGGGCGTTGAGCCTCCCCTCGGCTTTTTCGCCGCGTGCGAAAATCGGGTTGATCATCGCCAGCGAGAAGTTGCTGATATTGACGTTGCCGCCGAGATTACGCCGCCCCTGCGGGTCGGTGACCTGCACCTGCCCATCCAGTTGGCCATTGTTGGTCAGGCGGATAAGCCAGCCCAGCTCGGCGCGATTGTTATGCAGGTCGGCGCTGAGATTCAGCGTATCGAACGCCACCGGCAGCGGCGCGTCATTGACCACCTGGGTCACCTTGACGTTGCGCCCGCTGAGGGTCACTTTGCCCTGCGGCAGCCCCTCTTTGGTGGTATCCCAGCTCACATCGGCATTACCGGTAAAGACGCCGCTGGCCTGGGTCGCCTCCGGCATAAACGGCTTGAGCATCGCCAGATCGAAGCGGTTGAGATTCACTCGCGCTCGCCCGCTGGCGCCCGCGTCGATGGTCTCAGGGACGCAGAGCTCGGCGTTCGGGTTGCTCCAGCAGTGTGGCCCGATGCTGATTTTCTGCTCCTGGTTGCGGTAGTCCAGCGCAATGCTGCGCGTCAGCGCTACCGGCCCCACCGGCGTCTGGAAGCGGGTATCACTCAGGGAGCCTCTCCAGCGTTCGGCCTGACGATCGAAGCTGCCTGCCAGCGTCAGCTGGCCGGAAACCGGATCGCCCTGCACCCGCAGCCGCAGCTCATGCTGCTTCTCAGTGCCTTTGGCATTGAGCTGCACCAGACTGATATTGACCCCCGGCTGGCTAATGCGATCTACCCGCACATCCAGGTTACCGCCAATCTGATCGGTGGATTTCACGTCCCCTTTGACGTTGACCTGGGCGATGGTCAGTTCCTGCCAGCGCAGCGCCCGGGCGGTGATGTCGGCCAGCAGCTGCGGCGCATCGACAGTGCCGCGCACTTTCACCAGCCCCTTCGCCGTTCCGCCGAGCCCCGGCAGCGCATTATCCAGGTGCGGGGCATCGATAGTGGCGTCGAGGTTAAGATCTTTCACCCCCAGCTCGCCTTTGATATCGGCGCTGTTCGGACCTAACGCCAGGTGCAGTCCCGGGATTTTCCACTGCAGATAACTGTTACCCTGCAGCGAGCCCGAAACATCCACTTTGTTCTGCTTCACGTTGCCGGTAATTTTCAGCTCCGGCACCGACATCTGCCAGCTGCCGCCGTACAGGCTGCCCTGGGTCTTGATCATGCCGTTGAGCTTCGACGGCCAGTCCGGCACCTCTTTGGCGGTGTTGATCCCGTCGAGGGTCAGCTCGCCGCGCCAGCTGATCGCCTGCTGCCAGTCGAGCAGCGCCTTCAGCTCGGTTTTCCCTTCCAGGGCGTTGACCGTCAGCTTGTCGAGATTAATCTGCCGCTCATTGCCTTTGGCGTTGAGGGTGATTTTCGCCGGCGGCAGCGACTGTCCTTTCACCGCCGTGGAGAAGGCCAGCGCGTAGTCGGTCATTTTGCCGCTGAACTTCAGTTGAACATCGTCGGCCTGGAACTGCTTCTCGCCGCTGAATGGCCAGGCGAGCTGCTTACTCTTCAGCTCCATATTGAGCGGCAGCCCGGCCTCCGCCAACTGCGCATCTGCCCGCAGCGTGGCCGCAACCGGCCCGCTTAAGTCCACCCCGACCTTGAGCGTTTTACGTACTTCGCCGCCCACCTTCAGCTGCACCTTCTCCCCTTTCATCGGGTCAACGTTCAGCGTTCCGGCGAGGGTAATGTCCACCGGCCAGTTATCCTGCAGCTGCGCGCTGCCCGAGGCGCTGACCTTACCCTGATCGGAGTCGATATCGAGGGCGTCGAGCTTCATCTGGCCGTCGATACTGCTGACTTTCAGCAGCAGGTTATACACGGTGATGTCGGTATCGCCGGTCAGGCGCAGTTGTTCTCCGCGGAACGCCTGAATATTGAGGTTCAGCGGCAGATGGACATCGGTCATTGCCGGCAGTACCGGCTGCGAGAAGAGGTCGGTCATCGTCTCGCCGAGCGGTTTTTCCTGCGGCTGCGGGTTGTCGATTTTCGGCTCGACCACCTGCTCCTGCGCCACTTTCGCCACCTTCGGCAGGGCGATCAACAGCCCCTGCAGCGAGGTCGGCGTCAGGGTCAGGTTTTTCTCCTGCCAGTTCAGGCCGGTGGAAAAATCGCGCACGGACACTGCGGTATCGTCGATTTTAACGTTGACGTTATGCAGTGCGACGCGGCTGAGGGTGATCGGATAAGGGGTGGAGAGATTCAGCGGCCCGCTGTCTTCTTCCTCGACCGGCGCGGCGGGCGGCATCTTCTTCGTATCGACGGCGACGTAAATATCGCGCAGCGCGATGTCGTTCACGCACAGGCTGCTGTCCCACAGGCAGCGCAACCGGACGCTGAGGTGAAACTGGCCGGCGGTGACCGCCACCCCGGGCTGCTCGTAGCGAACATTATCGAGGGTTAAATCACGCCAGCCACCGGTGACTTTGCCGATATCCAACCCCGGTACCCAGCGATCCGCCGCTTTGAACACCAGATGCAAGCCGGTGGTCGTCCCCACCAGGAACCCGACGGTGCCCAGCAGGAGCACCAACACGATTAAGACGCCGAGGCTTATCTTCTTCCATAAACTCATAATTCAGGCCCCAGACCGATGTAAAACTGTAAACCATGCTCTTCTTTGTCGCCGATCGGCCGGGCGATATCCAGCTTGATCGGCCCCACCGGCGACTGCCAGCGCACGCCCACCCCGGCGCCGGTTTTGAAATCACTCTCGCGAATATCGCTGACCGCTTCGCCGCTATCGACAAACACGGCCCCCCACCATTTACCACTGACGTTGTACTGATACTCCAGCGAGCCGGTCGCCAGCTTCGAGGCCCCGATCAGCTTGCCGTCATCGTCCTTCGGCGAGATAGATTTGTATTTATAGCCGCGAATACTGCGGTCGCCCCCGGCGAAAAAGCGCAGGTCCGGCGGCACCTTGTCAAAGTTGTCCGCTTCGATCCAGCCAAGGTTGCCGCGCACCACAAAGCGGTGGCGGTCATAGAGGGTACGGATCCAGACGTCCTGGGCCTGCATCACGATGAAGTTGATGTCCGAGCCCCACATGGTGTTGGAGTAGTCCACGGAGTAGCGCTGTGAATCGCCCCAGGTGGGCATCAGACCGCCGCGAGAGCGGGTGCGGTTCACCGAGACCCCAGGGTAAATCAGCATGGTGGTGTTGGTGACGTTCGCCTGGGTAAAGTGGTCCAGGCTCCAGCGCAGGTTGATCGCCCGCTGCCAGCCGCTCGACATCTCCCAGAAACGCGACACCCCAAGCGTGGTGGAGTCGGCCTGGGTGTCATTAAGATCGGTGCGCTTAAAGCCGCCCTGCATCAGATAGTACTGCTCCAGCGGGCTCTTCAGCAGCGGGACTTTGTAGGTAAAGTCGAACTGCTGCTCCGGGGCAGAGAGACTGATACTGGAGGTCAGGCTGTGGCCATACGAGTTCATCCACGGTTTTTTCCACGTGGCTTTCACGCGCGGCCCGACATCGGTTGAAAACCCGCCTCCGGTTTCCACGGTGTTCTCTTTGCGTGGCGAAACAACGCCCTGCAGAGGCAGCACCTTGGTTTTCCGTGATTTCGCAAAATCAGGCGCCACCACCACCGAACTGAACCAGCCGGTCGCCGCCAGGCGGCGGTTTAACTCAGCCAGGTCCTGCGAGGTGTAGTAGTCACCCTCTTTAAACGGCACGAGGTTTTGCAGGTATTCATCGCGAATTTGCGATCCGGAGAAGGTGACGTGACCAAAGCGATAGCGCTCGCCGCTGTCGTAATCGATATCCCAGAACGCCTGGTGGAGGTCAAGGGAGACCCCGAGCTGGCTTTTGTTGAACTCGCTGTCAAAGTAGCCTTTGCGCAGGGCGACGCGGGTCAACGAGCTCTTGAAACCGTCATAATCGCCATGGTTCAGCACCGTCCCGATGGCCGGACGCGTTTTTAGCAGCGCCAGATAGTCGCTATCGGTACGGGCGCCGCCGCGCAGAATCACCTCGGTTCCGCCAATGCGCACCGGTTCACCCGGGGTCACTTTGGCGATCAGCACCTGACGCCCCCTTTGCGGCGGCGGACGTAAATCAAATTCAATCGTCGGCTCGTAATAACCCAGCGCTTTCAGACCTTCGCGAATGGCGTCATCGACGCGCGCGCGAAAGCGACGATCCGGCGTGACTTCATCACTCTGGATCGTGGAAAGCTGGGCGCGAACGTTTCTCTCCAGCTCCCCGGATAATCCCTCAACCTGCAAACGCACATTCGCTGCGCTGGCGACCCCGCTGACCAGCAAAAGGCTGGTGATACATAACTGGCGGATTTTTAGCACATTTTCTCCTGAATATCCCTGTTTCCCCCCACAGGAAACACTGGCGCCGCTCCACGGCTTAACAAAACCCTAACAACCAGGGTTGAAAAAGTGGCAATAACCCAAATAATTCTTATGTATTAATCTAGACGTATTACGCGTGTTTATTGTGTTAAAAGACACGCTTCGTTACAACCTTAACGACGATTTCTGTATTGAGAGGCCAACCGTGAGTCTATTTGATAAAACGCATCTTGTCGCCCAGGCGGATGCGCTGCCTGGACGCAATACCCCCATGCCAGTGGCAACGCTCCACGCAGTTAACGGCCACTCGATGACCAACGTCCCGGCGGGGATGGAAGTGGCGCTGTTCGCCATGGGTTGCTTCTGGGGAGTTGAACGCCTGTTCTGGCAATTGCCGGGGGTTTACAGCACCGCCGCAGGCTACACCGGCGGCTATACGCCGAATCCGACCTATCGCGAAGTGTGCAGCGGCCAGACCGGCCACGCGGAAGCGGTGCGCGTGGTTTACGATCCGCAGGTGATTAGCTATGAGCAGTTATTGCAGGTGTTCTGGGAAAATCACGATCCGGCGCAAGGCATGCGACAGGGGAACGATCACGGTACCCAGTACCGTTCGGCGATTTACCCGCTGACGCCGGAACAAACGGCAGCGGCAAAGGCCAGTCTCGCCCGCTTCCAGGCGGCGATGAATGATGCGCACGATACCCGCCACATCACTACCGAGATCGCTACCGCCAAACCGTTCTACTATGCCGAGGACGATCATCAGCAGTATCTGTATAAAAACCCGCACGGCTATTGCGGCATCGGCGGCATCGGCGTGTGCCTGCCGCCTCAGTAACAACCCGATTGCGCTATCGGGAAGTGGTGGTTAATCAGAAAAGACCGGGCCCGCAGGGAAGTGGGCCAGAAATGCCGTCACGGTTAACCATTCACGCAATGACGGGAACGTCATCTCTTTTTCTGCCAATGCCAGATCGAAAGCAACCAGCGAATCGATGCCCCCCGTTCCGAACACACCCCCGGCCCACAGTATTCTTTGCGCCTGGTCCCGCGCCCAGCCACTCTCGCTACGCCAGGCAAGGATATGCAGCAGAGCCTGTAATAAAGAGGCGACGTGGGTGCGCTGCTCTTTCACCAGCCGGCGGTAAACAGGCAGAGCAACACTTCTTATAATGTCGAAACTCTCCCATGCCGCCTCGTCTTTCAGCAGCCTCCCGGCCTCTTCGCACAGACGATTATGGGTAATAGCCTCTTTTTTCTCGATGGTCTTCCCGGCAGCAATCACCACCCCGCCCAGCAAATAGAGCGACTCTGGCAATAATGGCAAAACAACCCGCCGTTCTCTGGCAAGCTGCTGTCCGGCATAAAGGCAGTTCACCACTGTTTTTTGGGCGTTGTATGGCTCGCTGTGACTATCGAGGAGGTGTAACTCAGGTACCAGGTGATTCACTAAATCAACCGCCCGGACAGAGTGAAGAATAATGCTGCTCTGTTCGGAGGTCTGTATTCTCTGCACATCCAGTAAAACAGTCTCTTCCATTTTATTTTCCCTCTGTTATACGCACTTGCACAACGCCCATGCCGGGACGCATCTGATTCCAGCCTTCGCTTAACCGCGCAGCATCTGCCATACCCCACCTCAAAACAGGGTTGAAAGAGAGGACATAAACTTAGGTAAGGTATTTATCAGCGCAACGAGAGTGAGCAACAAACAAAAGAGATAGCTGATCGCCATGCATATTTGTAATAACCGTGGCGCCTTGTATCCTTTATTAATATCTTTTCGCCACAGCAGCAGACAAATAAACAGGCCGGCGACCGGCGTGGATACCGCCGTAGCCACATTCGCTAAGTAAATTAACTGCACCGGCGAACCGCCAAAGCTAAAGCAAATCAACCCCGCCACCACCAGCACCACCATGGATCCCCACTGAACCGCTTTACTTTCCAGCCCGGTAGATTTGTTGAACCCCGAATTGAGCAGCACAACCCCACGCTGAGTATTTCCCAGTAAAGATGAGAAACCCGCCCCCAATAACGCGATACCCATAATGTATTTTGCCGCCCGCCCCATGCTTGGCGTTAGCAAATCGGCCAGCTGCGTCGGCGTATTGATTGATATCCCCTGCGGAAAAAGGACGATGGCTCCTACCAGAATAATCGCCCCGCTGATCAGCAGCACACCGATAATATGGGCGACGGTATCCGCCACCATCACGCCATTAAAGAGGTCATCTTTCTTCCATTTTTTCTCTTTGCCAAGGTAAGTGCCGTAGATCCCGGTCGTGAGGGAGGCATTGGTACTGATAAAGCCCAGGGCGGTGACTAAACTACCCGCAGGAAACATCCAATGCGTTAACCCTTCGCCACTGGCTTTCCAGTCTGGTCCCCCCGTTCCCACCAGGGTGATATAAAAGGCGATAATCATTGCCACAATACAAATAGTGATCCCTTTTTCGACTTTGGAATAAACGCCTTTAGAGAAATAGCAATAGCTCATCACCGCAATCATAATTAATGCACCGAGTTTCCAGTCAATGCCGAAAACCAGGTTCATGCCGGCCCCGGTCCCCGAGATGTTCCCCATGGTAAAAAAAAGACAGGCTAAAAAAGTAGCCACCCCCACAAACCCCGAGGCGACTTTACCGTAATAGTGACGTATCGCCTCGATTGACGGCATTCCGGTGAGCATAGAGATACGATAGGTCGTCAACATAAATGTGATCCCCATAAAAGCAATGGGGATCAGCAGCCATAGCAGAGAGTAGCCATAGTCCGCCCCTAACATCGACGCGGTGGTGATAGCGCCGGGGCCGACAACGACTCCGGTAAGAACAATGCCCGGACCAATACGGCGAATTAATTGAGCGAAGGGAAGTTTTTCTATTTGTGCGGGTACAGCGGAAGATGTTTTTTCTAAATTATTCATGACAGCCTCATTATATTATCTTTACAGAATATTATATGGCCAACCTTATATGTTGAATAAAACCGGATAGTCCCTGGTAAAACCAACCCGTATTCATGATGAATACGGGTTTAACATTCAAATAATGAATTAAATAACCGCTTTTTTAATACCTGCTTCACGGATAGCCGCTTTGATCTCTTCTTCCGCGCCCGGTTCCAGCGGTAACAGCGGTGAACGAACGGTAGCATGTTCCAGAATGCCACGTTCAACCAGAGCATGTTTCAGCGCGACCGTGCCTTCCATATGTGAGCCACGGTGATAAACGGCCCTGGTGACCGGCAGCAGACGGTCGTGAACCGCTTTGGCCTTGACATAATCCTGCGCTTTACCGGCTTCCAGCAGCTCTAACAGGAGTTCTGGCGCAATATTGCCATACCCCACCAGGAAACCATCAATATCAAAAGCGGTATGCAGCAGATATTCATCATGGCAGCTGAGGATCTGTAAGTCGGGGCGTTCGCGGCGAATAACCGGAATTTCCGTATCCCAGCGGCGCATATTCCGCACGCCATTTTTCATCGCAAAGACTCCCGGTTGCGCGGAGATATCCAGCATCGTTTCGAGGTTATAGGTGGCTTTAGTGACATCCGGATACTGGAACAAAATAAGAGGTAAGCCGCTCTCTTCGTATACCACGCGATAGCGATCCTGCGGAGCGCCTTTTTGGTAGCCAAAACGCAGCCAGCCATGGGAAGGATACAGCAGGCCAGCAGAGGCGCCAGCGTCGACAGCACGCTGTGCTTCCAGCGCCGCCACTTCCGTCCCTTCGCCAGTAATACCGGCGATGACCGGCACGCGGCCTTCGGTCGAGTCAACAAAACTACGGATAACGTCGGCCTGCTCCTGATGCGTCAGGAAGGTACCTTCCCCGGCATGTCCCAGCACCACCAGACCTTTCACGCCTTTCACGCTGCCAAGCCAGGAACCTAAGCGTTTGATCGCTTTATGATCGATGCGTCCATCACGGGTAAAAGGGGTAACGGGGGCTGGAACAATACCACGCAAATCAAGTGCTTTCATGTTAACTCCTTACACATTTCAACAGATAAAGATGATAAAATCCCCTTCTTGAAATCGATTGCAGGAACGATTGCAAGTGAATTGAAATGTCTTCCCTTTACTCCGCAAGATCAAGGGTACTCTGCGAATAAATGCAATTCGAATCACAAAAAAGAGCGACTTAAATGTTTATCAATCTGCATTACGTGATCTATTTCCCACATTATTTCCTGTTACCGCTCACGCCAATTAAGTTGCGTGGGCGAAATAACTACGAATACAATCTCAGCTGAATTTAAACAGGGAATCGGTCATGGGAAATCAGTCATCTTCAGAGCAAAATGGAAGAACGATCACGATGCAGGATGTGGCACGCGCTGCAGGCGTGAGTGTTTCAACTGTTTCACGCGTGCTGGATGAACGTCTCCCCCCGTCCCGCAGCCCTTCTGCTGAAAAAATACGCGAAGCGGCGAAGCAGTTGGGCTATCGACGTGACTACGTGGCATCAAGTCTGCGCCGCGGTGATACGGGCACGATAGGCGTACTGGTCCCCAGATTGACTGACACGGTGACGGCGATGTTCTATGAAGCCGTCTCTCAGGCCGCTGCGCGCCATGGGTATTTCACGGTCGTGGCCACCTGTGGCAACGATCCAGAAACGGAAGAGCGCGCCACGCAATCTCTGTTAGACCGCCGGGTGGACGGCCTGATCCTTTCCACCTGCCGCCTGGGCGATCGCCTGCCCCAGCAGCTACGGGAAAAACAGATCAACCATGTTCTGGCGCTACGCACCGACGGCATTAGTCCATCGGCCATTGGTGATGACGAACTGGGGGGTTATCTGGCGACCCGCCATTTACTGGATTTAGGGCACCGGGAAATCGGCATCATTGCCGGGCCGAATTTTTCATCGAGCACCTTAAACCGGCAAAAGGGTTTCCTGCGCGCCATGCAGGAAGCGCAGGCCGAGGTGAATCCCCAGTGGTGGCGAGATTCCGATTTTACCATTGTGGCCGGTGAAAACGCCGGTTATGAAATACTGAATAGTCCTGCGCGCCCCAGCGCCATTTTCGCCGTCAATGATGACCTGGCGATCGGCGTGATGGCGGCGGCACATCGACTCGGACTGGAGATTGGCCGCGACGTTTCGCTGGTGGGTTATAACGACATTCCTTTGGTCAGCCGTCTGCCGATCCCCTTAACCTCGGTAAAAACGCCGCTTGATCAGCTTGCCAGCCATGCTGTCGAGTTACTGTTAAGCAACCATGTGGAAAATCCTCAGCGCTATTCTCTACCCACGCTGATCCCGCGCGCTTCCACGCGGCCTTATCGCTAAGCGGCGAAGGTTCCCGGCCCAAAGGGCGTGACAGGGCCGGGGCAGTATTCAATATTATGCCAGCTAATGTTAGCCGATATTGACTCTTGCTCGTCAGGGTGAGGTTATAGCGTAAACGTCATGCCAATACGATACCGTGATTCTGAGATTTTATTTTGGCCGTCATGGTAGCCCTGTTTCCCGAGATAATCATATTCGATATAGGGACTAAACCAGTCATTCCATTTATAGCGTAGCGTGAGCGCATTTTCTGTCGCCGAAGACTTATCATTTTTATATTTATAGTCGTCATTGACGTGGCGATAGACCGTGCCTTGATATAAGGCGCTCCATTTCGCATTAAATTTATAGGCAACATATAAATCCAGACGATTGACGCTATCCCGATGCGACTCACCGGCACTATTGGCCGTTTCATAAGTGTTGTAGTCATAGCGATAACGCAGCCCAAAGGTAAGGTCGGGGGTGGCTTTATAATTAACGCGCAGATAAGGCCGTAGCTGAGTGCCTTTGCTGCTCCAGTGATAGATGCCGCCAGGCTGAAACACCCACTTATCGGCGAATGGCCAGCTATAGTTAGCCTCTATTTCATTATAATCGACTGTGCTGTCGCCAAAAGAATGGGAACCATCAGCTCTGTCGGTACCCTGGTTGCCCTGATGGTTATTTTTGTTGTTTTTGTTATCCATCTCCATACTCGCCCACCAGCCTGTTTCCCATCCCTGGCTGACCTTATAGCGGGACTCGTAAGAGTGGCTTCCCGCCCGATATCCTCCCCTGACATCAAAGGTCAGCGCGTGACCGGCGGCAGGAATGCCAAGAACGCAACACATAATAAAAGCGGTTTTGGTATGCATATTTTATCCCTAAAATTAATCATCTTGAAATGAAACGGAAAAGAATATGACGGTATCTATATATTATCTAAACCAATGTGAAATCGTTTGCGGTATCGTTTTCAATTACAGATATATTTCTATTACTAAATACGAATGGTCAAGACGATAAAAATACCGATGCTATTCTCATCACAAATTTTCATCCGTTATTATCATGGCAGATGAATTTCTGTGATCGACCCCGCTCCCTTTATTAGCGGATCATCGACTTCCCTTTCACCTGCAGATGAGTCGTTCTTGTTGCGGGAATTATCCTGCGACGCACCTGTCATCATAAGTACGCGTTTACGCTGACGCGTGGCGGAGAGATAACCGCGTAATTAACAATGATTAATCAATGCTCTGGCGATTTTGCTGACTGTTACGCTATACTACCTTCTGAAATTGCCAGCCCGCGCCTGTGGGCGGGTGTTCAAGTAGCTCCCTTATAGTTCGATCAACTTCCCTTCCGAGGATCTGACCTCTACGGTCAGAAAAGATATGTTAAACAGTATTTTAGTAATACTCTGTCTGATAGCCGTCAGTGCCTTTTTTTCGATATCGGAAATCTCACTGGCCGCCTCACGTAAAATCAAACTGAAACTGCTGGCCGATGAAGGCAACGTCAACGCACAGCGCGTGCTGAAGATGCAGGAGAACCCAGGTACCTTCTTTACCGTCGTGCAGATTGGCCTCAACGCCGTTGCTATTCTTGGTGGTATCGTGGGCGACGCAGCCTTCTCCCCGGCTTTTTATAGCCTGCTCAGCGGGTATATGTCGCCGGAGCTCTCCGAGCAGCTGAGCTTCATCATCTCTTTTACCCTGGTCACCAGCTTGTTCATCCTGTTTGCTGACCTGACTCCGAAACGCATCGGTATGATTGCGCCCGAAACCGTGGCCCTGCGCATCATCAACCCGATGCGCTTCTGCCTGTTAGTCTTCCGCCCGCTGGTGTGGTTGTTTAACGGCATGGCCAACATGATCTTCCGCATCTTCAAACTGCCGATGGTGCGTAAAGACGATATTACTTCCGACGATATCTATGCCGTCGTCGAAGCCGGCGCGCTGGCCGGGGTGCTGCGCAAGCAGGAGCACGAGCTGATTGAGAACGTGTTCGAGCTGGAGTCCCGTACCGTTCCTTCCTCCATGACCCCGCGCGAAAACGTCATTTGGTTTGATTTACACGAAGACGAGCAGAGCCTGAAGAATAAAGTGGCCGAACATCCGCACTCGAAATTCCTCGTCTGTAATGAAGATATCGACCACATTATCGGTTACGTCGATTCAAAAGATCTGCTCAACCGCGTGCTGGCAAACCAAAGCCTGGTGCTGACCGGCGGCGTGCAGATCCGCAACACGCTGATCGTGCCGGACACCCTGACCCTGTCGGAAGCGCTGGAAAGCTTCAAAGCCGCCGGGGAAGACTTCGCGGTGATCATGAATGAATATGCGCTGGTGGTCGGCATTATCACGCTGAACGACGTGATGACCACCCTGATGGGCGACCTCGTCGGCCAGGGGCTGGAAGAGCAGATCGTCGCCCGTGATGAAAACTCGTGGCTGATCGATGGCGGTACGCCTATTGATGACGTGATGCGTGTGCTGGATATCGACGAGTTCCCGCAGTCCGGGAACTACGAGACCATCGGCGGCTTTATGATGTTTATGCTGCGTAAAATCCCCAAACGTACCGACGCGGTGAAGTTCTCCGGGTATAAGTTCGAGGTCGTGGATATCGATAACTACCGGATCGACCAGCTGCTGGTGACCCGTATCGATAACAAGCCAACGGTGCTGGTGCCCAAGCAGGCCGAAGCGGCGGAAAGCCAGAACGCCTGAGCGTAACCCTTTTTCTATTTTCAGGGCGGATGACTATCCGCCCTTTTTATTGCCCGAATGTGACGTCCTCGCACCCGCTTAACAAAATTGCGTTATCGGTGGGCGACAGCGATCCGGTCTGGTTCTCCCGCTTGTTTCGTAAACATATATACGGAAAGCAAGGGCTGAAAACATCAACGGCTCCCATCGGGAGCCGTCTTTTACCTACTACGTACTGCTACGTTTCAGGTTATGCCATCTCAGTTTGCAGACGCAACACCTGACGATTGACTTCGGACATCACTGACAGATGCAGCTTGTCCTTTACCTTCGGGATAAGGATTTTGCCCTTATCAAATTCAAATGCGCCAACGTCCTTGATGTACAACCGTCCACGAAACAGGATCTTCACGTACTTCGCCACTTGCAGCGGATTGTAGCGTTGGAAAATTTTCATTCTTCTCTCCTGCCAGGGTTACGCTCCTGTGGTGCCACAGTTAGCCCACGTATCGGGAGCGCAAATTTTAATGCCCTAAAACTATAGTCCAGAATCTCAGAGGGACCCAGTGTGTATAAGTTTATTTACCGTTTGATGACAATAATTCAGAATTTTCGTTTCGGACATACGATGAAGTAAGTATAAGTCGCCGTTTTTCTATTGATTTGTGCGTCAACACACAAACTGGCATCCTCATTGCGGGTAATCGCCGCCAATCGCACTTATGATTAAACGAGACCAAGTGGTCGGATCACCTGCATAAAAATGATTAAGGATTGCGCATGACCCTACGTAGCATACTAGCCGCCTCGTTACTCCTTCTCCCGCTGCTGGCCACAGCGCATAACTTCGTCGACGGCCAGCGTGTGGCGCCGGTTGGCGTCGCGGATCGGGGAGAACTCATTCTGGATAATGATAAGTTTAGCTATAAAAACTGGAATAGCTCGCAGCTGGTGGGCAAAGTGCGAGTCATCCAGCACATCGCCGGACGCTCGTCAGCAAAAGAGAAAAATGCCAACCTGATCGAAGCGATTAAAGCGGCAGGCTTCCCGCACGATCGCTACCAGACCACCACTATCGTCAACACCGACGATGCCATTCCGGGCACCGGCATGTTCGTGCGCAGCAGCATTGAGAGTAATAAAAAGCTCTTCCCGTGGTCGCAGTTTATTGTCGACAGCAATGGGCTGGCGCGTAAAGCCTGGCAGCTGGACGAGAAGAGCTCGGCGATCGTGGTGCTGGATAAGGATGGGCGCGTGCAGTGGGCCAAAGACGGTGCGCTGACCCAGCAGGAGGTGCAGCAGGTGATCGACCTGCTGCATAAGCTGCTTAATAAATAGAGACCCGGAAGCCGGGGTTGAGGAAGGATTCACGCGGCGTGTAATCGAGGGTTTTGCCCTGCCAGTCGTGAACATGCGCCCCGGCGGCCACCGCGACCGCGTGGCCGGCGGCGGTGTCCCAGGTGCTGGTCGGCCCGAAGCGCGGATAGAGCTGGGCCTGACCTTCCGCCACCAGGCAGAACTTCAGCGAAGATCCGATAGAAGTGGTTTGATGCTCGCCCAGTTGCTCAAGGTACTCCTGCAGCTCCGGATCGTTACCGTGAGAGCGGCTGATGACCACCAGCGGCGGACGGGCATCGCGGACCTGGATCTGCTTGCGCACGCCGCACTCTTCTTTCCACGCTTTGCCTTTTTCCGCGCTGTACATCACCTTCATCACCGGCGCATAGACGACGCCCAGCGTCGGCTTGCCGTTTTCAATCAGCGCGATATTGACGGTGAATTCGCCGTTACGCTTAATAAATTCTTTGGTACCGTCCAGCGGGTCGACCAGCCAGTAGCGCTGCCAGTGCTGGCGTACCTCCCACGCTGGCGGGTCCTCTTCGGAGAGAACCGGGGTGTCAGGATCCAGCGCTTGCAGACCGCTGATGATGACGTTGTGCGCTGCGATATCCGCCGCCGTGACCGGAGAATCATCTTTCTTGCTGGCCACGTTAATCGGCTGGTTTCCATCGTAGACTTCCATGATGGCATCGCCCGCGTTCCGTGCAAGCTGACATACTTGTTCTAACATTCTCCACCTCGTCTGGTTACAGTGGCGTTAACTCGTTGTTTTATTTATATCGCATCACTGCGAGTTCCGCTATCTGTGATAACGATGGCGGTTTCTCTGCCCGCTTTTCTGGCAAGATTCACATTTCTGTAAGCAACAGAATATAAATACATTTTCTTCTGTGCTATCGCTCATAAAAAAAGGACGCCTCTGATGATTAAGTTTAGCGCAACGCTCCTGGCCACGCTGATCGCCGCCAGCGTCAACGCCGCAACGGTCGACCTGCGGATCATGGAAACCACCGATCTGCACAGCAATATGATGGACTTTGACTATTACAAAGATGCCGCCACGGAGAAATTCGGTCTGGTGCGCACCGCCAGCCTGATCGAACAGGCGCGGGCAGAAGCGAAAAATAGCGTGCTGGTAGATAACGGCGATGTTATTCAGGGTAGTCCACTGGGCGACTATATGGCGGCAAAAGGACTCAAAGAGGGTGATGTGCATCCGGTGTATAAGGCGATGAACACCCTGAATTACGCCGTCGGCAACCTGGGCAACCATGAATTCAACTACGGTCTCGACTTCCTGCACAAGGCGCTGGCCGGGGCGAAATTCCCCTACGTGAACGCCAATATCATCGATGCCAAAACCGGCAAATCGATGTTCACCCCGTACCTGATTCAGGATACCCGGGTCGTGGACAGCGACGGTCAATCCCACACCCTGCGCATCGGCTATATCGGCTTTGTGCCACCGCAGATCATGACCTGGGATAAAGCCAATCTTAGCGGCAAGGTGACGGTCAACGATATTACCGAAACCGCGCGCAAATACATCCCGGAGATGCGCGCGAAAGGCGCTGACGTGGTGGTGGTGGTCGCGCACTCCGGCCTCTCCGCCGACCCGTATCAGGCGATGGCCGAGAACTCAGTCTACTACTTAAGCCAGGTGCCCGGCGTTGACGCCATTATGTTCGGCCACGCCCATGCGGTGTTCCCAGGCAAAGACTTCGCCACGATTAAAGGCGCGGATATCGCCAAAGGGACGCTGAACGGCGTACCGGCAGTGATGCCAGGGATGTGGGGCGACCATCTCGGGGTCGTCGATCTGGTGCTGAACAACGACAGCGGCAAATGGCAGGTCACTCAGAGTAAAGCGGAAGCGCGGCCAATCTATGACGCGGTGGCGAAGAAATCGCTGGCGGCGGAAGATGGCAAGCTGGTGGCGGTGCTGAAAGCCGATCATGACGCCACCCGCGAATTCGTCAGTAAACCGATCGGCAAGTCCACCGACAACATGTACAGCTACCTGGCGCTGGTGCAGGACGATCCGACGGTGCAGGTGGTCAACATGGCGCAAAAGGCCTACGTCGAACACTACATTCAGGGCGACCCGGACCTGGCGAAGCTACCGGTGCTCTCTGCCGCCGCGCCGTTTAAAGTCGGCGGGCGTAAAAACGATCCAGCGAGCTTTGTCGAAGTGGAGAAAGGCCAGCTCACCTTCCGCAATGCCGCCGACCTCTATCTCTACCCCAACACCCTGGTGGTGATGAAGGTCAGCGGGAAAGAGGTCAAGGAGTGGCTGGAATGCTCCGCCGGACAGTTTAACCAGATCGATCCCGCCAGCAGCAAACCGCAGTCGCTGATCAACTGGGACGGCTTCCGCACCTATAACTTCGACGTGATTGACGGGGTAAACTACCAGATTGACGTCACCCAGCCGGCCCGCTACGACGGCGAATGCCAGATGATTCACCCGCAGGCAGAGCGCATTAAAGACCTGACCTTTAACGGTAAACCCATCGATCCGCAGGCCATTTTCCTGGTCGCGACCAATAACTATCGCGCTTACGGCGGCAAATTCGCCGGCACCGGTGAGAGTCATATCGCCTTTGCCTCACCGGATGAAAACCGTTCAGTGCTGGCGGCGTGGATAGGCGCGCAATCGAAAAAGGATGGCGCGATCCATCCGGCGGCGGATAACAACTGGCGTCTGGCGCCGATCCACAGCAACACGCCGCTGGATATTCGTTTTGAGACCTCGCCAGGCGACAAAGCCGCGGCGTTTATCAAAGAGAAAGCGCAGTATCCAATGCGCCAGGTGGCCACCGATGATATCGGCTTCGCCATTTATCAGCTGGATTTGAGCAAGTAATGCCTGTTCCCCGGTGGCGCTGCGCTTACCGGGGCTACAAACCGGTGCTGACGGGTAGCCCGGATAAGGCGCCAGCCGCTATCCGGGAATATCCCCCCCCGGTGGCGCTGCGCTTTCCGGGGCTACAAACCGGGGCTGACGGGTAGCCCGGATAAGGCGCCAGCCGCTATCCGGGTACATCTCCCCGGTGGCGCTGTGCTTACCGGGGCTACAAACCGGAGCTGACGGGTAGCCCGGATAAGGCACCAGCCGCTATCCGGGTACATCTCCCCGGTGGCGCTGCGCTTACTGGGGCTACAAACCGGGGCTGACGAGTAGCCAGGATAAGGCGCCAGCCGCTATCCGGGAATATCTCCCCGATGGCGCTGCGCTTACCGGGGCTACAAACCGGGGCTGACGGGTAGCCCGGATAAGGCGCCAGCCGCTATCCGGGTACATCTCCCCGGTGCCGCTGCGCTTACCGGGGCTACAAACCGGGGCTGACGGGTAGCCCGGATAAGGCGCCAGCCGCTATCCGGGTACATCTCCCCGGTGGCGCTGCGCTTACCGGGGCTACAAACCGAAGCTGACTGGTGGCCCGGATAAGGCGCCAGCCGCTATCCGGGAATATCTCCCCGGTGGCGCTGTGCTTACCGGGGCTACAAACCGGAGCTGACGGGTAGCCCGGATAAGGCGCCAGCCGCTATCCGGGTACATCTCCCCGGTGGCGCTGCGCTTACCGGGGCTACCAACCGGAGCTGACGGGTAGCCCGGATAAGGCGCCAGCCGCTATCCGGGAATATCCCCCCGGTGGCGGGGCTACAGGGAGTGATACATTTTCACTCCCCGTGGTTAGCCAACACCGCAGGCAGATTGCTCTCGATCCAGTCCGCCAGCGCCGCCACTTTCTCGCTCACCTGCAGGCCGAGCGGCGTCAGGCTATATTCAACGTGTGGCGGTACCACCGGATAAGAGACGCGGTCGATAAAACCATCCTGTTCCAGCGACTGCAGCGACTGCGCCAGCATCTTTTCGCTGACCCCACCCATTTTGCGGCGCAGATCGCTGAAGCGATGGGTCCCCTCGCGCAGCGCCACCAGAATCAACACGCCCCAGCGACTGGTGACATGTTTAAGCACATCGCGCGACGGGCACTGTTCCGCAAACAGGTTGCCGTTGCGCAGTTTCTCGCTCAGCGTCGGTTCGGCCATTTTCACACTTACCTTTTTGTACGTACTTACTAAAAGTTAGTTAAGGTGTTAGCTTACCATAACTGCCAATAAACACGAAGGAGAAGACCCATGATCGCCCTTACCGGTGCCACCGGCCAGCTTGGCCACTACGTTCTGCAAGACCTGTTAAAAACCGTTCCTGCCAGCCAGATTGTGGCGATTGTCCGCAACCCGGCAAAAGCCCAGGCGCTCAGCCAGCAGGGCGTTGTCGTCCGCCAGGCCGAGTACGGCGATGAAGCGGCACTAACCGCCGCGCTGCAGGGCGTGGATAAACTGCTGTTAATCTCCTCCAGCGAAGTCGGTCAGCGCGCCGTTCAGCATCGCAACGTCATCAACGCCGCCAAAGCCGCTGGGGTGAAATTCATCGCCTACACCAGCCTGCTGCACGCCGACACCTCGCCGCTGGGCCTGGCCGGTGAACACATTGAAACCGAGCAGATGCTGGCCGACTCTGGTATCGCTTACGCCCTGCTGCGCAATGGCTGGTATACCGAAAACTATCTGGCCAGCGCGCCGCCGGCGCTGGAGCATGGCGTGTTTATCGGCGCCGCTGGCGAGGGTAAAATTGCCTCCGCCACCCGCGCGGATTATGCCGCCGCTGCCGCCCGCGTTATCGCCGGTGAAGGCCATGAAGGGAAAGTTTACGAACTGGCGGGTGATAACGCCTGGACGCTGAGCGAGCTGGCTGCCGAGCTGAGCAAGCAGAGCGGGAAAAACGTGGTCTACCAGAACCTCAGCGAAGCTGATTTCGCCGCCGCGCTGAAAAGCGTTGGTCTGCCAGCGGGTCTGGCGGATATGCTGGCGGATTCCGACGTCGGCGCGTCGAAAGGCGGGCTGTTTGACGACAGCCGTACCCTGAGTACGCTGATCGGCCGTCCGACCACCTCCCTTGCCGAAAGCGTGAAAGGCATTCTGTAACCGCCCCTCTCAGCTTTTGCGGTTGCGTCCCGGCGGTTCCTCTCTCATATTGAAGGGATAACCGTCGGGAGGCAGGCATGCAGGGCGTACCACCCCAATTTAGTGATGAAAAAGATCGCGCGCGCTTTCGCCATCTCGAACAGCTGCCCGGGGTGGAGCTTTACCACGCCCATATCTCCCGCTACGCCTTTGAACCCCATACCCACGAAGCCTTCGGCATCGGCGTGATTGAGCAAGGCGCTGAGCGCTTTCGCTACCGCGGCAGCCAGCATATCGCCGCCGCAAACGCCATTGTCACCATGAATCCCGACGAGCTGCACACCGGCGAAGCGGAAACCGCCGACGGCTGGCGCTACCGGATGATTTATCTGGAGCCGGACCGTCTGGAAGCCATCACCGGGGTGCGAGACTGGTGGTTCAGCGAGGTGGTCCGCGAGGATACTCTACGTTCCCGACAGATTGGCCAGCTGATTTATGGCCTGTGGCATAGCGACGATCCGCTGGCCCAGCAGGGACTGCTGCTCGACCTCATCGACGCCTTCCGCCCTCTGGCCCACCATGCCTCTGCGCAGGGTGAGGCCGGGCATCGCTTCGACCGCGTGCGCGACTACCTGCACGATAACTATATGCGCGCCATCACCCTCGACGAGCTGGCGCAGGTGGCGGCGCTTAGCCCGTACCACTTTCAGCGCCAGTTTAAAGCCCACTATCACGTGACGCCCCATCAGATGCTGATGGCCATCCGTCTGTGGCGCGCCAAGGCATTTCTCACCCACGGTATGCCCGCCGCCGAAGTGGCGATAGCCGTCGGCCTCACCGACCAGTCCCACCTGACCCGCGCCTTCACCCTGCGTTACGGTATTACGCCGGTGCGCTATCAGAAGCAGGTCGCCAGGCGCTAATGCGCAATCTCATACAATATTCCTGCCCGGCCCCCTTCTACACTGCAGACAACTGTGATGACAACGGATGCAATGATGATTAGTGGTGTGTTGTACGCCCTGCTGGCGGGGCTGATGTGGGGATTAATCTTTGTCGGGCCTTTGCTGGTGCCAGAATATCCGGCGACGCTGCAGTCGATGGGACGCTATCTGGCGCTGGGCCTGATCGCCCTGCCGCTGGCGTGGCTCGGACGCGCGCGTTTGCGCCAGTTGAGCCGGAACGACTGGTGGACCGCGCTGGGCCTGACGATGATGGGGAATCTTATCTATTACGTCTGCCTGGCCAGCGCTATTCAGCGCACCGGGGCGCCGGTCTCCACCATGATTATCGGCACGCTGCCGGTGGTATTGCCGGTGTTCGCCAATCTGCTCTACAGCCAACGCGACGGAAAGCTGCCGTGGCGGCGTCTGTTTCCGGCGCTGGTCTGCATCGCCGTCGGCCTGATCTGCGTTAACGTCGCAGAACTGCGCCAGGGGCTGCCTGATTTTAGCCCGTGGCGCTACGGATCCGGCATCGCGCTGGCGCTGGGATCGGTGGTCTGCTGGGCCTGGTATGCGCTGCGCAACGCTCGCTGGCTGCGGGAAAACCCGCATCAACCGCCAATGATGTGGGCTACCGCTCAGGCGCTGGTGACGCTTCCGGTTTCGCTGGCCGGCTATCTCGCCGCCTGCGCCTGGCTGCACGGTCAGCAGGCCGGGTTTCCCCTGCCCTTCGGCCCGCGCCCGGCGGTGTTCATTACGCTGATGCTGGCCATCGCGGTGCTCTGCTCATGGGTCGGCGCGCTGTGCTGGAATATTGCCAGCCAGCGGCTGCCGACGGTGATCCTCGGGCCGCTGATCGTCTTCGAAACCCTGGCCGGGCTCCTGTATACCTTTCTGCTGCGGCAAAGTTTACCACCGCTGTTAACCCTGAGCGGGATCCTGTTGCTGGTGCTCGGCGTGGTCTCCGCCGTACGCGCCAGACCGGAAAAACCGATGCTGCAGCCGCTGGCGGATGAAAAAAAGTAGCCAGGCCTCCTTAAGGGGTATTCCCTCGCCATAAAGATGCATTTAAAATACATCTTATATTCCTGATGACGAGGTAACTGCTATGGCTTTCCGTGACCAACCTTTAGGCGAGCTGGCGCTGACCATCCCGCGCGCCTCCGCCCTGTTCCGTCAATACGATATGGATTACTGCTGCGGTGGCAAACAGACGCTGGCGCGCGCTGCATCGCGCAAAGCGCTGGATGTCGCGGTGATTGAAGCCGAGCTGGCGAAACTGGCCGAGCAGCCTCTCTCCCGCGACTGGCGCGCGGCGCCCCTCGCAGAAATTATCGACCATATCATCGTTCGCTATCACGACCGGCACCGCGAACAGCTGCCGGAGCTGATCCTGCAGGCCACCAAGGTTGAACGTGTGCATGCCGATAAACCAAACGTGCCGAAAGGACTGACTAAATACCTGACCATGCTGCATCAGGAACTCTCCAGCCACATGATGAAAGAGGAGCAGATCCTGTTCCCGATGATCAAACAGGGGATGGGTGCCCAGGCCGGGGGCCCGATCAGCGTGATGGAAAGTGAGCATGACGAAGCGGGTGAACTGCTGGAAGTCATTAAGCACATCACCCATAACGTCACGCCGCCGCCGGAAGCGTGCACCACCTGGAAGGCGATGTATAACGGTATCAACGAGATGATTGACGATCTGATGGAGCACATCAGTCTGGAAAATAACGTGCTGTTCCCGCGCGCCCTCGCCGGAAAGTAAAGAAAAAGGCGCCCGCAGGCGCCCTCGACATTGTCCGTCTTTTTGGCCACCCCGGGTGGCCTTTTTTATGACGGGCCGTTGCAAGCAACGTTAAAATTTTCTTTTATTTCGCCAGACGTTTTTTGCCGGCAAACAGCCAGCCCGCGCCCAGCAGAACAAACCACAGCGGGGTGACCATCAGCGCTTCACGGGTATCATCTTCCAGGGTCAACAGCACCAGTACGAAGACGAAGAAGGCCATACACACCCAGCACATGAATTTGCCCAGCGGCATCTTATATTTGGACTTCTCGTGCAGCTGCGGGCGCTGTTTACGGTAGACCAGATAAGAGCAGAGGATAATCGTCCAGACGAACATAAACAGGATCGCCGACACCGTGGTGATCATGGTGAATGCAGCAATCACGCTCGGGTTGACCATCAGCATGACCACACCGCCCAGCAGGCACATGCAGGAGAAGGTTAAACCCTTCGCCGGCACCGCACGCTTCGACAGCTTAGCGAACATCTTCGGCGCCTGACCATCCTGCGCCAGACCGAACAACATACGGCTGGTAGAGAACACGCCGCTGTTGGCCGAGGAGGCTGCGGAAGTCAGCACCACAAAGTTAATCAGGCTCGCCGCCGCCGGCAGGCCGACCAGCACGAACAGCTCGACGAACGGGCTCTTGCTCGGCACCACGGAGCTCCACGGCGTCACCGACATAATCACAATCAGCGCGAAGACGTAGAACATAATAATACGCAGCGGAATAGAGTTAATTGCCCGCGGCAGGGATTTCTCCGGGTCTTTGGTTTCGGCGGCGGTGGTACCGACCAGCTCAATCCCCACGAAGGCGAACACCGCTATCTGGAAGCCAGCAAAGAAGCCGCTCAGCCCTTTCGGGAACCAACCGCCGTCATTCCACAGATGGGCGAAAGAGGCTTCGACGCCGGTCGGCGATTTGAAATGCATCATGACCATCACCAGGCCGACGACGATCAGCGCCACGATGGCGACGATTTTGATCATCGCGAACCAGAACTCCATTTCGCCAAACATTTTGACGGTGGCCAGGTTCAGGCCCAGCAGCAGCAGGATCACCGCCAGCGACGCAACCCAGTCGGAGAGTCCGGGAAACCAGAACTGCGCGTAGGCGGTGATCGCCACTACGTCCGCCATTCCGGTGACGACCCAACAGAACCAATAGGTCCAGCCGGTAAAGTAACCCGCCCACGGCCCCAGCAGATCGGCCGCAAAATCGCTGAAGGATTTATATTCGAGGTTCGACAGCAGTAATTCGCCCATGGCTCGCATAACGAAAAACAGCATAAAACCGATAATCATATAAACAAAAATAATAGATGGCCCGGCAAGGCTGATAGTTTTGCCAGAACCCATAAATAACCCAGTGCCGATCGCCCCGCCAATCGCAATCAGCTGAATATGTCGGTTTGTGAGATTTCGCCGTAGCGATTGTTCAGTCGGCTCCTGCTCAATAGCAGCGACTTTAACCTGATCTACCATGTGATTTCTTCCTGTTGTACCTGTCTGTGTTGTTCAGGCTCTGATGGCCCGTCGTCTGTCATTAACCCCAGCAAGGGCTAGTCGATATTAGGTAAGAATCGGAGGGATGAATACTATGATTTAGATATAATGTTAATTTTATGTTTAAAGTGAGTGTTATATCACTCATCCACCGCGAAATAGCTCACAAAAATACACCCATACGCGATGAATGCAAAACATAATTCTAATTAATTTTTAACTTAAGGATTTTACGCTATTTTTGCGGCTTCCCCCACCTCAGGGGAAGAGGAAGCCTCTGCTGTTTAGATAATATCCAGCAGTTCAACTTCGAAGATCAGGGTGCTGAACGGAGGAATCGACGCGCCAGCGCCGCGTTCGCCGTAGGCCAGGTTGTGCGGGATCGTCAGTTCCCATTTAGAACCGACCGGCATCAGGGTCAGCGCTTCAATCCAGCCGCCAATCACGCCGGTCACCGGGAATTCAGCAGGCTCACCACGGGCGACGGAGCTGTCGAAGACGGTGCCGTCGATCAGTTTGCCGGTGTAGTGCACGCGTACGCGGTCGGTACGTGCCGGGATCGGGCCTTCGCCCTGGGTCAGTACGCGGAACTGCAGACCAGATTCGGTGCTGTTCACCCCCTCTTTCTCGCGGTTTTCATCGAGGTATTTCTGGCCGTCGGCGGCCATAGCCTGGAAACGTTCGCGGCGTACGGCGTCAGCACGCTCGTGGATTTCACGCAGCGCACGGTGAACGGCTTCTACCGGCACCTGCGGCTGGTTACCTTCCAGCGCATCAGCGATACCCGCCACCAGCGCTTCCGGCAGCAGCCCCTGCAGGCCGGATTCGCTCAGCTGTTGTCCAACCTGCAAGCCGATACCGTAACTTGCCTGCGCTTCGATAGTGTCAAAAGTTGGGGTTGCCATCTTTGTTCCTTTTTGGGTGATAAACATCAAGAGAAAAGCGTGCGAAAGCATAACAGCCATAGCGAAATGGGTAAAACTTTGTCGGCGGATGATGACAAATCTCAGCGAAACAGAAACAATAGGTGGCAGCAGGTTAACTTTACTTTGTTCCGGTCATCAGGACGTTAGCCATCTATACTCATATGCAGGATAAAAATATGCGGAGCAGGAGGAAAGCCATGCCCGGGCGCTTTGAACTGACATCTACCCTGGCGAAGATCTGGCACGCCCCGGATCATTTTCGCCTCCTGGACCCGCTGCCCCCGATGCACCGCCGGGGTATCATCGCTGGCTTCCTGTTGGTCATTATCGGTATCCTTCTTCCTTCCGACGATAGCCAAAGCCCGGCGACAAACAGCCGCGAAGCGAACCTGAATCTTCAGTCGCAGTCCCAGCCGCAAACTGGCGGCAATCAGGCCGTTCCGCTGCCGCCGATCACCAATACGCCGACCGTGAGCGATGCCGATCAGATGGCGCCCGTCGCCCCGGAGCCGATTCAGGACGAGCAGCCAGATCAGGCGCAGACGCAGACGCAGCAGCCAGCGTCCCAACCGTATCAATCCTCGCAGCAGCAGTCCGCACCGGGCATTGAGCAGCAGTGGCGGACCTATCGCATCGAGTCAGGCAAAACCCTGGCCCAGCTGTTCCGCGATCATGGGCTGCCGGCCACCGACGTCTACGCGATGGCGCAGGTTGAAGGCGCTGGCAAACCATTAAGCACGTTGCAGAGCGGACAGACGGTGCAAATTCGGCAGAACGCCAACGGCGTAGTCACCGGCCTCACTATCGATACCGGCAACGGCCAGCAGGTGTTGTTTACCCGCCAGTCGAACGGCAGCTTTGTGCGTGCGCGATAGCGGAGAAGACGACAGCAAGCGTTACGCCGCCGCAAAATGAAAGGCGCTAAAAAGCAAAACGCCGGCACAAGGCCGGCGATTTGTTGTTACCAGAACGTCAGAGGCCGATTACTCAGCAACCACGTTGATGATAACTTTAGCGAATACTTCGCTGTGAACCTGGAAGTCCACTTCGTGCTCGCCAACGTTACGCAGAACGCCGTTCGGCAGGCGAACTTCGCTCTTAGCAACTTTAACGCCTGCTGCAGTAACAGCGTCAGCGATGTCGCGAGTACCGATGGAACCGAACAGTTTACCTTCGTCGCCAGCTTTGGACGCGATGGTTACGGATTCCAGGGCGTTGATCTGCGCAGCACGAGCTTCAGCAGCTGACAGAACGTCAGCCAGTTTGGCTTCCAGTTCAGCGCGACGTGCTTCGAAGAATTCAACGTTTTTCTTGGTAGCAGGAACAGCTTTACCCTGCGGGACCAGGAAGTTACGAGCGTAGCCCGCTTTAACGTTAACCTGATCACCCAGGCTACCCAGGTTTGCTACTTTATCAAGCAGAATAACTTGCATTACCTTATCCTCTCAAAGTCGTATTAATGGACCGTGACCGATTACTGATGACGATCAGTGTACGGCAGCAGGGACAGGTAGCGAGCGCGTTTGATAGCGCGAGCCAGCTGACGCTGGTATTTTGCACGGGTACCGGTGATACGGCTCGGGACAATCTTACCGCTTTCGGTGATGTAGTTTTTCAGCGTAGCGATATCTTTATAGTCGATCTCTTGAACGCCTTCCGCGGTGAAACGGCAGAACTTGCGACGACGGAAATAACGTGCCATATGGCTAGTCTCCAGAATCTATCAATTCAATCTGCTCGGCATGCAGAACCATTTTGCTCAAGCCGTTCTTTGCCTTATGGCAAGAGATGAACCCTCGAACGGTTACTGCGCTACCGACCGTTATACTGTGAGTAATGGCCTGGTTCTCGTGACCGCTAATAATAACGGGCATTTGACACCATGCCTGCCGGTGAAAACCGGCTTCCTCCTGCACTGAACGATGCTCAAGCACGAACTGGCAGTGAGGAATTCCTGACGGGCTGACCTTACGAAGTGGAGTCCTGCAAATAATGCCGGACAGCTCCAGACGGTTGGTCATCAGGATTACTCTTCAGAATCCCCAGCTTCAGAATCATCTGCGGTTTCGTTGGCGAAATCTTCGCGACGCTCACGGCGCTCGTCTTTCGCTTTAACCATCGGAGATGCTTCGGTAACAGCGTGCTTAGTACGCATTACCATGCTGCGGATAACGGCGTCGTTGAAGCGGAAGTTAGTTTCCAGCTCATCGATCGCTTCCTGCGGTGCTTCAACGTTCAGCAGAACGTAGTGAGCTTTGTGCAGTTTGTTGATCGGATAAGCCAGCTGACGGCGGCCCCAGTCTTCCAGACGGTGGATCGTACCTGCTGCTGCAGTGATTGCACCAGTGTAACGTTCGATCATGCCCGGAACCTGTTCGCTCTGGTCAGGATGGACCATAAAAACGATTTCGTAATGACGCATCGAATTGCTCCTTACGGATTATTCAGCCTCCTGTCTGGGTCAGCCGCGGCCCATGGAGGCAAGGAACGTGTTAAAGGGCGGCTGAAAAATTGACGCGTCATTCTAATGGCGCCCCCCCAGGAACACAAGCGCATTTGCACAATTAATTCGCACTAAGCGCCAAGTTGCGCTAAGTGGGTGATTTAAAATTAACCAATAACGGAAGCGGCATTTTTTTGAACAACTGCATCAGAAAAGGTCGCCATGCGCCGGATACGCAGCGATTACACTTAAATCAGAAACCCAATGCCCACAGGAGAGCCCCCGAGTCAGCGTCAGGACTGTCAGTCAGGAGCGTAGTATATGAAACTGAAAATCATCGTCATGATGGCCGCGCTTTTCTTCAGCGCCAACGCGCTGGCAGCTATCCAAATCACCGAACGACAGGCCCGCAACATGGACGACGTGCAGAGCCTCGGCGTTATCTATATCAATCATAATATGGCCACTGAGCACGAGGCCGAGCAGGCCCTTAGCCAGATGAGCGATGCGCAGGGGGCGAAATACTTTCAGCCCATCCTGATGCACGAACCAGAAACCAATGGCCCGCTTCGCGCCAGCGCGGTGATTTACCGCTAACGCCTGCCCGATTCTTCGCCTCTCCTCGCGAGGGGCGAAGCAAGGCCTGCGCCTAAACGCAATTGAGAATTATTTTACAAACCGACTTATCAGCGTCATCACAACCTGATTTAATCAGCCACTCGCCTTTCGATAATCAGGAGTGATTGATGGTTCCGCGTTTCGCCACCTTAGGCCGTATCCCCAAAGGCGTTTGGGTACTCGGCGGCGTCAGCCTGCTGATGGATGTCTCCTCCGAGATGATCCACAGCCTCTTACCGCTGTTTATGGCCACCACCCTCGGCGCCAGCGTGATAATTATCGGTCTTATTGAGGGGCTGGCAGAAGCCACCGCCCTGATCCTGAAAGTCTTCTCCGGCGTGATCAGCGACTATGTCGGTAAGCGCAAAGGACTGGCGCTGCTGGGATACGGCCTGGGCGCGCTCAGCAAGCCGCTGTTTGCCATCGCCCCCACCGCCGGAGTGGTGTTTAGCGCCCGCATGATCGACCGCGTGGGTAAGGGCATTCGCGGCGCGCCGCGCGATGCGCTGGTTGCTGACGTCACGCCGCCGGAGATCCGCGGCGCTGCCTTCGGGCTACGTCAGGCGCTGGATACCGTCGGCGCGTTTCTCGGTCCGCTGCTGGCGGTGCTACTGATGTTTATCTGGGCCAACGATTTCCACGCCATTTTCTGGGTGGCGGTCATTCCCGCCGTGTTCTCCATTCTCCTGCTGGGTTTTGGCCTGCAGGAGCCAAAATCCGCCATCGCCCATAAACGCAGCAATCCGCTGAAGCGCGAAAATCTGCAAAAGCTCTCCGCCGCCTACTGGTGGGTGGTCGCCATCGGCAGCATCTTCACCCTCGCCCGCTTCAGCGAGGCCTTTCTGGTGCTGCGCGCCCAGCAGATGGATATCCCGCTGTTTACCATCCCGCTGGTCATGGTGGCGATGAACCTGGTCTACAGCCTCACGGCCTACCCGTTCGGTAAACTCTCAGACAGCATGAGTCACAGCAAACTGCTGCAGTGGGGACTGCTGGTGCTGATCCTCGCCGATATTGTGCTAGCGCTCAGCGGCCACTGGAGTACGCTGCTGCTCGGCGTTGCGCTGTGGGGAGTTCATATGGGAATGACCCAGGGCCTGCTGGCGGCGATGGTCGCCCATACGGCGCCGCCGGAACTACGCGGTACGGCATTCGGCATGTTCAATCTGATGAGCGGCCTGGCGCTGCTGCTGGCCAGTACCGGCGCAGGGGTACTGTGGGAAACCTTCGGCGCCGCCTCGACATTTTACGCTGGCGCGATGATTTGCGTGGTCACGCTCATCGGCATGCGCGTGATGCCATCGGCCTATCGTCAGGATTAAAAACGGCTCCGGGGCCAGACCAGTTGCTTCACCGTGACGGTGAAAGCCCCGGAGCACGCTGTTTACTTCTGCCCGTAGTAGGCGTTTGGCCCGTGTTTACGCAGAAAATGTTTTTTCATCAGCCAGCTGTCGATTGGCTGCAGCTGCGGATTAATGCCGCGGGCAATCCACGCCATGCGCGCCACTTCTTCCATCACCACCGCGTTGTGTACCGCCTCGTGGGCGTCTTTGCCCCAGGCAAACGGCCCGTGCTGATAGACGACGATCCCTGGCGTATGCAGCGGATTCGACGCACCCAGCGTTTCGATAATCACCTGCCCGGTGTTCAGCTCGTAAGCCTCGTCCACCTCCTGTGCGCTAAGCGCCCGGGTGCAGGGGATATCACCGAAGAAATAATCCGCATGAGTGGTGCCGAGCGCCGGGATCGCCAGCCCCGCCTGCGCCCAGGCGGTGGCGTGCGTCGAGTGGGTATGCACCACCCCGCCAAGGTCGGGATAACGACGATAGAGCGCAAGATGGGTGGCGGTATCAGAGGAGGGGCGATACAGCCCTTCCACCACGTTGCCCTCAAGATCCACGACAACCATATCGTCCGCCTTCATGGTCTCATAGGCGACGCCGCTGGGCTTAATCACCACCAGCCCGCGCTGCCGGTCAATGGCGCTGACATTGCCCCAGGTGAAGGTCACCAGGCCGTAGCGCGGCAGATCCATATTGGCCTCGAACACCTGCTGTTTCAGTTGTTGCATTACGCCGCCTCCATCAGGCCCGCGCGGGCCATCCGCGCCTTCACCCAGTCACGTGCCTTCGCCACCTCCGCCAGCGGGTCAGCGCTGGTTTCGCTCCACATCTCAATCAGATACGGGCCACAGTAGCCGGTTTGCTTGAGCGTTTCGAAGCAGCGTTCAAAATCGACCACCCCTTCGCCGAACGGCACGTTTTTAAAGACGCCAGGTTTCGTGTCTTTGACGTGTACCGCCACGATATGCCCGCTCCCCGCCTTCAGTTCCATCTGGACGTCGTTATCCCACGCTGACAGATTGCCGATATCAGGGTAAAGCTGGAACCACGGATTATTCAGGTAATGGGCGTAGCCTAAGGCCTTACTGATCGAGTTCATCAGCGGGTAATCCATGATTTCCATCGCCAGCGTGACCTGGGCACGGCTGGCCATCTCGACGCTCTGTTTCAGGCCGTCGCGAAAGCGGCGGCGCGTCTCATCGTTCGCCTGCTGGTAATAGACGTCGTAGCCTGCCAGCTGGATCACCCGGATCCCCACATCCTGCGCCAGCTGGATGGCTTTACGCATAATTTCCAGCCCCTGATGACGCACCGCGTCGTCTTCACTACCCAGCGGAAAACGGCGATGGGCGCTAAGGCACATCGATGGTACCCGGACGCCGGTGTCAGCCACCGCCTTGACCAGCGCCAGACGCTGCTCGGGGCTCCAGTCCAGTCGCGCAAGGCGAACGTCCGTTTCATCGAGAGACATTTCCACAAAATCAAAACCCAGCGCCTTCGCCAGCTGCAGCCGCTCCAGCCAGCGCTCCCCGGCGGGGAGCGCTTTTTCATAGATGCCGAGCGGAATGGATTTCGCCAACATAACCGCTCCTTAACCCCACAGCTGGGCGATAGAGCGTTTAAACTGGCGCGCCGCTTCCACCGGCGAGGCTGCATCGCGGATGCTGCGCCCGGCAATAAAGACGTGGATAGGGATCCCGGCGAACAGCGGCAGGTCTTCCAGCACCAGCCCGCCGGTGACGGTCACTTTGAAGCCCATATCGGACAAACGTTTAATCGCGCTGATATCCGCCTCGCTCCACGCCACGCCTGCCGCCTGTGCGTCGCGGCTGCGGTGATAGACCACCTGCTGAATACCCGCCTCTCGCCATGCCTGCGCCTGCTCCCAGGTCCAGAAGCCGGTCAGCTCAATTTGCACATCGCCGTTAAATTCTTTGGCGACGTCCAGCGCCCCTTTGGCGGTATTGATATCGGCACAGCAGATCACCGTGACCCAGTCGGCGTTGGCTTCAAAGCACATCCGCGACAGGATCTTGCCGGCGTCGGCAATTTTGGCGTCTGCCAGCACGATTTTATGCGGATACAGCGCTTTCAGATCGCGCACCGCACGCACCCCTTCGCCGACGCAAAGAATAGTGCCGACTTCAATGATATCCACCTCTTCGGCGATCAGGCGGGTCGTTTCATAGGCGCTGGCCAGCGTTTGGTTGTCCAGAGCGACCTGTAACATAGGTAATGACATGATGGTGTTCCTTTTAAACAGCCGCCGCGGTGGCGTTTTTGATTAAATCCAGCACTTCCTGCTCGCTACGGCAGGCGCGTAAACGGTCGAAATTGGCTTCATCGTCAAACAGGTTAACGATCTGCATGATGCCCACCTCCTGGTGGGTGGTGGCATCAACCGCCGCCATGGTGATCAGGATGTCGACCGGGTCGTTATCTTCATGGTTGAAAATCAGCGGTTTTTTTAGCGTCACCAGCGCAAAGCCGGTTTTTTTGACGCCCTCTTCCGGCCGCCCGTGCGGCATCGCCAGCCCCGGCGCGATAACAAAATAGGGGCCATGCTGCGCGACGCCGTCGAGGATCGCCTGGTAGTAGCGCGGTTCCACTACGTCGGCGGCCACCAGCAGATCGACGCCGATTTTCACCGCCTCCTGCCAGGTTTCCGCTTCCGCCTGCAGGCGAATGGAGTGGTTCTGCGCCAGTGAGTCATGCAGTTTCATGGCCGCTCCTTATTTCACGTCCTGCGGGAAGTGAGCTTTGATCACCTCCAGCAGTTTTGGGCCGAAATCCGCCGGCGACAGCATATTGCGTACGCCCACCACGTGTTTATTGCCGGAGACGGTAATCTCCCCCGCGATATGGGTTGAAGCGATGATGATATCCGCGCCGTTGAGTTCGCTTTTGTATTCACCTACCGCGCAGCTGTTTACCGTGTGGTCGATGTTGGATTGCGTCAGGAACTGATCCACCTTCATTTTCATGATCATAGAACTGCCTTGCCCGTTGCCACACACAGCCAGAATACGTACGGTCATAATCAGAACTCCTTATTGGGCAGAGGCCTCTGCCAGTTGTTTTTCCGCGTCTTCCTCGGCGCGCAGTGCGCGGCCGGCGAAGAACATATAAGCCAGTGCAATCAGGATGATGACGGCCATAAACGCCAGCCCGATGGAGGCGAAGCCCTGCATCATCGGCGGCGCCAGAATCGACCAGTCCGCCATCCCCATCCAGGCGCTCATACCGGTGAGCTTCACCGCCCATACGCAGCCGAAGATTTCAATCATGCCCATCACCAGGCAGATCTTGAGCGCCGCGCGCCAACCGCCGAAGTGGTTGGCAAAAACGCCAATCGTCGCGTTGGAGAAGAACATCGGGATAAAGCCTGGAATAATCAGAATTGAAGAGCCGATGCCGACCAGAATGCCGACGGCAATCAGCTGGCCGATGGTGCCCCACATAAAGCCCCACACCACCGCATTCGGCGCAAAGCTGTAGATCGCGGCGCAGTCAATCGCCAGCACCGCGCCGGGGATCAGGCGTTGCGAGATACCGTTGAAGGCTTCGGACAGTTCGGCGACGAACATCCGCACGCCCTGGGTAATGATGAAAATGGCCACCGCAAAGGAGAAACCGGTCTGCAGGATATAGACCGTCCAGTGGGTTTTACCCGCCATCGCCTGCACCACATCAATACCGAAGGAAAGCAGGATCGCGCCAAAGAAAATGGTCATTACAATCGCGGTAGAGACAATGTTGTCATGGAAGATATTCAGCCAGCCGGGCAGCTTGAGGTCTTCGACGCTCTCCTCTTTTTTCCCCAGATACGGCGCCACTTTGTAGGCAATCCACGAGGCAAACTGCTGCTGGTGACCGATGGAAAAACCGCAGCCGTCGGTGACCAGTTGAGTCGGCTTGAACATCATGTTGGAGGTGATCCCCCAGTACAGAGAGACCAGTACCGCGGTGCAGATAATGGTCGTCCACATCCCGTAACCAAAGATGAAGAACGAGACCGCAATCAGCCCCGCCTGCTGAAACATGATATGGCCAGTCAGCATGATGGTGCGGATACCGGTAATGCGCCGCAGCAGGACATAACAGATGTTGAGCGCAAGTGCCAGGAGCACCGCATACCCCACCCAGCTGTAGGCCTCGCCCATCCGGTCGATGGTCGCCATCATCGAGGCGTAAGTGTCGGAAATCGCGCCATTGATGCCATAGACCTCTGACATTTTCGCCACCACCGGCTTAAAGGTGCTGGTGAGGATGCCGGAACCGGCTTGTAACAGCATGAAACCAATGATGGTTTTTATCGTACCTTTGATAATCACGCTGACGCTTTTACGCAACAGGATATAGCCAAGGCAGGTCACGATACCCAGCAGCAACGGGGCATTGGTCATGACCTGATTAAAGAAGACGGTAAAGATGTTGTAGAGGATCTCCATAACACACTCCAGAAGAGGAAGGCTTTGAACGCGCATGTCGCTCAGCAGTTGTCGTCGCCTTCACTCTAATAATCAAAAATAATCACAACAAGATTGAATTTGATTAAATGTGACGTACGCCGCAATAATCCTTACTTTCCCTCAGGCCATTACCAATTATGTACGTAGAAACACAAATAAACATTTTTAAATCATATAGATAAAACAACACCTAACGTCAATTCGGGCGGATAGAGCCCGGAGATTATGCGCGACGCCTCGCAAAAATGCAGGAAAACAAGATTGCAATCTTGAAAACACAGTGACAACATAAATCAAAACCAATCAAATACTGATTACTTTTGAAAATGCATGAGGAAGACCGCGATGAGTAAAGTCCAAACCATCACCCGAGAATCATGGATCCTGAACACCTTTCCGGAATGGGGTAGCTGGCTGAATGAAGAGATTGAACAAGAGCAGGTTGCGCCAGGCACCTTCGCCATGTGGTGGCTGGGCTGTACCGGCATCTGGTTAAAATCCGAGGGTGGGGCTAACGTCTGCGTCGATTTCTGGTGCGGCACCGGCAAACAGAGCCACGGCAATCCGCTGATGAAAACCGGCCATCAAATGCAGCGGATGGCGGGGGTGAAGAAACTGCAGCCGAACCTGCGCACCACGCCGTTCGTGCTCGATCCGTTCGCCATTCGCCAGATTGACGCCGTACTGGCGACCCATGATCATAACGATCATATTGACGTCAACGTCGCCGCCGCCGTGATGCAGAACTGCCCGGCCGATGTGCCCTTTATTGGGCCGAAAACCTGCGTCGACCTGTGGATCGGCTGGGGCGTACCGAAAGCGCGCTGTATCGTCATGAAGCCTGGTGATGTGGTGAAGATCAAAGACATTGAGATCCACGCGCTCGACGCGTTCGATCGCACGGCGCTGATCACCCTCCCGGCGGATCAAAAAGCCGCTGGCGTGCTGCCGGACGGCATGGACCAGCGCGCAGTCAACTATCTGTTTAAAACGCCAGGCGGCAATCTTTACCACAGCGGCGATTCCCACTACTCCAACTACTACGCGAAACACGGCAACGAGCATCAAATTGACGTCGCCCTCGGCTCGTATGGCGAGAACCCGCGCGGCATCACCGACAAAATGACCAGCGCCGATATCCTGCGTATGGCGGAGTCGCTCAACGCCAAAGTGGTGATCCCGTTCCACCATGATATCTGGTCAAACTTTCAGGCCGATCCGCAGGAGATCCGCGTCCTGTGGGAAATGAAAAAGGATCGTCTGAAGTACGGCTTCAAGCCGTTTATCTGGCAGGTCGGCGGCAAATTTACCTGGCCGCGGGATAAAGACAATTTCGAATATCACTACCCGCGCGGCTTCGATGACTGCTTCACCATTGAGCCGGACCTGCCGTTCAAATCCTTCCTGTAAGCCGCCTCCGGCAGGCACTGCCTGCCGGAAATACCCCGTCTCAGGGTTAGTATTTTCACATGATTTCAAATATCATCTTTGCCGTTCACTTTTAATCGGATTCGCTCATGACGGAAGCGCAAAGGCACCAAATTTTGCTGGATCTGCTCGCCCAAACGGGGTTTGTTACCGTAGAGCAGGTGATGTCGCGGCTCGGGATCTCACCCGCAACCGCCCGACGTGATATCAACAAGCTGGATGAAAGCGGCAAACTGAAAAAGGTTCGCAATGGCGCGGAAGCCATTAGTGAGCAGCGCCCCCGCTGGACGCCGATGAACATCCACCAGGCGCAAAATCTGGATGAAAAAGTGCGTATTGCACGCGCCGCTTCGCAGCTGATCGCGCCGGGGGAAAGTATCGTCATTAACTGCGGCTCCACCGCCTTTCTGCTGGGACGGGAATTGTGCGGTAAACCGGTGCAGATCATTACTAACTATCTGCCGCTGGCTAATTATCTGATCGATCAGGAGCACGACAGCGTGATTATCATGGGTGGACAGTACAACCGCAGCCACGCCATCACGCTCAGCCCCCACGGTAGCGAAAACAGCCTGTATGCCGGGCACTGGATGTTCACCAGCGGCAAAGGACTCACCGCCGAAGGGCTCTACAAAACCGATATGTTGACCGCCATGGCCGAGCAGAAAATGCTCAGCGTCGTCGGCAAACTGGCGGTGCTGGTCGACAGCAGCAAGGTCGGCGAGCGCGCCGGGATGTTATTCAGCCAGGCCGGGCAAATTGACGTGGTGATCACCGGGAAACAGGCTGATGCCGCAATCCTCAAACAGCTTGAGGATCAGGGCGTCAGCGTGATCCGCGTTTAAAGATGCTGGCGGAAAAAGGCGACCGTCGCGGCCAGCGCCTCTGGCGTAATGCGATGGCGAACGCCCTTTTGCCAGACGCAGGTCAGCCTGGCGGCAAGATCGCCTTGCCGCAGCGCCTGCTCAAGACGGAAGGTCTCTTCCGGCGGCACCACATCGTCAGCGTCCCCATGCCAGAGCAACAGCGGCCGCCGGGCAAGGGACGCCAGCTGATGGCTGACATCCCATTCGCGGAGACTGTCAGCATCAAAGCCAGGCGAGGGAAACAGGGTTTGCGACAGCGAACGAAAATAGCCCGACCCCATCAGACAAGCGACGCTGTTCAGTTCGGGATGGTGCGTCATGATGCCCAGCGCCGTCATCCCTCCCATCGAGGCGCCAGCCACCGCCAGCCGCTCTCCCTCCAGCCATCCCTCGGCGATAATCGCCTCGCGCAGCGCGGGAAACTCCCTGAAATTCTGCTGCAGGATCGGCCAGAAGCGCTGCATCCGCCCGGCCTCGTCGCCCTGATAACGCGCCCCATGCTCCGGGGCGTCCGGCATGATCACCCTGAAGCCCGCCTCGGCCAACGCCACCGCAAAGTAGCTGTAGACCAGCTTCGAGGAGGTAAAGCCATGATAAAAGACGATACAGGGCAAAGGTTTATCCAGACTCTCCTGTGGGCAGGCATGCAAAATTTCACCGCCGCCGAGGTTGCGCATTTCTAGTGCAATCATTTATCGTCTCCCTTCTCTATCGTGGTTAGGCGTCATGGGAAAATTCATTCACCAGGCAACCCGGTTTGCTACGATTCATAATGTTGAGAACCTGGTTACGCTTTCACAACATTTTCATTCGAAAATCGCGTCAGAGATAACAGTTCGGGAACATTCCCCGGAAATCCTGTTAAGGCTACCACTACACTATCACTATCAGGAAACGAGATATGGTTATGCGCAGGTTTTCACCGTGGTTACTGGCTATCGTGCTCAGCGGGTGTAGTGCCCTGCAGGGGACGCCGGAAGCCCCGCCGCCCGCCACCGACCATCCGCAGGAGATCCAGCGTAATCAGACGGCTGGCCTGCAGAAAATGGCCACGGTGAGTGTGCTGATGTACGGTTCGCCGATGGATGTCGAAGCGGCGTTGAAGGCCAAAGCAGAAGCGGCCAAAGCCGATTACTACGTCATCATCATGATCGATGACACCATGGTACCCGGCCAGTGGTATTCGCAGGCGATCCTCTATCGTCGATGACGAGGCGGCGTCTTTAAATCTGCTTTACACAGCTTTGCGTCCATTCACGTTCTCCTGTGCATAATAACGTTCGGCCAGCCACCTGGCAGGACGTTAGCAACGGACTGCCCTTGGGACTACGTGAAATGGAGCTGATGATGAAACGATCTTTTACCCTACCCAGCCTGCTGTTTACCGCTGCGACGGCCAATACGTCCGCGCAGTCAGCCGAATTCGCCAGCGCGGATTGCGTCACTGGCCTGAATGAAATCGGTCTGATCTCCGTCACTAATCTTTCCGGCAGCCAACAGGATGTGGAGCACGCCATTGCCCGCAAAGCGGACGAGCAAGGCGCCTCCTGGTATCGCATTATTCAGATGTACGAAGAACAACAGCCGGACAGCTGGCGCGTGCAGGCCATTCTCTACGCCTGAGGCGCCTGCCGCCCGCGCCCCATGGCGCGCAGCAGCAGGTCGTCGAGGGTCGGCGCATCAAGACGCATGCCGCCGCGGGTGTCGAGCATCATCCGACACCAGGCTTCAGCCAGCGGCGGCGAAGCGTGGCGCAGCATCTGCGCCCCCGCGCCAAGACGATAGACCAGCCGGGCAATCTCTCTCCCCTGCTCTTCGGCGGGCCGTCTCAGCAGCTGCTGCAGTTGACGCCACGCGCGGTCGAGATGGCGATTCTGTCCTTTCACCTCCGCGCACTCTGCCGCCAGCAGCTCCATCGCCGCCGGCTGCTTGCTGAGCACCCGCATGACATCGAGACACATAATGTTGCCGGAACCTTCCCAGATGCTGTTGACCGGCATCTCACGGTAGAGGCGCGGGAGTTCACTCTCCTCGCAATAGCCGATGCCGCCGAGCACTTCCATCGCCTCGGCGACAAACGGGATACCGGCCTTGCAGATGGCAAACTTGGCCGCAGGCGTAAACAGGCGCGCCCATGCGCTTTCCCGGGCATCATCCCGACGGTCCCAGGCGCGAGCCAGACGAAACAGAAACGCGGTTTGCCCCTCCAGACGCAGCGCCATTTGCCCCAGCAGCTGGCGCATCATCGGCTGATCGACCAGGTTTTTGCCAAACGCCTGACGCTGTAGCGCGTGATACAGCGCCACCGAGAAGGCGCGACGCATCAGGGCATGGCTGCCCAGCGCGCAGTCAAAGCGGGTCAGGCCGCCCATCCTGAGGATCTGCCGCACGCCGTCGCCCTCTTCGCCCACCAGCCAGCCGCAGGCATCATAAAACTCCACTTCACTGCTGGCGTTGGAGCGGTTGCCGAGCTTCTCTTTTAAGCGTTCAAGACGCACGCCGTTGCGCTGCCCGTCGGGCAGCAGACGCGGCACAAAGAAGCACGACAGTCCCGCGGGGGCCTGGGCCAGCACCAGGTGGGCATCGCTCTGCGGCACTGAGAAGAACCACTTGTGTCCCACCAGCCGGTAAAACCCTTCAGCCGTTTTCTCCGCGCGGGTGGTATTGCTCAGCACATCGGAGCCCCCTTGCTTCTCGGTCATCCCCATGCCGATCAGCAGTCCGCGCTTCTGGCCGCCAGGCACGAGGTGGGGATCGTAACGGTCGCTAAGCAGTGGCGACAGCCAGTCATGAAAGGGCGCGGGCAGGGCGTGCTGCAGCAGCGGCGTCGCGGCGAAGGTCATGGTAATTGGGCACAATGTCCCAGCCTCCACCTGGGCATGGAGCAGAAAGCGAGCGGCGCGCGCCACAAAAGCGCCTTCACGGGCATCCTCCTGCCAGGCGAGGTTATGTACCCGGTTTGCACACAGCCCCTGCATCAGCAGGTGCCAGGCGGGATGAAAGCGCACGTCGTCCAGCCGGGCGCCGGTGGCGTCATAACGCAGCAGCTCCGGTGGGTTACTGTTGGCCAGGCGTCCTAGCTCCAGTGATTCGGCGGTCCCCAGCTGCTGGCCAATGCTGGCGAGCAGATCGCCATCCCAGCCGGCGCCTTCGCGGACCACCGCTTCACGCAGGGCGGTATCGGACAAGAAAAGATTACTGTTATTCAGCGGAGTCGGTTGATTAAAAACGGTGTGCGTTTGCCAGTGCATCGTGTCTCCCTCCATCAATGGCGATAGCCATAAGTATGGTTTTCCTGGGGGATTCTCGCCCGCGAATGCGGTCACAAAAAAGCCATCCCGAAGGATGGCTTTTTTTGATTCGTCGACGGTTCAGCTTAGCTGCGCTGGCGGACCGCTTCAAACAGGCAGATGCCGGTGGCCACCGAGACGTTCAGCGAGGAGACGCTGCCCGCCATCGGGATGCTGATCAGCTCATCGCAGTGCTCGCGGGTCAGACGACGCATACCTTCGCCTTCAGCGCCCATCACCAGCGCCATCGGGCCGGTCATTTTGCTCTGGAACAGCGTATGGTCGGCTTCGCCAGCGGTCCCGACGATCCAGACGTTTTCTTCCTGCAGCAGACGCATGGTACGCGCCAGGTTGGTCACGCGGATCAGCGGGACGTTCTCCGCCGCGCCGCAGGCTACTTTCTTCGCCGTCGCATTCAGCTGAGCGGAACGATCTCGCGGCACGATCACCGCATGCACGCCGGCGGCGTCGGCGCTACGCAGGCAGGCGCCGAGGTTGTGCGGATCGGTTACGCCGTCGAGGATCAGCAGGAACGGCTGATCGTGCTGCGCCAGCAGATCCGGCAGATCGTTCTCCTGATACTGACGTCCTGGCTTCACGCGGGCAATGATCCCCTGATGCACCGCGCCTTCGCTCTTCTCATCGAGGAACTGGCGGTTGGCCACCTGAATCACCACGCCTTGCGCTTCAAGGGCATGGATCAGCGGCAGCAGGCGCTTATCCTCACGGCCTTTCAGAATATAAACTTCCTGAAAACGCTCAGGTGCGCGTTCCAGCAGTGCCTGCACCGCATGGATGCCGTAAATCATTTCACTCATTGATGTACTCGTTTTAGGTTCTGTTATCCGTCCCCTTCACCCCGTTCTGCGCCAGCAGACTTCTGGAGTGAAGGGACGTCAATCACTCGGCGATTTTCTTCTTTGCCGCGCGCTTGGCTTTGGTCGCGGCGGCGATTTTCTGTGTTTTCGCCGACGGTTTTTTCGCTTTCTTCTCGCCTTTGGGCTTCGCTTTAGCCTGCTCTTTTTCTTTGCGGAACGCGCTATCCGGCTCGAAGTTCACCTGTTTACCCACCTGGCGGCGACGGCCACCCGGTTTGCCAGAGGTGCTCTTTTTCGCTTTCTCACGGGCGGTTTTGCCAACATTACGCGGCGCACGCTCGCTGGAAATCAGGCTGAAATCAATCTTACGCTCGTCCATGTTGACGGCTTCCACGCGGACTTCCACACGGTCGCCCAGACGATAAGTCTGGCCGCCGGACTCGCCGATCAACCGCTGGCCAACCTGGTCAAAACGGTAATAGTCGTTATCCAGGGAGGAGACATGCACCAGACCATCGATAAACAGATCGTTCAGGCGGACAAAGAAGCCAAAGCCGGTCACGCTGGCGATGACACCGGAGAAGGTGTTGCCCACCTGATCCTGCATGAAGTCGCACTTCAGCCAGTCGGACACTTCGCGCGTCGCTTCGTCGGCGCGGCGCTCGGTCATCGAACAGTGCTGGCCCAGCTGCAGCATCTCTTCCATGCTGTAGTGCCAGCCGCCGGTCTCGGTGCTATTCCCTTTATGTCCCTGCTCTTTTGCCAGCAGATACTTGATGGCGCGGTGCAGCGACAGATCCGGGTAGCGGCGGATCGGCGAGGTGAAGTGGGCGTATGACTGCAGCGCCAGGCCAAAGTGACCACGGTTTTCCGGATCGTAAACGGCCTGCTTCATGGAGCGCAGGAGCATCGTTTGCAGCATTTCTGCATCCGGACGATCGGCAATGGAGGTCAACAGTTCGGCGTAATCGCGCGGCTCCGGCTTGTTGCCGCCCGGCAGCTCCAGTCCCAGCTCAGCCAGCACGGTACGGAACGAGGTAATCGCTTCGGTGCTTGGCTTATCGTGGATACGAAACAGTGCCGGCTCCTGCGCTTTCTCAACGAAACGCGCGGCGGAGATGTTCGCCAGGATCATACACTCTTCAATCAGCTTATGCGCATCGTTACGCTGAGTCTGTTCGATACGCTCAATACGGCGTTCGGCATTGAAGATGAATTTAGCTTCTTCACTTTCAAATGAGATACCGCCGCGCTCTTCGCGGGCGCTATCCAGCACTTTGTAGAGGTTATGCAGCTCTTCAATATGCTTCACCAGCGGCGCGTAGTGTTCGCGCAGCTCCTGATCGCCCTGCAGCATATGCCACACTTTGGTGTAGGTCAGGCGAGCATGTGAACTCATCACCGCTTCATAGAACTTAAAGCCGGTCAGGCGGCCTTTTGACGAAATCGTCATCTCGCACACCATACACAGGCGATCGACCTGCGGGTTCAGCGAGCACAGGCCGTTCGACAGCACTTCCGGCAGCATCGGTACTACCTGCGACGGGAAGTAGACCGACGTCCCGCGGCTACGCGCTTCACCGTCCAGCGGCGTACCAGGGCGCACATAGTAGCTCACGTCGGCGATAGCCACCCACAGACGCCAGCCGCCGCCGCGTTTCTTCTCGCAGTACACCGCGTCATCGAAGTCGCGGGCATCTTCGCCATCAATAGTGACCAGTGGCAGAGAGCGCAGATCGACGCGTCCGGCTTTCGCCTCTTCCGGCACCTGCTCTTTGAGGCCGGAAACCTGTTTTTCCACCGCTGGCGGCCAGACGTAAGGAATTTCATGGGTACGCAGCGCCATATCGACGGCCATGCCGGTGCCCATGTTGTCGCCCAGCACTTCGACGATTTTCCCGACCGCTTTGGTGCGGCGGGTTGGGCGCTGGGTCAGTTCGACCACCACCACGTAGCCCATCCGCGCGCCCATTATTTCTTCAGGCGGGATCAGGATATCGAAACTCAGGCGGCTGTCGTCCGGGACGACGAAGCCGACGCCAGCGTCGGTGAAGTAGCGGCCAACAATCTGGCTGGTTTTCGGTACCAGCACGCGAACGATGCGCGCCTCGCGGCGACCCTTACGGTCCGCACCCAGCGGCTGGGCCAGCACCTGGTCACCGTGAATACAGGTTTTCATCTGCTCTGACGACAGATACAGATCGTCCTTGCGCCCTTCAACGCGCAGGAACCCAAAGCCATCACGGTGGCCAATAACGGTACCTTTGAGGAGATCAAGGCGCTCCGGCAGCGCATAGCACTGGCGGCGTGTGAAGACCAGTTGACCGTCGCGCTCCATCGCGCGCAGGCGGCGGCGCAGCGCTTCTATTTGTTCTTCGCCCTCAATATTTAACTCGATGGCCAGCTCATCGCGGCTGGCAGGCTTTTCCCGTTTGGTTAAATGTTCGAGGATAAATTCCCGGCTCGGGATGGGATTCGCGTACTTCTCAGCTTCGCGTTCCTGGAATGGATCTTGTGACATATCGGTTCCTCCGTTGTCATCTCCGGCAGAGTGGTTCACTCCACCAGTAATAATTTATAAAGCGGTTGATTCTTCTCAACCAAATCAGCCAGCGTATAGTTATCCAGCTCCTTGAGAAAACTCTGCGCGGCTTCAGCTAGCGCCTGTTTCAGACGACAGGCTGGTGTGATGTGGCAAAATTCGCTGCTGCAGTTGACCAGCGATAAGGGTTCAAGATCGCGCACCACGTCACCCACGCGGATCTGCCCTGCTGGTTTACCGAGGCGAATACCCCCATTCTTCCCCCGCACGGCAGTCACGTAGCCCATACGGCTTAACTGATTGATTATTTTAACCATATGATTACGGGAGACGCCATAGACCTCGGTCACTTCCGAGATGCTGGTCATGCGTCCTTCCGGCAGCGACGCCATATAAATCAGCGCGCGTAATCCGTAATCGGTGAAACTCGTTAACTGCACATAAACCTCAGGGAAAAGAAAACAGGGTATGTCGAGCGACATCATTATTATTGATGATAAACCAGCCAGCGCTCAGGCCGCTAATTTATTTGAAATGGGGCGGGCGAACAGCAAAAACAAGGGCGCCCGAACGGCGCCCCTTGAGAGTGATTACGCGTCGAACGGGTCGCGCAGAATCATGGTCTCGGTACGGTCTGGACCAGTAGAGATGATATCCACCGGCACGCCGGTCAGCTCTTCAATACGCTGGATGTAGTTCAGCGCTGCCTGCGGCAGACCGCTGCGCTCTTTCACGCCAAAGGTGGTTTCGGACCAGCCCGGCATGGTTTCGTAGATAGGCTCGATACCTTCCCAGTTGTCGGCAGCCAGCGGAGTGGTGGTCACTTCGCGGCCATCCGGCATACGGTAGCCGACGCAGATTTTCACTTCTTTCAGGCCGTCGAGGACGTCCAGTTTAGTCAGGCAGAAGCCGGACAGCGAGTTAATCTGCACCGCGCGGCGTACTGCAACCGCGTCCAGCCAGCCGGTACGACGACGACGGCCGGTGGTGGCGCCGAATTCGTTACCCTGCTTGCACAGGAACTCGCCAGTTTCATCAAACAGCTCGGTCGGGAACGGACCCGCGCCTACGCGAGTTGAGTAAGCTTTGATGATGCCCAGTACGTAATCCACATAACGCGGACCCAGGCCGGAGCCGGTTGCCACGCCACCCGCAGTGGTGTTGGAGGAAGTCACATACGGATAGGTACCGTGGTCGATATCCAGCAGGGTACCCTGCGCGCCTTCGAACATCACGAAGTCGCCGCGCTTACGCGCCTGATCCAGCAGATCGGATACGTCCACCACCATGGCGGTCAGGATGTCGGCAATCGCCATGACATCGTCCAGCACTTTCTGGTAGTCAACCGCTTCTGCTTTGTAGAAGTTCACCAGCTGGAAGTTGTGATATTCCATCACTTCTTTCAGTTTGTCAGCGAAGGTGGCTTTATCAAACAGGTCGCCAACGCGCAGGCCGCGACGAGCAACTTTATCTTCGTAAGCCGGGCCGATACCGCGACCGGTCGTACCGATAGCTTTCGCACCGCGTGCTTTCTCACGTGCGACGTCCAGCGCCACGTGATAGTCGAGGATAAGCGGGCAGGCTTCGGACAGCAGCAGACGCTCACGAACAGGGATACCACGGTCTTCCAGACCTTTCATCTCTTTCATCAGCGCAGCCGGAGACAGCACAACACCGTTACCGATGATGCTGGTTACATTCTCACGGAGAATACCTGATGGAATAAGATGGAGGACGGTTTTTTCACCGTTGATTACGAGAGTATGGCCTGCGTTATGGCCACCCTGGTAGCGCACAACATATTTAGCCCGTTCTGTCAGGAGATCGACGATCTTCCCTTTACCTTCGTCACCCCATTGGGTGCCCAGTACGACGACGTTGTTACCCATTTTTCAAAATCACCGTTTGCTTAAAAATGGATTCTACCATCGCTTTTTCAGAGTTACAGCACTTTTTGCATCCAAAATAAGGCAAATCCGACCACTTTTTGATCAGCCAATCGATTTCCTCAACATGTAGTAGATCACAATCCCTGCAACCACAAGTCCGCCGCCAAAGCGACGCAATAAATTATCCGGTAACTGGCTCAGACTGGCGACCATTTTACGCCAGGCGCGTGGATAGAGCAGCGGGCCGAGCCCTTCGAGTACTAAAACCAGCGCCAGCGCCAGCCAAATGGTGGAGTTCATTATCAACCCTAATTGAAAAGTATTATTGCCGCCCGCGCGGGCGTCATCGGCCAGCATGGTGAATTCATTCACTCATTTCACATTGTCCCGTATTTCATCTTCATTATGAACCGGCAAGGTGAAACAAAATTCACAACTAATTGTATTGCTGGATATTTTTTAAATTGTAACTATGCCATCGCGTACTACAACCCGGTACGTCTACATAATCAGGAAGATTATCATGAGAGAATTAACCGCATTTGAAATTGAAAATGTGAGCGGCGCAGGCTGGTTACAGGATGGCCTGGCTTCCTTAGGCAGCAAGGTCGGTGCCGCCGTATGGACGATGGGTACCGATGCCCTGAGCATCAATCTGCCGCTGATTGGCACCATCAATCTGGCCGACCTTTCGCCTGACCTGGGCAAAACTCTGGGCGAAAGCGTTGGGTCGACCATTGGTGGCACCATCGAAAGTACGCTGGCAAGTCTGCCGGTGATCGGTGGCCTGCTGAACAAACTGCTCGGCAACTAATTAGCCTTTGCAGGATGAAAAAAGGCGCCTGTTTCAGGCGCCTTTTCGCGTTAGCACTTCAGGTTTACATCCTCTACGGCTTATTTACGCGCCGAATCCGGTGAACGCATATAGCGGAAGAAATCGCTGTCCGGGCTCAGGACCATCACATCCTGGTTGCTCTGGAAGCTCTTCTCATAAGCGCGCAGGCTACGGATAAAGGAGTAGAAGCCTGGATCCTGGCTGAACGCATCGGCAAACAGTTTTGCCGATTCCGCATCACCTTCACCACGCAGGATACGACCCTGGCGCTCGGCTTCCGCCAGCGTCTTGGTGACTTCGTAGTCTGCAGTCGCGCGCAGTTTCTCAGCTTCTTCCTGACCCTGTGAACGGTGGCGACGAGCAACCGCTTCACGCTCCGCGCGCATACGATTATAAATCGCTTCCGACACTTCTGCCGGCAGGTTGATCTGTTTGATACGCACGTCGACAACTTCGATACCCAGTGCCGCCATACTGTTCGGGTTGATCACCTGCACTTTGCCGTTGGTTTCTGCTTCAACACGCTCAGCGGCTTTGGCGATAGCGTCATCAGCCGCCGGGGTGCTGACCTCATCTTCAGTGCCAGCAGAACCCGAGTTCAGCGCATCGCGCACTTCCAGCGTCAGGCGACCACGGGAGTCAGTAACGATGTCTCTCACATCCAGACGACCAATTTCAGAACGCAGACGGTCAGAGAATTTACGCTTCAGCAGAACCTCGGCCTGGGAGACGTCGCCGCCGCCGGTTGCCAGGTAGTAACGGCTGAAGTCGCTGATGCGCCATTTGATATAGGAGTCGACGATCAGGTCTTTCTTCTCTTTGGTCACAAAACGGTCAGCCTGGTTATCCATAGTCTGGATACGCGCATCCAGCATCTTCACTGATTCGATAAACGGGATCTTGAAGTGCAGGCCCGGCGCATACACCAGCGGCTTGTTCTCATCGTCGCGCAGGACTTTGCCGAAGCGCAGCGTAATCCCGCGCTCGCCTTCCTTCACCACAAAGACTGACATGTAGAGCACTACCAGCACGACGACAATGATCGCGATAACAGATTTACGCATCGTTATTCCCCCTGACGCTGGTAGTCGTTACGCTGCGCGTTAGCGCGGCGTTGGTCCATAATGCTACCCCCGGTTGAGCTCGAGGTTGATGAGGTGCTGGCGCTGCCGGTGCTGGATGCAGGTGGCAGACGCAGCAGATCGCTGGCGTCACTGCTATCGCTCTTTGCTGCCGGCGCGGCGGCGCCTTTCAGCATCTGGTCAAGCGGCAGAACCATCAGATTGCCGTTTTTGCTGTCGTTCACCAGCACTTTACGGGTGTGGCTCAGCACTTTTTCCATGGTTTCGATATACAGACGCTCACGGGTAATTTCCGGCGCGGCTTTGTATTCCGGCAGGAGCTTAGCAAAGCGAGCCACTTCACCCTGGGCTTCCAGGACGGTCTGGGTCTTGTAGGCACGCGCCTCTTCAAGGATACGCTGCGCCTGGCCATTCGCCCGCGGCTGTACTTCGTTGGTATAAGCTTCCGCTTCACGGATGTACTGCTGCTCGTTCTCACGCGCGGCAATGGCATCGTCAAACGCCGCCTTCACCTCTTCCGGCGGACGTGCCGTCTGGAAGTTGACGTCCAGCAGGGTGATCCCCATGTTGTACGGGCGGATAGTCTCTTCCAGCTCGCGCTGGGTATCGCTACGGATCACGGTACGACCTTCGGTCAGAATGCGATCCATGGTGTATTTGCCGATCACGCCGCGCAGCGCGCTGTCAGTCGCCTGACGCAGACTGTCATCCGCGCTGGTGACGCTAAACAGATAGCGTTCCGGATCGGTGACGCGGTACTGCACGTTCATCTCAACGCGCACGACGTTTTCGTCAGAGGTCAGCATGACGCCGGAAGCGGCCAGTTCACGTACCGACTCCACGTTCACCGCCTGAACGTTATCGATAAAGGTCGGTTTCCAGTTCAGGCCTGGCTCAACCAGATGGCTGAACTTACCAAAACGGGTCACGACGCCGCGTTCGGCTTCTTTAATGGTATAAAAACCGCTGGCCGCCCAGATAATCACTGCCGCCGCGGCAACGATGCCGACAATACGCCCGCCCATCGGTCCACGAGGCGTCTGCGCGCTATTACCACCGCCCAGTCCGCCCTTGCCGCCGCCGAGCCCGCCAAGTTTCTTACTTAACTTGCGGAAGATATCATCCAGATCCGGCGGCCCCTGCTCGCGACCACCTTTGTTGCCATTTCCCTCAGAGTTGCCGCCAGGTTTGCTGCTCCCCCACGGGTCGCGGTCCTGTCCGTTATTACCGGGCTGATTCCACGCCATGTATATGCTCCATATTTGTTTTTGATATCCCCACAGGGGTCAATATCTTCAGGCAAGCTGCAAGGTTAAACCACATAGTCAACAAGCGTTGGCTCTTGCTTACAGAGGCGCCGCCAGTCAACGATCGGCATGCGCACCTGCAGACTCACGCTGCCGTCATCCTCCATCCACTCTTTTTCTATCGCCTGAAGCTGATAGAAACGGCTTCTCAGTCGCCCTTCTTTCGGCGGTAAGCGCAGCGTATGCTGGGCCACTTCACCGGAAAGACGTTCCGTTAATGCCTGAAAAAGCAGTGGTACGCCAACCCCGGTCTGCGCTGAAAGCCAGACCCGAATCGGTTTATTTTCATCGTCGCGATCGATGCGCGGTTCAAAATCGTCAAGCATGTCGATTTTGTTCATCACCAGCAGCGCTGGGATCTCATCGGCCTCAATCTCAGCGAGAACCGTATTTACCGCATCAATGTTTTCCTGCACGCGGACATCCGCCGCGTCAATCACATGCAGCAGCAGCGTCGCCTGACGCGTCTCCTGCAACGTCGCTTTAAACGCGGCTACCAGATCGTGCGGCAGATGGCGAATAAAGCCGACGGTATCGGCCAGCACCGTTTCGCCGACGTCAGGGACGTCAATGCGGCGCAGCGTCGGGTCCAGGGTGGCGAACAGCTGGTTCGCGGCATAGACCTCGGCAGCGGTGATCTGGTTAAAGAGCGTTGATTTTCCGGCGTTGGTGTAGCCCACCAGCGACACGGTTGGAATATCGGCTTTCGCGCGCGACCGCCGCCCCTGCTCACGCTGTTTCTCAACTTTTTCCAGTCGCGACAGGATCTGCATGATACGGTTACGCAATAAACGACGGTCGGTTTCGAGCTGGGTTTCACCCGGGCCACGCAAACCAATCCCGCCCTTTTGTCTTTCAAGGTGGGTCCAGCCGCGGACGAGGCGGGTCGCCATATGGCGCAACTGCGCCAGCTCAACCTGCAGTTTCCCTTCATGGGTGCGCGCGCGCTGGGCGAAAATATCTAAAATAAGACCGGTACGATCGATAACCCGGCATTCGCACAGGCGTTCCAGGTTGCGTTCTTGTGCCGGACTCAGGGCATGATCGAAGAGCACGACCGACGCGCCGGTCGCTTTAACGGCTTCCGCAATTTCGACTGCCTTACCTTCACCAACAAAATACTTCGGGTGCGGTGCTTTACGGCTACCGGTAATCACCTGCATTGCTTCGACACCGGCGGAAGAGGCCAGAGTTTCAAACTCCTGGAGATCTTCCATATCTTTGTCTTGCGAAAAATAGATGTGTACCAGTACCGCCTGCTCACCGGCGTCATAACGGTCAAACAAGCGTAAACCCCTTATAAAATACCAGCGGGGAACGCAGAAAACCTGGCTCCCCGGCGTGGAAAAACAGCACTGGCCTTATTCGGCGTCGTCGCTGTCTTGTTGCGGCGCAGAAGAGCCCTGCGCGCTACCACCGTGGTGATAGTTACTGGAACCGCCGCCAGCATTATTGCTGTGGTGAGACACCGGGCGAGACGGGACAACAGTAGAAATTGCGTGCTTATAGACCATCTGGCTGACCGTGTTCTTCAACAGGATCACGAACTGATCGAAAGACTCAATTTGCCCTTGCAGCTTGATACCATTCACCAAATAAATAGAAACCGGAACACGTTCCCGACGCAAAGCGTTCAGGAACGGATCTTGTAAAGATTGCCCCTTAGCCATTCTCTCTTTTCCTTATATGTATGCTTGTTTTGTACTCAGAACCTTACGATTCTTAAAAAAAATTACGCACGATACCGTTTAATTGTACACGTTCAGTTCTGGCTCGCACCAACAACCTGTAATACTTTGTTGAGCGCTTGTTCAGGTTGTTCACTGTCTAACCAGTGCACACCTTCCCAACCGCGCAGCCAGGTGACCTGACGTTTGGCTAACTGTCTCGTGGCGCAAACACCTCGATAAACCATCTCATCATACGGGATCTCGCCATTGAGGTATGACCACATCTGGCGGTATCCAACACAACGGATGGAAGGCATATCCGTATGCAAATCTCCGCGGGCAAAAAGCGCCCGTACTTCTGCTTCAAAACCTGAAGCTAACATCTGATGAAAACGCTGTTCTATGCGTTGATGGAGCAGTTCACGGCTCGCCGGGGCGATGGCGAACTGATGCACCTGATATGGCAGAGCGTCTCCTGACGTTTGCGTCAGTTCCGTTAAAGTTTTACCCGAAATGAAAAAAACTTCCAGTGCCCGGGAAAGCCTTTGCGGATCATTTGGATGAATACGCGCAGCAGCCACGGGATCGATCGCCTGTAATTGCTGATGTAACGCGTTCCACCCCTGCTCTGCGGCCTGCTGCTCAATCCGCGCTCTGACCTCTGGGTCAGCCGACGGTAAGGGCGACAATCCTTCCAGCAACGCTTTGAAATACAACATCGTTCCGCCGACTAACAGCGGAATTCGCCCGGCGGCGACAATATCGGCCATCGCCGCCAGCGCGTCGCGGCGAAAATCAGCCGCGGAATAGGCTTCTGCAGGATCCAAAATATCCAGCAGCCGGTGCGGCGCAGCGCTAAGCTCCGCGGCATCCGGTTTGGCAGTGCCAATATCCATTCCCCGATAAATGAGGGCGGAATCAACACTAATCAACTCTACTGGCAAAACTTTACGTAAGGCTATCGCCAGCGCGGTTTTGCCTGAGGCCGTCGGGCCCATTAAAAAAATTGCCTTGGGCAGGCTCGCCTCGGTTACATCATTCATCTTTCAGGGCATTCATCGCCGAATGGAGATCTACAGGTTGTAACAGGCCGCCCGGCGGCGTTTTCACCAGCTGCGGGCAAAGACGTTCGACGTCCGCCAGCAACGCAATCGCCTGCGCCATATTCCATGACGCCTGTTCGCTCGTCAGATTACGCGCCATCCATTGGGCGATGTTGCCGACGTCGAATGCGTTTTGCTGCGCCAGGTAGCCTATCAGTTCAGGAATCAAGATTTGTAAATTTTGTTGTCTTAAGGGTAAAGGGACCGCGCGCACCGTCACGTGCAGGGCATCGGTATGGAGCTCGATCCCCAGCTGCGTTAGCGCCGACTGCGCGGCGGCCAGCGCCCGCTTCTCCCCTTCCGTGACTTTTAACCGCAACGGGATCAGCAGCGGCTGGGCACATACCGCTTCCGCCCCCGGCGTCAACTGCGCCTGGCGCAGCCAGCGCTCGGCAACGGTCAACGACAGCAGCGCCAGACTGCCCTCGCGCTCCAGCAGCGCGCAGTCGCCGCCGACAATCGTCAGCACTCTGCCAAAACTCTGACTGTGACCAGCCAGTTCCGCCGGGGCGACGGACGGCTGCGCGGGTCGCGGCGCGGCGGGCGTGTCGAGCAACTGACGATAAAGCGCCCCCTGCTGCTTCTGGTAACCCGGCTGTGCATGCGGCCAGCTCGCGCCGCCCGAACTGCCGCCGGAGGCAGCCGGCTCACGCGACGATGTAATACTGAATCGGGTTGCCGGTTCACGCGCTTCCGACGGGCGAGCAAACTGATTGCCGCCTGCGGCGATGCGGTTCTCCGGCATCTGGCGCGGCGCCGGCGGGTCGTCTTTTTCCGCCAGCGGCGCGTCAAGCTGCTGCTGCAGCACGCTCAGTACGCCCTGGTAGATAAAGTCATGCACCAGGCGCGACTGATGGAAACGCACCTCATGCTTGGCCGGATGGACGTTCACATCCACCTGATGGGGATCGATCTCCAGATACAGCACAAACGCCGGCTGCTGATCGGCCCCCAGCTTGTCTTCACAGGCCTGGCGGATAGCATGGTTGATCAGCCGGTCGCGCATCATCCGCCCGTTGACGTAACAATACTGAATTTCCGCCAGCGCCGGGGTGGTATGGAGCGGATCGGCAACCCAGCCGCGCAGGGTCAGATCGCCATGCTGCCACTCGATCGCCAGCGCATGTTCGAGAAAAGCGGTGCCGCAAATGGTTCCCAGCCGCCGCTCCCGCTGGCCATCCTGCGCCACTGCCCGATACTGGCGCATCACCTTGCCGTTATGGCTGAGGTTAATGGTGACGTCGAAGCGCGCCAGCGCAATGCGGCGCACCACTTCGTCAATATGGCCGAACTCGGTTTTTTCGGTGCGCATAAATTTGCGCCGCGCCGGCGTGTTGTAGAACAGATCAAGGACTTCCAGGGTGGTGCCGACCGGGTGCGCCGCCGGCTTCACCGTTACCGCCTGATCGCGGCCTTCGGCATAAGCCTGCCAGGCTTCCTGCTGCTCCGCCGTCCGCGAAGTCAGCGTTAAGCGCGCCACCGAACTGATACTGGCCAGCGCTTCGCCGCGAAAGCCGAGGCTGATAATCGCCTCCAGATCGTCAAGCGAGGCGATCTTGCTGGTCGCATGACGAGCCAGGGCCAGCGCCAGCTCGTCTTTTTTGATGCCGCTGCCGTTATCGCGGATGCGAATGAGCTTCGCGCCGCCGCGTTCGATATCAATGTCAATCCGCGTAGCGCCAGCATCAAGGCTGTTCTCAACCAGCTCTTTCACCACCGACGCGGGCCGCTCCACCACTTCGCCGGCGGCAATCTGGTTGGCGAGCTGCGGCGGCAGAACCTGAATCGGCATCCCCTGCTCCTTAGTTAATCAACATCCCGCCTGGCGCTGCGGCGCTGGCGGTCTGCGCCGCCTCCCCTCGAGGCGCCGACTGCAGCGGATGCTGCATAAAGTAGTTACGCAGGCCGTTGTAAATCGCCTGTGCGATCTGCTCCTGGTAATCCTCACTCCCCAGCAGCCGCTCTTCACCGTTGTTACTGATAAAGCCTGTTTCCACGAGGATCGACGGGATATCCGGCGAGCGCAATACACCGAGGCTGGCATGCTCCGGGCGGCGTTTGTGCAGGTTGCCAATGCGCTGCAGCTGGCTCAGCACGTTGGTCGCCACATCGTAGCCGACGCGCTGGGAATGACCGAACTGCAGATCCAGCACCGCCTGGCTCAGGTAAGGGTCGGCCTGGCTGTTCGCCAGCACGTCGCCTGCCCCGCCGAGCAGTTCAGACTGCTTCTCATGCTGCTCGAGCCAACCGGCCATTTCGCTGTTGGCGCGACGGTTCGAGAGCACCCACACCGAGGCGCCGGTCGCATCGCGGTTTGGCGCGGCATCAGCATGGATAGAGACGAGGAAGTTGGCGTTTTGCTTACGCGCCACGTCCGAGCGCCCCATCACCGAAATAAAGTAATCGCCGTCGCGGGTCAGCACCGGCTTAAACTGCGGATCGGCGTTCAGTAACGCCCGCAGCTTGCGCGCGATAGCGATAGTGACGTTCTTCTCTTTGGTGCCGTTCGGACCAATCGCGCCAGGATCCTGACCGCCGTGTCCAGCATCGATGGCGATAATCACCTTATCATCCGCCGACACCGTGCGGGCCGCCGGGCGAGTCACGGTCTGATTGTTGGTCATCGCTGGCTGAGAGGACGTCATCGCTGTCTGCCGTTCATGACCCGACGAGCTGAACGGGTTACGCCCTGACGTCGCCGTCCGGGAAGGCATCACCGGCGGCGGGTCGGCCCGTTTCACCACCACGGGCGGCGGTGGCGGTGGCGGTGGCGCGTCGGCGTTGATGGTAAAGACCACCGTGTAATTTGCCCCGTTCTGCTGCTTCACCGCTCGCGTTTTACCATCTTCCGTCAGATCCACCAGCAAACGCAGCGTCTGCGTATCCTGCGGCGTACCGGCGCGAATACTTTTCACCAGGTTGCTGCCACTAAACTGCAGCGGTAGTCCCTGCAATACGCCGGTCTGCTTGATATCCAGTGCCACCAGACGTTTGCCCTGTGGGGTAAAGGAGTACTCCGGCTCACCGACAAAGCTCAGGGTAATACGGGCCTGCTGGTCTCCGTTGGAGACCTGGATATCGGATAAACTCGCCGCAGTGGCGTGAAGACTCGACAGCATTAGCGCAGCGGCAAGCCAGGTGGTTATGCGATACTTCATCCCGTCATCCTTCAGGCTAAATGGCTAAACGCGCCAGTAAAGACTCACCCCGTGAGGAGATCGCGGTAATACGCGCCTCACGCCCTTGTGCCTGGTAATCAAGGTGAATTTCAACGTCCGGGTCAGGCAGGACACCTGCGCCTTGCTGCGGCCATTCCACCAGGCAGATGGCATCGTCGGCAAAATAATCACGGATCCCCATAAATTCGAGCTCCTCAGGATCCGCCAGTCGGTAGAGATCGAAGTGATACACCATCAGATTATCGAGGGTATACGGCTCCACCAGGGTATAGGTTGGGCTTTTGACATTGCCGCGGTGACCGAGCGCCTGCAAAAAGCCGCGGCTGAAGGTCGTTTTCCCCGCGCCTAAATCACCATACAGATAAATCACGGTGGCGCCGATACAGACCTGCGCGATGCGGTCGCCAAGGGCCAGCGTGGCCTGCTCATCGGGTAAAGGAATCACTCGGTTAATCATGGTCTACGTCAATCACATCCGGGTTAACAACACGCCTGAGCGTGGAAAAGAGATCGGTCGCCAGCATGCCGCGGGTGCCCTCGCGGGCGGCCAGTCGGTCGGCGGCGTCGCCATGAGCGACGCACCCGGCACAGGCTGCATCATACGGCGTCAGGTGCTGTCCTAACAATGCGGCAATAATGCCGGTAAGCACATCGCCCATCCCGCCGCTGGCCATTCCGGCATTGCCGGCATCGATAATGCCCATCGCCCCGCTTTCACTGGCCACCACCGTGCCCGCGCCTTTCAGCACAACCACGCCACCATACCGTTTTACCAGACGCTGCGCAGAAAGTAAGCGATCGCTTTCAATTTCTGCCACGCTGACATTCAGCAGACGGGCCGCTTCGCCGGGGTGCGGCGTTAGCACGCGATTGTGACGTTTATCGGGATTGAATGCCAGCAGGTTCAGCGCGTCGGCGTCCCAGACCATCGGTTTGTTAAAACTTTCCACCGTGCGCAGGGCGCTGCGCCCCCATTCGCGCTGCCCCAGGCCCGGGCCAATCGCCACCACATCAGCCCACTCCAGCGCGGCTTTCAGAGTCTGCGGCGTCAGTTCATCCACCATTAATTCCGGCCGCACGGTGACAATGGGCGCGATGTTCTCAGGGTGAGTAAGCACTCGCACCAGCCCTGCACCGCCGCGTAGGGCCGCTTCACCGCACATACGGATAGCGCCTGCCGTGCCGTGATCGCCGCCGACAATCACCAGCTTGCCGTGATCGCCCTTATGGGAGGTGGCCCGCCGCGGCGGCAGCCAGTCGGCGAGGTGGGCGGCGCAAAACCGCGTCAGAGGAGTACTTTGCCCGGCGAGCCAGCGCTCGAGCCCGAGGGCATGATGATGGAGATGCCCGACGACATCCCGCGCCTTGCCGGTCAGCAGCCCGGGTTTGAGGGCGATAAAGGTCAGGGTGTGGTCGGCCTGAACCACTGCACCTGGCGTCGCGCCAGTCTGCGCGTTCAGGCCGGAAGGGATATCCAGCGCCACCACCGGCGCCGGATGGTGGTTCGCCTGGTGAATGAGCGCCGCAACGGGATCGCGCGGCGCGCTGCGCAGACCGGTGCCGAGCAGGCCATCAATAATCAGTGAGATATCGTCGGGCCAGGGGATGGTCGCCGCATGGATCACGCCGCCGGCGTTAAGCCACGCCTCCCGCGCCGCCTGCGCCTCTTCCGGTAGCGGGCTGTCACTCTCCACCGCCAGCAGCGTCACCCGCCGCCCCGCGGCCTGCGCCAGACGCGCGACGACATATCCGTCGCCGCCGTTGTTGCCATGACCGCAGAGGATCAGCCAGTGCGCACTGGCGGGATAAGCGCGGCTGGCCAGTTGAAAGCCCGCCTCGCCCGCGCGCTGCATCAGTTCGAACAGCGTCAGCCCCAGGCTGTCCGCCGCCTCTCGTTCGGCCAGGCGCAGCGCCTCCGCAGGCCAAATGTTGTATGGTATACTGTCAGGGTTTTTCGTCATTGTATGGTCCATCATGTCACAGCCCCTCGATCTCGTTCAGTTAGCGCAACAAATCAAACAATGGGGCACAGAGCTCGGGTTCCAGCAGGTGGGTATCGCCGATACCGACCTCAGCGCCAGTGAACCCAAACTGCAGGCATGGCTGGATAAACAATACCACGGCGAAATGGAGTGGATGGCCCGTCACGGAATGATGCGCGCCCGCCCCCATGAACTGCTGCCCGGTACGTTACGCGTTATCAGCGTGCGGATGAACTATCTGCCCGCCAACGCCGCCTTTGCCCGCACCCTGAAAGATCCCGCGCTGGGTTACGTCAGCCGTTATGCCCTCGGGCGTGATTATCATAAGCTGCTACGTAATCGCCTGAAAAAACTGGGGGAGAAGATTCAGGAACAGTGTGCTTCGCTCAATTTTAGACCTTTTGTCGATTCCGCGCCTATCCTGGAACGGCCAATCGCAGAAAAAGCGGGCCTTGGCTGGACAGGTAAGCACTCACTTATCTTAAGCCGCGACGCGGGGTCATTCTTTTTCCTCGGCGAACTGCTGATCGATCTGCCTCTACCGGTCGACAGCCCGGTTGCGGAGGAGTGCGGACGCTGCGTCGCCTGCATGACCATCTGCCCCACAGGCGCCATCGTTGAGCCCTACACCGTCGACGCCCGGCGCTGCATCTCCTATCTCACCATCGAGCTGGAAGGCGCTATCCCGGAGGCGTTCCGTCCGCTTATCGGCAACCGTATTTACGGTTGTGATGATTGCCAGCTCATCTGCCCGTGGAACCGTTTCTCACAGCTCACCGATGAAGAGGATTTCAGTCCACGCAAAGCGTTGCATGCGCCACCGCTGGTGGAGCTGTTCTCCTGGAGCGAAGCGTGGTTTCTGAAGGTAACCGAAGGGTCGGCGATTCGTCGCATTGGCCACCTGCGCTGGCTGCGCAATATCGCCGTCGCGCTGGGCAATGCGCCCTGGGATGAAGCCCATCTTCGCGCGCTGGAGAGTCGCCGGGGTGAGCACCCGCTTCTCGACGAGCACATCGAATGGGCTATCGCTGAGCAAATAAACAAGCGGAACGCTGACGCCGTCGAAGTACAGCTGCCGAAAAAATTACGTCTGGTCAGGGTGGTAGAGAAAGGCTTGCCGCGCGACGCCTGATTCATTCACAGGCTGTGAATAAAATCTAAAACACATTGCGTTTCAAGGCGCAGACCGAGGTCAAGTGATCGGATTAACATTTCGAAATGAAATTTAATTGTTAAATTTCAATGGTATATAAAGATACTATTTACAAAGCGAAGCATTTACGCCGTCAAAGACGGAACGACAACCTGTGGATAACTCTGTTCACAGTATTTCTGGATATCAAATGAAAATCATCCCCGGCGCTGGATTGCACTGTGGATAAATAAGAGATGGAAGAAAATTTGGAGCGGGAAACGAGACTCGAACTCGCGACCCCGACCTTGGCAAGGTCGTGCTCTACCAACTGAGCTATTCCCGCTTAATCATCGTCATTCAAGCTACCGTGTAGCAACCTGAATACTGCGACTGGTGTGGTATGTCTTTCAAATTTTGGAGCGGGAAACGAGACTCGAACTCGCGACCCCGACCTTGGCAAGGTCGTGCTCTACCAACTGAGCTATTCCCGCTTAATCTTCGGCTTTCGCCTCGCATCTGCGAGTTGAAATCCTGTGATCAGGATGGTGCTTTCAAATTTTGGAGCGGGAAACGAGACTCGAACTCGCGACCCCGACCTTGGCAAGGTCGTGCTCTACCAACTGAGCTATTCCCGCGTTACTGCTTTTTTTGCCATATTTTGATGGCGTCGTAATTTGCATTTCTGCGTCGTTACGGGAGGCGCATTATACGAGAATTCGATGCCCCTGCAACCCCCTGACGATCACTTTTTTGCGTTTTTTGTTTAAGTGGACATTTTCTCGCCACCTACGCCGCTGAATTGTATAAATAAGCGTCATAACGGGCAAAATTGCTTTTTCCGTCCGGCTGAATGACGCAAAATCGCTCGCATCATATTGCGGTGGCGCGACGTATAACGCGGCCACCACGACGCCAAACAGGGAATTAGCATGAGAAAAGTCCTCACCGTCCTGCTGCTGAGCACGCTGGCCATCGGAACCGCGTCAGCCGAGACGCTCCATTTTGGCACCACCACAGCCAATCCGCCATTTGTCACCACCAACGGCAAAAATCAGCCCGTCGGCTTTGATATCGATCTCGCTCACGCCCTGTGCCAGCAGATGCAGGCGCAGTGCCAGTTTACGGCGCAGCGTTTCGATACCCTGATCCCGGCATTGCGCTTTAAGAAGTTTGATGCGGTGATTGCCGGTATGGAAGTGATCCCAATGCGCGAGAAGCAGGTCGCCTTTAGCCGCCCTTATCGCCAGGCGCTCTCCGGGGTGGTGATCGTCAATAAAGATGTTGCCCATACCTTTGCCGATCTGAAAGCCAAAAAAATTGGCGTGGTGAAAGGCACGCTGCATCAGCACTATCTGCGCGATAAGCAGAAGGCCGTGCAGGCGATCCCTTACGACGACGTCGCTAGCGCTTTAGCCGCGCTGAAAGCCGGCGAAATAACCGGCGTCATGAGCGACTTCGCCACCCTTGACGCCTGGCAACAAGAGAACCCTGACTACGCCATCATGGATGAGCGGGCCACCGACCCGGCTTATTACGGTAAGCAGTATGCGATTGCGGTGCGCAAAGACGATCCGGAGTTGCTGAATGCCATCAACGATGCCCTGACCGCGGTCATGGCGACGCCTGACTTCCAGCAGATGCAGCAAAAGTGGTTTAAATAAACAGAAAGATGTACCGGGCCGCACCAGGCCCGGTTTTCACAGCCAGTCGTGGTTTACAGCTTAATGAAATGCTCGCGATAGTAAGCCAGCTCGGCGACCGACTCGCGGATATCGTCCATCGCCTGATGGGTGCCCTGCTTTTTAAAGCCGTCGAGAATTTCCGGCTTCCAGCGGCGAGCCAGCTCTTTCAGCGTGCTGACGTCCAGATAGCGGTAGTGGAAATAGGCTTCCAGTTGCGGCATGTACTTAAACAGGAAGCGACGATCCTGGCCGATGCTGTTGCCGCAGATCGGCGACTTGCCCGCCGGCACCCACTGCTTAAGAAACTCAATAGTCGCCAGTTCGGCATCGTGCTCGCCGACGGTGCTGGCCTTCACGCGATCCACCAGTCCGCTGCCGGTATGCGTCCGCACATTCCACTCGTCCATTAATGCCAGCTGAGCGTCTGACTGATGCACGGCGATGGTCGGCCCTTCAGCCAAAATGTTCAGGTTGGCATCGGTCACCAGGGTGGCGATTTCGATAATGCGATCGCGCTCCGGATCCAGCCCTGTCATCTCAAGATCGATCCAAATGAGGTTGTTTTCATTTGCACTCATGCTATTTTCCACCCTTCTTGCGTGACTATATTCATCTAAAATAGCGTGTATCATAGAGGTTTTGCCCCATCAGGGCGACCAGGAGCCAGTTCGATTGAGTAAAAATAAACTCTCCAAAGGCCAGCAGCGCCGCGTCAACGCCAACCACCAGCGCCGCCTGAAAACCACTGCGGAGAAGGCCGACTACGATGACAACCTGTTTGGCGAAACGTCGGAAGGCATTGTCATCAGTCGTTTTGGCATGCATGCCGACGTCGAATCCGCTGACGGCAGCGTCCATCGCTGCAACATTCGCCGGACAATCCGTTCGCTGGTCACTGGCGACCGCGTGGTCTGGCGGCCAGGTAAAGATGCCGCCGACGGCGTAAACGTCAAAGGGATCGTCGAAGCGGTGCATGAGCGCGCCTCCGTCCTGACGCGTCCGGATTTTTACGACGGCGTGAAGCCTATCGCTGCCAATATCGATCAGATCGTGGTGGTTTCCGCGATCCTGCCTGAGCTGTCATTGAATATTATCGATCGTTATCTGGTAGCCTGCGAGGCGCAGGATATCGAGCCGTTGATCGTCCTGAATAAAATCGATCTGCTGGATGACGATGGCCTGCGCTTCGTCAATGAGCAAATGGACATCTACCGCAATATCGGCTACCGCGTGCTCATGGTCTCCAGCCGGACTCAGGACGGCCTCAAGCCGCTGGAAGCGGCCCTGACCGACCGCATCAGCATTTTCGCCGGGCAGTCCGGGGTCGGTAAATCGAGCCTGCTGAATGCCCTGCTGGGGCTGAATGAGGATCAAATCCTCACCAATGATGTCTCGGACGTTTCCGGCTTAGGCCAGCACACCACCACCGCGGCGCGCCTCTACCACTTCCCGCACGGCGGCGATGTGATTGATTCGCCGGGCGTTCGTGAATTCGGCCTCTGGCATCTGGAAGCGGAACAAATCACCAATGGCTTTGTCGAATTCCATGATTATTTAGGCCATTGCAAATACCGCGACTGTAAACACGATAACGATCCTGGCTGTGCGCTTCGCGAAGCGGTAGAGAACGGCAAGATCGCTGAAAGCCGTTTTGAGAACTACCACCGCATCCTCGAAAGCATGGAGCAGGTACAGGTAAAAACGCGTAAAAACTTTTCCTCGTCCGATGACTGATCATTAAGCTGAGCCTCACGTCAGGCTCTGCCAGGACGCGGTCAAACTGCGACTAACGCGGATGCCATTTGGCGAGATTTACGTATAGAATCGTCCCCTTTTTTCAGGTCCCCGCCCGCGGGCGGGGTCAGGAACGACATATCATGGCCTGGAGGCTACTTTGTTAAACGATCTTAAACTTTCACTGCAATACATTCTGCCTAAACTGTGGCTCACCCGCCTCGCAGGCTGGGGTGCGAGCAAACGCGCAGGTTGGTTGACGAAACTGGTCATCGATCTGTTCGTGAAATACTACAAGGTCGATATGAAAGAGGCGCAGAAGCCGGATACCGCGGCTTATCGCACCTTCAACGATTTCTTTGTGCGTCCGCTGCGCGACGACGTTCGCCCGCTGAATACCGATCCCAACGTGCTGGTGATGCCGGCAGACGGCGTGATCAGCCAGCTTGGCGCCATTGAAAACGATAAAATCCTGCAGGCCAAAGGTCATGACTACAGCCTGGAAGCCCTGCTGGCCGGCAACTATCAAATGGCCGACCTGTTCCGTAACGGCAGCTTCGCCACCACCTATCTGTCGCCGCGCGACTATCACCGCGTGCACATGCCGTGCAACGGCATCCTGCGCGAAATGATCTACGTTCCTGGCGACCTGTTCTCGGTTAACCATCTGACGGCGCAGAATGTGCCTAACCTGTTCGCCCGTAACGAGCGCGTCATCTGCCTGTTTGATACTGAGTTTGGCCCGATGGCGCAAATTCTGGTGGGCGCGACTATCGTCGGCAGCATCGAGACCGTGTGGTCCGGCACCGTGACCCCGCCGCGCGAAGGCATTATTAAACGCTGGACCTGGCCCGCGGGTGACAGCGAAGGCTCCGTCGCCCTGCTGAAAGGCCAGGAGATGGGCCGCTTCAAACTGGGTTCCACCGTGATCAACCTGTTTGCCCCGGGCCAGGTGAAGCTGGTCGACTCGCTGCAAAGCCTGTCCGTGACTAAAATCGGCCAACCGCTGGCGACCGCCGTGGAAGCCAGCACCGCTGCTGAACCCGCGCCGTTACCGGAAGAAGAGATCCGCGCCGAACACCGCGCCAGCCCGCTGGTTGACGATACACAAGACCAAGGTTAATTCTTCAGCAAAAAGGGTTATGCCGTGCGCCTGATATACACTTTCCTGTTGGCCTTGAGCCTCAGTTTCGGGGCGTACGCTGCGACAGCCCCGGATGCTAAACAGATAACCCAGGAACTGGAACAGGCGAAGGCGGCAAAGCCCGCCCAGCCTGAAACCGTTGAAGTTCTGCAGTCCGCGCTGAACGCGCTTGAGGAGCAAAAATCGTCCCTCGAGCGCGCCCGTCAGTATCAGGACGTTATCGATAATTTCCCCAAACTGTTTCAAAGCCTGCGCTCCCAGCTCAACAATCTGAGCGAAGAACCGCGCCAGGTGCCAACCGGCCTGACCGCCGATGCGCTGAACCAGGAGATCCTGCAGGTCAGCAGCCAGCTGCTGGAATCGAGCCGCCAGGCGCAGCAGGAGCAGGATCGCGCGCGTGAAATCGCCGACTCCCTGAACCAGCTGCCGCAACAGCAAACCGATGCCCGTCGTCAGCTCAATGAGGTTGAGCGCCGCATCGGCACGCAAACCGGCAACAATGCTCTCGCCCAGGCGCAAAATCTTGCCCTGCAGGCGGAATCGGCGCGCCTGAAGGCGCTGGTGGATGAACTCGACCTCGCCCAGCTTTCCGCCAACAACCGCCAGGAGCTGTCGCGCGCTCGTTCCGAGCTGGCACAAAAGCAGAGCGAACAACTGGATGCCTATTTGCAGGCGCTGCGCAATCTACAGAACAGCCAGCGCCAGCGGGAAGCGGAAAAGGCGCTGGAGAGCACCGAACTGCTGGCGGAGAACAGTGAAAACCTGCCGCCGGACATCAACGCGCAGTTCAAGGTCAACCGGGAGCTCTCCCAGGCGCTGAACCAGCAGGCGCAGCGCATGGATCTGGTGGCGTCCCAGCAGCGGCAGGCGACGAATCAAACGCTGCAGGTGCGCCAGGCGTTAAACACCCTGCGCGAGCAATCGCAGTGGCTGGGCTCTTCCAACCTGCTGGGCGAAGCCCTGCGCGCCCAGGTAGCGCGGCTGCCGGAGCGCCCTCGCCCACAGCAGCTGGATACGGAAATGGCGCAGTTGCGCGTGCAGCGTCTGCGCTTTGAAGATTTACTCAGTAAGCAGCCGCAGCTGCGGCAGATCCGTCAGGCCGACGGCGAACCGCTGACCAGCGAGCAGAACAAAATCCTGCAGGCGCAGCTGCGCACGCAGAACGAGCTGCTGAACTCGCTGCTGCGCGGCGGCGATACCCTGATGCTGGAGCTCACCAAGCTGAAGGTCGCCAACGGCCAGCTGGAAGACGCGCTGAAAGAGATCAACGAAGCGACTCACCGCTATCTGTTCTGGACTTCGGACGTTAGCCCTATCGGCTTCTCCTGGCCGCTGGAGATTGTCCAGGATCTGCGGCGCCTGATCTCCCTGGATACCATCAGCGAACTGGGCAAAGCCAGCGCGATGATGCTCACCAGCAAAGAGACTCTGCTACCGCTGTTTGCCGCCCTGCTGCTGGTTGGCTTCAGCATCAGCTCGCGGCGCCATTTCACCCGCTTCCTTGAGCGCTCCAGCGCCCGGGTGGGGAAAGTCACCCAGGATCACTTCTGGCTGACGCTGCGCACGGTCTTCTGGTCGATACTGGTGGCCTCGCCGCTGCCGGTGCTGTGGATGACGCTCGGCTATGGCCTGCAGTCCGCCTGGCCCTTCCCGCTGGCGGTGGCGATAGGCGATGGGGTCACGGCGACCGTGCCTTTGCTGTGGGTGGTGATGATCTGCGCCACCTTCGCCCGGCCAAACGGGCTGTTTATCGCCCACTTCGGCTGGCCGCGTAACCGCGTGGCGAAAGCGATGCGCTACTACCTGATGAGCATCGGGCTGATTGTGCCGCTGATTATGGCGCTGATCATGTTTGATAATCTTAACGACCGCGAATTCTCCGCTTCGTTGGGCCGCCTGTGCTTCCTGTTGATCTGCGGCGCGCTGGCGGTGGTCACGCTGAGCCTTAAGCACGCCGGTATTCCGCTCTATCTGGATAAAGAGGGGAATGGCGAGAATATGGTGAACCGCCTGCTGTGGAACCTGATGCTTGGCGCCCCGCTGGTGGCCATGCTGGCGGCTGCCGTCGGCTATCTCGCCACCGCCCAGGCGCTGCTTGCACGTCTGGAAACCTCGGTCGCCATCTGGTTCCTGCTGCTGGTGGTCTATCACATCATCCGCCGCTGGATGCTGATCCAGCGCCGCCGGCTGGCCTTCGACCGGGCCCGCCACCGTCGCGCGGAAATTCTCGCTCAGCGTGCCCGCGGCGAAGATGAGCCCGTTCACGTCAGCAGCCCGGAGGGGTCGGTGGAAACGGAGATCAGCGAGGTCGACCTCGATGCCATCAGTACTCAGTCGCTGCGGCTTGTGCGCTCCCTGCTGATGCTGATTGCACTGCTGTCGGTCATCGTGCTGTGGTCGGAAATTCACTCGGCGTTTGGCTTCCTTGAGAATATCTCGCTGTGGGACGTGACCTCGACGGTACAAGGGGTGGAAAGCCTTGAGCCGATCACGCTTGGCGCGGTGTTGATTGCCATTCTGGTGCTGATCATCACCACTCAGCTGGTACGCAACCTGCCCGCGCTGCTGGAGCTGGCGATCCTCCAGCATCTCGATTTAACGCCCGGCACCGGCTACGCCATCACCACCATCACCAAGTATCTGCTGATGCTCGTCGGCGGGCTGGTGGGCTTCTCGATGATCGGTATTGAGTGGTCGAAGCTGCAGTGGCTGGTCGCCGCGCTGGGTGTGGGTCTCGGCTTTGGCCTGCAGGAGATCTTCGCCAACTTTATCTCCGGCCTGATTATCCTGTTTGAGAAGCCGATCCGTATCGGCGATACGGTCACCATTCGCGACCTGACGGGCAGCGTCACCCGCATTAATACCCGTGCGACCACCATCAGCGACTGGGACCGGAAAGAGATTATCGTGCCGAACAAGGCGTTCATTACCGAACAGTTTATCAACTGGTCGCTGTCGGACTCGGTCACCCGCGTGGTGCTGACGGTGCCGGCCCCCGTGGACGCCGATACCGATGAGGTAACGAAAATTCTCATCGCCGCGGCGCATCGTTGCTCGCTGGTCATCGATACCCCAGCACCAGAGGCGTTTCTCGTCGACCTGCAGCAGGGGATCCAGATTTTCGAGCTGCGTATTTTTGCCGCCGAGATGGGGCACCGCATGCCGCTGCGTCATGAGATGCATCAGTTGATCCTGGCGGGCTTCCGCGAGCATGGCATTGATATGCCGTTCCCTCCGTTCCAGATGCGTCTGGAAAGTATCGACGGCAGACAAAGCAGTAAAACCATGACCTCGGCCGGGAAAACCAGCCGCCGTACAGCTGGCGGACTGTAAGTCATCACCTGCCCGGCAGCAACGCCGGGCAGTCTCTCTAACTCTCCATCACCAGCGCGCCGGACGCCATGCGCCGACGGTAGCTTTCGTAGATCCCCAGCGCCAGCAGTGAGAAGAAGATCGGCCCACCGACCATCCACAGGGTGCTGTTCCAGTCCCCGCTGTCGATGACGGGTTGGATAATGGTGAAGATATTGGCGAAGGTCACCACCAGCAACACCACGCCGGTCGCCAGCAGCGTCGACGGTCGGTTTTTGAAAATCACGAACGGCCGGTCGAGATGCGTTTTCGCCTTGAAGAACGGGAAGGCGATGGTCAGGAACAGGTAGGGCAAGGTCATGGAGACATTGGCCATCAGCGTCAGCTTGTTATAAAACGCCGAAGCGCTATCCCCGCCGAACGACACCAGCACAATAAACACCCCGACCAGCAGGCACTGCAGCCACATCGCCGCGGCAGGCATGCCGTTGACGTTAAGACGGGTCATCACCGACGGCCAGAGCGCTTTTGGCGTGCCCTGAATAATCGCTTTCAGGGGCGAATAGCTGAGGGTGAAGAACGCGCCGGTGTAGGCGAGAAACATCGACAGGCCGGTAATACGGGCGAACCAGACTCCGGTCAGGGCCGCCGACTCTGGCGTCAGGTGCAGAGCCTGGCCGAGCGTCGTCCCAAGGCTGGTCATCAGCACATAGGTGATGTTGCCGAGGTTGGTCGAACGCGCGCCAAGCACCTGCTGCCAGTTGGCGCTCACGCCCCACAGCACAATCGCCAGCGAGTAACCGACCGAGATAACGATCGCCGCGATGATAATGCCTTTGGCAAAGTTCTTTTCCGGCTTATCGGTCTTATCCACTAAGCCGCCGACCGCCTCAATTCCGCCATAGGCAAAGATGGCAAATACCACAAACGACAGCATCGCCATGCCCGACTGATACCCGGGATTAGGTGAAAGGGTGAAGTTTAACAGTTGGGCGAAATGGCCGCCGTTGAGCAGGAGGATCGCCCCACTCACCAGCAGTAGCACCAGGTTAAGCCCCATCACCGCGATACCGCCGACGGCGGTGATTTTGGCGATTTTATTGATCCCTTTGACGGCAATAAAGGTCACGATGCCCATCCAGCAGGCTGCCAGAATGCCCACCGTCTGCGTCGGGGTCAGGCTAGCCAGCGCCCAGGTCTGGGTTTTGTCCGCGCCAAACAAAAAGGTGGATAACGGCACCCAAATTTTAGCCGCCGTACTCACCATCCACACCACGTACGACGCAAACCACATAAAGGTGCCGATGAAAGCAAAGCGCGGCCCGACGCTGTGGTTCATCCAGGAATAGATCCCGCCCTCTTCGCGACGATAAGCCGAGCCCATCTCCGCCATCATCAGCGCGAACGGAATAAAGAAAAAGAGGGCGGAAAAAAGATAAAACGGCATCGCACTGTAGCCCATCAGATAAAACGCCGACGGGCTGTTGGCAAAGCCAAACACCGAAGTGAAGATCATCAGAATCAGCCCAATCAGGCTCATCTTCTTGAATTGTTGATGCATAAATCTATCCAAACGTGGGCATCGCCCAACAGGCAACACCTGGCCTCAAAAAATGAGCGCGGATAGTAGCAAAAGCACGGAAGGAGATTGTGGGTATTCGGGCGAAAACCGGGATAGCGTGAGGGAGGATCGGTCAGGGCGGGTCTGTCACCTCCCCCGCTCTAAGGCGGCAGGAGGTGACAGCGCCATCAGGCGCGGTCGACCGTAAAGGCGATCACCTCGCCGATGCTTTCGGCACCCAGCGCCAGCATCACCACACGGTCAACGCCCAGCGCCACGCCGGAGCAGTCCGGCAGGCCCGCCTCTAGTGCCGCCAGCAGGTTGTTATCGATAGGCTGCTGCGGAAGGCCGCGCGCGGCGCGTTTGCGGTTGTCCTGCTCGAATCGCAGGCGCTGTTCGCGGGCATCGGTCAGCTCGTGGAAACCATTCGCCAGCTCAATACCTTTGTAGTAAACCTCGAAGCGCTCAGCGACCCGATGATCTTCCGGGCTGATCTGCGCTAAAGAGGCCTGGGTGGCCGGGAAATGATAGATAAACGTCGGCCGATCTTTGCCGATGTGCGGCTCCACGCCCATGGTGAACAACAGTTGCAGCAGCGTGTCGCGATCTTCTTCAGTATCGGCGATATTGCTTAAATCCAGCTTCGCCGCGACTTCACGCAGCTGCGTTTTATCAGCAGAGAGCGGATCAATATCCAGATGACGCTGGAACGCCTGCTGATAGGAGAGGCTTTCCGCTGGCTGACACTCCAGCACCTGCTGCAGCAGGTCGTCCACCTCGTTGATCAGGCGATACATGTCATAGCACGGACGATACCACTCCAGCATGGTGAACTCCGGATTGTGATGCCGGCCCATCTCTTCATTACGAAAGCTGCGACACAACTGGAAAACCGGACCGCAGCCCGCCGCCAGCAGGCGCTTCATATGGTATTCCGGACTGGTCATCAGGTACAGATTGAGTCCCTGTGAATGGCCCGGGCCGACGAAACGGGTTTCGAACGGGAACAAATGAATATCCGTTACCGTCGCCTGACTCATGCAAGGCGTCTCCACCTCCAGCACGCCGCGATCGGTAAAGAAACGGCGAATTTCCGCCATCACCGCCGCGCGTTTCAACAGATTGGGAATGGGTGCGCTCGGCTGCCAGGTTGCCGTCTCGCTCATGGTACTTTCTCCGGTTACAAACAAGGGCACGAAGTCTACTCGCAACCGGCGAGTGAAACAAATTTTGTGCAATCCCCGGCAGATTACATGCCATTAATCTATCGTTAACCTGAATGCATAAATATCACTGATAAATAACCGCACATATCGATAAAAAAATCGAACACGTCAATTTTCCATACTGACCCTACGGCTATACTCCTGTACCTATAAAGGAGCAGTGATACTTTTTCGCCAGCCCGGCGGCGAAATACACTAAAACTGGAGGAATGTCGTGCAAACTTTTCAAGCCGATCTCGCCGTAATTGGTGCCGGCGGAGCAGGCCTTCGTGCCGCTATCGCCGCCGCACAGGCCAACCCCAATGCCAAAATCGCCCTGATTTCTAAAGTCTATCCGATGCGCAGCCATACGGTCGCTGCAGAAGGGGGATCCGCAGCCGTTGCCCAGGATCACGATAGCTTTGAGTACCATTTTCACGACACCGTCGCCGGAGGCGACTGGCTGTGCGAGCAGGATGTCGTCGACTATTTCGTTCATCACTGCCCGACGGAAATGACCCAACTGGAACAGTGGGGATGCCCGTGGAGCCGCCGCCCTGACGGCAGCGTCAACGTCCGGCGCTTCGGTGGTATGAAAATCGAACGCACCTGGTTTGCCGCCGATAAAACCGGCTTCCACATGCTGCATACCCTCTTCCAGACCTCCCTTCAGTTTCCCCAAATTCAACGCTTTGATGAACACTTCGTCCTTGACCTGCTGGTCGATGACGGGCAGGCCCGCGGCCTGGTGGCGATGAATATGATGGAAGGCACCCTGGTGCAGATCCGCGCCAACGCGGTCGTGCTGGCCACCGGCGGTGCCGGGCGCGTCTATCGCTACAACACCAACGGCGGCATCGTTACTGGTGATGGTATGGGTATGGCGCTGGGCCATGGCGTGCCGCTGCGCGATATGGAATTTGTTCAGTATCACCCGACCGGTCTGCCGGGCTCCGGGATCCTGATGACCGAAGGCTGCCGTGGGGAAGGCGGGATTCTGGTCAACAAAAACGGCTATCGCTACCTGCAGGATTACGGCATGGGCCCGGAAACCCCGCTCGGCGAACCGAAGAACAAATATATGGAGCTGGGTCCACGCGACAAAGTTTCCCAGGCCTTCTGGCACGAATGGCGGAAAGGGAACACCATCCCGACGCCACGCGGTGACGTGGTCTATCTCGATCTCCGCCACCTCGGCGAGAAAAAGCTGCTGGAGCGCCTGCCGTTTATCTGTGAGCTGGCGAAAGCCTACGTCGGCGTCGACCCGGTGAAAGAGCCGATTCCGGTGCGACCGACCGCGCACTACACCATGGGCGGTATCGAAACCGATCAGCAATGCGAAACCCGGATTAAAGGGCTGTTTGCCGTGGGCGAATGCTCGTCCGTCGGTCTGCACGGCGCCAACCGTCTGGGTTCCAACTCGCTGGCCGAGCTGGTGGTCTTCGGCCGTCTGGCCGGGGAACAGGCCATGCAGCGCGCCGCTCAGACGACCGAGGCGAATAGCGCCGCACTGGATGCGCAGGCTGCGGATGTGGAGCAACGTCTAAAAGCGCTCGTGAACCAGGAAGGTAACGAAAACTGGGCGAAAATCCGTGACGAAATGGGCCTGTCGATGGAGGAAGGCTGCGGCATCTACCGTACGCCGGAGCTGATGCAGAAAACTATCGATAAGCTGGCTGAGCTGCAGGAACGCTTTAAGCGCGTGCGCATTACCGACAACTCCAGCGTATTCAACACCGACCTGCTTTACACCATTGAGCTGGGCCACGGCCTGAACGTTGCCGAATGTATGGCGCACTCGGCCATCGCGCGTAAAGAATCGCGCGGTGCGCATCAGCGTCTGGATGAAGGCTGTACCGAGCGCGACGACGTCAACTTCCTCAAGCACACCCTCGCCTTCCGCGAGGCCGATGGCACCACCCGTCTGGAATATGGCGACGTGAAGATCACCACGCTGCCACCGGCAAAACGTGTTTATGGCGCCGAAGCGGAAGCGGCCGAGAAGAAGGAGACCACCCATGGCTGAGCTGAAAACCCTGAAAGTCGAAGTGGTGCGCTACAACCCGGAGGTCGACACCGCACCGCATAGCGCGTTCTATGACGTGCCCTATGATGAGCAAACCTCGCTGCTGGACGCGCTGGGTTACATTAAAGACAACCTGGCGCCGGACCTGAGCTACCGCTGGTCCTGTCGGATGGCGATCTGCGGCTCCTGCGGCATGATGGTCAACAAGGTGCCGAAGCTGGCCTGCAAAACCTTCCTGCGTGATTACACCAAAGGTTTAAAGGTTGAGGCGCTGGCCAACTTCCCAATCGAGCGCGATCTGGTGGTGGATATGACCCACTTTATCGAAAGCCTGGAGGCCATTAAGCCGTATATCATCGGCAATAACCGCACGCCGGACCAGGGGCCAAACAAGCAGACCCCAGCCCAGATGGCCAAATACCATCAATTCTCCGGCTGCATCAACTGCGGGCTGTGCTATGCCGCCTGCCCGCAGTTCGGCCTGAACCCGGAGTTCATCGGCCCGGCGGCGATCACGCTCGCCCACCGCTACAACGAAGACAGCCGCGACCACGGCAAAAAGGAACGTATGGCGCAGCTTAACGGCCAGAACGGCGTCTGGACCTGCACTTTCGTGGGCTACTGCTCGGAAGTGTGTCCGAAGCACGTCGACCCGGCGGCCGCGATCCAGCAGGGCAAGGTGGAAAGCTCGAAAGACTTTCTTATCGCGACCCTGAAACCACGCTAAGGAGTGCATTATGACGACGAAACGCAAACCCTACGTGCGGCCGATGACCTCCACCTGGTGGAAAAAACTGCCGTTTTATCGCTTCTACATGGTGCGGGAAGGCACGGCGGTACCGACGGTATGGTTTAGCATTGTGCTGATTTACGGGCTGTTTGCCCTCAAGCACGGCGCCGAAAGCTGGGCGGGATATATCGGATTCCTGCAAAACCCGGTGGTGGTGATCCTCAATCTGATCACTCTGGCGGCGGCGCTGCTGCACACCAAAACCTGGTTTGAGCTGGCGCCGAAAGCCGCCAACGTCATCATCAAAGGCGAAAAAATGGGGCCAGAGCCGGTCATTAAAGGGCTCTGGGTGGTGACGGCAGTGGTCACCGTGGTAGTCCTGTTTGTCGCTCTGTTCTGGTAAGGAGGCTGAGATGATTAATCCCAATCCAAAACGTTCCGACGAGCCCGTATTCTGGGGGCTGTTTGGCGCTGGCGGTATGTGGGGCGCGATTGTCGCGCCGGTGATGGTGTTGCTGGTCGGCATCTTGCTGCCGCTGGGGCTCGCCCCGGCCGACGCCTTCAGCTATGAACGCGTGCTGGCCTTTGCCCAAAGCTTTATCGGCCGCGCGTTCCTGTTTCTGATGATTGTCCTGCCGCTGTGGTGCGGTCTACACCGTATTCACCACGCCATGCACGACCTGAAAATCCATGTGCCCAACGGTAAGTGGGTCTTCTACGGCCTGGCAGCAATCCTCAGCGTCATCACCCTCGTTGGCGTACTGTTTATCTGATCCTGCAAGAGCCCGGCCGCATTTCTGCTACCGGGCTCGCTTCATGTAAAAATCTTGCCGCATTTTCCCTGCTGGACTCTACACTTAGCTTAAAAGCCAGCAAGGAGCATGCCATGCGTATCCTGCCGATAATCACCGCGATTGCCGTCTCGTTCCTGTCTGTCGCCTGCAGCACGCCCACCCCGCCGCCGGGCGTCACCGTGGTCAGTCCCTTCGACGTTCAACGCTATCTGGGTACCTGGTATGAAATCGCCCGCTTTGACCACCCTTTTGAAAGCGGGCTGGAAAAGGTCACGATCACCTGGCACCCACGCGATGACGGCGGCCTGGACGTGGTCAATAAAGGCTATAACCCCGACCGCGGTATGTGGCAGAAAACGGACGGGGTGGCGTACTTTACCGGGGAGCCCAGCCGCGCCGCACTGAAGATCTCCTTCTTCGGCCCTTTCTACGGCAGCTATAACGTCATTGCGCTGGATAAGGAGTATCGTTACGCGCTGGTATGCGGCCCCGATCGCGACTATCTCTGGCTGCTGGCGCGGGCGCCCACCATCGCTCCGGAGGTCAGGCAGCAGATGCTGAATATTGCTACCCGGCAGGGCTTTGATGTCAGCAAACTGATCTGGGTCAATCAGCGCTACAACTAGTGCGCGCTAATCTTCAGGCCAATGATGCCGACCACGATGCAGGCGAGACTGGCGATACGCATAGCGCTGGCGGATTCACCCAACAGCACAATACCGGTCACTGCGGCGCCCACGGCGCCGATTCCGGTCCAGACCGCGTAGGCGGTACCGACAGGCAGGGTTTTCATCGCCCACGAAAGCAACGCCATGCTGACGACCATCGCCACGATGGTGATGACGCTGGGAACCAGCCGGCTAAAGCCATGGGTATATTTCAGGCCGACGGCCCATACCACTTCCAGCAGACCAGCGATAAACAAGACAATCCAGGACATAAGGCTCCTTTGCTGGGGCCGTCCCCGGATGAGAAACGCCTACGGGTCGTCCCGTAAGGTGGATGAAAAGTCGCAGTGAGTATAGCCAACAGGATGGGGGAAGTGAAGAACGGTACGGCGTAAAACCGTACCGTCGACGGCGTTTATTGCTGAGCTTTGGTTGCTGCGCCAGAGATTGCGCTGCCGCCTTCGGAAATATCCTGACCCACTCCGCGCGTAGTGTTACAAGCAGTCAGTGCTGAAGAGAGGACCAAAACCGTAAAGAACGCTGCAATCGTTTTTTTCACCATAATGTCATCCTTAGTGTCAGTTTTGTTTTCATGCCCTATAAGCATAGACAAACCGTCCACAGATGAAGGGATCTTTGCGTTTTTTAAGAGAAAAGGAGTATTCGTGGAGGAAGCTGGCACACCGGGAGGCAATCGCTACTGGCGAAACGGAAGGAAATTTAGCTCACAGCGTGAGAGATGGCGTGCCCCAAGCCCTGGATATCTTCACCCACACCGCGGGCGGTATTGCAGCCAGCCAGTAGTGCGCTGCTCAGAATGAGTAACACCAGAAGTTTTACGCTGCGCTTCATGTTCGAGCTCGTCGTGCCTGTACGGAAAGAGCAGCGCAGCACGGAGGCTGCGCCAGTCATCATGACGCGAAATTATTTCACGCGGGATACGTATTCGCCAGAGCGAGTATCCACTTTGATCACTTCGCCAATCTGGACGAACAGCGGAACTTTAACCACGGCGCCAGTAGACAGAGTCGCTGGTTTACCGCCGGTACCCGCGGTGTCGCCTTTCAGACCTGGATCGGTTTCAACGATTTCCAGTTCAACGAAGTTCGGCGGAGTGACCGAGATCGGCTGGCCGTTCCACAGGGTCACGATGCACTCAGCCTGATCCAGCAGCCATTTAGCGTTGTCACCGATCGCTTTCGCGTCAGCAGACAGCTGTTCGAAAGTTTCGTTGTTCATGAAGTGCCAGAACTCACCGTCGTTGTACAGGTAAGTCAGGTTCATATCGACAACGTCCGCGCCTTCTGCGGAATCGGTAGATTTGAAGGTTTTCTCAACGCGGGTGCCAGTCAGCAGGCGGCGCAGCTTAACGCGCGCAAACGCCTGGCCTTTACCTGGTTTAACGAATTCGCTGGCTTCGACCGCATAAGGTTCGCCATCTAACATGATTTTAAGACCAGCACGAAAATCGTTGCTATAGTAAGTCGCCATAAGGCCCTCTGAAATTGTTTAACTGGTAGCTAAGCCACAAAATGGCGCATATTGTAACCCTAAATACCCCATCCAGAGAAGATTGGATAACGCAACTTGCCAATGTTGTGACCAGTCCTGATGAACTGCTGCGTCTTTTAAATGTAGACGCTGATGAAAAACTGCTGGCCGGACGCGAGGCCAGACGCCTGTTCCCGCTGCGCGTCCCACGCGCGTTTATCGCCCGCATGGAGAAAGGCAACCCTAACGATCCGCTGCTTCGTCAGGTACTTACCGCCGAGGAAGAGTTTATCGTCGCCCCCGGCTACTCCACCGATCCGCTGGAAGAACAGCACAGTGTAGTGCCCGGCCTGCTGCATAAGTATCGCAACCGGGCGCTGCTGCTGGTGAAAGGCGGTTGTGCGGTAAATTGTCGTTACTGCTTCCGCCGCCACTTCCCTTATGCCGAAAATCAGGGCACCAGGCGCAACTGGCAGACGGCGATGAACTACATAGCTGAGCATCCGCAGCTCGATGAAATCATCTTCTCCGGCGGCGACCCGCTGATGGCGAAGGACCATGAGCTCGACTGGCTGATGACCCAGCTGGAAGCTATTCCGCACGTTAAGCGTCTGCGTATTCACAGTCGCCTGCCGATTGTGATCCCGGCGCGCATCACCGAAACGCTCGCCAGTCGCTTCCAGCGTTCATCGCTGCAGGTGATCCTGGTTAACCACGTCAATCATGCTAATGAAATTGATGCTGAGTTTCGTGAGGCGATGGCCATGCTGCGCCAGGCGGGCGTCACGCTGCTCAACCAGAGCGTGTTGCTACGCGGAGTGAACGACAACGCGCAAACCCTGGCTGACCTCAGCAATGCGCTGTTCGATGCCGGGGTGATGCCCTATTACCTTCATGTGCTGGACCGGGTACAGGGGGCGGCGCACTTCATGGTCAGCGATGATGAAGCACGTGAAATCATGCGTGAACTATTGACCCTCATCTCCGGCTATATGGTGCCGAAGCTGGCGCGCGAGATCGGCGGGGAACCCAGCAAGACGCCGCTGGATTTAGGGCTGAAGCAGCGATAATCGCCAGACACCTTCGTCTGCCAGCCAGCCTGGCAGACAATCTATTTGGAACTATCGTTTAGGATGCAGATTAAGGTAACCGTCTCCCCTGTTATTGCATAGCATGTATAAACTTCAGCGGCGACGAACTATCGGTGCAGCACCACCAGTACAATAATATTAATCACAATCATCACCATGATCAGTGCGATTAACCATGTGGGCACCTTAAAATTCACATGTAATCGCTCCGATTCTTTTCCTGCTATCTCCGCTTTATTTTCTATCAAATTATCACTCTGAATTGCTGAATTTTCAGTTAGTAGAATACCTAATTGTTCGTCAGAATGCTCTCTACTCTCAGTAATAACATCGGCAACCTTATTATTCTTATAATGCGTTAATGTTACCCGATTCATATTCTCACACTCTTCATCAGAGAGAGGGATGATCAGAGTATCTGGCGCGACGCTAAACCCTTTTTGCCTGACGGTGATGATGATATCCTCAGAGAGCCCAGCTTTGAGCAACGATTTTCGCAGCAAAGAGATATTTTGATAGAACGTATTTTGTGAAACCACTACCCCTCTATTTTCCCAGACGGCCGCCAGAAACTCATCCCGAGAAATCACTTTGCCGCTATTCTGTAAGAGTAAAAGTAAGCATCTGGCGGTGGGCGCATTCAGGGTGACACACTCTCCGTCGCCAGAAAGCGGTCGTAATTCATTCATATTGGCATTAAAGACAATCTCATGATTAATCATACACCCATTAAATAATACAGCATCATCCATATCCCTGCCCCACGAAACACCGTTATCCATAATAGAATCAAATATAATCAGCCAAACTATAACATAAACATTATCCCCTTCAAAAAGTGGGAAGTGCAGTTCATATTGACTGTCATCGCACAGGATACAGCACATAAAAAGACATGCGACAGTTATCTCGTTTAGCCTCCGAATTTTCAGATTAAATTCATCTAAAATAGAGGCCATATATCAACATAGTATAAAAGCATTAAATTCACGGGCATTTCATAAAGAATTCACAAGCATTTTTTGCACCAGACTTTTAAATTACCCCCGCTTTCCCATGGTTCGCTATGGCAAGCGATATGGTAGCGTCGTTCAACAGGATGATTAGTCTCAGCACTATATAAAGGAATGCTGGCGCTTATTTTCAATATCAATGCGAATGCATACTCCATTCCCTTGATAACTGTTATCGATTCTACACAGGACTAAGTATCTATATATGGATTAATTAAATGAAAAAGACAATCGTAGCTGTAATGGTCGCTGCATCTGCAGTTCTGAGTGCTCAGGCAATGGCAACTAACACTGCTCAGGTAACTGTGCTGGGTGAAGTAGCTGATGCGGCTAACTCTTGCGTCGTGACTCCGACGGGTACCCTGAACAACGGTATCGTTCAGCTGATCACTGTGACCACTGTTGAAGCGAATGGTCAGGCGGCCGGTACTCTGTTCAAAGAGCAGGACTTCGGTTTTGACGTGAAAGATTGTGCACAGGGCAGCGCCACTCCGGTTACCGGCGTGACTGTAAACGTTTCTGGCACCACTTCCAGCGATAAAACCATCCTGGACAACACCGCTGCTAATGGCGCATCCGGTATTGGTATCGGTATCCAGCGCGTCAGCGATGCGCATCGCGTAGCCTTCGATGGTTCTGACACCATGACTGAAACCTACTCTGCTACCAACGGCACTCAGCTGAAATACAAAACTGGTTATGTGAAAGTGAACGCTGCCACCCCGGTTACCGAAGGTCCGGTTAAAGGTGTTGCGACCTTTACTATCGATTATACCCTTTAATTTTTCCCCGAAGGGTCCCGCTTCACGGCGGGCCCTTTTTTGCATTCAGAGAAAAGCCATGTTCAGGACTTTATTAACTTTCACCGCCTCCTGTGCATTACTCCTCAGCAGTATTGCCCATGCCGGTATTGTAGTTGAATCCACTCGCTACCTCTATAAAGAAGGTGCGCGCGAAATTACCGCTCAAATAGAAAATAAAGATGACATCCCCTATCTGATTAAATCCTGGGTTGAGGCCCCGGCCGGTAAACCCCCCTCATTTATGGCTACCCCGCCACTATTTCGGCTTGAAGGGAAGCAACAGAATACGGTTCGTCTGTTTTCTACCGGAAACGTAAATGCTCCGACCGACCGGGAATCTATGTACTATTTTAACGTGATGGCGATTCCTCCGGCAGATGATGAGAAAGCCAGCGCCAACACTATTCAACTGGCGGTCCGCCACCGCATGCGTCTGGTCTATCGTCCTAAAACGCTTTTCGATCTCTCCCCTAATACGGAAGCGAAAAAACTCGAATGGCGCAAAGCTGGCACTAAGCTGACGATCAAAAACCCAACGCCCTTTTTCTTCTATTTCCATAGCATCCAGATTGGCGGAAAAGAAGTAAAGCCGGAGGTCAACTCGGTCGCCCCAATGACGACCAAAGAAGTCACGTTAAAAGAAAACATCAGCGCTTCCGGTATTACCTGGAAAATCGTTAATGATTATGGCGGAGCAGGGTCGCTCTATTCCTCATCGCTGTAATAAGAATTTTATTTTATCATTATAGGGATGTGTCTATGCCAAATAAGAATAATGGATTATTCAAACTATCCACAGTTTTCCTTGCAATGCTTCCGGCATTGCTTTCTGGTTTGAATAATAAAGCGCAAGCACGTGACTTTTTCGATCCCTCATTCATTAGCTCATTGAATGGTAGCGATCCATCAACCACTCCCGATTTATCTATATTTCAGACCCAGAACGCACAAGCGCCGGGGGATTATCGGGTCGATATCATGTTTAATGGCCGCTACCTGGATACCAGGACGATAAAGTTTGTCGCCAACAATCGCGCCAGCAGCGATAGCCGCGAACCTGCCCTGGTTCCCTGTCTGAGTCTAAAAGCACTGGCGGAATATGGCGTAAGGATAAAAGCATTTCCTGAGTTAGCCGAGGATAAAAACGGCTGCGCAAACTTTTCAGTCATCCCGGACACCAAAGCGGATTTTGACTTCACCGCCCAGCGCTTAAATATTTCTATTCCACAGGCGGCCTTATCCACCACCGCGCAGGGATATATTCCACCGGATCAGTTTGATGATGGCATCAACGCCCTGCTGGTGAACTACCAGTTCAGTGGCTCGAACGACATGCAGGCTAATGATGAATACTATAGCCTGAACCTGCAGTCTGGCCTCAATGTCGGCCCTTGGCGTATCCGTAACCTCAGCACCTGGAATAAGAATAACAGCGATGCCGGGGACTGGGATTCCGCTTATCTCTATATGCAGCGCAGCATTCGCCCGATCAACAGTAATCTGGTGATGGGCGAGAGCTCATCGCTCTCGACCATCTTCGACAGCGTGCCGTTTACTGGTATTCAGCTGGCCACCGATACGTCTATGCTGCCGGAAAGTATGCGCGGCTATGCGCCGATTATTCGCGGTATCGCTAAAACTAACGCCCGCGTCGTCATTAAACAGAACGGTTATCAGGTCTATCAGACCTACGTGGCGCCAGGGGCATTTGAAATCACTGATATGTACCCGAGTGGCGGTAGCGGCGACCTTTACGTCAGCGTAGAAGAGTCCGACGGGTCGAAACAAGAATTTGTCGTGCCGTTCGCCACGCTGCCGGTGATGGTACGTGAAAATCAACTGGAGTATGAGATTACTTCTGGTAAATATCGTCCTTACGATGGCGGAGTTGATGAGACCCCCTTTACTCAGGCCACCGCGACCTATGGCGTCTCCAGCAGCCTGACGCTTTATGGCGGTATGCAGGCGGCCTCGCGCTACCAGGCGCTGTCGACAGGACTCGGCTATAACCTCGGCGAGCTTGGTGCCGCCTCAGCAGACGTCACCCAGGCATGGTCGAAAAAGAAAGACGATGAAAAGACCTCCGGACAGTCCTGGCGGATACGTTACGGGAAAAACATCGTCGAAACCGGCACTAACGTCACCATCGCGGGCTACCGCTATTCCACCCGCGGGTTTAATACCCTCTCTGAGGTACTGGATAGCTATTCTAATGATGGCAACTATAGCTCACGCTCGCTGCGTAACCGCACCAACCTGACGGTTAACCAAAGCCTGGGTAAAGACCTTGGTAGTCTGTCCGTTAGCGGGTTAATTGAAGATTACTGGGACGATAAGCGCACCAATAAGTCGATCAGCGTGGGGTACAACGGCGGCTTCCGCAATGTGAACTACTATCTGGGCTATAGCTATAACCGCTACACCTGGAGCGGGGATAACTCCGGTAAAGACGCCCAGGACGATCAGCGCATCACCCTGACGGTGACCCTGCCGCTGAGCAACTGGCTGCCGGGTACCTATACCAGCTATCAGTTAACCAACAGCAATCCAGGATCCACCGATCAGTCGGTATCCATAGGGGGGGTCGGGCTGGATAACGACAGCCTCGAGTGGAGCCTGCAGCAAGGTTACAGCAACCGGGAATACTACAGCGGCGATATGCGCGGGACCTATAACGGCGCCCGCGGCAGCGTTAATGCCGGCTACAGCTATGACAATAACAGCCAGCGTATTGACTACGGCGCCAACGGCAGCATTCTTGCCCATGCTGATGGCATCACGCTTGGCCAGGACATCACCGACGCCGCCGTGCTGATTAAAGCGCCGGGGCTGGATAACGTCAGACTGGCCAACGATAACACCATCTCCACCGACTATCGCGGTTACGCCATCGTCCCGTACGTTACTCCTTATCGTCGCACCGATATCACACTGGACAGCACCACGCTTGGCGAAGATATGGAGCTGCCGGAAACCACGCAGAGCGTTGTTCCAACGCGCGGCGCCATTGTGCGCGCCAATTATGCCGGCAATATCGGCCAGCGGGCCTTTGTGCATCTGAAAACGGCCAATGGCCAGGACGTGCCTTATGGTGCGATGGTCCTGCTCGCCGGGGACAGCAAATCGCAGCCAAGTATCGTCAGCGACGCGGGTATGGTCTATATGTCCGGGTTGCAGCAGACCGGGATTCTTAACGTCCAATGGGGCAAAAGCGCCGCGCAGCAGTGCAATGCTTCATTTACTTTACCGGCCAGGGAAGGCAAAGCGACTGGCATCAGTCAAATCGAAGCGGTTTGCCGTTAGTCATCCATAGGGGAATATATTGATGAAAAGAATTTTTATCCTAATAACATTGCTGGTGCTAGGCGGTGAGGCTGCTGCTAAGTGTTCGTATGATGGTAATGTTAAACGCCAGGGGCTAACGCTAAGTAATGTAAAAATCCCGACGGATACCTCCATCCCGGTGGGCGCTGTATTATATAGCCGTAAGTTCGGTACCGGACCATACAAAACATTCACTTGTAATAAAAATATGGATGACCAATATATTATTGATATCGGTGCTGCCGTCGTTCCTGGCGTCACCGGCCTTCAGGGAGGTCCGGTATATGAAACGGGGATCGATGGTATCGGTTTTCAGGTCTCAGATCTGTTACGGAGTAAAAATGGCTCTCTGGTTGCCGCAGCGGCAGGTTCAACGCTGGTTCCCATTTCGAGCTCATCAGAAAATAACTATCAATTCATTACAGTATGGCTAATAAAAACCAAAACTGTAATCGACACAAGTACGAAATCAACGTCAAATCCATCTGTATCGTTCTCTGTAGGAAATTTAAAAACCAACCCCAGCCCTAGTGATCGTTTATTATATGCCGTCTCTTCCATATCAATAAAAGATATTAGCTACCGCACTACTTCTTGTAATATTTCTACGCCACGCTCGCAGGTCACACTAAATCGCATCGATAAAAGTCAGTTAATGTCCCTTGCTCGTGGTGCGGTAACTCCATCGCAGAAGACCATTGCCATGAATATTAGCTGCCCGAATGATTCAGTAGGTAACAAGGTGACCTACTGGTTCAACCCGATAGGTGGGATGAGTTCTTCAGGTAATGGCATTGTCGACAATATGCTTACCGGAACAGGTGCAGCTAATAAGGTGGGAGTCATATTCAAATTATCAGGCAGCCCTGTTACTTTCTATGACACCGACAGCTATTATTATAAAATAAATAACAGCAATGATCTCAATAAAACCATCAATTTGACCGCTGACTACTATCGACAAAGTGACAGTATCGCCGATGTTACACTGGGGCTAGTCAAAGGGATGTTGGAAGTCGTTATTCAGGAAGATTAACCTTTCAATTCAAAAAATCATTGCGAGGGGGCGCCAGCTACGCCCCAATTTCACACAGCATAGATTCCACCTCTAAGTTTCACATTGAATTAAAAGGAGACCTTTAATTTAAAAAACAACTGACATCTGAACTTCATTTTTCAAGATGATATTTACGTCTTGTCTTATTTATGAAGTTGTCAATGAAGAACTTTATTCATATATAATTCATGAAGTTTTTATTGATTATCTTTAAAGATCTACCTAATGTTCTGCAGCGGGCGATTACATCGACCCGTAATTTCAACCCATATAATATTTAAGGGAATAAACGTAATGAAACAATTAACCGTATTTGAAATGGAAGCGATCTCTGGTGGGTATACCTGGGATTTTTCCTCTGCGTCTGCTGCTATTACCTCGCTCGCTAGCAATGCTGTAGAAGCTGTCGGAGCAATGGCTCTCGGTGGTATCGTTACCGCTGTTATCGGAGCTTGGTTTGGTGGTACTCAGTCAGGAACAAATGGTGGTATTTTTGGTTTTGGTTTGATCGCTAACGGTGTTGGTGCTATTGCTGGCTTTATTTTAGGGGCTATCGGTGGGACAGTAGGTTCTCTTGCATTAGGCTGGGATGGCACTCTTGGTTATATGAAAGAATTCCTGGATAAAACTCTTGATGGTACTTTCACACCGGTTCATTAAGAGCAACTAAACAAAACAAAGGCCTCACGGCCTTTGTTTTCCCCATTCGGTACCTGTCATGTGTAATTAGAAATAGTCTATATGAATAATAAGCTTTATCGCAAGGAAGCGATTGAATATAAAAGGCACCACTGGAGAGGCAAAGCATTATTATTGGCTGGATTACCTGCCTGGGCAATCGCTTTACTATCTGCTCTGTTCTTTATTGCATTAGTTTCGGCAATAATCTTATGTAAATTTACCCAAAGAATAGATGTTAAGGGTGAAGTTATTACCTTGCCTCACTCGATAAACGTATTCTCCCCACAGCAAGGATTTATTATTAAACAATATGTACAAATTGGTGATCTGGTGAAAAAAGATCAACCTTTGTATGAGATAGACGTATCAAGGAATACCACCAGTGGTAACGTTAGCGTCGCACAAATAGAAGTTATCAACGAAAAAATTGAAAACTCTAATGATATTATCAAAAAACTGGTTGATAATAAAAACCAGACAATAAATGCATTAGACGCGCAATTAAAAACGTCGACCGACTCGCTGAAAGAGACCAACAGGATGTTGCAAAACACCCAAGCAGGCCTCAAAAAAATGCATGCGAACCTTGCAAGCTACGACAAATATCTTAGTGATGGTCTAATCACTAAAGACCAATATAACTACCAGCACTCTTTGTACTTTCAACAACAGAGTGCTTATCAGTCGCTTGTTAGTCAAAAGATGCAACTGGAATCACAAATCACCCAGTTAAATAGTGACAGAGTAACAAAAGCTGCAGATTTTGATAACCAGATCTCTAGTCAATATAATCAGGCTAACGACTATAAAAACCAGCTGGTGGAATCCAACGCTAATGGTAACCTAATAATTAAAGCGACCAGTGATGGTAGAATTGAATCGTTATCAGCGACGCAAGGTCAGACCGTAGAAAACGGCAGCAGTTTGGCGCAGATAAAACCAACAGGAAATGTGGAGTATTACCTTATCCTTTGGTTACCGAATAATGCCATCCCTTATCTTAAGGTCGGCGACCCTATAAATATTAGATATGATGCATTTCCTGCTGATAAATTTGGTCAATTTCCAGGAAACATTCTATCCATATCTTCCATGCCTGCATCACGGCAGGAGTTATCTGAATACACCAACGTTAATAATGGTAGCCAACAACAAGAACTGGCGCTTTATAAAGCAATCATCAAAATTAAAGATAAACAGTTTAAGCATAATGGAAAAACGTTGAGCTTATCCAATGGTCTTAAAGCACAGGCCGTGGTTTTTCTTGAAGAACGCCCGCTTTATATGTGGATGTTTACCCCTGTTTATAAGATTTCTCAAAGCGTGAGCGGCCCTATCAATGACTAACGAACTGTTTGAAAAAATTATTGCAAAAGTTAATTTTTCTCTCCTGAAAAAAACGCCCGTAATATTACAATCTGAAGCGGCAGAATGTGGTGCCGCCTGCCTGGCAATGGTCTGCGGGTACTATGGACTGGAAATTGACCTGTTTAATTTTCGCCAGCGCTTTGGCAGCCCTTCTCAGGGCGTAACGCTGATGTCATTAAGTAAAACGGCGGAACATGCAGGCTTAAAAAGTCGTGCACTGTCGTTAGATCTGGACGAGATCCGTCAGCTTAAACTGCCCTGCGTGCTGCACTGGGGGATGAACCACTATGTGGTTCTGACAAAAGTCCGCAAATCCAGCTTTATCGTACATGACCCGGCGCTGGGCAAGCGCATCATCGGTAATCAGGAGATGTCAAATTATTTTACCGGCATCGCCTTAGAGCTCTGGCCCGATCACAACTTCCAACAGGAAAAGGCCAAGTCCCGCCTGCGCCTGTTAGACCTGATGCGCAATATTGTTGGCTTAAAATCAGCGCTACTGAAAATTTTTGCCTTCTCCGTAGTGGTTGAAGCCATTGGCTTACTGTTACCGATTGGGACTCAACTTGTTACTGACCATGTGATTATGGCGCACGATCAGAGCCTGCTATCGGTCATCTGTATCGGCCTGGTTTTTTTTACGCTATTTCGCACCTTTATTAGTATGCTGCGTGCCTGGACCTCATTGACACTGAATACGCTAACGAATATCCAGTGGAAAACGACGCTTTTTGATCATCTTACCAGCCTGCCGCTATCTTTTTTTGAAAAGCGCCACTTGGGGGATATCCAGTCGCGTTTCTCCTCCCTGGATACCATTCGCTCAACGTTTACCAACAGCATCGTCAGCGGCATCATTGACTCGATCATGACTATCGGCCTGCTGATCATGCTGACACTGTATGGCGGCTGGCTGACCTGGGTAGTCGTTGGTTTTACCGTCTGCTATGCCATTATGCGTCTGGCGACCTATCGCTTTTATCGCCGCGTAGCGGAAGAGCAGGTAATAAAAGGTGCCCGCTCCAGCTCGCACTTTATGGAGTCGCTGTACGGAATCTCTACCATTAAGGCGCTCAATCTGAAGGGGCGTCGTTCCCAGCACTGGCTCAATATCAATATCGAAGCCTGCAACGCCGGTATTAAACAAACCCGCTTCGACATGATGTTTGGTGGCATAAACACCTTTATTACTACCATAGATCAGGTCGCGGTCCTCTGGCTAGGCGCGATCATGGTTATTGATAATAATATGACCCTCGGTATGTTTATGGCCTTTAACGCCTACCGTGGTCAATTCTCACAGCGCGCTTCAAGTCTGGTCGATCTTTGTATGCAACTGCGCATGCTCTCTTTACATAATGAGCGTCTGTCAGAGATCGTTTTCAGCGAACCGGAACAAGAACTTCCCGCAAGAGAGGTTTTTTCTGCAGACTCGGGGGCCAGACTGGAAGTCAAAAACCTTTGCTATCAATATGACCCGTTTTCTCAGCCTATCTTTTCTAATTTAAATATTACGGTAGAGCCCGGCGAATCCGTAGCACTTGTCTGACCTGCTCCCCGTTGATTAGTACACCCCGATGTTAGTAATGTCTTCATAAGCCACATGAGGACATCCCCATGAAGAAGCGTTTTTCCGACGAACAGATCATCAGTATTCTCCGCGAAGCCGAAGC
>NZ_PIBL01000011.1:0-181241 GCF_002806645.1 Klebsiella sp. H-Nf2
CGGTGACAAAAGTGATCAGGTCGGCGAAGTGGGCGATGTTGCCCGGCTTCTGCGCCACCACCTTGTCGAGAATGGCGCAGATGGTGCGCACCACGTCGATATTTTTACGCTCGTTATGACCGCCGATATTGTAGGTCTCGCCGCTTTTGCCTTCGGTCGCCACTTTGTACAGCGCACGGGCATGGTCCTCGACATACAGCCAGTCACGGATCTGCTCCCCGTTGCCATATACCGGCAGGGGTTTACCCGCCAGGGCGTTGAGAATGGTCAGCGGGATCAGTTTCTCCGGGAAGTGATACGGACCATAGTTGTTGGAGCAGTTGGTCACCACCACCGGCAGGCCGTAGGTGCGGTTCCAGGCGCGAACCAGATGGTCGCTGCCCGCTTTGGAGGCAGAGTACGGGCTGCTCGGGGCGTACGGGGTTTCTTCGGTGAACAGGTCATCGGTGCCGTGCAGGTCGCCGTACACCTCATCGGTGGAAATATGGTGGAAGCGGAAGGCCTGCTTCTGCGCGTCCCCAAGGCCGGACCAGTAGTGACGGGCCGCCTCCAGCAGAGTGAAGGTGCCGATCACGTTGGTCTGGATGAAGGCGGCCGGGCCATCAATGGAGCGATCCACATGGCTTTCTGCCGCCAGGTGCATCACGATATCCGGGCGGAACTCGCTGAACTGGGCCGCCACGGCAGCGGCATCGGTGATATCAGTCTGGGAAAACGAGTAGCGTTCGCTCCCGGCCACCGGCGCCAGGGATTCGAGGTTTCCGGCATAGGTCAGGCAGTCCATCACGCGGACTTCATCCCGGGTATTTTCAATGATATGACGAACCACAGCTGATCCGATGAAGCCTGCGCCCCCGGTGACAAGAATCTTCATAGTTTTATACCTTTAATTACTCGAATTAATAAAATAATAAGAAGCGTATGACATTAACACCGTTAAATAGATTTAACAGTTTATAAACGAAGAAAGAAGAATAAAAAAATGGAAGGTTACGTTAGAGCTAATTAAAAAAATAACTACTGAAGAATCAAACCCTCGGAGATATCCGAGGGTTTGATTAACATATGACTAATCTAACCACTCTGTATGGAAAACGCCTTCCTTATCTGTACGCTTATAGGTATGCGCACCAAAGTAATCACGCTGAGCCTGAATCAGGTTAGCTGGCAGAACCGCGGAACGGTAGCTGTCGTAGTAAGCAATTGCGGCAGAGAACGTCGGTACCGGTATACCATTCTGCACAGCATAGGCCACCACATCACGCAGCGCCTGCTGATAGTCATCAGCGATCTGTTTGAAGTATGGCGCCAGCAGGAGGTTAGCAATGCCGGCATTTTGTGCATAAGCATCGGTGATCTTCTGCAGGAACTGTGCACGAATGATGCAGCCCGCGCGGAAAATCTTGGCGATCTCACCATAGTTCAGATCCCAGTTGTACTCATCAGAAGCAGCACGCAGCTGGGAGAAGCCCTGAGCATAGGAAACGATTTTACCGAGGTACAACGCTCGACGAACTTTTTCGATAAATTCAGCTTTATCACCGGCAGGCTGAGCCTGCGGGCCGCTCAGCACTTTCGATGCTGCTACACGCTGGTCTTTAAGCGAAGAGATGTAACGAGCAAATACGGACTCGGTGATCAGAGACAGAGGTTCGCCGAGATCCAGTGAGCTCTGGCTGGTCCACTTGCCGGTACCTTTATTTGCGGCTTCATCAAGAATAACATCAACGAGGTATTTACCCTCTTCATCCTTCTTGGTGAAGATATCTTTGGTAATGTCGATCAGGTAGCTGCTCAGCTCGCCTTCGTTCCATTCAGTGAAGGTTTGTGCCAGCTCTTCATTGGAGAGCGCCAGACCGCCTTTCAACAGTGCATAGGCTTCGGCAATCAGCTGCATATCGCCATACTCGATGCCGTTATGAACCATCTTCACATAATGACCCGCACCGTCAGCACCGATATAGGTGACGCAAGGCTCGCCGTCTTCAGCAACCGCCGCGATCTGCTTCAGAATCGGAGCAACCAGCTCATAGGCTTCTTTCTGGCCACCGGGCATGATGGAAGGCCCTTTAAGAGCCCCCTCTTCACCACCGGAAACACCGGTGCCGATAAAGTTAAAACCTTCGGCAGACAGTTCACGGTTACGACGGATGGTGTCCTGGAAGAATGTGTTGCCACCATCAATGATGATGTCACCTTTATCGAGGTAAGGCTTGAGGGAATCGATGGCGCTGTCGGTGCCAGCCCCGGCCTTCACCATCAACAGGATACGACGTGGTGTTTCGAGGGATTCAACAAACTCTTGTACTGTGTAGTAAGGGACCAGTTTCTTGCCTGGGTTTTCGGCAATCACTTCTTCGGTCTTTTCACGGGAGCGGTTGAAAACGGAGACGGTATAACCACGGCTCTCGATGTTCAGCGCAAGATTACGCCCCATCACTGCCATACCGACAACCCCGATCTGTTGCTTGGACATTACATACTCCTGTCTGGTGTTATAACTACGATACGTTCGTAGCCTAATTACTAGTATTATTTTAACCCAAAGCTAAAAAAGTGCCTAGTACTAAAGCAAAAGTCAAGAGAATGCGATATGTTTAAGACATTCATACAACCCTCAAACTATACAAACTCAAAACAGGTGATCTATTAAAAATCATTTATGTTGCTTAAGGATATCTAACTTGGATAGTAAGCCATCGACATTATTGAAAAAAACAACATCATCGCTTAAAAAACCAGAGCTATTTTTAACTTTAATCAGACGTTCTGCTGCAGATTCAGTATAAACCAAATTTTTATTTTTTATTTCAGAATCCTTAAGAGAAGACAAGATCTTATATGGCAAATTATAAGTCAACCTTCTTGCAATGCGGCTATAAGTCGGCCATAGCTTACTGCTTTTATATTTTCTTTTAAAATAAAAATCTTTTATTGCTGATTCAGGTGAGATATCAGATAACTTATATTTCTCACCATAGTACTTTAAGGTATTACTTCTCAAACTTTCATGAAAATGTGATGGCCCAAGATCAATAGGGCTGTATGGTGTATTAATTGTGAGAGCCCAATCCAACCATTTAAATGTATTTATCTGAGGTGAGGTTATAACAGGAACCCATGGAACCCTCATAGCATCAGCTATGATTGCAGCATGCATAGCATCTGCAATTACTAATTTAGCATTTCTTATCTTATTGATAACGTCAACGGCATTCCACTGCGGACTTACATACTCTACCCCTGCCAAACGACAAACTTCCTCCCAGTTACCAACTGAGATGGCATGATGATGAGGGATAAATATCACACCACTTCGCTCATTTTCTGGTAACGGCTTAAATTCAGCTAAAGTATTTAATAATGCTGCGCCATCAGTAATATATTTATCACTTCCTAGACCTAATACTTTAGCTGATAAAGGCCCTCGCACGCTCAGTATTTTCCAGTTATCATTACCAAATCCCTCAGGTAAATGTCCATATCCCACCCCACTAGTTAAAACAAACCATTTATCAGCCTTAGGCATTACCTCGTTAATAATTGTCCCAATTACAGAGACGCGAACACTGGCATCACTATCAAAAAAATTAGGCAGTAATCGATCCCAGAGCCAACCATTAAGATCATCGCCAAAGTTGCCGACAGAATCTTTATAATAATAAATTTGCATTTTATTTATTCCTAAGTAGCTTTCTGAAAATTTTCGAAACAAAGTTATTAATCATCATTTTTTCCTTCCTATTGAAAATAAGAATGTAAAAAATAGAGATCGTAATTATATCAACACATATAGAAGATATTATAATATGAAATATACCATCATCAAGAAAAAAGCGATGACAAGAGAGAATTAATAAAGAGGAAATTGCAGCGCCAAGAAAGCATGGGATGATAGCTTTTAAATAGAGCGTTTTTTTCTTTACTGATGTCAGTAAGTCAAGCAAATGTACACGAATGCATAGAGTTAGTATTGAAGATGCAATTAAAACAACACCCAGAATATAAAGAGAAAAACCAAAATTAAACAGAAAATATATAACAGGAATTGATAGAATTGTTATTGAACTTACAATAAGTTGATAAGTTTTTATTCTTCCTGTTGCTTGTAATGCCGCCATTAAAGGAAATGAAAGACTGTCTATTAACGAAACCAGCAGCACAATAAAAGTAAGTAAATACGTATAAACTGGTGGGTTAATCAACCAAAAGGTCAATATTCCATGCAGATTAATAAAAATTGGCATACACAATAAAAAGAGGAATAAAAAAGTCAATTTCGATCCATGAATAATAAGTTGAAAATATCTATCCATATCCCCTGTTGCATATGCTTTATAAATCTGTGGTTTAATTGCAATGTTCAATGAAGTACTCAATGAATTAAGAGCACCATTAATGGAATTAGAGACAGCATAGGCAGCGTTCGCAGTTGTAGAAAAAAACAAGTTAATAATAATATTAACCCCTTGAATTCTCAAAACAGTTGAGAAATTACCCAAAACATTCCAGAATGAAAAATAGAATAATTCTTTGGCTTTATTACGATCAGCATTACCAAGGAAGATAATATTTTTAAATTTAACAAAAACAAAGATAGAATACGTGAGGAAGATAATTATACTACTTATTAACAATAGTATTGAGTAATAAAATAACTTCTCATGTGCTATTAGCGTAATACCAATACTAGCGAAAAGTTTCAATATGGATTCGAAAATTGAAACGTAGGCGTAGAATGACATTCTCTCAGCTGCAAGAACCAAAGAATTAGAAGGCGTTTGCATAACAGAAAATAAAATACCTATTACGGCGACAATATAAATATTACTTGCAACGTCTTTCTTTTCGTTCGCAATGTTCAGAAAATCAAAAATAACATAATGCCTCAATGAAAGCATAAATATAAAAAAGAATAATGCGATGAAAAAATATAAATAAATACTACTTTTAAAAAAAGCTCCTAAATCTTTATATTCTCCCCTGCCATAATGAACTGCAAAATAACGTTGAACGGATTCGTTCATTGACGTATTTATAAATGTAAATAACATTACCACGCCATATACTAGCGAAAACACCCCATAATCTTCTACACCAAGCTCCTTCAAAACTATACGCGTTGTATATAGAGTGATAAGTAAGGATATAATAGTTCGAACAACCAAAAAAAATGTATTTTTTGCTATTGCTTTATTTTTAACATCCATAAAATCTTGCCTTAAATTACTTATAACAAGTCGTTTAGATAGGGATTTACAGTGTATGGCAGCAATCCATGAGCATTTGCCACATATAACATAAATATTATAAATGAAACGCAAAATAAAATCACAAAGTAATAAGATAGAACCCTGAATGATGTTTTTAATCTTGACAGTGCAATTGGGAAAACAAAAATACTTGAATATGAAAAATAATTAATTATTCTACCTGCGCCTTCATAGCGAAGACCCAAAAATGATATGCAAAAGTTTATTACCACGCTTGTAAAAAATAAATATAAGAAGAAGGAATCTTGTAAGTCTTTTATTTTAAATTTGCAATACAATGCAATAAATATAAATAACAACATTACATTGAGGAAAAATAATTTCCCAGCCGAATCACCAGCTGAAAGATCAGCATAATTACTATAACGACTAGCTCCTGTTGCAGAACTTAATAAGACGTAGATTTGATTACTAGTATAAGAAAAACAAATTAATATAATAAATGTAAATGCATATAATACCAATGGACGCGAATTTAATATTTTTAATAATATAGGAAATGTAACTGTGCATATTGCACTGTAATGAAAAAGAGATGCAATAGCAACTACCATATAAAATTTTAAATAATTAGCTGTAAATAAGTACCGCAGAGAAAATATAACAAAAGCAACTGCCATACTTTGTCTTAATACATTGAAATGGAATATATATAAAGCACTATACGAAAGAAATATTAAAAGTGACAAAGGAATGTTTTTTGATAGTTTAAAAATAGAATTCACTATCAAATAATTAAAAATCAAAGAGAAAAAAAGAAAGAAATAGAAATAATTATCGGCACCCAGAAACTGCAATAGTTTTATAGAAGAAACAAAGGCTGGTTCAGTTCCATTACTCAACCATTCCGAATATGTCTGATGTAATGAGAAAAAACCAACATACATCTGTGAATCAGTACCGACATACTTACTTTTTATTGCGGGGAGAATAGAAAGCCCTAACACAAGAATAAATTTAAAAAGCATATGAGCTTTTTTATCTCGTGTAATAACGCTCAAAAAAGAAATAAAACTATTAAATAACATACTAAGTATGTACATTGACATAGCTGAAGTCCATATTTTAATCTATTTTAAAAACAATTGAGATATCTCTTTTTGTTTCATGTCTTGCGTCAATATACCATAATTATGTTCTGAATTACTAATTTGATTTCCATCATCAACGAGATCGTACCACCATATGCCTTGGATATAACTACGTTTAGAAGCTTCATTAATGAACCTTTTAGCAAGAGTATAAGTATATCGTTGAGTATATTTAGTTCCAATCCTATTAGGAATCCCATATTCAGTAATAAACAAAGGTACAACATTACCGTTATTGTTAGCGGTGAACGAAGCTTGCATTCTATCCATAATTACGAAACTATCCTCAGGATTAAGATCAGTATACGGATGTACTGAAATTCCGTCTATATATTTCATAATGCCCATTTTTATTAACTGACTTCCCCAATTTTGATCATTTTTATCTGTAGGGTTAAATCCTCCGGCAACTATAATGAAATTTTTACCACCATATTTTCTTATTTTTGGCGAAACAATTCTAACAAGATTATAATATGCTGTTGCAGAATCTAAATTTTTAAAGTCAGATAACTTAGGATCATAATTGTGCTTTAATGACCACTCATTCCAGATCTCAAATATTACTTTTCTATTGGAATAATGCTGAGCTATGTTTTCTGCATATTTTGCAAAAGCTAATTGTGTTTTATCATCCCAAGGCCTTCCTTTACCATAAAGATGGTTAGATCCACCCAAAATGATTAACGGTGTAATATTATTTCGAAGAGCTAACTGTAAAATATCCTCAGTAACACCTTCAAAACGATAATTGCCATAGTGAGTTTCTACATCTGACCATCTATAATCCATTCTAATAGACTTGAAATTGAACTTAGTAACCAAAGATATAATATTACTAGGATTTGTTTTCATACTATCAGGATGCACGCAGATTCCCATTGTTGCACTAGTCGCGTAAGACATCCAGAAAAATAATAATAGAGCAGAATTTTTTTTCACTCTTCACTCCTTATTATATTATAGTGCTAAACATTTTTTTTGCCTTTAAATGAACGATAGATAGAGGGAACTACAAAAGCTAAAACTAATTTTATGAGACTCTTCTTTCGTAATAATATTCTTTTCCTTTCACAAAGCAATCTTAAACCTTGGATTCGATTCCTGGATAAGAAATTATTGACGATGATATAAGTATAATTTTTATCAATCAATTGGGTAACTGAATTATTCGCAAAGAATGTGCAACGCTCGATCTGCAATAATTTTTTGACATGTATCTCGACATCTAGTGGTAATTTTGAAGATAACTGGTTGACAACACCTTTTCTATATATAACTCCTACTTGATCAAGGAACAACACTCCAGTGAGCTTTCCCAACTCAAACCAAACAAATTGGTCTTCTCCAGAATTATATCCTTCTGGAAATTGTATCTTGTTGTTAATTAGGAAATTTCTAGATATACATACTGATGTAGTATAAAAAAACTGATGCACGCTCCATGCATTAAACAAGTCTTTTATATAGTAAATATGATCAAATGCAATTTCTGACGAATCACTATTTTTCAAAAAATGATCATATGATGGGTTATTTTCTTCACTATAATTAACAGCTATTACAGGTTTTTTTATCTCTTGTTCAGCTGCATATTTTATAAATGAGATATATTTTGGTAAAATAATATCATCAGCATCAACAAAAATAACATATACTCCAGAGGCCTTGTTAAGCCCATTATTTCTAGCAGCCGATGGCCCTTGGTTTACTTGCTTATAATATTTTATAGCATTACTAGCAATATAGTCTTTAATACTCTCATAACTATTATCAGTTGATTCATCATCAACAACTATAATCTCATAACTTTTGAAGTGGTTAATCAAACATGAATTCATGATTGAATTTATTGTTTCCCTTATGTAATCCTCTTTATTATACATTGGAATTACAAATGAGATTAAAACATTTCCCATAAAAACCTCATGTTTCTATTTCATTATCTTCTAATATTTGATATAGCGCGTAAACAGCTCTTTATGAGTTTAATCATCATAAGGCTACAAAGTCGCTTTACAAAAAAACAGAATTCTTTAGCTTTATATATTATCGTTTCATTCTCGAAAACATTTTTTTTATTATTCAGGACATATAACTGCATTTCCTTTGTTAACTTCAAAATAAAAGGGCCATTGCCAAGAGATTTGACGTATCTGTCATATTTATTCGAAAAGCAATCGAAATAAACTATGTTAGGCAAGTCAAATATCTTTTGAAAATCAAAAAGATTAGTATGTGGTATCGATGATTTATTTAATACAATGAGTTCAATGTTTTTATTTCTGCAGAAACAAATGTTCAACGGAATAGTTCCGTTGATACAAGCAATAGTTTCGCATGTATTCCACATTCGTACCTGTTCTAATAAAGACATTTTCTCCGGATAGTATATTGAATAGCCATTGTTTAAAAAAAACTTCTCAATCCTTTCCTCACCATATTCTTTACTTTTTGCATCCTTAAATGACAATCTCGAAAGATAGATTTTTTTGGGAACAGCATCATTGACAATTTTATCATTTGATAGAATAGTTTTTACTATTTTATCAAAAATATGTGTAAAATCATCAGAGTATGAATAATCATTTTTTGAATATTCTGGGATAAATATAGTTTTAAATTTTGTAGGGATTCTAATAGGAATTAACCTGTCCTCATTTATACCTAAAGCTTTGAAGAACTCAATAAAATTGGAGTCCATATCCTTACTCTTAGGCACATACGCAATTTTATGATTTGTATTTTGCAGTACATACCACATCCGACTAACATTATCGACCAGAAAATGTCCCCAATGATATGTGAATATACCAAACCATATTACTTCCTCATCTTGATAAATTACAGAATCTGAATCAAATTCATATTTTCCTCCAAATGGAAACCAACCATCATAACCTGATACAGGTATATAGTTTTGATTACTATCTAATACTCCGCCTATACCCCAAACAGTATGATCTTTTCTATGTGGAAGTATGAAACCATCTTCAACTATCATTAAATCAGGTGGGTTTGTAGCTACTTTAATTTTTGAATGTTCAAAATTTTTATTTAACATCTACTATTCACTCTCACTTAATGAAGTTCATATGCTTTTTCGATTTTATCTAAAAAAATATTTTTATTAAATTTATTAACCGAATCATAGTGAGCTTGCGAGGCTAATCTATCTCTAAGATGAGTATCAGATAATACTTTATGAATTTTATCATATGCATCCTTTTCACTTCCATCAAATAGCAAACCATTTAAACCATCTTCGATGAGATCAACATTTCCATCACATGCGTTCGCGACTACGCAATTCATGCTAGCCATTGCTTCAATCATTGCTACTGGAAGACCTTCCCACTGCGATGTTGATAGGAAAATATCAGCATTTTTATAATATGCCAAAACCTGATCTTGTTGTAACCAACCAGTGACTAATGTTCCTGAGTCTGTTAATTGACGCTTTATATCTTCATCGCCATCACCTATCCAAACAAACTTTATTTTTTCACTAGACAACTTAGCAGAAAGTTTTGAAAAGAGCACTGGGTCTTTTTGAGGTCTCAAGCCACCAACATTGAGTATGGTAATATTACTCTCAGTTTTTTTTTGGTTTCTATTTATGTCAATTATTTTATCTATATCAATTCCATTTTCAATTAATATTGCATCTTCATTTAATTTGTTTCTGATAGCCAATAATTCACTTTTTGAACATGCAATATATACACTCCTCCGAACGCATGAGATTTTTTCCAGGAAAGTAAAAAATCTTTTTTTGATTACCCCAACATCCTTCCTCATAAATGAAATACAATGTGGGCTATAATATACTTTAAATTTAGGGTCAAAGAACAAGCTAATACGCCCAAGAAAACCTGCTATCGAGGAATGCAAATGAACGACATCAGGATTAATTTTTACTATTGTCTTCCTCAATAAAACTAAAGCGTTAAAACTTTTTTTGGGATTCATAGGAATGTAATGCATTTGAACACCATCAAAAAGTTCAACGATATTTTTTGGGGTATCACTACGAACAGAATATATCAAATGTACTTGATGGCCTTTTTGTAGCATTCCTTTTGCAATTGTATGAACCATAGCAAGAGTCCCTGTAGCAGTTGACTCACAAACTAGGCAAATTATCATTAACCTCTCCTAACCTTTCTTAGCAATGTTGATAATTTCCTGCTAACAAGTAACATAGCAATATTTCTTAAAAGCCCATAATATGGATATACACCATTTCTAAATAATGTGAAATTATTAATTATAATTTTGATTCTATTAATGATTTGTTTTTTTCTTTTCTTCGATGAAATACTATTGTAATCAACTGTATAGTTGACCAGTGGCATATCGATATTAGCAACTTTACCAAATTTCATTAATCTAAAAAATAAATCATAATCTTCACAAGCAGGATATTTATTACTATAATTACCAGCTTTTAATACACTATCAGTTCTCATCATAACTGACGGATGTACAAAAATATTGTTAATAAACATCTTTTTCCTAATATTTTTATCATCAATATCGGGACGATGTATAAATAGTTGATTACCCTCAGTATTTACGAAACGAGCCCAAGTGCCGACTAAGACAATATCCTTGTTATTATTCAGGAAATCTTTACATATTTGGAATCTATTTTCACTTCCATCGTCACCTATATCTAACCGTGCAATGTATTTGTATTCCTTTGCGGCAGATTCGACTCCTAACTTAAGGGCCGTTTCGATCCCAACATTTTTATCCAACCGCAAAATACTTAAATTCTCTCTTTTAATACTACATTTAATATATGTATCTTGAAAAGGAATAGCACTACCATCATCAACAATTAGAATATTTGCTTCTAATGGTGTACTAGCAAGCGTTTTCTCTATTTCATTTTGTGATGAATTGAAGGAAGGTATTAGAATGATATAATCTTTTTCCATTATATATCCGTAAAAAAATGCACAATTGTTATTAATTACGCATATATAATTTAATATGCACCGTCTCTCTTTAGTACTACGCCCACTGTTTTAAATAAAATAGCAATATCATTCCACATGGACCAGTTCTTTACATACCAAGCATCAAGATAGACCCGGGTCTCATAATCAACATCGCTCCTACCACTTACTTGCCACAAACCTGTCATACCAGGTTTACTAAGCAAATAGTAATCTACTTCGTCATTGTAACGCTCTAATTCAGCTGTAATAATTGGTCTGGGGCCAACCAAGCTCATTTCTCCTTTAAGAACATTAAATAACTGTGGTAATTCATCTAAACTTGTTCTTCTTAAAAAAGCTCCAATCTTGGTAATGCGAGGATCTTCTTTTAACTTAAATGTAGCTTCCCATTCTTTTCTAGCTTCTTCATCATTTTTTAACAATTCATCTAGAACTTCTTTAGAGTTTATTACCATAGAACGGAATTTTAAACACTTGAATGGTCGCCCACCTTTCCCTATTCGCTCATGACCATATATTGCTGGTCCTCCATCTCTTTTAACTTTTCTACATATATAGATTAATGCAGGTGATAATAAAATTATTATGGCTACTGCCCCAATAATATCAAACGCTCTTTTTAGTATTCTTGAAGACAATTTAGCCAAACTATGTTGCACACGAAATATCATGACTTCATGACTAAATATAAATGACATGTCCGTACTGTCTAGAGGCATGCCACGTAATGTTGGTATGACCGATACGTAGCGATACCCCCTGATCATGAAATTTCTTAACCACGCATTACGAATATCACCTTGATTAGATTCTACTGCAACAATGAATTGTGTTTGCTTACTTTGATTGGTTAGCCAATCAATGTCATTCGGTAATACTGGTAACCCATCAATAAAATTTTCTTTATTGCTACAACCATCTATCGAGATAAATCCAACTATTTCCAAGCCTAAGTTTCTTTCGCTTTTTATTGCTTTATATGCCTCTAGTGCATTAAGAGCATTTCCAATAATCCATGTATCTCTTCTCCAGAGTCCAAAAATATCTAATATCCATTTACTAAACATTCGAGTAATTGGTACTAATAACAACACTAACATCCAAGTTAGCACCCATAAATACTTTGGGAATGACCATGTCGTAAAAGCCATAACAGCAATTTCAATAACTGAAAAAATAACAAGTGTTCTTAATATTTCTTTCAATTCAAACCAAAAAGTTTTACGATAAAAGTAATGCCGTAATCTAATAGAGTACCATCCAACGCAGCAAAGAGCTAATGAACAATGAAGAAGCAGCCATCCTTCAAGTTGTTCCCCAGGAAATAAAAGAGCATAATCATGAATAATAAGTGAGCAAATCCCCATTGCGAGATATGCTGATATTGCAAAGCTCAGAAAATCAGAAAGTGCCAGCGTTAAGCTGACTATAATATTTCGGCCTAATGGCGTCATGATTTCCTCTCCATAATATTTTTTGAATATTATTAATATGTACTTGAGTTACATACAGAAAGGCGACTGACTCAAATCAGACGCCTTTTTTATGTTTTATTTTATTTTATTTATTATCTGTGTATGAATAACCATAGTGGTTATAACCATAGCCATAATAACTGCTAGCTTTTTTCACGACACCGTTAAGAATACATCCTTTAACCAAGACACCACTCTGTTCAAACCGTTTAATACTTACCTCAATTTCTTTAGGTGTATTAAGTTCAAATCGGGCAATAAGTAGCGTTGTGCCTGCATAGTTACCAATAATCGCCGAGTCCGTAACTGCAAGAATTGGAGGGGTATCTAATATTACAATATCATAATGATTATTAGCCCAATCAATCAATTCTCCAAAACGCTTATGCATTAGTAGTTCAGCAGGGTTTGGTGGAACTGCACCCCTGGTGATGAAATCGAATTCCACGCCATCGATTTTCTTAATGACTTTCCCTATTTCAACCCTACCTGAAAGATAGGCCGATAATCCATTTTCGTTATTCACCTTAAATATTTTGTGCGTATAACCCTTACGCATATCCGTATCTACGAAAAGAACTTTTTTCCCTGTCTGTGCAATAACACTAGCTAAATTTGAGCTAATGAAAGTCTTACCCGCATTAGGACTAGCCCCGGAAATCATGAGAACATTATTTCTTGACTCCATCATTGCAAAATGCAAACTTGTTCTAAGTCCACGTATAGCTTCTACAGCCAGATCTGCGGGATTGTCTATTGCAAGTAATGATTTTATATCATTATCTTTCGACTTAAGTTTATTCGGTTTAGAAACGTTGTTTTTCATGAACGTTTCTGCCACTGGAACACTTGCGTATACTGTGATACCCAGCTCTTCAAGTTGCTCAGGACTTTCAATTCCGCGACGCAAGAATACCCTGATGAGAACCAGCCCAGTAGAAATTAGCAATCCAAAAATAATACCTAATAATACAATTAAAACCTTTTTAGGCTTAACCGGTTTTGGTTGCGTAATTGCATTGTCAATAATCCTAACATTACCTATCGCGCTAGATTTCGCAATGTTCAATTCTTGTTGACGATTCAAGAGCTGCATATAAACGGCTTGCCCTGACTCGACATCACGGCTTAACCTTAATATTTCTTGTTGAGTCTTCGGCATCGAAGAAACTCGCTGATTTAACTTAACCTTTTCATCTTGCAAGGTTTTGCGTTTTTCCATCAGCGCTTTGTAAGTTGGGTGTTCTTTGGTGTAAAGCTGTGATATTTCTGACTCTCTAAATGTCAATTCATTAAGTTGGTTATCAACATTAACTATTTGATCAAGCACCGATTTGGCTTCAAGAGACAAATCAACCGAATCACTCTGGCGACGATACTGGTTTAATTTATCTTCTGCAATATCAAGATCATGGCGTACTTGTGGTAATTGTTGATTTAAAAAATCGAGACTTTTAGCGTCTTGCGCTGCTTGTCGAGAAATATTTTGAGCCAAATAATTATTACTGATGCTATTAATTATTTTTTCTATTTGTAATGGATTATCACCAGTCAATGATAGCGAAAGCATACCAGTATCTTTGCCAATATCTGCTACACTAAACACATCTAAAAGATCGGTAATAGCCTGGAGCCTACTAACATATGAAATAGTAAACTCTGTGCCTGGCATAGCGTTTATTTTATCAACCTTTATCGCTATGTCATTTTTATTAATTAACTCACCCACTACTCCATTGATATTATCACCATCAAATTCGATCTTGAAATGATTATCATCAATTACTGTTAAGTTAATTTTAGGCTGCTCATTTTCCCCAGCCTTCAAATAAAACCGTGATACATCAATTTCGCCCGGTACTTTCCCCATTAATCGAGATAACCCTTTACCCACCACAGGAAAGTAATTTTCTCTAATCCTTGTTTGCAAGTTTAAATCATCTACAGTTTTACCGATCACCATCCGTGATTGCAGAAGGGCTATTTCTGGTGCTGATTGTGGCTGACTGTCAGGCAACATCTGACTTAAATTGCTGAGAATGGCATTTGCCTGCTTTTGCTCTACTTGTATCAAAGCGTTTGCCTGATAAACAGGTGTAGCGAAAATCGCATAAACTAGAGCCAAAAGGGTAAACAATGATGTAACAGATATGATTAATTTTCGATGATCAATGAATTCGCCAATTAGACGTCCGAGATCAACTTGTTCTGTGTTTTCCGATGATGTTTTATTTTTCATTGAAGCCATGAGTAAATTCCTAATTATGCACCCAGCTTTTCTATCCAGCGCTGTGCTGATTGCTCGATTAATTTATAAACTGATGCAAATGCCTCATCACTTTTCCTATAAGGATCGGGGATTTCTTTTTGGTTTAACCAATGACCAAAAAGCATTGTTTTGCCACGCACCTCAGGAGCTATTTTACTCAAAAGTTCTTGATGGGATTTTTCCATTACTAATATCAAATCGAACTGACGGCCAAGAGTTGAAGTAAATTGAGTACCTTCATGCCCCTCTAGGGATAATCCGTGCTCTAAAGCAATTCTCACAGCGGAAGCATCCGCAGCATGGCCAACTAAAGCATTAGTTCCTGCAGATTTGATTATTTTACCAGGCATAACTGCTTGCAAATAGCGCTCACCTATAGGTGAGCGACAGATATTCCCAGTACATACGACTAGAATAGAGTCAAACATTACTGTCACCAAGTCCTAATAAATTTACCAGTTTCGGTCATATCATGCACCCCGGTAATAGTCGGTACTAATTGGGAAATAACACGATTCCAACGTACCAGCGGAGCAGTTGTGACATAAACAATATCATAGGGCTGTAACTGGAATTCTGTGCCCAATACCATTGCTGAAGCATCTTGAGCATTTAATTGATAAATATTAGCAATTTTACCCTGCTTGTCATCTTTTAACTGACGGATCACAAATACTCCAGTAGCGTCACTGAATGCTTGCGACATTCCTTCTGCATTGCCTAGTGCCTCTGCTACAGTCATACCGCTTCGATCCATTTTCAAAGTACTTTGTTTACCCACCTCACCCATGACAAATACTTTCAAATCATCATTTCTAGGTACAAAAAGGATATCGCCTGGATAGAGCAAGTGGTTTTGTGTTAAGTCTCCTTTTTGCATTAATGCATACAATGAGACTTTTATATCTTTTCCGTTATGTGTTAATACAACATTTCGCCAGTCAGCATCAGGTGCAAGACCGCCAGCATTATTAATCGCATCCATCACTGTCAGCGGGATATTCGTAATAGGTTGCTGCCCTGATTTTGTTACTTCTCCAGTAACATATGCTTTTTGCGAACGAAATGCAGCAATACTAACGTCTACCTGTGGGCTTTCGATATATGTGGTTAGACGGCTGGCAATATCTTGGCGCACCTGACTAAGCGTTTTACCCGCTACCTGTACCTTACCGATATAGGGATAGAAAATAGTACCATCAGCGTTGACCCAGTTGCCGGTGTCGCTGGCGCTACGATACTGGCCTGCAGGAGTAGTCAACTCCGGGTGGTCCCATACAGTAACCATAAGTACGTCACCAACGCCAATGCGATACTCATAACTACGAAGTAAGTTATCCAGCTGCGGATTTGGGCGAGCAAGAACGGTTTCCGGCCGAAGCTGATCAATAAGGCCCGGCGTCATCGGGTAAACATTGACCAATTTATCCAAATCGTAATCACTGTCTGGAAGCTCAACCACGTTCTTACGCAGACTGTTTAATCCCTGACCAGGGATGATCGTACAACCAGATAAAAACCCAATTGCCAGTGCTAATGCCGAAAATCTAACAATTTTTTTCTTCATAATGTCACATCATCAGTAAATCAAAATTTGCCAATTCCTGAGCAGCTGTCATAGCCGTTGCTTCCCTGCCGGCTTATGGAGAGATAAAGCTGACTGCGTCCTGCAGCGCTACCACCCTCTCTCCCCTGTTTTCAGCATTCAGCCTTATAAACTAAACGGTATTTCTATCCCTGCGCTGGCCCCAACGTCATCGCTATCGCTGTTGTTAGCGTTGGTGTACCACAACGAGGTATTCAGACGAACTGACTGGTAAACATCCCCGCTCCAGCCCAGCTGTACACCTTTAAGTGTGTCTGAATGAGGGAATGCTTTATTAATTGATTGATCTTTTGGGTTCACCTTGGCGTACACCAGACGCGTGCTCCAGCGCTGATTATCCTCTGTAATCAACTCCACCTTACCAGCGAGCAACTGACCATCCCCACCCATTGCATCACCAAGAGGGTAGCCCTGCTGATAGTAACCATCCGTATAAATATGGTGAGTGTAACTGTAACCAACGCTATTCATATTGGTCCGCGTGTCGTGCGCTTCAATATACCAGTTCACCGCGTCCTTACCCCAGCCGTGGTGCCCTTCCACCCCACCTAGGAACATGTTGGCCGAGGGCAGATAGCCGGACTCATCCTCGCCAATCATCTGCCCGTAGAAGCTCACCGGCCAGCCAAGGGTCGGTTCCAGTTTGAACTTAAAGTCAAAACCGGCCAGTTGGTTGCCCGGTTCATTGGGATCATTCGCGGCGGTGTTATCTTTGCCTGTTAAACCATCCCAGAAGTTGCTGAGTGATTCAGGACGCCCTTCCCCGCCCCACTGCATAATGCGCGATGCGCCTAGTTCAAGTGACTGGAAAGGAGAGAAGGTAAAGCGGCCACCAATAATTTTGGCATGCGGCACAGCGGTGTACTGATTCATCTGGCTGGCAGAGATCTGGTACTGCCATGGTCCCACCCAGCGCAGCCACCAGGTTTCCGGCGCCGCCTGCTCGGCTCGCTGCAACAGAAAGCCGGTCATCGGCCGCATCGCATCTCCGCGGATCAGGCTCCCTTCATATCCAGGCCCCCACCACTGCGGAACCTGACCAAAAGAGAGCCACTGGTTCCAGAACTTCACCGCGCCGTAGGCGCCGTTGGCATTGAAGCGCGAACCGTTGCTGATCCGCTCTCCCCCCTCAACGTTGCCCTGGAGGTGGACATCCCACCACTCGCCGCTGTTGTTGAACGCCAGGCCTAAGGAGTTATCTGCCGGCTGCGTCTGACCAAACCCCTGCGGAGTGCCCGGCTGGTCGGTTGAGGTGTAGCCGGTGACCCGAAAATCGGCTTTTAACGCTGACAGTCGCTGATTGATACGGGCCAGCACCACTTGCTCAGAAGAATAGGACGGTTTAGCTTTTTTTAACGCCCGGGTGATCTCTTCCTGGCTCAGCGGCCAGGTTGACAAGCTCAGATGGATAACCCCGCGATCGGAAAGCCAGGCAAGGTCGTTTCGCAGATCGTTATCATTTACTACTAACCCGGCCGCGTAAGCCTGGGCTCCCAGTGAGGAAAGCAAGCCCAATGTCACGGCAATGCGCGCAATTTTTATCATTGTACAAGATCCATTTTCAGCCCCGCTGTCGTATCTCAATGAGAATGAGGGGAATACCAAGATAGAAAGCGCTCGCGGCACCAGCTGACTTCACTGTGCAACACCGGCGAGGCAAGTACAGTTACCCTAAGCTGCTCGTAACCCTTATCACATCCACCCAGCTCACAATGTAGGCGAATTTTACCGTACAGGCTATCGATGAGACGGGAAAGTTGGTGTACGGGTGATATCAGCAGCCGCTCCTGACCCCTTTATGAGGATATCTGATGAGCATCATAGATATCTTATGGCGTTAATCACCCACAGTGCATCGATTTTTATAGACGTTCAGAGAAGGTATTTTGTGCAGCAACAGGTGGTTTTAGCGACGCTACCGCCCCTGGCTTAACAGCTACCAGCGCACTGACTACCTGAACGGCGTAATTAATCGGCCTGCGGGTGATAAATTGGTCAGGCCTTTATTTTTTGCGGCGTTAAGTCTACGGGATTTCGGTCACAATTGGGAGTCTTGCTGCCGAATATCTGCCAATTAATCCCATCCGCTGTTTTATTGGCGAAAAATAAGCGGCTCGCCAATGAAGATTATTTATTGTTCTCAACTATCGAACATCTGCCTGGCGCTGCCACACCAGCACAGATACAGCTAACCATTTGAAAAAACTAAAATTTCTCGCGACACTGACGTCATTCTAAAATCAGATGATGACGCCATAGTCAACTACAATTTCTAATAGTTTCTCGTTGCTGGGTTATTCATCCAAGGTGGAACAGGTGCTTTCTGAACGCATTTAAGAAACGTCTGACCACGGCTATATCCAGGAAAATTGACAATAACAATGTAGTAGCACTGCGTTATTTCATAAATATGAATTATCAATTACCTGGCATATAGTAGATTATTTTCTTATTTGTCTAATTAACCGGCGAAAACTTAATTTCCCCTGTAAAACAAATGGCAATTACCAGGCCTGCTTATGCAGATCAGTTCGAGTAAAGGGTTTATCCAACGGCCCCACCGCGGTGGCGATTTGCCCCAGCAGGGACTGAGTCGGCGCTTTATTGCCGCTATGCAACAGGATAAGAGGAACCATCACCAGGCACGCGACGCCGCCCCACGAAATACTCACGTTTTCCGAATGGGTGGTACGTTTTTGCAGCAGCAGGAACAAAGCGCTGCCAGCAGCACCGAGCAGCAGGCCAGCGATCACTTCCGAGACGGAATGCGCATGGATGGCCAGCCGTGAATAACCCACCACTGCGGCCAGAATATAGCCGGTGGCGACGGCTGCTTTTTGCAGCCCCGCAGAGAAACGGGTACTGAGCAGCCATAAGAAGATAGGCCAGAAGGCTGCGGAGAGCGCTGAATGGCCGCTGAAGCCGGTGTAATCCAGCTCGCGAATGCCCAGGCCCCAGCCCATAAAGGCCAGTTTGGAGGCGCAGACAATGGCGCCAGTGATGCCGAACAGCAAACTCCACTGCCACGCCAACAACCGCGACGTTTTACGCAGTATCAGGACAATAAACAACGCCGCTGCGCTGGGCAGCAAAACGGTGCTATCGCCAAAAAATGAGATGAGTTGCCAGTTCATATACCTGTGATCCTTCGATGATGTCCACTGCCGTGCTCAGGGATTATCCGTAATGTCTGTACCAGCTCGCATGCCAATTCATTTCACATTTTTATGCATGCAAGTGAGATGTTTAAAGCGGAAACATGATCGCAGTCAAGTTTTATTTTCTGCTGACGTTGACCGCTTTCCCTGCGCTTTAAGAATTGTCGCACTAAGTGACTATTCACAAAGCATTATTGCCGCTACTCCGACCATTGCACCACAGAGACCAGAGACAAACTACCAGAAGTCTCCGAAGCCATACGTTTCTTTACAACCGTTATAACATTCACGTTATGAATAATTTCTGCATAACGTTATGAGCGGCATGGCGAAATCCCCCTGCCCTGCCGCTCACCCTTATGCCGGCACTCAGGCCAGTAGTTTTTTAATGCTTTCGCGGAATTTGGTACCTTCTTTCAGGTTACGCATTCCGTAGGTAACGAAGGCCTGCATGTAGCCCATTTTCTTACCGCAGTCATAGCTTTCGCCGGTCATCAGCACCGCGTCAACGGACTGCTTCTTCGCCAGCTCGGCAATGGCGTCGGTTAGCTGGATACGGCCCCAGGCGCCTGGCTCGGTACGCTCCAGTTCGGCCCAGATATCTGCCGACAGCACGTAGCGGCCCACCGCCATCAGGTCAGAGTCCAGGGTCTGCGGTTCGTCCGGTTTTTCAATAAACTCGACGATACGCGCCACCTGCCCTTCGGCCACCATCGGCTCTTTGGTCTGGATCACGGAGTATTCGGAGAGGTCCCCCGGCATGCGTTTCGCCAGCACCTGGCTGCGGCCGGTCTCGTTAAAGCGGGCGACCATGGCAGCGAGGTTATAGCGCAGCGGGTCCGCAGTGCCGCCGTCGAGAATGATATCCGGCAGCACTACGACAAACGGGTTGTCCCCGACTACCGGGCGGGCGCAGAGAATGGAGTGGCCCAGACCCAGCGGCTGTGCCTGACGCACGTTCATGATGGTTACGCCCGGCGGGCAAATGGCCTGGACTTCCGCCAGCAGCTGGCGCTTCACACGCTGCTCAAGCAGGGCTTCCAGCTCGTAGGAGGTATCAAAGTGGTTTTCCACCGCATTCTTCGAGGAGTGCGTCACCAGGACAATCTCTTTGATCCCGGCGGCGACGATTTCGTCAACAATGTACTGAATCATTGGCTTATCAACGATCGGCAGCATCTCCTTAGGAATTGCCTTTGTGGCCGGCAGCATATGCATGCCTAGTCCTGCGACCGGAATAACCGCTTTCAAATTCGCCATATTCATCTTCACCTGTTTGGTTGCAAAACACGCAGCTTTGCAAAATTGTACATGTCACAAATCCATTGGAACTGATAATACACGGATACTGCCCGGGCATCTGCCCGCCAAATTCTTAAATTCACTGTCACCTAAAAGAATACACACAACTTTCTTTTATCAACAGGTCGAAGTGAGAATAATCTTATTCTCCATCAGGTTATTCAGCGGCCCGCTTCCCTGCACAGCGCGATGTCGCCGCGAGGCCCGTACATCGCGGCCTTTGGCACGCAGCCCCTGCCAGCTGCTGGCTGCGGCGTTCATATGTCCGGAAAGAATAGATATAGATAATTAATTTCTCCAGGCAATATATTTCAGCATAAACAGCCAGATATGGCAGGATAATAACCGTAAACCACAGTAGGGAACTGCGATCGGCGCTATTCTGCACTCACTTCATGATATGAATTATGCCGATTTTGTGAGCGGGCTTCGCACTTCACGCGGCGATGAGGAAGGGTGCCTACCGTGGAGAACGATGGGACTGCCCTCGTTTTTGCGCCGGGTAAAACGCAGCGGGTTATGGTTCTGATATCAGCAAGCTTATTCCAGCGCGTTCCGCCATATTGTTATTTTTCCGCTGATCTTTTCTGGAACATAATTCTTATCTGTTCACCTAATTTGCTGGAAATATATCCACCTCCGGCGGAGTGATATCCGCGTCGTTATTGCATTTTAGACTCATCTTATCCATGATCGTGGTAACACATACCGCAGTCGTACAGGTTTTAATACATATGGAATGGATTGCCGATCCGTCAATCTGGGCAGGTCTCGTCACGCTGGTGGTTATCGAACTGGTGTTGGGTATCGATAACCTGGTTTTTATCGCTATCCTCGCCGAAAAGCTGCCGCCCGCCCAGCGCGACCGCGCCCGTATCACCGGTCTGCTGCTGGCGATGGTGATGCGTCTGCTGCTACTGGCCTCTATCTCCTGGCTGGTGACCCTGACCAAACCGCTGATTGTTTTTCACGACTTCAGCTTCAGCGCCCGCGATTTAATTATGCTGTTCGGCGGCTTATTCCTGCTGTTTAAAGCCACCGTCGAACTCAACGAACGGCTGGAGGGGAAGGACAGCGATAATCCCACCCAGCGCAGAGGGGCGAAATTCTGGGCCGTGGTGGCGCAGATCGTGGTGCTCGACGCCATCTTCTCCCTCGACTCGGTGATCACCGCCGTCGGCATGGTCGATCACCTGGCGGTGATGATGGCCGCGGTGATCATCGCCATCAGCCTGATGCTGATGGCCAGCAAGGCCCTGACGCGCTTCGTTAACAGCCACCCAACCATCGTCATCCTCTGTCTGAGCTTCCTGCTGATGATCGGCTTCAGCCTGATTGCTGAAGGCTTCAGCTTTATTATCCCGAAAGGCTATCTGTACGCGGCAATTGGCTTCTCGGTCATGATTGAAGCCCTTAACCAGCTGGCGCTGTTTAACCGCCGTCGCTTCCTGTCGGCCAATCTGACGCTGCGTCAGCGCACCACCGAGGCGGTGATGAACCTGCTAAGCGGTCAGAAGGAAAAAGCTGAACTGGATGCTGACACGGCGTCGCTGGTCGCCGATCAGGACCATCATCCGCTGTTTAACCCGCAGGAACGGTTGATGATTGAGCGGGTGCTGAACCTTAATCAGCGCAGCGTCAGCAGTATTATGACGTCACGCCATGATATCGAGCGCATCAACCTCAGCGCGCCGGAGGAAGAGATCCGCAGCCTGGTGGAGAAAAATCAGCACACCCGGCTGGTGGTGACCGGCGGGAAAGATAATGAAGACCTGCTGGGAGTGGTTCACGTTATTGACCTGCTCCAGCAGTCCCTGCGCCAGGAGCCGCTGGATCTGCAGGTGCTGGTGCGGCAGCCGTTGGTCTTTCCGGAGGGGTTACCGCTCCTCTCCGCGCTTGAGCAGTTCCGTCAGGCCCGCACCCACTTCGCCTTTGTGGTCGATGAGTTCGGTTCCGTCGAGGGGATTGTGACCCTGAGCGACGTGATGGAAACCATCGCCGGTAATCTGCCCAACGAGGTGGAGGAGATCGACGCCCGGCACGATATTCAGCATCTTCAGGACGGTTCGTGGACGGTTAACGGCCATATGCCGCTGGAGGACCTGGTGCAGTACGTTCCGCTGCCGCTGGATGATAAACGGGAGTACCACACCGTTGCCGGTCTGCTGATGGAGTATCTGCAGCATGTGCCGCAGGTGGGAGAAACCATTGAGATTGATGGCTATACCCTGCGCACGCTGCAGGTCGACAGCCATCGGGTGCAGAAGGTGCAGATCGTCCCGCCGGTAAAACAGGATGAGCTGGATTATGAGGTGTAATCGGCAGGCATAAAACTGGCCCGGGGTATCTCGGGCGGTGGGACGGATAATCAAACCCATGCCTGATGGCGCTGCGCTTATCAGGCCTACATGGATGGCAATGCAGACCGGGGTATTACCCCCACCGCGCAACCCAGGCCGGGTCAGGCGCAGCCGCCACCCGGCGTCAACGGGGCTCCACACTTTGACGACATTCTCTCATCACGGGGAATTGATGCTCTACAGCAGCCACACTGCCTGATGGCGCTGCGCTTATCAGGCCTACATGGATAGCGACTCAAGCCGATGATATTGCACAAAACGTAGGCCGGGTCAGGCGTAGCCGCCACCCGGCATCAACGTGGCACACCCTTTGACGACAATCTCACAGCCCGGAAGCCCCGGGCTGCTGGCGTGGACGATTACAGCTTATCGAGCAGCTTTTTGGCGTCTTTGCTCTCTTTGCTGCCTTTATTACGTTCGACCCAGTCGTTGAGGCGCTGCTTCGCTTCATCCTGTAGCTGTTTCCGCAGGATCTGATCGACCTGCAGGCTGTAGCTCAGCGACTGCCAGTCGCCGTAGATGCGCAGCGGGATGGCGGTCTGTTTCAGGCGGTCGATAAGTTTGCCCTCCCCTTTCCAGCCGCCGAGCACGCGCACGTTAAAGCGCATATCGCAGTTCTCTTTCTTCAGATCAAGCTGACCTTCGCCGGTCATCGCCATCATGTCGGACTGCCCCTGCAGGCGGTTCAGCGTCACCACCCCGTTATCCAGCGTCAGCTGGCTGCTCACGGAATCCAGGCGGGTGGCATTGTCATAATTCTCCTGCGCCCGCACGTTGGTGCTGCGCTCCACGGCCTGCTGCACCAGCTGCTGGAAGTTCAGCCCCTCGGTACGAGTATCGGCCATCTGGAGCTGGGCCTGTCCCTGCCAGTGACGACGGAAATCATCCGCGTCAATGCGCGTTCCGGAAAACTCGCCGGTCAGCGACAGCTTGCCAGTCAGGTTTAATGAATAGTTAAAGGCTTTGATCAGCGAACCGATCTCCACATTCTGCAGCGCCGGCTGGAACGTCGCCTGCGGTGTGTCGCCACGGGCATCGAGGGTACCGGGGAGGGAAAGCTGCCCGCCGTCGAGGTTACCCTGCATTTTGCTGACCGTCAGCAGCCCCTGCTGGTTGCTGATTTCGCTCTGCACCTGGGTGAAGTTTAAACCCCGCCATTGCAGCTGGTCGGCGCTCAGGGCCATCCGGCCGTTAAAGCCGCGCAGGCTCTGGTAATCTTCGCGCTCATCGCTGTCGGCGATCACCGGGCGCAGCGGTCGCGTCTGGCTCTGGCCCTGCTGGCTGGCGCTGCTGTCGGTCGCTGGCGAGGAGGGCGCCAGCAGGCTGTCGAGATTCAGGGTGGTCGCGTGGAGATCCAGCGACCAGTCCGGGCGATCCCCCAGCACCACGCTGCCGTTGCCGGTAAGGGTGCTGCCGCTGGCCATCAGATTCAGGTTGTCAAAGCGCAGGGTTTTGCCATCTTCCTGCCAGCTGGCCTGCAGACTGCCCTGGCCATTAATACCATCAGGAGGCAGCTCGGCGCCGCGCAGCTGCCAGCTTAGCTGGCTAAAGTCGGCTTTTAAGGAGTGGGGATAGTCGCCGCCCTGCACGGTAGCGGAGAAGTTGAGTGCCAGGTCGCGCTGGTCGCGGTTGATCCGGCCGGAGAAGTCGACGGTGGCCCGGTGATTCTCATCCTGCTCCATTTGCAGGCGGATATCACGCACGGTCACCTGCTCGCCGTTCTCATGCTGGAAGAAGAGCACGCTGTCGGCCACCTGCAGCTGGCGCACGTCGTAGGACCATCCGCGGTCCTCCGGAGCCTGCGGCAGGGTGTTGTCATGAGGTACCACCGGCGCAGCGCTATCGCGAACCGCCTCGGTTTTCGGGGTCAGCTGGATCACCGCGCCCTTAAGCATCACCTGCTTCACCTGCAGCTGGTGCGAGAGCAGCGGCAGCAGCGCCACGTCGAGGCGCATGTTGTCGGCGCGGATCACCGGCTCTTCGGCGCCCCGGGCGGTCAGCGTCATGCGTCCGCTGAGAATGCTGAGCTGCGGCCAGACGTGCCAGCGCAGCGGGCCATCGAGTTCAAGCTGATAACCGCTGCGCTCTGCCACCTCATGCACCATATAGGCGCGAAAATCGTTGGGATTGACCAGCAATACCAACGAGGTAAGCCCGGCGACAATGACCGCCAGCAGGATCATCAGCGTTGTCAGTATTCGTCTCATGGCACCCTCAGCAACACCCCGTTGACGTTATCAATCCTTGTCGATTCTGCTCGCCACCGCGCCCTGCTGGTCGCGATATTTGGCGTCTTCACGGCGGTTATACGGCCGGGCCGCCGGGCCCGATAATGGCTCAAAGCTCAGCGCGCCGATAGGCATGCCCGGACGCAGCGCCAGCGGCAGTTTGCCGGAGTTGTAGAACTCAAGCACGATGCAGCCGGACCAGCCCGGGTCGATGCGGTGCGCGGTAACGTGCACCATCAGCCCCAGCCGCGCCAGTGAGGAGCGTCCGTCCAGCCAGCCCACCAGATCGGCTGGCAGAGTGACTGATTCATAGGTCACCGCCAGCGCCAGTTCGCCCGGATGCAGGAAAAAGGCCTCCCCTTCCGGCAGGACAATCTCTTCGCTCATCACGCGGTCCAGCGCGGCGCTGACCTCGGCCTTCGGTCCGCTTAAATCGATAAACGGCGCCGTGTGGCCGCGGAAGGTGCGGAATTTATTACCCAGCCGTACATCAACCGTCGCGCCATTAATACGCTCAACGGGTGGGCGCGGATTGATGGCGAGTCGCCCTTCATCCAACCAGGCTTCGATATCTCGGTCACACAGACGCATGGGCTTTCTCCTTATAAGGCTGCTTCCCGCACGCTTCGCGGCGGACAGGGCAACAGGGCTACTCTTTGCACGTTACACAATTCGGCCAGGTTATTCAAAGAACTGACTGATTTTGGCCTTCAGAATATCAATCGCGATGCGGTTTTTGCCGCCGCGCGGCACGATGATGTCGGCATACTGCTTCGACGGTTCAATAAACTGCAGGAACATCGGGCGCACGGTCTTCTGGTACTGGGCCATCACCGAGTCCATAGAACGGCCGCGCTCGTTAACGTCGCGCTTAATACGGCGCATCAGGCAAATATCGAGCGGGGTGTCGACGAAAATAGAGAAGTTAAGCTCGTTACGCAGGCGCGCGTCGGTCAGCAGCAGGATCCCTTCAAGAATGATCACCTTCTTCGGCTCGACGTGAATGGTGTTCGGCGTGCGGGTATGCTCGACGTAGCTATAGACCGGCAGTTCAATCGGCTGGCCGCTTTTCAGCATCTGCAGGTGCTGGAACAACAGACTGTGGTCCATTGAGCTCGGGTGGTCATAGTTGGTTTTGACGCGCTCTTCCATCGACAGATGACTTTGATCTTTGTAATAGCTGTCTTCCGGAATGACGCCAATATGTTCGTCGCCAACTTGTTCACGCAATTCGCGATAGAGAGTACTGGCAATAAGACTTTTGCCAGAAGCCGATGCGCCGGCGATACCTACAATGACGCACTGATGGGACATATCAGTCATAAATTTTTGCGACCTGATTAACCTGGATAGAGATGGAGGGTGGCGGCGGACCGCCAAACGCGGCAATTATAGGGATTTCAGCGTCCCGATACCAGTGGTATGCGCCCCGGACGGCTATTCCGCCGCCGGGATCCAGTCATCGGTATACCAGATATGCAACAGCGCATACGATCGCATCGGCTGCCAGCGACGGGCATAGCGGGCGATGGCGGCCGGGGTCATTCCCGGAAAGCGCTGTTTAATCAGGTAATCATCCGGCAAAAAGATATCTTTCGCCTGCCAGCCGCGCAGAGCAAAGTAGTTTGCCGTCCAGCGGCCAATGCCGGGCAGGCTCTGCAGTTGACGCAGCCCGGCGTCGATGTCCGCTGGCGCCGTCAGGGGCAGCTCGCCGCTGAGTGCCTCCCGGGCGAGGTGGATCAGCGCCTCCGCGCGCCGAAGCGGCATTCCCAGCGCCTTCAGCGCCTGCGGGTCGGCCCGGGACAGCGCCTCTGGCGTCGGGAATAACACATAGCCGGGCGCGTCCGCCAGCGGTTCGCCCCAGCCAGCCGCCACTTTGGCGGTGAGCCGGGCGGCCATCGCCACGCTCACCAGCTGGCCCAGCACCGCACGCACCGCCTGTTCGAAGGCATCCAGCGCCCCCGGCAGGCGCAGCCCCGGCCGCGCCTGGGCCAGAGAACCCAACGCCCCGGCGACCTGCCGCGGGTCACAGGCTAAATCAAACAGCTGGCCAATTCGCGCATAGCAGATCTCCGCCACCGGTTGCAGCCCCGGGGAGAGGGTCACCCGCAGGGCCTGCGCCTCTTCGTCCGGCGCCAGATGAATCAGCCCGCGATGCCCTTCAACGCCAAAGCTGCGACTATAGCCTCCTTCATCAAAGCGCTCGACGCCGGCGACGGCACGCGCCTGCAGAAAACCAACCATCCACGCCCAGTCATAAGGCGGGGTCCAGGGTAACAGCTCCATAAGCTCTCCTTTATATAGCGTTTCAATGATAGTCGCCCTTGACCGTCAGCGCCTTGCTTTTAAATTCCAGTTGTCGCCATGCCGACGATCCGCTAAAGTCGCCCCCCTTCTTCACCGGCATGGGGATTTTGCAGACGATGTTTATTGGTTTTGACTACGGCACCGCCAACTGTTCGGTGGCCGTGATGCGGGAAAACACCCCTCAGCTGTTGACGCTGGAAAACGGTAGCGCGCTGCTGCCCTCGATGCTCTGCGCGCCAACGCGCGAAGCGGTCAGCGAGTGGCTCTATCGCCATCATGACGTCCCCACCCACAGCGATGAAAACCAGGCGCTGCTGCGCCGGGCCATTGCCGCCAACCGCGACGAAGACATCGAGGTGCTGCGCAACAGCGTGCAGTTCGGTCTCGCCTCGCTGCATCAGTATGTTGAAGATCCGGAAGAGGTCTACTTCGTTAAATCGCCAAAATCCTTCCTCGGCGCCAGCGGGCTGAAGCCGCAGCAGGTGGCCCTGTTTGAAGACCTGGTCTGCGCCATGATGCTGCACATCAAACTGCAGGCTGAGAGCCAGCTGCCCGAGCAGATCGATCAGGCGGTGATTGGCCGACCGATTAACTTCCAGGGCCTCGGCGGCGATGACGCGAACGCCCAGGCGCAGGGCATCCTTGAGCGGGCGGCTCTCCGCGCCGGTTTCCGCGATGTGGTCTTCCAGTTTGAACCGGTTGCCGCCGGGCTCGATTTCGAAGCCACTCTCAATGAAGAAAAACGGGTGCTGGTCGTCGATATCGGCGGTGGGACCACCGACTGTTCCTTGCTATTGATGGGCCCGCAGTGGCGGGAGCGCGCCGACCGCCAGCAGAGCCTGCTCGGCCACAGCGGCTGCCGCATCGGCGGTAACGACCTCGACATTGCCCTGGCCTTCAAATGCCTGATGCCCCTCCTCGGCATGGGCGGCGAAACGGAGAAAGGCACCGCGCTGCCGATCCTCCCGTGGTGGAACGCGGTGGCCATCAACGACGTGCCAGCGCAGAGCGATTTCTACAGCACCGCCAACGGCCGTCTGCTTAACGATCTGCTGCGCAGCGCCCGGGATGCCGACAAGGTGGCTCTGCTGCTGAAGGTCTGGCGCCAGCGTCTCAGCTATCGTCTGGTGCGCAGCGCCGAAGAGAGCAAAATCGCCCTCTCCAGCGCCGCCAGCGTCGAAACCGCGCTGCCGTTTATTCAGGACGAGCTGGCCACCGCCATCGCCCAGCAGGGTCTGGAAGCCGCGCTGGATCAACCGTTGACCCGCATTATGGAACAGGTGCAGCTCGCGCTCGATAGCAGCCAGACCACCCCGGACGTGATCTATCTTACCGGCGGCAGCGCCCGCTCGCCGCTGATCAAAAAGGCGCTGGCCGCCCAGCTGCCGGGTATTCCGCTGGCTGGTGGCGATGATTTTGGCTCGGTAACCGCCGGGCTGGCCCGCTGGGCGCAGGTGGTTTTCCGCTAACCCCCTCCTGGCGCTGCCACACAGCAGGTCTGTCCTGATCGTGGCGCTGCAGATTACGCTGGAATATTCCTGGTCTCCCACGCAAAATGGCCTGTTCGTCCGGACAGGCCTGTCCACTTTCCCCCCCTTCCGGGGGCGTATTATCCATACCGTAGCCAGATGTCTGCGGTCTGTATCGTTGGCATGCCGCAAGGGGGCGTGATTGAAAAGGGTGTCTGCGATCTTCGCAGCGGTCCGGCGTTGCTGGCCGCAGTTCCTGGCAGGCTGGCTGGTCAGCAGTGGATTACTCTTGCTGCTGGCTGCCCCACAGGCGCAGGCAACAACGCGCCAGGTGGGCATTGATATTCCGGTCCAGTGGTACGCGGACGCCAGCGGTCAGATGACGGTCGATCGCTTCGCCGCCCTGCCCACGGACCAGCTCACCACCACCCGGCAGATCCCCTCCTTTGGTTATTCGCGAAAAACCTGGTGGCTGCGCAGCGAGCTGCCGGGAACGTGGTTTGCCGGGGAGCCGCGCTGGCTGCAGCTGGGCCCCTCTTTTGTCGACCATCTGACCATTTACTACCGGCCACTGGGCAGCGATGCCCCCTGGACACAGCGCACCTTTGGCGACCGCGACGTCGCCCGCGAGAGCGACCTGCACTACCGGGAAAGCGTGCTGATCCTCCCCCCGCCGCCGACCGCCGCCAGCTATGAGGTGGTCTTTCGCCTGCAGAGCACCAGCACCCTGATCCTGCTGGCCTCGCTCTCTTCGCCGCAGGAGTTTGTGCAGCGGGCGACCGCCGACACCGCTTTCTGGAGCTTCTATTTCGGCCTGGCCGCCGTCGCCAGCGGCGTGGCGCTGTGGCTGGCGCTGGCCCTGCGCCGGCGTCTGCTGTGGGGCATCTGTCTTTTCTCGCTCAATTATCCGCTGGTGGCCGCCCTGCACGGCTTCCCGGAGTGGTTTTTTGGCCACGCGGCGCTACCGTACCAGGACTTTATGATCAGCAGCCTCTCCCTGTTCAGCTATGCTACCGCCCTCTGGCTGCACAGCGAGATTTTTGATTTGAAGAAGAATATGCCGCGGCTTCATCAGCTACTGATCGCCGCGGTGGTGCTCAACCTGGTGCTGCAGGTCAGTATTCCGCTCGGATTTTACGGCTTCGCGATGCAGATTGAAGGGGTGATATTTATCATTATCACCCCGGTGCTGCTGTTCACTTCCTGGTGGCTGTGGCGCAAAAAAGCCATCGACCGTAACACCCTGCTGCTGGGTCTGCTGCCGCCGTTCTACGTCGCCGCCGCGGTGCTGGTGCAGTTGTCGATCCACGGGATTATCCCGTTCCATGTGGCGATCTATTCCCTCTGGCAGTATGCGCTGATCGTCCACATCATTACGGTGCTGATCATTGCCATCCTGCGGGTACGCGCTGAGAACCGGCAGCTGGAGCAGAAGCAGCGCCTGGCGCGTGAACTGCAGATTGAGCGTGAAGCCAGCTTCCACCAGCGGCAATTTATGGGCATGGTGGCGCACGAATTCCGCACGCCGCTGGCGGTGATCCAGGCGGCGCTGGAGAATCTCCGCCTCTCGGCGGCCTCGGCCAGCCAGGAGGCGCGCTTCGATCGCATCGGGCGCGCCGCCACCCGTCTGGTGCAGCTCACCGATAACTGCCTCGCCGACGCGCGTCTGGCCTCCCACGACCTGCACGTCGACCGCCAGCAGACCGCCCTGCTAACGGTGATCAACATGGCCGCCTCGGTGGTGGCCATCTCCCACGACCATTACCTGAACATTCGCCATTACGGCGCGGTGGAAAGCCCGCAGCTGCAGGCCGATGCCGGTCTGCTGTGCATCGCTATCGCCAATCTGCTGGATAACGCGGTGAAATATTCGCCCCCCGGCGAAATCGCCATCGATATCCGCTCCGATGCCGGGCACACCGAGTTGCGCATTCGCGACCACGGCCCGGGCCTGCCCGACGGGCAGGCAGAGCTGATCTTTGAGCGCTACCGTCGCGGCGAGCACACGTCGCCGGTGCCGGGCGGTACCGGTCTCGGTTTGTATGTTGCGCGTCAGATCGTGCAGGCTCATGATGGCAAACTGTGGCTGGCCGAGCATGGCCCGGACGGCTGCACCTTTATTCTTACCCTCCCCACGGTTGCTTAAGAGGAGAATGATCCATGGCTTTACGACTGGCAATAATTGAAGATAACCCCGATCTGCTGGATGAATTGCTGGCCTGGCTGGGCTATCGCGGCTTCGAGGTGTGGGGCACCCGAAGCGCTGAAGCCTTCTGGCGGCAACTGCACAGCCATCCGGTGGACATCGTGCTGATTGATATTGGCCTGCCCGGTGAAGATGGCTTCAGCGTGCTGAACTACCTGCATGAGCTGGGGAACTACGGCCTGGTGGTGGTCAGCGCCCGCGGCCAGCAGCAGGATAAACTGCAGGCGCTCAGCCTTGGGGCCGATGCATACCTGATTAAGCCGGTTAACTTCGCCCATCTTGCGGAGACCCTCACCGCCCTTGGCGCCCGCCTGCAACAGGATCGACCGGCTGTCCTCCAGCCGGAGCCAGTCAGCGCCTCGTCCTCCGCTACCACCGGCCTGTGGCGTTTGCATGAAGATAAACTGATCTCGCCCGACGCCCGGACGCTGGAGTTAACCCAGCAGGAGTACCGTCTGGTGGAGCTGTTGATGCGCAATCGCAACGAGGTGTGCAGTAAGCTGGACCTCCATGCCTGCCTGTTTTCCCACGAAAGTGAGCCTGACCTGCACCGCATCGACGTGGTGATTAGCCGCCTGCGCCATAAGGCGCGCCAGCAAGGGATCCACCTGCCCGTTCGTGCGATCTTTGGTAAGGGGCTGGCGTTTATTTCCTGATCGATGGCGCGCTCTCGCCGCTGCGCCGGATATGAATAACTCGCAAGTGTTAATTTTTCTCATTTTCTGAGAGAAATGAGAGGAATGAGACTGACGATGCGCTTAAGAACTTTCTTATAGTGCTAGCACATCAGGATGATGTCGTATGATTTTCAGTGGACAGGAAAACATATAACAAAACGTAATAGCCGTTCGCGGTAAATTCTGACAGCATACAGCACAGACAAGGTAAAAACGATGGCCATGCAAACGTGGTTAATTTTATTGCTATGCATTTTTTTCTTCAGTATCTCTGTATACAGTTTTATTTCCTATCTGAAAGACAGGAGACGGCAGAAGTTTACGTTTAACGATAAGCGTTCGACGCGTCGTAAATAATTCACTTTATAATAATAAAAAACGATTGCAGGTACTTTTATAAAATCAAAACACCGCATACGCCCGGAGGATTTGTCACAGCATGGCGTTATGTTTTGCATAAGGAAATAACGCCATGAGAAACATTAATGTCACCATCAACACCCGCAACACCTTCGTGCGCGAATCGCTGGTCGCCATGGTTAATGACCTCGCCCGCGACGATATGCGGGCCCGTTTCTCCTGGCGCAATAACGACCTGTCAGGCGAAGACATTATTATTTGCGAAGTGATCCCCGGTGAAATTTACCTGTGTAATGCCTTGATTAAAAACAGGAAAAAAGGCAGCTCCCTGATCATTCTCCACAGCTATGACCAGCTGCCGGAAGACGATTTCATGATTAATTGCCTGAAAGGGGTGATTTTTGTTTCGCTGAAAACGGCCAGTATTCCTCAACTGCTGGCAATCATCAAAAGCGAGCTACAGCATTGCATGGACCCGTCGGCCACCGACGCTGCGAGCCGGGAGCTGAGCTGCGCCAGTTGTCCGCATCGCGTCCTGTCGCGATCGCAGACCGCTGTGGTGCACGGTATTCTTGAAGGGCTGGATATGAGTAAAATCGCCGCCCTGCAGCGCGTCAGTCCCCGCACCGCGGCTTACCATAAGAATAAGATTATGGAAAAATACAGCCTGAATAATAACCATGACTTTTTCCAGTTTATGAATCTGTTACGTGAGCGCTGGTAGGCAAATAGCGAACGGAAGAGAATAAGATATTCCCGTAGTGATATTGTCGGGAATCCGAAAATAGCCGCAGGATGCTAAAAAAGCGCCAGCGCTGCCGAACATAACGTTAAACTCTGACGCTTCCTCGGTATAAAGACGTTACCGCGCGTTTTTATATAAGAAAAAAGACTATTTACGAGGAAAACTGATACTTCGTCACATTGCCCCTGGCGTGCCTGTCAGGGGCCTTTTTTTTCCGTGTGGAATAGCGCCCTCAGTGGAAGGGCGCGGCAGGATCAGGCTTCCGCTTTCTCTGCCTCCCATGCCGGTTCATTCCCCTCTTCGGCCAGCAGACCTTCGTTTTTCGACAGCATGGCGGTGGCGATGCCGTTACCCAACACGTTGATGGCGGAACGCCCCATGTCGAGGAAGTGGTCGATGCCCATCAGCAGCAGGATCCCGGCAACCGGAATATTGAAGCTGGGGATCGTGGCCGCCAGCACCACCAGCGCCGAGCGCGGCACCCCGGCGATGCCTTTCGAGGCCAGCATCAGGGTCAACATCATGACCGTAATCTCGCTAAAGCTCAGCGGTACGTTATAGGCCTGGGCGATAAACATCGCGGCGAAGGAGCAGTAGACCATCGAGCCAACGAGGTTAAACGAGTAGCCAATCGGCAGGACGAACGAGACGATATTGCGCGAGCAGCCAAACTTCACCAGGCGCTCAAGGGTTTTCGGATAGGCCGCTTCGGAGCTGCTGGTAGTAAACGCCACCAGCACCGGGTCCTTCAGCATGTTCAGCAGACGGAAGACCTCTTTCTTCAGCACCATATAGCCGACGGCAATCAGCACCGCGCTGGTCAACAGCACCGCCAGGTAGTAACCGCCAATGAATGAAGCGTAGTTGAGCAGGATCCCCAGCCCCTGCGAGGCAATCACCGAGGAAATGGCGGCGAAGATAGCCAGCGGCGCAACGTACATCACATAGCCCGTCACCTTCAGCATAATGTGCGACACCACGTTGAGCGCCGCCACCAGTGGGGCATTAAACTTCTCGCCCAGCGACGCGCCGGCGATGCCAAAGAACATCGAGAACACCACGATCTGCAGGATCTCGTTGTTGGCCATCGCCTCGGTGATGCTGGTGGGGATGGTGTGCGACAGGAATCCTTTCAGGCTCATACCGCTGACCGCCAGACCGGTATCCACCGCCTCTTTCGGCACCGCCAGGTTTAACCCTGCGCCCGGGTGCTGGAAGGTGACGATCACCAGCCCGACGAGAATGGATAATACCGAGGAGGTGATGAACCACACCATCGCCTTCCCGCCTACCCGGCCAATGGTCGCCGTCTCGCCGAGGCGCATAATGCCGACCGTCAGGGTGCTGAACACCAACGGCGCGATGACCATTTTGATCAACCGCAGAAACAGATCGGTCAGCAGCGTAATGTTGTCCGCCCAGGCGGAGATAGTGGTCGGCGTCGCGTAGGCATGGATAGCCGCGCCGGAGAGGATCCCCATCAGCATAAAGATGACGATGAAGAGCGTGAGTTTGTTTGCGTTTGCCACAGCAATGACCCCTGATTATTTAACACGTTGATTTTTAAGTGCATATTTTATTATTATGGAAATGCACTGATTTATTCACCGCATAAATCTAATTAAAGCCCTCCCGGATACAACTGTTTTTTACTTTTTTAAACTAAAAGTTGATATCACCACAGGAATCGGTTGCGAGACCGCCCGGCGTCGCGGCGGTTATCCAGACATTTCTCAACCTTCTTTTCATAATTCCTCCATTTTTACGGCCCCTTCCCTCACTAAACTAGTATCATTCAGCGAAACGCTTCAGGATGAGACCGTAAACTAATGAAAGGCAGTAACATACGTCGTTGGGGCGCCGCGCTGGCGGTAGTGATTATCGCCGGAGCCGCCTACTGGTTCTGGCACGATCGTGACACGAGCGGCAGCAGCGCTCCCGCAGCAGGACAAGGCCCGCAGGGGCCGGGCGGCGCGCGTCATGGCCGTTTCGGCGGCGCGCTGGCGCCGGTGCAGGCGGCCACCGCGACCGAACAAGCGGTGCCGCGCTATCTCACCGGGCTGGGTACCGTGACGGCGGCCAATACCGTGACCGTGCGCAGCCGGGTCGACGGCCAGCTGCTGAGCCTTCACTTCCAGGAGGGACAGCAGGTCAAAGCCGGCGACCTGCTGGCGCAGATCGACCCCAGCCAGTTTAAAGTCGCCCTCGCCCAGGCGCAGGGTCAGCTGGCGAAAGATAACGCCACCCTGGCGAACGCCCGCCGCGATCTCGCTCGTTACCAGCAGCTGGTGAAAACCAATCTCGTCTCCCGCCAGGAGCTGGACACCCAGCAGTCGCTGGTGGTGGAATCCGCCGGCACCGTGAAGGCCGATGAAGCCGCCGTCGCCAGCGCCCAGCTGCAGCTCGACTGGACGCGCATCACCGCGCCGATTGACGGCCGCGTCGGCTTAAAGCAGGTGGATATTGGCAACCAGATCTCCAGCGGGGATACCACCGGGATTGTGGTTCTCACCCAGACGCACCCGATCGACGTAGTCTTCACCCTGCCGGAAAACAGCATCGCCACGGTGGTGCAGGCGCAGAAAGCGGGCAAAGCGCTCAGCGTCGAAGCCTGGGATCGCACCAATAAACAGAAAATCAGCGTCGGCGAGCTGCTGAGTCTCGACAACCAGATCGATGCGACCACAGGGACCATTAAGCTAAAGGCGCGCTTCAGCAATCTGGACGACGCGCTGTTCCCCAACCAGTTCGTTAACGCCCGCCTGCTGGTGGATACCGAAGAGAACGCGGTGGTGATCCCCGCTGCCGCCCTGCAGATGGGCAACGAAGGGCATTTTGTGTGGGTGCTGAACGACGAGAATAAGGTCAGCAAACACAGCGTGACGCCCGGCATCCAGGACAGCCAGAAAGTGGTCATTAGCGCCGGGCTTTCCGCCGGGGATCGCGTGGTCACCGACGGGATTGACCGCCTGACCGAGGGGGCGAAGGTGGAAGTTGTCACCGCCAGCGGCAGCGAACAGGCGCAGCCCGCTCCACGCCAGAGCGGTAAACACGGAGCGCGTTCCTGATGCAGGTGTTACCCCCAGGCCGCACCGGCGGCCCGTCCCGGCTGTTTATTATGCGTCCGGTCGCCACTACCCTGCTGATGGTGGCGATCCTGTTAGCCGGGATCATCGGCTACCGCTTCCTGCCGGTCTCCGCCCTGCCGGAGGTCGATTACCCGACCATTCAGGTGGTTACCCTCTATCCGGGCGCCAGCCCGGACGTGGTGACCTCCGCTATCACCGCCCCGCTGGAGCGCCAGTTCGGCCAGATGTCCGGCCTTAAGCAGATGTCGTCGCAAAGCTCCGGCGGCGCCTCGGTAGTCACGCTGCAGTTCCAGCTGACCCTGCCGCTGGACGTCGCCGAGCAGGAAGTGCAGGCGGCCATTAACGCCGCCACCAACCTGCTGCCGAGCGATCTGCCCAACCCGCCGGTGTACAGCAAGGTGAACCCAGCGGATCCGCCGATCATGACCCTCGCCGTCACCTCCTCCGCGATCCCGATGACCCAGGTGGAGGATATGGTGGAGACGCGGGTGGCGCAGAAGATCTCCCAGGTTTCCGGCGTCGGTCTGGTGACCCTCGCCGGCGGCCAGCGCCCGGCGGTGCGGGTGAAGCTTAACGCCCAGGCCATCGCCGCCCTCGGCCTGACCAGCGAAACCGTGCGCACCGCTATCACCAGCGCCAACGTTAACTCCGCGAAAGGCAGCCTCGACGGCCCGGCCCGCGCGGTGACGCTTTCCGCTAACGATCAGATGCAGTCCGCTGAGGATTATCGCCGGCTGATTATCGCTTATCAGAACGGGGCGCCGATCCGTCTCGGCGATGTCGCCAGCGTCGAACAAGGCGCCGAGAACAGCTGGCTCGGGGCGTGGGCCAACCAGCAGCGGGCCATCGTGATGAACGTCCAGCGCCAGCCGGGGGCCAACATCATCGACACTGCCGACAGCATTCGCCAGATGCTGCCGCAGCTCACCGAGAGCCTGCCAAAATCGGTGAAGGTGCAGGTCCTCTCCGACCGGACCACCAACATTCGCGCCTCGGTGCGTGACACCCAGTTTGAGCTGATGCTGGCCATCGCCCTGGTGGTGATGATCATCTACCTGTTCCTGCGCAACGTCCCGGCGACCATTATTCCCGGCGTCGCGGTGCCGCTGTCGCTGGTGGGCACCTTCGCGGTGATGGTGTTCCTCGACTTCTCGATCAACAACCTGACGCTGATGGCCCTGACCATCGCCACCGGCTTTGTGGTGGATGACGCCATCGTGGTGATCGAGAACATCTCGCGCTATATCGAAAAAGGCGAGAAGCCGCTGGCCGCCGCACTGAAAGGCGCCGGGGAAATCGGCTTCACCATTATCTCCCTCACCTTCTCGCTGATCGCGGTGCTGATCCCGCTACTGTTTATGGGCGATATCGTCGGCCGTCTGTTCCGCGAATTCGCCGTCACCCTTGCCGTCGCTATTCTTATCTCGGCGGTGGTCTCCCTGACCCTGACGCCGATGATGTGCGCCCGCATGTTAAGCCACGAATCGCTGCGCAAGCAGAACCGTTTCTCCCGGGCCAGCGAGCGTTTCTTCGAACGGGTGATCGCCGTCTATGGCCGCGGACTGAGCCGGGTGCTGAACCATCCGTGGCTAACGCTCGGCGTCGCGCTGAGCACTCTGGCGCTGTCGATCCTCCTGTGGGTCTTTATCCCGAAAGGCTTCTTCCCGATCCAGGATAACGGCATTATTCAGGGCACCTTACAGGCGCCGCAGTCGGTCTCTTTTGCCAGCATGGCCGAGCGCCAGCAGCAGGTGGCCAGCATTATCCTTAAGGATCCGGCCGTGGAGAGCCTGACCTCGTTCGTCGGCGTCGACGGCACCAACCCGGCGCTAAACAGCGCCCGTCTGCAGATCAACCTCAAGCCGCTGGATGAACGCGATGACCGCGTCCAGACGGTGATCAGCCGCCTGCAGCAGGCGGTGGACGGCGTCCCGGGCGTGGCGCTCTACCTGCAGCCGACCCAGGATCTGACCATCGACACCACGGTGAGTCGCACCCAATACCAGTTCACCCTGCAGGCAAACTCCCTCGAGGCGCTGAGCACCTGGGTGCCGCCGCTGCTCAGCCGCCTGCAGGCCCAGCCGCAGCTGGCCGACGTCAGCAGCGACTGGCAGGACAAAGGCCTGGCCGCCTATATCAAGGTGGATCGCGACAGCGCCAGCCGTCTTGGCATCTCAATGGCCGATGTCGATAACGCGTTGTACAACGCCTTCGGCCAGCGGCTGATCTCCACCATTTACACTCAGGCGAATCAGTATCGCGTGGTGCTCGAGCAGGATACCGAGGCGACACCGGGTCTGGCGGCGCTGGATAATATCCGCCTGACCAGCAGCGACGGCGGCATCGTGCCGCTGACCGCCATCGCCACGGTGGAGCAGCGTTTTACCCCGCTGTCGGTGAACCACCTCGATCAGTTCCCGGTGACCACCATCTCGTTTAACGTCCCGGACAACTATTCGCTGGGCGAAGCGGTGGACGCGATCCTCGCCGCCGAACAGTCGCTGGATTTCCCGACCGATATCCGCACCCAGTTCCAGGGCAGCTCGCTGGCCTTCCAGTCGGCGCTCGGCAGCACCGTCTGGCTGGTGGTCGCCGCGGTGGTGGCGATGTATATCGTGCTGGGGGTGCTGTATGAGAGCTTTATCCATCCGATCACGATCCTCTCCACCCTGCCCACCGCCGGGGTCGGGGCGCTACTGGCGCTGTGGCTGGCGGGGAGCGAGCTGGATGTGATCGCCATCATCGGCATCATTCTGCTGATCGGCATCGTGAAGAAGAACGCCATCATGATGATCGACTTCGCGCTGGCCGCCGAACGCGAGCAGGGCATGCCGCCGCGGGAGGCAATCTACCAGGCCTGTCTGCTGCGTTTTCGGCCGATCCTGATGACGACCCTCGCCGCCCTGCTCGGCGCCCTGCCGCTGATGCTGAGCACCGGCGTCGGCGCGGAGCTGCGGCGTCCGCTGGGGATCGGCATGGTCGGCGGTCTGATGCTCAGCCAGGTGCTGACCCTGTTCACCACCCCGGTGATCTATCTGCTGTTCGACCGCCTGTCGCTGCACCTGAAGCGCCGCTTCCCGCGTCAGGAAGAGGAGGCGTAAGTGAAGTTTTTCGCCCTCTTCATTTACCGCCCGGTGGCGACGATCCTCATCTCGCTGGCCATCACCCTGTGCGGCATTCTCGGCTTCCGGCTGCTGCCGGTAGCCCCGCTGCCGCAGGTGGACTTCCCGGTGATCATGGTCAGCGCCTCGCTGCCGGGGGCCTCCCCGGAGACCATGGCCTCATCGGTGGCCACCCCGCTGGAACGCTCCCTGGGACGGATTGCCGGGGTCAATGAGATGACCTCCTCCAGTTCGCTGGGCAGTACGCGCATCATTCTTGAGTTTAACTTCGACCGCGATATCAACGGCGCGGCGCGCGACGTTCAGGCGGCGATCAACGCCGCGCAAAGCCTGCTGCCGAGCGGGATGCCCAGCCGGCCGACCTACCGTAAAGCCAACCCGTCGGATGCGCCAATCATGATCCTGACGCTGACTTCGGACACCTACTCCCAGGGTGAGCTGTATGATTTCGCCTCCACCCAGCTGGCGCAGACCATCGCGCAGATCGACGGCGTGGGTGATGTCGACGTCGGCGGCAGCTCCCTGCCGGCGGTGCGCGTCGACCTCAACCCGCAGGCGCTGTTCAACCAGGGCGTGTCGCTGGACGCGGTGCGCACCGCCATCAGCGACGCTAACGTGCGCAAACCGCAGGGGGCGCTGGAGGACAGCGCGCACCGCTGGCAGGTGCAGACCAACGATGAGCTGAAGACCGCCGCCGACTATCAGCCGCTGATCGTCCACTACCAGAATGGCGCCGCAGTGCGGCTGGGGGATGTCGCCAGCGTCTCGGATTCGGTGCAGGACGTACGCAACGCCGGGATGACCAACGCCAAACCAGCGATCCTGCTGATGATCCGCAAACTGCCGGAAGCCAATATTATCCAGACAGTGGACAGCATCCGCGCCCGCCTGCCGGAGCTGCAGCAGACCATTCCGGCGGCTATCGACCTGCAGATCGCCCAGGACCGCTCGCCGACCATCCGCGCTTCGCTGGAGGAGGTGGAGCAGACGCTGGTGATTTCGGTGGCGCTGGTGATCCTCGTGGTGTTCCTGTTCCTGCGCTCGGGGCGCGCCACGCTGATCCCGGCCGTCGCCGTCCCGGTTTCCTTAATCGGTACCTTCGCCGCGATGTATTTGTGCGGCTTCAGCCTCAATAACCTGTCGCTGATGGCCCTGACCATCGCCACCGGCTTCGTGGTGGATGACGCTATCGTGGTGCTGGAGAATATCTCCCGCCATCTGGAAGCGGGGATGAAGCCCCTGCAGGCGGCGCTGCAGGGGAGCCGCGAGGTCGGCTTTACCGTGCTGTCGATGAGCCTGTCGCTGGTGGCGGTGTTTCTGCCGCTGCTGCTGATGGGCGGCCTGCCCGGCCGCCTGCTGCGCGAGTTCGCCGTCACCCTGTCGGTGGCGATCGGCATCTCCCTGGCGGTCTCCCTCACCCTGACGCCGATGATGTGCGGGTGGCTGCTGAAAAGCGGTAAGCCCCACCAGCCGACGCGCAACCGCGGCTTTGGTCGGCTGCTGGTGGCCGTGCAGGGCGGCTATGGGAAATCGTTAAAATGGGTGCTGAAGCATAGCCGGCTGACCGGGCTGGTGGTGCTGGGCACCATCGCCCTCAGCGTCTGGCTCTACATTTCGATCCCGAAAACCTTCTTCCCGGAGCAGGACACCGGGGTGCTGATGGGCGGCATTCAGGCCGACCAGAGCATCTCCTTCCAGGCGATGCGCGGCAAGCTGCAGGACTTTATGAAGATTATTCGCGAAGATCCGGCGGTGGATAACGTCACCGGCTTTACCGGCGGCTCGCGGGTCAACAGCGGGATGATGTTTATCACCCTCAAGCCACGGGACCAGCGCCACGAGACGGCGCAGCAGGTGATCGACCGGCTGCGCAAAAAGCTGGCCAACGAGCCCGGGGCCAACCTGTTCCTGATGGCGGTGCAGGATATTCGCGTCGGCGGCCGGCAGTCGAACGCCAGCTATCAGTACACTCTGCTGTCCGACGACCTGTCGGCGCTGCGCGAGTGGGAGCCGAAGATCCGCAAAGCGCTGGCGGCGCTGCCTGAGCTGGCGGACGTCAACTCGGATCAGCAGGACAATGGCGCCGAAATGGACCTGGTTTATGATCGGGATACGATGTCGCGCCTCGGCATCAGCGTCCAGGACGCCAACAACCTGCTGAACAACGCCTTCGGCCAGCGGCAGATCTCCACCATCTACCAGCCGCTCAACCAGTACAAGGTAGTGATGGAGGTGGATCCGGCCTACACCCAGGACGTCAGCGCCCTCGACAAGATGTTTGTTATCAACAGCGTGGGCAAGCCAATCCCGCTGGCCTATTTCGCCAAATGGCAGCCGGCCAACGCCCCGCTGTCGGTGAACCATCAGGGGCTGTCGGCGGCGTCCACTATCTCCTTTAACCTGCCCACCGGCCGCTCGCTGTCGGAAGCCAGCGACGCCATAAACCGCACGATGACCCAGCTCGGGGTGCCGTCGAGCGTGCGCGGCTCCTTTGCCGGTACCGCTCAGGTGTTCCAGCAGACCATGAACGCGCAGGTGATCCTGATCCTCGCGGCTATCGCCACGGTCTATATCGTGCTGGGGATGCTGTATGAGAGCTATGTGCATCCGTTGACCATCCTCTCGACGCTGCCCTCCGCCGGAGTGGGCGCCCTGCTGGCGCTGGAGATATTCGATGCCCCGTTCAGCCTAATCGCCCTTATCGGGATCATGTTATTAATTGGCATCGTGAAGAAAAACGCCATCATGATGGTTGATTTTGCCCTTGAGGCGCAGCGTAACGGCAATCTGGCGCCGGAAGAGGCGATTTTCCAGGCCTGCCTGCTGCGTTTCCGGCCGATTATGATGACCACTCTGGCGGCGCTGTTCGGCGCCCTGCCGCTGGTGCTCTCCGGGGGCGATGGCTCCGAGCTGCGCCAGCCGCTGGGGATCACCATCGTCGGCGGTCTGGTGATGAGCCAGCTGTTAACGCTCTACACCACGCCGGTGGTCTATCTTTTCTTTGACCGTTTACGGCTGCGTTTTTCGCGTCACTCCTCTCAACCGGTAAGCGAATAACATGACAGACCTCCCGGCCAGCGTGCGCTGGCAGCTATGGATAGTGGCGTTCGGCTTCTTTATGCAGTCGCTGGACACCACCATCGTTAACACCGCCCTCCCCTCGATGGCCAAAAGCCTCGGGGAGAGCCCGCTGCATATGCATATGATCATCGTCTCCTATGTCCTGACGGTGGCGGTCATGCTGCCGGCCAGCGGCTGGCTGGCCGACCGGGTCGGGGTGCGCAATATCTTCTTCACCGCCATCGTGCTGTTTACCGCCGGGTCGCTGTTTTGCGCCCAGGCCAGCACCCTTGACCAGCTGGTGATGGCGCGGGTGCTTCAGGGGGTCGGCGGCGCGATGATGGTGCCGGTCGGTCGCCTGACGGTGATGAAGATCGTCCCGCGCGATCAGTACATGGCAGCGATGACTTTCGTCACCCTGCCGGGCCAGGTTGGCCCGCTGCTCGGCCCGGCGCTGGGCGGGGTGCTGGTGGAGTACGCCTCCTGGCACTGGATCTTCCTCATCAATATCCCGGTGGGGATCATCGGCGCCATCGCCACCCTCTGCCTGATGCCCAACTACACCCTGCAGACCCGGCGATTCGATCTCTCCGGCTTTCTGCTGCTGGCCGCCGGGATGGCGACCCTGACCCTGGCGCTGGACGGCCAGAAAGGGCTCGGTATATCGTCACGCTGGCTGGCGGGGCTGGTGGCCATCGGCCTCGCCGCCCTGCTGCTGTACCTGTGGCACGCCCGCGGTAACGCCCGGGCGCTGTTCAGCCTTAACCTGTTTCGTAACCGCACCTTCTCCCTCGGCCTCGGCGGCAGCTTCGCCGGACGCATCGGCAGCGGCATGCTGCCGTTTATGACTCCGGTATTTCTGCAGATCGGCCTCGGCTTTACCCCCTTCCACGCCGGGCTGATGATGATCCCGATGGTGCTAGGCAGCATGGGCATGAAGCGGATCGTGGTGCAGGTGGTTAACCGCTTTGGCTACCGCCGCGTATTGGTCGCCAGCACCCTGGGCCTGGCGGCGGTCAGTCTGCTGTTTATGTTTAGCGCCCTGGCCGGGTGGTATTACGTGTTGCCGCTGGTCCTGTTTCTGCAGGGGATGATCAACTCCAGTCGCTTCTCCTCGATGAATACCCTGACGCTGAAAGATCTCCCGGACGATCTGGCCAGCAGCGGCAACAGTCTGCTGTCGATGGTGATGCAGCTGTCGATGAGTATCGGCGTGACCATCGCCGGGCTGCTGCTGGGGTTGTATGGCCAGCAGCATATGAGCCTCGACGCCGCCAGCACCCATCAGGTCTTTCTCTATACCTATCTGAGCATGGCGACGATCATCGCCCTCCCGGCGCTCATTTTTTCCCGGGTACCGGATGACGTCGGCAGTAATACCGTCATCCGTCGACGCAACAGGAGTGGATCGTGAAATTTTGGCGCCCGGGCATTACCGGTAAGCTGTTCCTCGCTATTTTCGCCACCTGCATCGTGCTGCTGATCAGCATGCACTGGGCGGTGCGTATCAGTTTCGAACGTGGGTTTATCGACTACATCAAGCGCGGTAATGAGCAGCGGTTAACCATGCTCGGCGACGCGCTGAGTGAGCAGTATGCCCAGCATGGCAGCTGGGCGTTTCTGCGCAACAACGACCGCTTTATCTTCCAGCTGCTGCGCACCTTCGAACGGGACAATGACGACCGCTCGCCGCCAGGACACGGCATGAAGCCGGGTCCGATGGAGGGTCAGGGGCCAGATGGGCCGCCGCCGGATGGGCCGCCCGACGGCCCCAGCGACACCCCGCCGCCGAGGCCGGAAATGCCGCCCCACGGCTGGCGCACCATGTTCTGGGTGGTTGATCAGTCGGGCCGCGTGCTGGTGGGGCCCCGTGAGCGCGTACCGGAGGACGGCACCCAACGCAGCATTATGGTCAACGGCGTGGAGGTAGGCAAAGTGATCGCCTCGCCGGTCGAGCGGCTGACGCGCAATACCGATATTAACTTCGACCGGCAGCAAAAGCGCACCAGCTGGCTGATTGTCGCCCTTGCCACCCTGCTTGCCGCGCTGGCCACTTTCCCGCTGGCCCGCGGCCTGCTGGCGCCGGTGAAGCGGCTGGTGGAAGGCACCCATAAGCTGGCGGCGGGCGACTTTTCCACCCGAGTGACGGTGACCGGCGGCGACGAGCTCGGCCGCCTGGCGCAGGATTTCAACCAGCTCGCCAGCACCCTGGAGCGCAACCAGCAGATGCGTCGCGACCTGATGGCCGATATCTCCCATGAACTGCGAACCCCGCTGGCAGTGCTGCGCGGCGAGCTGGAGGCGATTCAGGACGGGGTCCGGCGTTTCACCCCCGAGTCCATCCCCTCCCTGCAGGCCGAGGTGGCTACCCTCACCAAGCTGGTGGACGACCTCCATCAGCTGTCGATGTCCGATGAGGGGGCGCTGGCCTACCAGAAAACGTCGCTGGATATCATCACCCTGCTGGAAGTGGCCGCGGGCGCTTTTCGCGAGCGCTTCGCCAGCCGGCAGCTGAGTATTCAGGTGTCGTTCCCGGAGCAGGCGATGATCTTCGGCGACCGCGACCGCCTGATGCAGCTCTTCAACAATCTGCTGGAGAACAGCCTGCGCTATACCGACAGCGGCGGCAGCCTGCTGATCACCGCCAGCCGCAGCGGCCGGATGCTGGTGATTGACTTTGCTGACAGCGCCCCCGGGGTCAGCGATGAGCAGCTGGCCCGCCTGTGCGAGCGCTTTTACCGGGCGGAAGGATCGCGCAACCGCGCCAGCGGCGGCTCCGGCCTCGGGCTGGCGATTTGCCTCAATATTGTCGCGGCCCACGGCGGTACCCTGCGTGCCGACCATTCGCCTTTTGGCGGGGTTAGCATTAAAGTTGAGTTACCTCTGGAACATGATTTACCGAGAGACGTATGACTGAATTGCCTGTAGATGAAAACACCCCACGCATTCTTATCGTGGAAGATGAACCGAAGCTCGGCCAGCTGCTGATTGATTATCTGCAAGCCGCCGGCTATGCGCCTACGCTGATTAACCACGGCGACAAGGTCCTGCCCTACGTTCGGCAGACGCCGCCGCACCTGATCCTGCTGGACCTGATGCTGCCCGGTACCGATGGTCTGACGCTGTGCCGGGAAATTCGCCGCTTCTCCGACGTTCCGGTGGTGATGGTGACGGCGAAAATCGAAGAGATCGACCGACTGCTGGGGCTGGAGATTGGCGCCGACGACTATATCTGCAAGCCCTACAGCCCGCGGGAAGTGGTCGCCCGGGTGAAAACCATCCTCCGCCGCTGCAAGCCGCAGCGCGATCTGCAGGCGCTGGACGCCCAGAGCCCGCTGATTGTCGACGAAGGTCGTTTTCAGGCCTCCTGGCGCGACAAGCTGCTGGACCTCACTCCCGCCGAGTTCCGGCTGCTGAAAACCCTCTCCCAGGAGCCGGGCAAGGTCTTCTCCCGCGAACAGTTGCTCAACCATCTGTATGACGATTATCGGGTAGTGACCGACCGCACCATCGACAGCCACATCAAAAACCTGCGGCGCAAGCTGGAGGCGCTGGACGCCGAGCAGTCGTTTATTCGCGCCGTTTACGGCGTTGGCTACCGCTGGGAAGCGGACGCCTGCCGGCTGGCGTAGTTAGCCTTTTCCCGGCTGGCGCTGCGCTTAGCCGGGCTACACGTTCACCGCCGTCTGCAATCCGTAACCCGGGTAAGGCGTTTACGCCGCAACCCGGGGAATTCCATAAAGCCTATCCCACCAGGCGTTATTAGTGCTGTCAGTGTGAGCACAGCCCAGGTTCAAAATGGCAAACCAATTAGCCATGCTGAAAGATACCCATCTGATATTTACTCCCCTTCGCCGCGGCGCTACAATGCCCGCCCTTAATGTGGGGACACTCCCCAACTCGCCGCACCAGGTGCGGCGAATCTGACCTGTCATCAGAACGAGAACACCATGTTTAAACCAGAACTCCTCTCCCCGGCGGGAACGCTGAAGAATATGCGCTACGCTTTCGCCTATGGCGCTGACGCCGTTTATGCCGGCCAGCCGCGCTACTCGCTGCGCGTGCGTAACAACGAATTCAATCACGAAAATCTGCAGCTCGGCATCAATGAAGCCCACGCGCTGGGTAAAAAATTCTATGTGGTGGTCAACATCGCCCCGCATAACGCCAAGCTGAAAACGTTTATTCGCGATCTGAAGCCGGTGGTGGAGATGGGGCCGGACGCGCTGATCATGTCCGATCCGGGTTTAATCATGCTGGTGCGGGAACACTTCCCGGAGATGCCGATCCATCTTTCAGTGCAGGCCAACGCCGTCAACTGGGCGACGGTCAAATTCTGGCAGCAGATGGGGCTGACCCGTGTGATCCTCTCCCGTGAACTGTCGCTGGATGAAATCGAAGAGATTCGCCGCCAGGTGCCGGAGATGGAGATCGAGATTTTCGTCCACGGCGCGCTGTGCATGGCCTACTCCGGCCGCTGCCTGCTCTCCGGGTATATCAACAAGCGCGACCCGAACCAGGGGACCTGCACCAACGCCTGCCGCTGGGAATACAACGTGGCGGAAGGCAAAGAGGACGACGTCGGCAACATCGTCCACAAATATGAGCCGATCCCGGTGCAGACCGTGGAGCCCACCCTCGGCATCGGCGCGCCGACCGATAAAGTCTTTATGATTGAGGAAGCCAAACGTCCGGGCGAGTACATGACCGCCTTTGAGGACGAACACGGCACCTACATCATGAACTCGAAAGATCTGCGGGCTATCGCCCACGTTGAGCGTCTGACCCAGATGGGCGTTCACTCGCTGAAGATCGAAGGCCGCACCAAATCCTTCTACTACTGCGCGCGCACCGCTCAGGTTTACCGCAAGGCCATCGACGATGCCGCCGCCGGCAAACCGTTTGATACCAGCCTGCTGGAGACCCTGGAAGGACTGGCCCACCGCGGGTACACCGAAGGCTTCCTGCGCCGCCATACCCATGACGATTACCAGAACTATGAGTACGGCTACTCCCTCTCCGAGCGCCAGCAGTTTGTCGGCGAATTCACCGGGGAGCGTAACGGCCCGCTGGCGGCCGTGGCGGTCAAAAATAAGTTCAGCGTCGGCGACAGCCTCGAGCTGATGACCCCGCAAGGTAACGTCAACTTCACCCTCGAGCATATGGAAAATGGCAAAGGTGAAGCCATGCCAGTGGCCCCGGGCGATGGCTATACCGTATGGTTGCCTGTGCCGGACGACCTGCCCCTGCAGTATGCGCTGCTGATGCGCAACTTTACTGGTCAGACAACCAGAAATCCGCACGGTAACTAGTTAATTTGCGTTATTTTTTCACGAAGTAAGGATATTAGAATCGGATCACATACCGTTTCGATCGAAACAGGTATCATCCATTTCGCTGAAAAACATAACCCATAAATGCTAGTTGTACCAGGAACCACCTCCTTAGCCTGCGTAATCTCCCTTACGCGGGCTTATTTTTTTGCCTCTCCTCCGGTCTTCGCTTTCGTCATGCGGTACACTTTATGCAACATTGCGCAATAAAGGTTCCCTTGATGATGTCTACGTTTCCTGCCAGCTTACTGATCCTTAACGGCAAAGGTGCCAATGAACCGCAGTTACGCGAGGCGGTTAACCTGTTACGCAACGAAGGGATCGATATTCACATCCGCGTCACCTGGGAAAAGGGCGATGCCGTGCGGTTTATCGATGAGGCCCTGCAGCTGAACGTTGAAACGGTGATCGCCGGCGGCGGCGACGGCACCATTAATGAAGTGGCGACCGCGCTGGTGGAGCGCGGCAGCAAGATGGCGCTGGGAATTTTACCGCTGGGCACGGCGAACGACTTTGCCACCAGCGTCGGTATTCCGCAGGATCTGGCCAGCGCCCTCAAGCTGGCGATTGTCGGCCGCGATGTGCCGATAGATATCGCCCGGGTGAATGATAAAACCGGCTTTATTAATATGGCAACCGGCGGGTTCGGCACCCGGATCACCACCGAAACGCCGGAAAAACTCAAAGCCGCGCTCGGCGGTGTCTCTTATTTAATCCATGGTCTGATGCGCATGGATACCCTGAAGCCGGACCGCTGCGAGATCCGCGGGGAGAACTTTCACTGGCAGGGCGATGCGCTGGTCATCGGCATCGGCAACGGTCGCCAGGCCGGCGGCGGCCAGCAGTTGTGCCCGGAGGCGTTGATTAACGATGGTCTGCTGCATCTGCGCATTTTCACCGGCGAAGAGCTGATCCCTGCCCTGTTCAGCACCCTGGCTAATCCGGAAAACTCGCCGAATATTGTTGACGGTGTCTCCTCATGGTTTGAGATCACCGCGCCCCATGAGATGACGTTTAACCTCGACGGCGAGCCGCTCAGCGGCAAAACCTTCCGCATGGAGCTGTTACCGGCGGCCCTGCGCTGCCGGCTGCCGCCCGACTGCCCGCTGCTGCGCTGAGGGTGACGGATGCCCATCGCCCGGCGGCGCTGCGCTTGCCGGGCCTACGGTCCACAGATCTCATGCCGCCCGGATAAGCGCCTCGCCAGCCGGTGAATCAATGTAGGCCGGGTCAGGCGGCAGCCGCCACCCGGCAAAAGACCGGTTTGGCGCCCCCCTGAACCTCTCCCGCGGATTAAGGCTATAAATGGGGCGTGAGCGCAGAAAAGAGAGTGACCGACCGTGTACATCCCGGGATTTTCTGCGCTCACGAAAGCGTAAGTTATGCGACCGCCGCTGGCTCGGCGATAAGCGCTTCCAGCAGTTCAGGTAAGGTTTGATAGCGGCCGACCGCGGCCTGATAGCGCCCCTGTCGGCTATCTTCGGCAACCACCGCCGTGGGAATACCGGCGGCCTGAGCCGCGCAAAAGCCGGTAAAGCTATCCTCAATCACCAGACACTGGCTGGCGTTGAGATTGAGCTTGCGCAGCGTCGTCAGGTACACCGCCGGGTGCGGTTTGCCGCGAGGTTCATCATCCGCGCTGGAAACCACGTCGAAAAAGTGCCAGAGCGAGAGCTTGTTCAGCACAGCGGCAATAACCTGGCGGGATGATGACGTGGCGAGCGCAATCTGATAGCCCGCCTCGCGAAAATAGCGTAACGCCTCCTGCACCCCGCACATCGGCTCGCCTTCGGTGGCGATCAGGCCGGTAATACGCTGCAATATCGCGGCTTCAAGCCGCTGTGGGGCGAGATCAAGCTGAAAATAGCGGCACCAGGTGCCGGCAATTTCGTCGAGGCGTTTGCCTTTGGTCAGGGTTTCACATTCATCCACGCTCGCCGTTGCCCCCCACTGCGCGAGGGCGTCAATCTGCGCCTGTCGCCACAGCGCCTCGGAATCAATAATCACGCCATCCATGTCAAAAATAACCGCCTGCATACTCATTCGTTCACCTCATTAAGGCTGGCATGAAGCGCATGCCAGCCGCATCACCTAAGAGAATTCAACCTGCTCGTGGGCGGGCGCTTCCTTGTGGCAGAACCCCGGCTGCTCCACGCGGATAAAGGCGCAGAGGAAAAAGGCCACCACGTACAATGCGGTGTAGGCGATCACCACCCCGATGGTGCTGAAGAACGGCAGCAGCACCACGGCAATCGCCGGCGCGAGAAAGTTCGACATCCCCGCCGACAGGTTGTAGACCGAAATGGCCGCGCCTTTGTGCTTTGGCTCCAGCGCCGGGAACACGGCGGCCAGCGGCACGAAGGCGGCGACAAAGATCCCGAGGGCGATGGCGGGGATCAGCGCCATCGCAAAACTATGGCCAAAGTGCTGAGGGATGTAGTAAAACGCCAGGCTGGAGAGCGCCATCCCGATGCAGCCGAACCAGCGCACCACCTTCATCCAGCCCAGTTTTTCCCCCAGGATCCCCCACAGCACGTTAGAGAAAATGGTGGTGAAGAAGAAGACCGCCCATACCTGGAGCCATTCTGAAGTGGTGAAGCCCAGCTCATCGACAAACATCATCGGCATAATGACCGCAAAGCCGAACAGCGAGAGGGTATTGATAATCCTGACCATGCTCGACAGCAGAATATTGCGGTTGGTATAGAGCAGCGTCGCGGCGCGTCCCAGCTCAGAAAACTTCTGGCGAGTGGTGAGATTCTGCATATGCTGCGGCGTCTGAATATGGCGCAGGGAAGCCAGGGCAATCACGCCCCCGGTGACACAGAAAGCCAGCGCCAGCCACAGTGTGCCCAGTTCGCCAATATGCGGAATAGTGAAGCTTGGAATATAGCTGCCGAACACGCCGATGCCGATGGAATACACGGCCCAGAACCAACCGATGGCCGAGCTGGCATTGTCGCTTTTTACGTTGTGAATAATGGCGACAATAAACGAGTAGAGGAACAGCGGATAGGCGAAGCCGCGGATGCCGTAGAAAATCAGGATCAGCGCATAGTTGGCATGACCGAGGCCGAAAACGAGGAACAGCACGTGGAACACGCACCACAGTACGAAGCCAATCATCATCGTTTTTAGTGGGGTGATGATTTCCGCCACCACGCCGGAAATCCATGCCGACAGCGCGGCGGCCAGGCCGTAGAGGGTAAAGGCAAAGGAGGCCTCCGCCGGAGAAAAGCCGAGCGCTTTGATATAGTGCGACAGAAAGGCTAATTCAAAACCGTCGCCGGTCATAAATACGGCAATGGCGATGTATCCCCAGAGCAGGTTCAGGGGTAAACCGAGCCACTGTTTATTATTGATAGACATAATGACCTCGTTTTCAGGGTACAGGGTGGCCGCTCCGCGACGTGCAACGAAGCGGCTGTTATGATGAAAATCAGTGCTGCCGATAATTCAGATCGTTTAAATACAGGTCTTTAAACTGCGCGTAGCGTTGCATCAGGGTGTGGTGGCGAACGGGATCCGCACGCCAGGTCTGCCAGACTTCCGGTTTTTCACACACCGCGGCAATCGGTTTGCCCGCCGCCAGGCAGGCCAGCCGCGCCGCGCCCAGCGCGCCGCCGGTCTCTCCCCCTTTATGGGTCACCACCGGCATAGCGAGTATATCGGCCAGCAGCTGGGCCCAGAACGGGCTGCGGGCGCCGCCGCCCACCAGCGAGCACTGCGCGATCGGCGTACCGCTCTCTTTCAACGCCTGCAGGCCGTCATTGATACCGAAGCTCACCCCTTCCAGCACCGCGTAGCCAAGCTGGGCGCGGAGACTGGCGTGGGTCATGCCCCAGAACATGCCGCGCGCGTCAGGATCGTTATGCGGGGTACGTTCGCCGGAGAGGTAGGGCAAGAAAAACGGGGCGTGAGCTTTCTCCTCCTCGCTGAGCTCGGCAATTTCCGCCAGCAGCGCCACCTCCGTGGTGCCGGTCAGGCGGCAGAACCACTGCAAACAGCTGGCGGCGCTCAGCATGACGCTCATCTGGTGCCACAGGTTCGGCAGCACGTGACAAAACGCATGTACCGCCGACTGCGGCGCCGGACGATAGGCGTCGGTCACCACAAACAGCACCCCGGAGGTGCCGAGCGAAATAAACGCATCCCCCGGCGAGACCGCGCCGACGCCAATGGCGCTAACCGCGTTATCCCCCCCGCCCCCGGCCACCACCACCGAGGCGTTCAGTCCCCAGCGCGCCGCCACCTGCGGATCAAGGGTGGCGGAAACCTCACAGCCTTCGACCAGCGTCGGCATTTGGCTGCGCGACAGGCCGCACTTGTCCAGCAGAGCGTCGGACCAGTCGCGCTTCGCCACGTCCAGCCACAGCGTCCCGGCGGCGTCCGACATATCGGAGACTTTCTTCCCGGTCATCCGATAGCGCAGATAATCCTTCGGCAGCAGCACCGTGGCGGTGCGCTGAAAGTGTTGCGGCTCATGACGGCGTACCCACAGCAGCTTCGGCGCGGTAAAGCCCGGCATCGCCAGGTTTCCCGCCACCTGATGCAGCTCCGGCGCCATCTCCTCCAGCTCGGTGCACTCTGCGGCGCAGCGGGTGTCGTTCCACAGAATGGCCGGACGGATCGTCTCCCCCTTTTCATCCAGCAACACCGCGCCGTGCATCTGCCCGGAGAGGCCAATCGCCTTAATGGCCGGCCAGTGCTGCGCGCATTTTTCCCGTAGCGTGTTCATCAGGTACTCCGTCGCCTCCCACCATAACTCCGGCGATTGTTCTGACCAGTGCGGATGGGGCCGCTGAATACTCAGCGGCGCGCTATGGCTGGCGATAACCTCATAGTTCTCATCAATGACCAGCGCTTTGACTTCCGATGTGCCGAGATCGATACCCAGATACATAGCCACCTCTTATTTAATCAGCGTGTAAACGGCAGCGACTTTCTCGCGCATCAGCGCCAGGAAATCCGCGTTGTTGGCCAGGTCACCAAACAGGGCTTTATCGCGGGCGTAGACAGCCACCGGATCCTGAGCCTCATACATCTCATGCACCGCCTGCGCATCCAGGATGCCGTCCTGGTACTGATACGGCAGCGTTCCCTTATGCCACTGCTCCATAAAGACGAAGAACAGCGCCGGCAGCATGGCGGTCGCCTCAGGGCGGACGCCGCGCTGATAGCACTCCTGCAGCGTGGGGGCGATCATCGCCGGAATTTTCGAGAAGCCGTCGGCGGCGACACGCTGGTTGGTGTCCTGGATATAGGGGTTGGTAAAGCGCTTAAGCACCACATCCCGGTAGGTCGGCAAATCAATGCCGTTATCGCCGAGGCAGGGAATGACATCCTCCGTGACGTAGCGGTCGGCAATGGCGTAGATAGCATCGGTGAGCGTGCTTTCATGAATATACTGCTGGCCAATTAAGGTTCCCGCCCAGGCAATGCAGCTGTGCGACGCGTTCAGAATGCGGATTTTCGCCTCTTCATACGGGATGACCGACTCCACCATCTCCACGCTGACCGCCTCGAGGTTCGGGCGGACATCGCGGAAGTGGTTTTCCACCACCCACTGGATAAAGGTCTCCCCCATCACCGGCGCTTTGTCATCAATCCCGGTTTGCGCTTTGATGCGGGCAGGCAGATCGGCCGCCGGACGCGGGGTGATGCGGTCCACCATGGTGTTCGGACAGGTGGTATTGGCCGCCATCCAGTCAATCACCGCCTGTTTGCCGGTGAGTTGCAGGAACTCCACCATGCCGTCGTGGAAACGCTCGCCGTTGTGGCGCACGTTGTCGCAATTGAGCAGGGTCAGCGGCCCGGCGTTGTCGGCCATGCGCTTCTCCAGGATCCGCGCGAGGGTGCCGTAAATGGTTTTGCACTCGCCTTTCAGGTCGGCCTGCAGATCGGGGTTACTGGTTTCCAGCTGATGGCCGGTATTCAGGTAGTACCCCCCTTCCGTCACGGTAAAGGCGATAACTTTGGTCTGCGGGTTGGCCCCTTCGTCAATCAGCGGCTGCAGCCCGGCCTGCCACGGCAACAGTTTCTGGATAGAAGTGATTTCTTCATATTCGCGCTCCCCTTCCGGGCTGACGGTCTCCAGGACGTAACGTCCTCCCTGCGCCGCCAGCGCCTGCACCACCTGCTCGGCGTCGTTACGAATATTTCCCGCCGCGATGTGCCAGCGCTTATCCCCGGACGCTATCAGACGATGCAGATACCACGCCTGATGCGCGCGATGAAAAGAACCCAGACCAATGTGAAGCCATGTGAATTGATTGTTCATGTTCTGCTCTCCTTGAGTTGATGGCGCCACTGTAATTGATCATTTGACCAAAATAAGAGCCACGGATCACAAAAGAGCAATTAACCAATTAAATTACAAATGACCAGATAAGAGCAAAAGCTTGCCAGTTATCTCAACCACGGCGAGAATGCGGGTATTCGCCGGGCCAATTGCGAGCCCTGGTTAGCAACTTAGGGCGGGAAACCATGAGTAAAGAAGACGATATCCGGTTGGATCAGAAGGTGCGTGCCGCATGGATGTACTACATCGCCGGTCAGAATCAGAGCGAGATTGCCAGCCAGCTAGGCACCTCCAGACCGGTGGTGCAACGGCTGATCGCCGCCGCGAAAGAAGAAGGGATAGTGTCGATTAATCTGCACCATCCGGTGGCCAACTGCCTCGATTATGCGCAGTTGTTGCAGGAAAAATACAGCTTGATCGAGTGCAATGTGGTCCCCGCCTTTAGCGAAGAAAGCACCCTCGACAGCGTGTCGTTTGGCTGCTATCAGCTGATGGCTCGCTATCTGCAGGATGATAAAGAGAAAATCATCGGCCTGGGCTCGGGCCTGACCCTGAAAAAAGCGCTGCAGCGCATCGATTTTGACAGCCTGAATACCCGCTGCGTGGCGCTGATCAGCGCCATGAACGCCGACGGGGAGTGCAACTATTACGATGACGTGCCCCTGCTGCTGACGCGCAAAATAAAAGCCAAGTACTATCAGTGGCCGGCGCCGCGCTACGCCCACAGCGCAGAGGAGTATGAGATGTGGTGCACCAACCGCTTATTCCGCAGCGTCTCCGGCGTCGCCCGAGAGGCGGACGTGATTTTTGTCGGCATTGGTCCCCTGGGCACGCAAAGTCCGATCTTTAAAGACGGGTTTATCAATCAGGCGCAAATGGATGAGCTGACCGCGCGCGGCGGCATCGGAGAGATCCTCGGACGGTTTATCGATGCGGAAGGCCACGTGGTAGACAGCGAGATCAACCGCATGATCACCAGCTATGATATCCGTCAGAACCACTGCCCGCGTATTGCCGCGGCGTGTGGAGAATACAAACGACCGGCGATCCTGGCGGCCCTTAAAGGCGGCTGGATCAATGGTCTGGTGACCGATGAACATACCGCCCGCTGGCTGCTGACGCGGTAACGGCGCGGCCTGAAGGCGCATAAAGAACGGTAACCCCGGTGCGCGTCGCGCCACCGGGGATCCCAACGATACTCGTGCTTATCAGGCGATAGTCACTTTCCCGTCGAGGTAGACGTCCTGCACGGCATTGATCAGCTTCACGCCGTCGGCCATCGATTTCTTAAACGCCTTCCGGCCGAGGATCAGCCCCATACCGCCGGCGCGTTTATTGATTACCGCCGTGCGCACCGCGTCGGCAAGATCGGTCTCCCCGCCCGCCGCGCCGCCGGAGTTGATCAGCCCGGCGCGCCCCATATAGCAGTTGGCCAGCTGGTAGCGCACCAGATCGATGGGGTTATCGCTGGTCAGTTTGCTGTACACCCGATCGTCGGTATAGCCGAAGTTAACCGCTTTGTAGCCGCCGTTATTCTCCGCCATTTTTTGCTTAACAATATCGGCGCCGATGGTGGCCGCCAGGTGGTTGGCCTGACCGGTCAGGTCCGCGGAAACATGATAGTCGACACCGTCTTTCTTGAATGCCGAATTGCGCAGATAGGCCCACAGCACGGTGACCAAGCCCAGCTCATGCGCCCGCTCAAAGGCGGCGGAAATCTCTTCTATCTGACGACGCGATTGTTCCGAGCCGAAATAGATCGTCGCTCCCACGGCCACCGCCCCCATATTGAACGCCTGCTCGACGCTGGCGTAGAGGGTCTGGTCGTATTCGGTGGGATAGCTCAGCGTTTCGTTATGGTTGAGCTTCACCAGGAAAGGGATGCGATGCGCGTAGCGGCGCGACACCGAGGCCAGCACGCCATAGGTCGACGCCACGCAGTTACAGCCGGCTTCGATCGCCAGCTCGACGATATTTTTCGGATCAAAGTACAGCGGGTTGGCGGCGAAGGAGGCGCCCGCCGAGTGCTCCACGCCCTGGTCAACCGGCAAAATGGAAAGGTAGCCGGTTCCCCCCAGGCGTCCGGTATTGTACAGGGTCTGCATATTGCGTAGCACCGCCGGTGGTCGGTTGTTATCCACCATCACCCGATCAACATAATCTGCCCCAGGCAGATACAGCTGGTCGGCCGGAATGGTTATACAACGGTGCTGCAACAGGCTCTCGGCATCTTTGCCCAGCAACTGCGTAATATCAGTCATAGCAATCTCCCGTAAGGCCGGCCGAAGCCGGCATGCATTATCCCAACCCAATTTTTTTGGGCAGGTTAAGCCTGGTACCGACTTAGCCTATTTTCCAGCCGGGGGGCCATTTTTTCAGGAGATTCTGCTGTCCCGTTGCGCTGCCATTTACCACCAGGCGTGGAAATGGTGCACCGGCCCGATGCCGTGGCCCACTTCCAGAGAGTCGGCCTGCGCCAGGGCCGCCGACAGCCAGGCCTTCGCCTCGGCGACGGTGGCCGCCCAGTCCGCATGACGGGGGCGCAGCGCCGCCAGCGCGGCGGAGAGCGTGCAGCCGGTGCCGTGGGTATTTTTGGTCTGCACGCGAGGCGTGGTAAACCGCTGTTCCCCTTCGCGGGTGAAGAGCCAGTCCGGGCTTTCGGCGTCGTCGAGATGGCCGCCCTTCATTAATACCGCGCCGCAGCCCAGCGCCAGCAACGCCCGCCCCTGCTCCAGCATCTCGCGCTCGGTGCGCGCATGGGGGGCATCGAGTAGCGCGGCCGCTTCCGGCAGGTTCGGGGTGATCAATGACACCTGCGGCAACAATCGTTGACGCAGGGTCTCCACCGCCGAGGCCGACAGCAGCGGATCGCCGCTTTTCGCCAGCATGACGGTATCCAGCACCACGTTGGCCACCCGGTAGCGCGCCAGCCGCTCGGCCACGGCTTCCACAATATCGGTCTCCGCCAGCATGCCGATTTTGGTGGTATCGATACGCACATCGCCGAACACCGAGTCGAGCTGCGCGGCCACAAAATCCGGTTCGATGCGATAGACCGACTGCACGCCACGGGTATTCTGCGCCACCAGGGCGGTGATCACCGAGCAGCCATAGGCCCCCAGCGCGGAGAAGGTTTTCAGATCGGCCTGGATACCGGCCCCACCGCTGGGATCGGTGCCGGCGATGGTCAGGGCGTTGATGCGTTTCATCCCTGCACCTCCTGATACAGCGCGTCGAGAAACGCCGGAATAAAGCTGCCAGGGCCTCCCTGACGGGCGGCGATCTCCCCGGCCTGCTTCATCAGCCCGCAGGCGGCGGCCACGTTTTCCAGCCGGTCTCCCGGCAGCGCCGCGCTCGCCGCCACCACCGCCGACAGCGCGCAGCCGGTGCCCACCACCCGGGTCATCAGCGGATTACCCCCCGCCACGCTGAGCACCCGCTCGCCGTCAGTGACGTAGTCCACCTCGCCAGTGACCGCCACCACGGTAGCCAGCCGACGAGCCAGCGCCTGGGCTGCCGGCAGCGCCGCGGCGGCCGTATCGGTGGTATCCACCCCGCGCCCGCCGGCGCTCATCCCGGCCAGCGCCAGAATTTCAGAGGCATTGCCGCGAATGGCCGCCGGCTGCAGGGCCAGCAGCTCATGACAAAAGTCCGTGCGCACGGTCAGTGCGCCGACCGCCACCGGATCCAGCGTCCAGGGCTTCCCGGCCTGATGGGCGTGCTCTACCGCGGCGCGCATGGCCACGGCGCGATCTTCGGTCAGGGTACCGACGTTAATTAACAGCGCATCGGCGATGGCGGCAAACTGCGCCGCTTCGCGGGGATCGATCACCATCGCCGGCGAGGCGCCGACGGCCAGCAGAACATTGGCGGTAAAGGTCTGCACCACGTCATTGGTCATGCAGTGGACTAGGGGGGAATGGGCGCGCAGCAGGTGGCGCAGGTGCGCGACAGGCGCGGGATTCAGCAGCTCAGGCATGGTTTGCTCCCGCCAGACGAGGGAGAAGCAATGACCCTGCGGTCTCTGACTTCCCTACGCTGGCATTATCCAGATCAGGTGGTACGGGTATTTCTCAGCCTTCAACGAAGAAGGGCACCCCGAGTCATAAAAGCGGTACAACATTTCCAGTCAGCAGGGTACGAAATGTGGCGGTGTAACACAAGCCAACCTGATTTCTTTTCCCGTTTATGTAAGTACTACAAAAGGAGTAAAACACGCATTTTTTGTAAGCAAAACTGGATGAATGTTAATGCATGGTTATATTTAGAAAATCTGTAACAAACAGTCACCTGCATTAGATCGGTAAAACCGAACGAACCATGCAATTAATGAGGATTCCAATGAAATTGACCCCGATAGTGAAAGGGTTAGCGTTAGCGGGTTTATTAAATAGTCTCGCTTTCGCCGCCTGGGCGGATACGTCAGCCAAAGAGGCGACCGAAGCGACCAAAAAAGCGAACGATGCCCTCTACAATCAACTTCCCTTCTCCGATAACACCGATTTCACCAATGCGCATAAAGGCTTTATTGCCGCCCTGCCGCCGGAAGTCATTAAAGGCGAACAAGGCAATGTTATCTGGGATCCGGGCCAGTATGCCTTCATCAAAGAAGGGGAAAAAGCGCCGGAGACAGTGAACCCGAGCCTGTGGCGCCAGTCGCAGTTGATTAACATCAGCGGCCTGTTTGAAGTGACGGACGGGGTCTACCAGATCCGCAACCTCGATCTCTCAAATATGACGATTATTGAGGGTAAAGAGGGGATCACCGTCGTTGACCCGCTGGTCTCGGCAGAAACCGCCAAAGTGGGCATGGACCTGTACTACAAAAACCGCGGTAAAAAACCGGTCGTCGCGGTGATCTACACCCACAGCCACGTTGACCACTACGGCGGCGTGCGCGGGGTGGTTGATGAAGCGGATGTGAAATCCGGCAAAGTGAAAATCTACGCGCCAGCCGGCTTTATGGAAGCCGCAGTGGCGGAAAACATCATGGCCGGGAACGTCATGAGCCGCCGCGCCAGCTATATGTACGGCAACCTGCTGAAACCAGACGCCAAAGGCCAGGTGGGCGCCGGTCTGGGTACCACCACCTCTGCGGGTACCGTCACCCTGATTGCGCCAACCAACATTATTGACAAGGACGGTCAGAAAGAAGTTATCGACGGCCTGACCTACGACTTTATGCTGGCGCCGGGCTCCGAAGCGCCGTCAGAAATGCTGTGGTATATCGAAGAGAAGAAACTGATCGAATCCGCAGAAGACGTCACCCATACCCTGCATAACACCTACTCGCTGCGCGGGGCGAAGATCCGTGAACCGCTACCGTGGTCGAAATATATCAACCAGGCGATCGTCCGCTGGGGCGATAAGGCTGAGATCATTATGGCTCAGCACCACTGGCCGACCTGGGGCAACGAGAACGTGGTTAACCTGCTGAAGAGCCAGCGTGATCTGTATCGTTACATCAACGACCAGACCCTGCGGATGGCTAACGAAGGCCTGACCCGCGATGAAATCGCCGCTAACTTTAAGCTGCCGGACAGTCTGGCCAACACCTGGGCTAACCGCGGCTACTACGGCTCGGTCAGCCACGATGTGAAAGCGACCTACGTGCTGTATCTCGGCTGGTACGACGGCAACCCGGCCACCCTCGACGAACTGCCGCCGGAAGAAGCGGCGAAGAAATTCGTCGATTATATGGGCGGCGCGGATGCGATCCTGAAGAAAGCGAAAGAAGATTACGACCAAGGTAACTACCGCTGGGTCGCCCAGGTGGTCAGCAAAATTGTCTTCGCCGACCCCAACAACCAGCAGGCGCGTAATCTGGAAGCCGATGCCCTGGAGCAGTTAGGCTATCAGGCGGAGTCCGGCCCGTGGCGTAACTTCTACCTCACCGGCGCCCAGGAGCTGCGTAACGGCGTGGTGAAAGGCCCGACCCCGAACACCGCCAGCCCGGACACCGTCCGCGCCATGACCCCGGAAATGTTCTTTGATTACCTGGCGGTCCATATCAATGGCGAAAAAGCGGGCAATGCGAAGTCGGTGTTCAATATCGATCTGGGCAATGACGGCGGCAAATATAAGCTGGAACTGGAAAACGGCGTGCTGAACCACACCGCGAATGCGGAAGCGAAAGAGGCGGATGCCACCCTGACGCTGGATCGCGCCACCCTGAATAAAATCATTCTCAAAGAAGAGACCCTGAAGCAGGCGGAAGAGAAAGGGGAAGTTAAAATCAGCGGTAACGGGGCTAAACTCGATGAAATGCTGGGCTATATGGATAAGTTTGACTTCTGGTTTAACATCGTGACGCCGTAATGATCTGCTGACGGCCATCCTGAGTAACAAGGCGGCGATCCCGCCTTGTTACCCTTCTCAGCGTCGTTCAATAGTCCACGGGCAGCGGGCGATCGATAGAGATAAGCTTGCCCCGTTTCATGGTGATGTATCCCCCCGCCTTTAAGTCCGCCAGCACGCGAAACACATGGGTGCGCGAAAGATTGGTACGTCTGATGATAAATAACGCCAGTCCCTCATTTTCACCCTCATGGGTGTGCTGTCGATAAAGATAGCGATATAGCATCGGGCGAATCGTCTGATAGCTGGTCACCTGACGGCGTTCATTGTGCAGGTCGATGGTAAAGATACTCATGAACACCAGCACTTTCGCCAGCGCCTCAACGCGCTGCGGATGATTTTCAATAAACAGACGATCGAAGGCCGCGTAAGTGATTTTTCGCAGCGTCACCGGGCCACTGCCTGTATATTCAAATTTCGCCAGCGGGCAATACCGCTCCATCAGGCCAATCGGCATATACTCAATGGAATTACCGATACTCAAGCCATCATCCGGCATTAATATTGATAACGAACCCTCGGTACAAAAATAAATATAACCCGACTCCGGGCGCCATTTTTTATTAGCCGGGAGAATAATCTCTTCACCTTCCGTAACGATATCGGCAAAAAAGTCGGCTATGGCTAACGTTTTATAATAACTATGTATTTCCTGGAAATTCATCCTCTGCCCTCGCCTGCGCCGTTAGCAACAGTATAGCAGCCCTCGTCCGGCGAAGACGAGCGGATCCTTAAGCAACACCCTGTCAGTCCCATATGGGACTATTCAGCACAATATTTGTCTTTAGAATAAACCGCATGCCATTCATTTTTAAAAACGGAAAATATTTTTTTATTTCCGCGGAATAAATTACCTGAGAGGTAGTCATGAAATTAAATCAGATAGCCAAAAATCTGGCGCTGGCCGGTCTGTTATCCTCTGTATCGGTCACCGCCTTCGCCGCCGCGCCACAACAGGATGCCACACCGGCCACGCGTGAGGCGAATCAGGCGCTATACAACAAACTGCCGTTTGCGGATAAAACCGACTTTAACAACGCCCATCAGGGCTTTATCGCCCCCCTGCCGCCAGCGATGCTCAAAGGCGCACAGGGAAATATTATCTGGGATCCCGCCAAATATGATTTCGTCAAAGAAGGCGAAAAGGCGCCGGACACTGTTAATCCCAGCCTGTGGCGACAGTCACAATTACTCAATATCGGCGGCTTGTTCAAAGTTACCGATGGCGTTTACCAGATCCGTAATCTCGATCTTTCCAATATGACCATTATCGAAGGCAAAACCGGGATTACAGTCATCGACCCCTTGCTGAGTGCCGAACCGGCCAAAGAGGCTCTGGCGCTCTATTTTGCCCACCGGCCGAAGAAACCGGTGGTGGCGGTGCTGTTTACCCACAGCCATGTGGACCACTACGGCGGTATCCGTGGCGTAGTCGATGAAGCTGACGTGAAAGCCGGTAAAGTGAAGATTTACGCCCCTGCCGGCTTTATGGAGGAAGCGGTTTCCGAGAACATCATGGCCGGTACTGCGATGAGCCGCCGCGCCAGCTATATGTATGGCAACCTGCTGAAGCCGGACGCTAAGGGACAGGTCGGCGCTGGCCTCGGCACCACCACCTCCGCGGGTACCGTCACGCTGATCCCGCCGACCCATTACATTACCCATACCGGTCAGCAGGAGGTGATCGACGGCCTGACCTATGACTTTATGATGGCGCCGGGCTCGGAAGCGCCGTCTGAAATGCTGTGGTATGTCAAAGAGAAGAAAATGATCGAGGCGGCAGAGGATGTGACCCATACCCTGCACAATACTTATTCGCTGCGCGGCGCCAAAATCCGCGATCCGCTGGCGTGGTCGAAATACATCAACGCCGCCATCGACCGCTGGGGCAACGAAGCGGAAGTGATTATCGCTCAGCACCACTGGCCGACCTGGGGGAACGACAATATCGTTAAACTGATGAAAGGTCAGCGCGATATGTATCGCTATATCAACGATCAGACCCTGCGTATGGCGAACTTAGGCATGACCCGCGATGAGATCGCCGCCAACTTCAAGCTGCCGGATTCGCTGGAGAAACAGTGGTCCAGCCGCGGCTACTACGGTTCCGTCAGCCACGATGTAAAAGCGACCTACGTCTTCTACCTCGGCTGGTTCGATGGCAACCCGGCCACCCTCGACGAACTGCCGCCAGAGCAGGCGGCGAAGAAGTTCGTGGAATATATGGGCGGCGCCGATGCCATCATGCAGAAAGCCAAAGCCGACTACCAGCAGGGGAACTACCGCTGGGTGGCCCAGGTGACCAGCAAAATCGTCTTCGCCGATCCGCACAATCAGCAGGCGCGTGATCTGGAAGCCGATGCCCTGGAGCAGCTCGGATATCAGGCGGAAGCCGGGACCTGGCGCAACTTCTACCTCACCGGCGCTCAGGAGCTACGTAACGGCGTGCAGAAACTGCCGACGCCGAACACCGCCAGCCCGGATACCGTGCGGGCGATGACGCCAGAAATGTTCTTCGATTACCTTGGGGTGCATATCAACGGCGAAAAAGCCGGGGCGGCTAAAGCGGTCTTTAACATCGACCTGGGTAAAGACGGCGGCAAGTACAAACTGGAGCTGGAAAACGGTGTGCTTAACCATACCGCCAACGCGGTGGCGGACAACGCCGACGCCAGCATCACACTCAGTCGCGATACTCTGAACAAGATAATCCTCAAGCAGGAAACGCTGAAGCAGGCTGAAGCTCAGGGCGAGGTCAAGATTAGCGGCAATGGCGCTAAGCTCGACGAAATGCTGAGCTACATGGACACGTTTGCCTTCTGGTTCAATATCGTCACACCATAAGCGTTTAACGCGGACATCCCCCGTCGCCGGTCAGGCCGCGGGGGATTTTTTGATCCCCCCGCCACGACAATCAATGCGCGGAACAGGCATCAGCGCGACGCAATTCTCCCTGCAGCAGGGAAAAACAGGCTTCGATAAGCGGCGGCAGCGCCTGCGGGCCGCGCATCAGGGCCACCGTACGGGTCAACGCCGGCTGCTGCAGGTGGGCGATCTTGAGCGCCGGGTCCTGCAAATGGGTAGTGTACAGCGCCGGCAGAATGGCCACCGCTAAGCGCGAGCGCACCAGTCCATACAGGGTTTCGATATAGTCCACCTGATAGCGGGTGGTCAGCGTCAGGCGATGGCTCTCCACTAATGCCGCCACCAGCCGCTGAATATTACCTTTCGAGAACACGGCAATGTCCCGCCCCACCAGCTGTTTCCACGGCAAGTGCGCCTGCGCGGCCAGCGGATCGTCGCGGTGCAGCACCGCCACGAAGGGATCTTCGCGTAGCGCATAGACCAGCAGTTCACCAGGCACAGAACTGTCGATCGCCCCGATGCCGAAATCAATCTCGCCGCGCTGCAGCGCCTGGATAAGCGCATCGTTGGTCTGATCGTGAAATTCAATGCGCAGACGCGGAAAGGCCTGGGCCAGGGTCTGCGGCAGCAGCGGAAACAGCAGCGAACTGACCGACGGCACCAGACCGATGCGCACTGTCCCGTCGCCGCCCGCCTCGACGATCTGCTGCATATCGAAAAAGGCCGCCTGCGCCACGCTGAGGATCCGCTGGGCGTGGGGTAAAATCGCCGCCCCCAGTTCAGTCAGGGTGACCGCCGAAGCGGTACGGTTGACCAGCTTGCCGCCGAGCACCGTTTCAATCTGCCGCAGCGCGCTGCTCAACGCCGGCTGGCTAATCGCCAGCCGACTGGCGGTATCGGTAAAATGGCGCAGCTGGGCCAGAGTGACGAAATACTGAAGCTGTTTAAGAGAGAGCGCGGGCAGCCGCCGCCAGGGTTCGTTCATTATCGGGTTCGCTACGGTGGTCCTGCACAATAACCCGAGCTTATCGGGTGATAAATTTATTCATCTGGGCAAACGTTTGCTGTGCCCATAGAGTATCCGCATTATCCTTGTGCCGGAGTGGTTATGTCCAGCAATGCTCAAGTCCGTCGTCGCGCCGTGCAGGCCGCGCGCGGCGAATCCCCGTTTGATCTGCTGCTGGTCGATGCGCAGATCGTCGATATGGCCACGGGCGAAATTCGCCCCGCTGACGTCGGTATCGTCGGCGAAATGATCGCCAGCGTCCACCCGCGCGGCAGCCGCGCCGACGCCCATGAAGTGCGTTCCCTTGCCGGTGGCTACCTGTCCCCCGGCCTGATGGACACCCACGTACACCTCGAAAGCTCGCACCTGCCGCCGGAGCGCTACGCGGAAATCGTCCTCACCCAGGGCACCACCGCGGTGTTCTGGGATCCGCATGAGCTGGCCAACGTCCTCGGCGTCGATGGCGTGCGCTACGCGGTTGACGCCAGCCGCCATCTGCCGCTGCAGGTGATGGTCGCCGCGCCGTCCAGCGTCCCCTCCACGCCAGGCCTCGAAATGTCCGGCGCCGATTTCGCCGGCGCGGAGATGGAGACCATGCTCGGCTGGCCGGAAGTGCGCGGTGTTGCGGAAGTGATGGATATGCACGGCGTGCTGCACGGTAGCGAACGGATGCAGGAGATTGTCCAGGCCGGTCTCAACAGCGGCAAACTGATTGAAGGCCACGCCCGCGGCCTGAGCGGCGCTGACCTGCAGGCCTACCTCGCCGCCGGCGTCACCTCCGATCATGAACTGACCTCAGCGGACGACGCGCTGGAAAAACTGCGCGCCGGTCTGACGATCGAGATCCGCGGTTCGCACCCCTATCTGCTGCCGGATATCGTCGCGGCGTTAACAACGCTGCCGCACCTCTCCTCGCAAATCACCGTCTGCACCGATGACGTACCGCCGGATATGCTGCTGGAGAAAGGCGGGATCATCGCCCTGCTTAACCTGCTGATCGAGCACGGTTTACCGGCGGTCGATGCGCTGCGATTCGCCACCCTCAACGCCGCTATTCGCCTGCAGCGCCACGATCTCGGGCTGATTGCCGCCGGGCGGCGCGCGGATCTGGTGGTGTTTGATTCCCTGGAGAAACTGGTGGCCCGTGAAGTCTACGTAGGGGGGGAACGGCTGGCCCATGCTGGCCGCCTGCTGAAGCCGATCGCCCCCGCGCCGGGCGTGACGCCGCCGCGCGATACTTTGCAGATCGCCCCCCTCCGCGCCGATGACTTTATTCTGCGCGTCCAGGACATTCGTCACGGCGTCGCCCGCCTGCGTCATATCCGCGGCGCGCGCTTCACCCAGTGGGGCGAAGTGGAGGTGCAGGTTCGTGACGGGAAAGTCCAGCTGCCCGCCGGCTTCAGTCTGATCTGGGTTAAGCACCGCCACGGTCGCCACCAGGCGACACCGCAAATCGCCCTGCTCGAAGGCTGGGGTGAGCTGCGCGGCGCCATCGCCACCAGCTACTCCCACGACTCGCACAATCTGGTGGTGCTCGGGCGCGACGCTGATGATATGGCGCTGGCGGCCAACCAGCTTATCGCCTCCGGCGGCGGGATGGCGCTGGCGCAACAGGGCGAGATCCTTGCCCATGTGGCGATGCCGATTGCCGGCATGCTGTCGGATCTCCCGGCCGCCGAGCTGGCGCGTCAGTTCCGCGAGCTGCGCGATCTGAGCAGCCAAGTCGCCGACTGGGAACCGCCGTACCGGGTGTTCAAGGCCATTGAAGGAACCTGCCTTGCCTGTAACACCGGGCCGCATTTAACCGATTTGGGTCTGACCGACGGCGGCAGCCGTCAGATAGTCGACCCGTTGATAGCCTGCCGGGAGACCCCGGAGCCAACCGATCACAACAATAATCCTCAGGGAGCCTGAGCATGGCCGATAACACACTTCACTCATCCGACCGCGCTAACTGGCTGGAGCGCCGCTTTGCGCTGCGCTCGCGCGGCGGTACGCTACGCACCGAATGCCTGGCCGGGATCACCGGTTTTCTCGCCGCCGCCTATTTACTGGTGGTCATCCCGGGGCTGCTGGCGATCGGCGGGATGGACAAAGGCGCCGCCACCACCGGCACCATTCTGGTCTTCGTCGTCGGCTCTCTGCTGATGGCGTTTTATGCCAACCTGCCGTTTATCGTCGGCCCGGGGATTGGCGGCTCGGTGCTGGTGGGAGTGACGCTGGCCGGTAGCGAAGGGATTGGCTGGCAGACTGGCCTCGGGATTGCCTGCTGGTCGGGGATCCTCTTCTTTCTGCTGACCCGCTTTGGCCTGCGCGAAGTGGTCACCCGCTCGGTGCCGCAGTCGATCAAGCTGGGGCTCACCGCCTCCATCGGCCTGTTTGTCGCCGTGCTCGGCTTTCGCAATGCCGGGCTGTTGCTGGCCAATGCTAAAACCAACGCGCTGATGCTCGGCGACTTTCTCGCCCCCGGCGCGCTGGTGGCGCTGTGCGGCCTGTTCCTGGCGATAGCCCTGCAGGCGCGTAAGGTTCCGGGCGCGATTTTGTGGGCCATTCTGTGCGCCACGCTGGTGGGCATCCCCTTCGGCGTCACCCATCTGCCGACAAGTTTTATCGACGTTCCCCATTCGCTAACCCCGGTGCTGGGGCAGGTTGACCTGCTGGGGGCGTTAAACATCGCCTTCCTGCCGTTCCTGTTCGTCTTTTTCGCCTCTGAGTTTTTCTCCACCATGGGGACGACGCTGGCGGTGGGCGGCGAGGCGGGTCTGCTGGATGAAGAAGGCAACATGCCGCAGATTAATCGCCCGTTTATGGTCGATTCGATTGCCGCCGCGCTCGGCCCGTGGGTGGGCATTCCGGCGGCGACGGCGCTGATTGAGTCTTCGGCGGCAGCGGAAGCCGGCGGCAAAACCGGCCTCACCGCGCTGTCGGCGGCGGTAATGTTCCTGCTGATGCTGCTGTTCACGCCGGTGGCGTTGATGATCCCGAAAGAAGCCACCGCCCCGGCGCTGATCCTGATTGGCCTGAACATGTTCAGCGGCCTGCGCAAAGTGGATCTTGGCAACTTCACCGACGGGCTGCCGGTGCTGATGATGGTGATGATTACGCTTATCGCCAACAGCTTTGGCACCGGGATTGCCGGCGGGCTGCTGTTTTACATTGTGATCAAGGCCATCGCCGGTAAGTGGCGGGAAATCCCGATTGGCCTGTGGGTGCTGGCTGTCCCGCTGGTGTATTACTTCGCGACCTTAGTCAGGCATTAAGCCCTTCACAATGTGATTTCACCTCTTCATATAACAAACGCACCGCGGCAGAGAGCTGTTTGCGGTGCGGACAAATCAGATTCAACGGCACCACATCCCCCTGATAACGCGGCAGCAGGCGCCGCAGGCGCCCCGCCCGCAGATCGTCGCTGACGTCGAGCATCGATTTATAGGCAATGCCCTCCCCGGCCACCGCCAGCCGACGGATCACCTCGGCGTCATCGCTCATCACCGTGCCGGAGACCTTCTGCTGCTGAACCACGCCGTCGAGGCTCAGCGACCAGCGGTCGAACGGACGGCCGCGCAAAATGTAGATCAACGCATTGTGCTGGCTGAGCTCCTCGAGGGTCTGCGGCTCGCCGTGGCGGGCGATCCACTCAGGCGAGGCCACCAGCACCCGACGATTTTCCGGCGCCACCGGCAGCGAGATAAACGAGGCATCGTCGTTATTACCATAGCGAAACGCGACGTCCACCGGATCTTTAAACACGTCGGTTAGCTGGTCGGAAAAGAGCAACCGCAGACGCAGCGCCAGGTGGCGTTGGCGGAAATCACGGAACAGGGTCAGGAGCAGGTTACGCCCGAGGTCCGACGGCACGGCAATCTGCAACATGCCGCGAACTTCATCGTCCGGGGTCTGGATCTTCTGCAGACCGGCCTCGAGGGTATCGAGCATCTGGGTGGCGTAGGGCAGCCAGGTCTCCCCCTCCGGCGTCAGGCGCAGGCTGCGGGTCGAACGGGCAAACAGGCGAATATTGAGGATCGTCTCCAGACGCTTAATCGCCGCGCTGACCTGCGCCGGCTGCTGTCCGGCCTCGCGCGCCGCGTCGCTAAAACTGCCCAGTGCCGCGGCGCGGACAAATAAGGTCAGATCTTCCAGCCTGAACATGCCGATTCTCCCCTGCTTCAGATTGCTCCCAAAATACGCATCACCGTCGCTGCAACGCAAGCGGCGCAAGACTTGTGCCGTGTTTTGCTTACACTTTTTAAAAATCCAGTGCTTGCCATTTCAGCAACGCATCAGGAATGATACGAGGCTGCTAATTTGAGTCCAGGTAATATTGAGGAAATTATGCGTAAAACAAAAATGATGCTTCTGGGCGTACTTCTTGCCACCGCTGGCGCCAGCTGGACGGCTACTGCCGCGGGGATCGATCAGTATGCGCTGAAAGAGTTCACTGCCGATTTCACCCAGTTTCACATCGGCGACACCGTTCCGGCGATGTACCTCACCCCGGAATACAACATCAAACAGTGGCAGCAGCGTAACCTGCCTGCACCGGACGCCGGCAGCCACTGGACCTACATGGGCGGTAACTACGTGCTGATCACCGATACCGAAGGCAAAATTCTCAAAGTGTACGATGGCGAGATCTTCTATCATCGCTGATCCGCGCAACCTCCACGTCCGCCCCGGCGAGCCAGCGGACTCTCCGGCGCTGCGCAAGATCTTCCTGCGGGCGCGCAGTTTATCGTGGACCTGGCTTCCCGCCGCGGCGTGGCGGCTGGAGGATTTCGATGCCGCCACCGCGGATGAACAACTGTGGGTCGCGGAATGCGACGGCCAGCCGGTGGGCTTTGCCGCCGTATGGACCGCCGATAATTTCCTTCACCATCTGTTTGTCGACCCCGACTGGCAGGGCAAACATATCGGCAGCGCGCTGCTGGCGCAGGTCGAACGGAGCTTTACCGTCAGCGGAACGCTGAAATGCCTGATGGAAAATAAAAACGCCCTGCGCTTCTACCAGCGTCATGGCTGGACCATCGAAGCACAGGGCGCGTCGCCCGAGGGCAGATACTGGCTGATGCGCTCGCCGCGGCCTTAAACGGCGCGGAAGGCAATCTCACCCGGGATCACTTCTCCCTGCCAGTACATCTGGGCCGCCACCCGGCCCGCCAGCTGGCGGTAGATGTCGGTAAATTCGCTGTCCGGACGCGCCACCACCGTCGGCGTGCCGTTATCCAGATCTTCCCGCAGCGTAATATGCAGCGGCAGCTGACCCAGCAGCTGGGTGTGGTATTTCTCGGCCAGTTTTTGCGCGCCGCCGGTGCCGAAGATAGGCTCGTGGTGCCCGCAGTTGCTGCAGATATGCATGCTCATGTTTTCCACGATCCCCAGCACCGGCACTTCCACTTTCTCGAACATCACGATGCCTTTTTTGGCGTCGATCAGCGCGATGTCCTGCGGCGTGGTGACCACCACCGCACCGGTCACCGGAATGTTCTGCGCCAGGGTCAGCTGGATGTCGCCGGTGCCCGGCGGCATATCCAGCACCAGGTAGTCGAGATCCGGCCACAGGGTCTCCTGCAGCATCTGCATCAGCGCCTTGCTGGCCATCGGACCACGCCAGACCATGGCGTTGTCGTCGGTCACCAGGTAGCCGATAGAGTTGGTGGCCAGGCCATACTTGATGATCGGCGCCATATGGGTGCCGTCCGGCGAGGTCGGGCGACTGTCTTCGGCGCCCAGCATGGTCGGAATCGACGGACCGTAGATATCGGCATCCAGAATGCCCACCTTCGCCCCTTCCGCCGCCAGGGCCAGCGCCAGGTTTACGGCAGTAGAAGATTTACCGACGCCGCCTTTGCCGGAGCTGATGGCGATAATGTTCTTCACGCCGTTGACTCCGGGCTGGTTTTTCACGCGCTTGAGGGTCGCGATGCTGTGGGTCAGCTTCCAGTCGATGGCCTTCGCGCCGGTGATGCGCAGCAGCTCGGCGCTGCACTGCTCTTTCAGCACTTCGAAGGCGCTGCTCCAGACGAACGGCATCTGCAGCTCAATATGAACGGTATCGTCCAGCCAGGCGACATGGTGCAGCGCCTTGAGGGCGGTGAGATTATGCTTCAGGGTTGGGTGCTGGAAATTGGCCAGCGTCCCGGCGACCATCGCACGTAGGCGCTCAGGGGATTTGGCCTGGGATTGCGAATTCATCCCGACTCCTTTGTTGTTTTGAGATGCTTTCAGTAATCACAGAGTTTATCACAGCTAACGATTATCCATATATGGGCAGCCATTTATGGCGCACCCACAGCCCTTTTGGTAATATCGGAAGCCCTTTTTACAACAGAAGATGTAATGCTCACTATGACTCAAGTCGCGAAGAAAATTCTGGTAACGTGCGCCCTGCCGTACGCCAACGGCTCCATCCACCTCGGCCACATGCTGGAGCACATCCAGGCTGATGTCTGGGTCCGTTACCAGCGAATGCGCGGCCACGAGGTCAACTTCATCTGCGCCGACGACGCCCACGGCACGCCGATCATGCTCAAAGCGCAGCAGCTCGGTATCACTCCGGAGCAGATGATTGGCGAAATGAGTCAGGAGCATCAGACCGATTTCGCCGGCTTCGACATCAGCTATGATAACTATCACTCGACGCACAGCGACGAGAACCGCGAGCTGTCGGAGCTTATCTACACCCGTCTGAAAGAGAACGGTTTTATTAAAAACCGCACCATCTCTCAGCTCTACGATCCGGAAAAAGGCATGTTCCTGCCGGACCGTTTTGTGAAAGGCACCTGTCCGAAGTGCAAATCTCCGGACCAGTATGGCGATAACTGCGAAGTGTGCGGCGCGACCTACAGCCCCACCGAACTTATCGACCCGAAATCGGTGGTCTCCGGCGCTACGCCGGTGATGCGTGACTCCGAGCACTTCTTCTTCGACCTGCCGTCGTTCAGCGAAATGCTGCAGGCGTGGACCCGCAGCGGCGCGCTGCAGGAGCAGGTAGCGAACAAAATGCAGGAGTGGTTCGAATCCGGCCTGCAGCAGTGGGACATCTCCCGCGATGCGCCGTACTTCGGCTTCGAAATTCCCAACGCGCCGGGCAAATATTTCTACGTCTGGCTGGACGCGCCGATCGGCTACATGGGCTCCTTCAAGAACCTGTGCGACAAGCGTGGCGACACCACCAGCTTCGACGAATACTGGAAGAAAGACTCCACGGCCGAGCTGTATCACTTTATCGGCAAGGACATTGTCTACTTCCACAGCCTGTTCTGGCCGGCGATGCTGGAAGGCAGCAACTTCCGTAAACCGACCAACCTGTTCGTGCACGGCTACGTGACGGTTAACGGCGCGAAGATGTCCAAGTCGCGCGGGACCTTTATTAAGGCCAGCACCTGGCTGAACCATTTCGATGCCGACAGCCTGCGCTACTACTACACCGCCAAGCTCTCTTCGCGCATCGATGACATCGACCTGAACCTGGAAGACTTTATCCAGCGCGTTAACGCCGACATCGTCAACAAGGTGGTTAACCTCGCCTCGCGCAACGCCGGCTTTATCAGCAAGCGTTTCGACGGCGTGCTGGCCGCTGAGCTGGCCGACCCGGCGCTGTACAAAACCTTCACCGACGCGGCAGAAAGCATCGGCGAAGCATGGGACAGCCGCGAGTTCGGTAAGGCCATCCGCGAAATCATGGCCCTCGCCGACGTGGCTAACCGCTACGTCGACGAGCAGGCGCCGTGGGTGGTGGCGAAACAGGAAGGCCGCGACGCCGACCTGCAGGCCATCTGCACCATGGGCCTGAACATGTTCCGCGTGCTGATGACCTGGCTGAAGCCGGTGCTGCCGCAGCTGGCCGCACGTGCGGAGGCATTCCTCAACAGCGAACTGAGCTGGGATGCCATTCAGCAGCCGCTGCTGGCGCATAAGGTGAATCCGTTCAAGGCGCTGTACAACCGCATCGAGATGAAACAGGTGGAAGCCCTGGTGGAAGCCTCTAAAGAAGAGGTGAAAGCCACTGCGGCGCCGGTCAGCGGCCCGCTGGCGGACGATCCGATTCAGGAGACCATCAGCTTTGACGATTTCGCCAAAGTCGATCTGCGCGTGGCGCTGATTGAAAACGCGGAATTCGTCGAGGGCTCCGACAAGCTGCTGCGCCTGACGCTGGATCTCGGCGGCGAGAAACGTAACGTCTTCTCCGGCATCCGTTCCGCTTACCCGGATCCGCAGCCGCTGATTGGTCGCCTGACGGTGATGGTCGCCAACCTGGCGCCGCGCAAAATGCGCTTCGGCATCTCCGAGGGCATGGTGATGGCCGCCGGCCCTGGCGGGAAGGATATCTTCCTGTTAAGCCCTGACGACGGCGCGAAGCCGGGTCAGCAGGTGAAATAACAAAAAAGCCGGAGAGTATCTCCGGCTTTTTTTTGCCCGGCGGCGCTACGTTTGCACGGGCCTACGGGTTTTGTAGGCCGGGTAAGACGAAGCCACCACCCGGCTAAATATCACGCCTTCGGGTGATGCACCCGGTGGGTCAACCCGCGCAGGAAGTTGCGCATAAACTGATCCCCGCACTCGCGGTAGTTTTTATGCTCCGGGGCGCGCATCATGGCGGTGATTTCCGGCACCGACACGCGATATTTCTGCTCGCTCATGATCGCCTGGATATCGTCCGTTTTCAGCGAGAAGGCGATCCGCAGCTTTTTCAGCACCGTGTTGTTATTCACCCGACGCTCCAGCGCCAGCTCCGGCGCCGAATCATCTTTGCCGCGCTTGTCATAGATAAGGCCGTTGAGGAAACCCGACAGGATAATATCCGGGCAGCGGACAAAGCCCTCTTCATCCTCTTTCGTCATCCAGGTATCGAAGTTGGCGGCGGTGGATTCCATATCGCAAAGCGCAAGAATACGCACCATATCGTTATTATTGGCTTTCAGGGTGTAGCGCAGGCTACGAAGAATATCATTACTGAGCATGAGTGCCTTTTACTGTCGATGTTGCAATGGGGCGCAGTGTAGCAGTTTTACAGGCCAATCGCTTCTTTCAGGCTTTTTAAATAGCGCCGGCTCACCGGCACCGTTTGCCCGGCGCGCATCAGCAGCTCCGCCTGGCCGTTCTCTTCCAGGCGAATCTCCTTCAGGTGCGCCATATTCACCAGATACTGGCGATGGCAGCGCAGCAGCGGCGTGCGGCTCTCGAGGGTGCGCAAGGTCAGCTCGGTAAAGCCCTCTTTTCCTTCGCGATCGGTCACGTAGATGCCGCTCATCCGGCTGCTGACGAAGGCCACATCCTCCATCTGCAGCAGCCAGATACGGCTGTGGCCGGTACAGGGAATGTATTTCAGCGTCTGCCGGGCATCATCCAGCAGCGACACGTCCTGCAGGCTGCGCTCCTGACGCAGGCGAGCCAGGGTTTTCTCCAGCCGCGCGGCCTCAATCGGCTTGAGCAGATAGTCAAAAGCGTGCTCCTCAAAGGCTTTCACCGCGTATTCATCAAAGGCGGTGAGAAACACGATATAGGGACGATGCTCGGGGTCGAGCATCCCGACCATCTCCAGGCCGCTGATGCGCGGCATCTGGATGTCGAGAAACAGCACGTCAGGGCGCAGCTTATGAACTGCGCCAATCGCCTCCACCGCGTTGCCGCACTCGCCGACGATCTCGATATCGCGCTGAGTCTCCAGCAAAATGCGCAGATTTTCCCGCGCCAGCGGCTCATCATCGACGATCAATACTCTCAGCATGCATTCTCCTCCAGGGGCAAACGTAGGGTGACACGGGTAAAGCGTTCCGGTTCACAGGTGACGCTGATGCCGCAGTCGGCACCAAAACGCGCCCGCAGACGCCTGTCCACCAGATTCATCCCCAGCCCGCTGGCCTGGGGGTTGGCCCGGTACAGTCCGGCGTTATCTTCGATATCCAGCTGCAGCCAGCGATCGTCCTGGCTGGCGCGAATGGTAATTTCGCCGACGCCAAGATGTTGCGATGTGCCATGCTTAATGGCGTTCTCCACGATCGGCTGCAGGGTGAAAGCGGGCAGCTGGTGATGCGCCAGCCCCTCGGGCACCGCCATCTGGATCTGCAGGTTAGCCTGGAAGCGAGCCTTCTCAATCTGCAGATAGGCGTTAACATGCTCGATCTCATCGGCAAGCGTGACAATTTCCGTCGGCCGTTTCAGGTTCTTGCGAAAGAAGGTCGACAGATACTGCACCAGCTGGCCGGCCTGATCGCTGTCGCGGCGGATCACCGCCTTCAGCGTGTTAAGCGCGTTAAACAGGAAGTGCGGGTTGACCTGAGCGTGCAGGAGCTTGATTTCAGATTGCGTCAGCAGCGCCTTCTGCCGCTCGTACTGCCCGGCGAGGATCTGCGCCGACAGCAGCTGGGCAATCCCCTCCCCGAGGGTGCGGTTGATCGAACTGAACAGGCGATTTTTCGCCTCATACAGTTTAATGGTGCCTATCACCCGCTGGTTCTCACCGCGCAGGGGGATCACCAGCGTCGACCCCAGCTTACAGTGCGGATGAATCGAGCAGCGGTAAGGCACCTCGTTGCCGTCGGCGTAGACCACCTCCCCGGTCTCAATCGCCCGTTGCGTATACGAGGAGGAGATAGGCTTGCCCGGCAGATGGTGATCGTCGCCGATGCCGGTAAACGCCAGCAGCTTGTCGCGATCGGTGATCGCCACCGCGCCGATATCCAGCTCCTGGATCAGCACCTGGGCCACCTTCATACTGTTCTCTTCGTTGAATCCCTGACGCAGTATCCCCTCGGTCGACGCCGCCACCTTCAGCGCCGTGGCGGAAAAGGCGGAGGTGTATTTCTCGAACATCGCCCGTTTATCCAGCAGAATGCGCATAAACAGCGCCGCACCGACGGTATTGGTGACCATCATCGGCGCGGCAATGCTCTGCACCAGATGCAGGGCGTCCTGGAACGGGCGGGCAATCAGCAGAATGATCATCATCTGCACCAGCTCGGCCACGAAGGTGATCGCCCCGGCGGTCAGCGGACTAAAGACTTTGTCCGGCCGGCCGCGTTTGACCAGCACGCTGTGCACCAGACCGCCCAGCAGCCCCTCGACGATGGTGGAGACCATGCAGCTTAAGGCGGTCATTCCCCCCAGCGAGTAGCGGTGCAGGCCGCCGGTCAGCCCCACCAGCCCGCCGACCACCGGGCCGCCGAGCAGACCGCCCATCACGGCGCCGATGGCGCGGGTGTTGGCGATGGAGTCTTCGATATGCAGACCGAAATAGGTCCCCATAATGCAGAAAATGGAGAAGGTGACGTAGCACAGCAGCTTGTGCGGCAGGCGAACGGTGACTTGCATCAGAGGGATAAACAGTCGGGTTTTGCTCATCAACCACGCGATGACCAAAAATACGCACATCTGCTGAAGCAGCAGCAACACCAGATCAAACTCGTACATACCCGCAAACCACACATTCCTGAAAGCGCGTACCATACCCTGACTGGCGAAAACTTTCTTTGAAGCCCTGCATAAAAATGAAAAATGACGGACAGGATCACACTTTTTTCCGGCGCGTTGCTCTGTAAACGCGGCAAAAACCCCGGCGCGGCGCGCTAAACCGCAATTAATGTTTCATTAACACCTGTGCTTCACCGTATAATCCCCCTGTTAACATCAGGAGCCTATTATGAAGCCAGCGAAAATCGCGGTCGTCACCCTCTTCTTACTTATGGCCATCGGCGGGATCAGCGGCGTGATGCTGGCCGGCTATTCCTTTATTGTGCGTGGCGGTGTCGGCTGATCCAGCGGGTCAGACGCTCAAACGCGCGGTCGACGATAATCGCCGCCAGCGCCACCAGCAGCGCCCCCTGCACAATATAGGCGGTATTAAAGCCGCTCAGACCGATGATGATCGGCGTCCCGAGCGTACTGGCCCCCACCGTCGAGGCAATGGTCGCGGTACCAATATTGACGATGACCGAGGTGCGGATCCCCGCCAGTATCACCGGGGCCGCCAGCGGTAGCTCCACCTTATACAGACGCTGCCAGCCGGTCATTCCCATCCCTTCGGCCACCCCTGACACCCCCGACGGTATCGACCCCAGCCCGGCCAGCGTTCCCTGCAGCACCGGCAGTATGCCATACAGCGCGAGGGCGATGAGCGCGGGCAGCCAGCCAAATCCCAGCACCGGCACCGCCATCGCCAGCACCGCCACCGGCGGAAAGGTCTGCCCGATAGCGGCGATCGTCTCCACCAGCGGGCGAAACGCGCTGCCGGCGGGACGGGTGACCGCCACCCCGGCCCCCAGCCCCACTGCGGTTGCCGCGAGACTGGACGCCACCACCAGCCAGCCGTGATCGAGGGTTAGCGCCCAGAAGCTCTCCTGCAGATAGACCGGCCGCGGCAGTTCCGGGAACAGCCGACTGAACAGCGGCGCGCTGTAGGGCAGCCCTACCAGCAGGCCGATAAACAGCGCGATAAGCCACCACAGCGGCTCACGAAGCGCCTTCATGGCTCATCTCCTGGCGCAGCAGATCGGCAAAATGCAGCGTTCCGCAGGGCCTGCCGTCGGCATCGACCACCGGCAGCGCCTCGCAGCGCCGGGCGACAAACTGCGACAGCGCTTCCCGCAGGGTCATGGTGACGGTCAGCCCCTCACCCGCCAGCCGTTCGCCGGGACGCAAATAGTCCCCCACCTCGCGCAGCGACAGCAGGCGAACGCCCAGCTCGCTGCGGCCAAAAAAGGTCTGCACAAAACTATTTTTTGGCCGCAGGAGCATCTCCAGCGGCGCCCCCTGCTGGACCACCTCGCCCCCGTCCATCAGCACCAGGTGGTCCGCCAGACGCAGCGCTTCGTCAATATCATGGGTCACCAGCACAATCGTCCGGCCCAGCAGGCGGTGGATGCGCAGCATCTCCTGCTGCAGCGCCTCGCGGGTCACCGGGTCGAGGGCGCCGAAGGGCTCATCCATCAACAGCACCTCCGGATCCGCCGCCAGCGCCCGCGCCACCCCCACCCGCTGCTGCTGGCCGCCGGAAAGCTGATGCGGGTAACGGTCGCGCAGCGTCGCCTCCAGCCCTAACAACGCCATCAGCTCGTCGACCCGGTCGGCGATCCTCGCTCGCGGCCATTTTTGCAGCTGCGGCACAGTGGCGATATTCTGCGCCACCGTCCAGTGCGGAAACAGGCCGATGGACTGGATGGCATAGCCCATCCGCCGCCGCAGAGTCAGGACCGGCTGCTGGCGGATGTCCTCGCCGGCAAAACGAATAGTGCCCCGGTCCGGCTCCAGCAGGCGGTTGATCATTTTCAGCGTCGTCGACTTGCCCGAGCCGGAGGTCCCCACCAGCACCGAGAAAGCGCCTTCGCGCAGCTGCAGGGTCAGATCCTTCACCGCCGGATGGCCGGCAAACACTTTACTGACCCCTTCAAACTCAATCATTGGCCTCTCCTTTTAGCCAGGCGCCCCACAGGGCGAACAGGGCATCCACCACCACCGCCAGGGCAATGGTCGGCACCACACCCAGCAACACCAGATCCAGCGCACTGCTTAGCAGCCCCTGAAACACCAGCGCGCCAAAGCCGCCGGCGCCGATCAGCGCGGCCACCACCGCCATGCCGACGGTTTGCACGCTGACCACCCGCAGACTGCGCAACAGTACCGGCATCGCCAGGGGAAGCTGCACCTGACGAAAGCGCTGCCCGGCGCTCATGCCCATCGCCGTCGCGCTCTCCAGAGCATCCTCCGGCACCTGCTGCAGGCCGGTCACCACCCCGCGCACCAGCGGCAGCAGCGCGTACAGCGTCAGGGCGATCAGGGCTGGCGCCACGCCGGTCCCGGAGACGCCCAGCTCGCCCAGCGCCGGGAAATAGCGCGCCAGGCCGGCAAGTGGCGCAATCAGCAGGCCGAAAAGCGCCACCGACGGGATAGTCTGGATCACATTGAGCACAGTGAAGGCCGGCGCCTGCCAGCGCGGACGTCGCCACAGCCATACCCCCAGCGGCAGGCCAATGAGCAGGCCCGGCAGCAGGGTGCCGAACAGCAGAAGCAGATGCTGGCGCAGGGCGTCGTCAAACACTTCCTGGCGGTTGGCATATTCCTTCAGCAAAGAGAGCTGATCGAGACCCCCGACGGCGAGCAGGATGATGGGCAACAGCCAGACCTGCGCATTGAGCAGCCAGCGCCACAGCGGCCGGACGGTAAGATGACGGATGGCCTCGCTGGCCAGCAGCAGACAAAGCGCCAGCGACAGCCACAGACCGCTGCCGGGCGAGGTGCGCGCCAGCGGCGAGCCATGTCGGGAGAGTTCAAGTGCCGCCTGTCCGCTGCCCCAGATAAGCAGCGGGAAGAGCAGTTCGGCCAGCAGCAGGTGAATAAGCGGCACGACCCTGCCTGGCAGCCAGCAAAGCAGCATCCCGGCAAGGGCTGCCGCCAGCTGAACGCCGGCGAGCCAGGGCATCACCAGCCACAGCCCACGCCCTTCGCCGGAGAGTAAGCGATTCGGCGCGTAAGTGATAAACGGCAGCGCCAGCGTAACCAGCAACAGACCTGTCAGCAGCAGGCCGACGCGGTGAGTACAGCGAATGGTCACCGGTGGCTTACTTCAGCAGGCCTTTCTGCTGCAGATAATCTGCCGCCACGCGCTTCGCATCCTGGCCTTCCACCGCAATACGGGCGTTCAGCTGCTGCAAGGTTTTTTCATCGAGGCTGGCAAAGACCGGCTTCAGCCAGTCGGCGATCTGCGGGTAGGCCTTGAGCACGGCCTCGCGCACCACCGGCGTCGGGGCATAAATCGGCTGCACGCCCTGCGGGTCGCTCAGCGTCTGCAACCCCAGCGCCGCGACCGGGCCGTCAGTGCCGTAGGCCATCGCCGCGTTAACGCCCGAGGTCTGCTGCGCTGCCGCTTTGATGGTCACCGCCGTATCCCCCCCGGCCAGCGACAACAGCTGGTTCTGGTTGAGGTTGAAGCCATACGCTTTTTCAAACGCCGGCAGCGCGTCCGGGCGCTCAATAAACTCCGCCGAGGCCGCCAGCTTAAATTCGCCGCCCTGCTGCAGATAGCGGCTGAGGTCGGCCAGCGAGGTCAGGTGATTTTTCTCCGCCAGGTCCTGGCGCACCGCGATGGTCCAGGTGTTGTTCGCTGGCGCCGGGGTGAGCCATACCAGCTGATGTTTCTCCTGGTCAAGACGCTTCACCTTCTCATAGCCCTGTTGGGCATTCTTCCACGCCGGGTCGTTTTCATCTTTAAAGAAGAAAGCGCCATTGCCGGTATATTCCGGGTAGATATCCAGCTCGCCGGCGACAATCGCCCCGCGCACCACCGGCGTGGTGCCGAGCTGGATTTTATTAATCGTTTTTACGCCGTGGCTTTCCAGCACCTGCTGGATCATATTGCCCAGCAGCGCCCCTTCGGTATCAATTTTCGAGCCGACCTTCACCGGCTCCGCCGCCTGCAGCGGCACACTTATCAGGGCGGCCAGCGCCAGCGCGCCGGACCATTTCATTGCCATCTTCATCCCGCTTCCCTCAGTTCTTTTGCGCTTCGCTTACAGAAGCTTAAGAGAAAAGCGTAGTCCATTTGCTGGCGATACGAAAAAGAAAAGGCCGATTAATCGGCCTTTAACGTGTCACGTTGAGCTTAAGGGCTATTCCTTACAACAGTTCAAACTCGCTCTGCTTCACGCGGGCGGAGTCCACGCCGATAAAGACATTGAATTTGCCCGGCTCAGCAACGTATTTCATCTGCTGGTTCCAGAACTTCAGCGCGTCGACGTCAATCGGGAAGCTGACGGTTTGCGTTTCGCCCGGCTTGAGGTTGACCTTTTTAAAGCCGCGCAGCATTTTCACCGGCCGGCTCATGGAGGCAGTGACGTCCTGCAGATACAGCTGAATGACCGTTGCCCCTTCGCGTTTGCCGGTGTTGGTCACCTGCACGCTGGCGGTCACGCTGCCGTCGTGCGGCAGGGTGGCTGACGACATGGTGACATCGGAGACGCTAAAGGTGGTGTAGCTGAGGCCGTAACCAAACGGATACAGCGGGCCGTTGGCTTCATCGAAGTAACGCGAGGTGTACTTGTTCGGCTTCTCCGGATTATACGGCCGGCCGGTATTCAGGTGGCTGTAGTAGGTTGGGATCTGCCCCACCGAGCGCGGGAAAGACATCGGCAGTTTGCCCGACGGATTGTAATCGCCAAACAGCACATCGGCGATGGCGTGGCCGCCTTCGGTGCCGGCAAACCAGGTCTCCAGCAGCGCATCGGCTTGCTGATTCTCTTTCACCAGCGCCAGCGGACGCCCGTTCATCAGCACCAGCACCAGCGGTTTGCCGGTGGCTTTGAGGGCGGCAATCAGATTGCGCTGGCTCTGCGGCAGAGTGATGTCGGTGCGGCTGGAGGCCTCATGCGCCATGCCCTGCGCTTCGCCCACCACGGCAACCACCACGTCGGATTGCTTCGCCGCCGCGACGGCTTCGTCGATCATTTCCTGCGGCGAGCGCGGGTCAACCTGCACCGCTTTCTCATACAGGTTAAGGAAATCGACAATGCCTTTATCGTCAGTGACGTTCGCCCCTTTGGCGTAAATCACTTTACCGTTATCACCCAGCGCTTCTTTGATGCCGGTCAGGACGGTCACCGACTGGTCGGCCACCCCGGCCGCGGACCAGCTGCCCATCATGTCGCGTTTGCTGTCCGCCAGCGTGCCAATCACCGCGATGGTGCCGGATTTTTTCAGCGGCAGCGTATCGAGACGGTTTTTCAGCAGTACCAGGCTTTCACGGGCCACTTCCCGCGCCTCTTTGCGATGCAGGCGGCTTTCCGCGTTGGTGTCCTGCGGGTCAGAATCTTTTGGTCCCAGGTGGCTGTACGGATCGTTGAACAGCCCCATGTCATATTTCACGTTGAGCACATGACGGGTGGCGTCATCCAGCTCGGCCATGGTCACCTTGCCTGACTTCACCAGCTCCGGCAGGTACTTGCTGTAATACTCGTCACTCATGCTCATGTTGATGCCGGACTTGAGCGCCACGCGCACCGCGTCTTCCGGGTCGGAGGCCACGCCGTGCTTAATCAACTCTTTGATGGCGCCGTGGTCGGAAACCGTGATGCCTTTAAAGCCCCACTGGTCGCGCAGGACGTCTTTCAGCAGCCAGGAATCGGCAGTCGCCGGGGTGCCGTTCAGCGAGTTCAGGGCCACCATCACCGCGCCGCTGCCGGCATCAAGCCCAGCTTTATACGGCGGCATATAGTCGTTGAACAGGCGCTGCGGACTCATGTCGACCGTGTTGTACTCTTTCCCGCCCTCCACCGCGCCGTAGGCGGCGAAGTGCTTGACGCTGGTCATCACTGAATAGCGGTCCGCCGGACTCTTGCCCTGCATCGACTCCACCATCGCCTGGCCCATCATCGTGGTCAGATACGTGTCTTCCCCGAACCCTTCGGAAGCGCGTCCCCAGCGCGGGTCGCGGGAGACGTCGACCATCGGCGCCCAGGTCATGTTCAGGCCGTCATCGGCGGCTTCATAAGCTGACACGCGGCCCACGGTCTTCACCGCGTCAAGGTTAAACGATGAGGCCAGGCCGAGGCTTATCGGGAACACGGTGCGCTGGCCGTGCAGCACATCGTAGGCAAAGAACAATGGGATCTTCAGGCGGCTAAGCTGCATCACCTGATCCTGCATCGTGCGGATATCCGGACGGGTGACGGTGTTAAAAATCGCCCCCACCTGACCGTCTTTGATCATTTCACGGATCGCTTCTTTCGGGTTATCCGGGCCGACGCTTATCAGACGCAGCTGGCCGATTTTCTCGTCCACCGTCATTTTTTTCAGCAGGTCGGTGACAAAGGCATCCCGCGCCTGCGGGGTCAGAGGGTGGTTACCAAACAGTTCATCCGCCAGCGCGGGTTGCAGCGCCAGACTCACGGCGACGCCTACAGTGCAGAGCCATTTCATTGTTATCTCGCTTTTTCTCAGACGGGGACTCGGTAAAACATAATAAAAACCGCAGTTTGCCATATATATAAACAACGCGCCCGCAGAATGCTAAGGTTCTTCTCTGATTTTTGCGAAACATTCATGCATCAAATTGTCATACAAAGCGCTATGCTTATCCTCGATATTTCGCGCACCACCACAAGGAGTGGAACATGTCATCTGCACCCACTAATACCCATAAAACGTTTCTGGCGGATCTGGCGCGCCTGGTTGGCCCTTCGCATCTGCTGACCGACCCGGCAAAAACCCAACGCTACCGCAAAGGCTTCCGCTCCGGTCAGGGCGAGGCGCTGGCGGTTGTCTTTCCCGGCACCCTGCTGGAACTCTGGCGCGTGCTCAACGCCTGCGTAGACGCCGATAAAATTATTCTGATGCAGGCGGCCAACACCGGCCTGACCGAAGGTTCGACCCCCAACGGCAATGATTACGATCGCGAGATCGTGATTATCAGCACTCTGCGCCTGGATAAACTGCATCTGCTGGACAAAGGCGAGCAGGTGCTGGCCTGGCCCGGCACTACCCTCTATTCGCTGGAAAAAGCGCTCAAACCGCTGGGTCGCGAGCCGCACTCCGTGATCGGTTCGTCGTGCATCGGCGCATCGGTGATCGGCGGGATCTGCAACAACTCCGGCGGTTCGCTGGTGCAGCGCGGGCCCGCCTATACCGAGATGTCGCTGTTCGCGCAGATTGACGCCGACGGCAAGCTGAAGCTGGTCAACCATCTGGGCATTGATCTCGGCAGCACGCCGGAGCAGATCCTCAGCCGCCTCGACGACGAGCGCATCAGCGATAGCGATGTGCTGCACGACGGCCGCCACGCCCACGATCACGACTATGTGACCCGCGTGCGCGATGTCGATGCCGACACCCCGGCGCGCTACAACGCCGACCCGGACCGCCTGTTCGAATCCTCCGGCTGCGCCGGCAAGCTGGCGGTTTTCGCCGCGCGTCTGGATACCTTCCCGGCGGAAAAACGCCAGCAGGTGTTTTACATTGGCACCAACCAGCCGCAGGTATTGACCGAGATCCGCCGCCATATCCTCGCCGAGTTCCAGCATCTGCCGGTGGCGGGGGAATATATGCACCGCGATATTTACGATATCGCCGAGAAGTATGGCAAGGACACCTTCCTGATGATCGACAAGCTCGGCACCGACAAAATGCCGTTCTTCTTCACCATGAAGGGGCGCACCGACGCGATGCTGGACAAAGTCTCGCTGTTTAAGCCGCACTTTACCGACCGCTTTATGCAGAAGCTCGGCCACGTCTTCCCGGCACATTTACCGGAGCGGATGAAAACCTGGCGTGATAAATATGAACACCATCTGCTGCTGAAGATGGCCGGGGATGGCATCGAAGAAGCGCAGCGCTGGCTGACGGAATACTTCCAGCAGGCCGAGGGAGATTTCTTCGCCTGTACGCCAGAAGAAGGCAGCAAGGCATTCCTGCACCGCTTTGCCGCCGCGGGAGCGGCCATCCGCTATCAGGCGGTGCATGCTGATGAAGTCGAAGATATTCTGGCGCTGGATATCGCCCTGCGCCGCAACGATACCGAGTGGTTCGAACATCTGCCGCCGGAGATCGACAGCCAGCTGGTGCATAAGCTCTACTATGGCCACTTTATGTGCCATGTGTTCCATCAGGATTACATCGTCAAGAAAGGAGTCGACGCCCACGCTCTGAAAGAGCAGATGCTGGAGTTACTGAAAGCGCGCGGCGCCCAGTACCCGGCGGAGCATAACGTGGGCCATCTGTATGAGGCCCCGGAGAGCCTGCAGCAGTTCTATCGCCAGAACGATCCGACCAACAGCATGAACCCAGGGATTGGTAAAACCAGTAAGCAGAAATACTGGGGTGAAGCGGCACCAACGCCGGTCTCCCCGGCGGATCCGCAATAATCAGCGGCAGGACTATTCAGCCTGGCGCTTCTGTATTACGCTGCACGCCGGAGAATGTCTCTCCGGCAGATTCAGGAGCGCCGCCATGCCCGCAGAGGCCCCGTTACTCGACAGTGATTTAGAAATTCGTGAAGCGCTGCCCGACGATGCGCACGCCATCGCCGCGCTGTATGTCTGGCACGTGCTCAATGGCCGCGCTTCCTTTGAAGAGATCCCCCCTACCGTTGACGAAATGCGTAAACGGATCAAAACCGTCCGCGATAACGGGCTGCCCTGGCTGGTGGCGCTGTGGCGCGGCGCCATCGTCGGCTACTGCTACGCCACCTTCTATCGGCCTCGTCCGGCCTATCGCTACACGCTTGAGGAATCGATCTACGTGGAATCGGGAATGGGCGGGCGCGGTATCGGCAGCGCGCTGCTGTCGCGGCTGATCGCCGAATGTGAGAAAGGCCCGTGGCGGCAGATGCTGGCGATCATCGGTGATGGCCATAACAATGCCGGTTCGCTGGCGATCCATAAAAAGTTTGGTTTTACCGTGGCGGGTCAACTGCGCAGCGTGGGCTACAAGATGGGCGACTGGCGGGATACGTTGATTATGCAGCGCGCGCTGGGTGACGGAGACTGGACGCTGCCGGAGTGATATCCGGCGTCAAATCCCCGGCTCGCGGCGTAACCGCCTTAGCCGGGCTACCGTTCAGCGCGGTTCCGTAGAGGCGTCAACCGCCATCCGGCACAAACGCGGCACGGTGCCGGGTATATTGCCCGGCGGCGCTGCGCTTGCCGGGCCTACGAAGGGGGCGAACCCGGTGCCAAATAATGTAGGCCGGATAAGGCGCGAGCCGCCATCCGGCACAAACGCGGCACGGTGTCGGGTATATTGTCCGGCGGCGCTGCGCTTGCCGGGCCTACGAAGAGGGCGAACCGGGTGCCAAATCACGTAGCCCGGATAAGGCGCAATGCGCCGCCATCCGGGGGACATGCAGATTAATCGTTCTGCGCGGTCTGCGCGCCGCCTTTCAGCATCGCCTCTGCCATCTGCGCTTCGCGCTGCTTTTTATAGCTCAGCGCCGAGGCGGGTACCGGCATCACCTTCCCGGTCTCGATCCAGGTCCGCAAGCGGCTGGCGTCGGCGAAGTGGGTGTATTTCCCGAAGGCATCCATCACCACCAGCGCCACCGGGCGTTGGTTAATCACCGTACGCATAATCAGGCAGTGGCCGGCAGCATTGGTGAAGCCGGTTTTGGTCAGCTGAATGTTCCAGTTATCGCGATACACCAGATGGTTGGTGTTGCGGAACGGCAGGCTGTAGGCCGGATGGGCGAAGGTGGCAGTCTCTTCTTTGGTGGTGCTCAGTTGGCCGATCAGCGGATACTGCTCGCTGGCGATCAGCAGTTTGGACAGATCTCGGGCGGTAGAGACGTTATGTACCGACAGGCCTGTCGGCTCCACGTAGCGGGTATGGGTCATGCCCAGCGCCTGCGCTTTGGCGTTCATGGCGCGAATAAAGGCGTCGTAGCCGCCCGGGTAATGATGCGCCAGGCTGGCGGCCGCGCGGTTCTCGGAAGACATCAGCGCCAGCAGCAGCATTGTGCGGCGGCTGATTTGACTGTTGAGCCGCACGCGGGAGTAAATCCCCTTCATTTCCGGCGTCTGGCTGATATCCACCGTCAGCATCTCATCCATCGGCAGATGGGCATCGAGCACCACCATGGCGGTCATCACTTTGGTGATCGACGCCATCGGGCGCACCAGATCCGGCTGGCTGGCATAGATGATTTTTTTGCTCGCCAGATCGACGATCATGGCGCTGCCGGAGGCGATATCCGGCTGCGAAGCGGCAACCGCCGCGGAGGTGTTTGCTAACGCCTGGGGCGCAAAAGGCACAGCCAGCAGCAAGGTCAGGCTGAGCAAAGAGACTCGAAATTTCGGCATCATGGGCATTCTGAAAAGTATTTTTGCACGTTATGGAACGTACGCCGCGAGGTTAAGTGGGCAACATCGCTGGCAAACGCCATCATACCGCGCCGTAAGGCCCTGCGCCTAATAAGAATCGTGAAGAAATGCTGCATTGCCGACACAAAATACATATTTGCCGGCAATGCATAATAACCCGAGACGTCCGATCAGAAGAGTCGGTAGCCATACCCCCACAGTACCACGGTGATCGCCAGCAACACTTCCAGCACCAGTACCCCGATGGCCAGCGTCGAACTGGCGAAGCTTAACCCCTCTTCCCGGTTAATACTCAGGAAGGTAGGGATGCCCAGGTAGAGCAGATAGCCGGTGTAAAACAGCGCGATGGTACCGATAAGCGCACACAGCCAGACCAGCGGATAGAGCGCCACAATCCCGCTCAGGAACAGCGGCGTGGCCACATAGCCGGCAAACACCATGCAGCGTTTCAGCGAGGGTTGCTGCGGATATTGCCTGGCCATCCACCAGATAACCCGCCCCATGATCGCCACCCCGGCCAGCATCACGGCGTAAAACAGTACCGCCAGCGCCAGACCGGTCAACATCGACAGTTTAATAACGGTGCCGTCGCCGAAATTCCAGCCCAGCTGCGTAGTGCCGATAAAGGCGCACACCACCGGAACCGCCGCCATCAGCAGCACATGGTGCGTATAGTGATGAGAAATGGTTTCATTCTCGCTCTTTATCACGCTCATCTCCCGGTTGGGATGAGCGAAGAGCCCCCAGACATGGTTCATAGCGTCCCCCTTGTCACGGCTTCGTACTGCACTGATCCAAGTATAATTCACCCTACAGATTATTTTGTGTACAGCACAAAAAATCTGCGTCACCGCGTTTTGGTCAGCAGGGTGTATGATTAACAGGTGATGAGGTAAGGAGATAAGCTGTTTATGGATATTAATCACCTGATTTCCCAGTATGGCTACGCGGCGCTGATCGTCGGCAGCATAGCGGAAGGTGAGACCATTACCCTGTTGGGCGGCGTCGCAGCGCATCAGGGGTTACTGAAGTTTCCCCTGGTGGTGATCGCCGTCGCCCTCGGCGGGATGATTGGCGATCAACTGCTCTATCTGCTCGGCCGCCGCTTCGGCGGGCGCATTCTGCGCCGTTTCGCCAGCCAGAAGGCGCGAATACGTAAAGCGCAGCGCATGATCCAGCACCGGCCGTGGCTGTTTGTCATCGGCACCCGCTTTATGTACGGCTTCCGGGTTATCGGCCCCCTGCTGATCGGCGCCAGCCGCCTGTCGCCACGGGTTTTCCTGCCGCTCAATGTCCTCGGGGCGCTGGTATGGGCGCTGCTGTTTACCACCATTGGCTATCTCGGCGGCGAAGTGATCGGCCCGTGGCTGCATCATCTGGACGCGCATCTGAAACACTGGATCTGGCTGATCCTCGCGGTGGGACTGGTGGTCGCCGCCCACTGGTGGCTCAGGCGGCGAGAAAGAAAGAAGAAAGACTAAGCGGCGCACCCGCAGGCGCGCCGTTGCGCCGCTTATTTCACGCTCTGGTGATAGCCGCCGCCGAGAGCAGAGGTCAGCTGAATGCTGGCGTCAATCCACTGGCCGTGCAGGCGCAATGCGGTAATGCGCTCCTGCAGCGCCGGGAGCTTCGCCATACTGACTCTGGAGCCGGGTAAGATCCCCGCCGCCATTCGGGCCTGCGCCAGGTTCACCACCCGCTGGGCGTCTTTTTCAACCTGCTGCTGCTGCTGGCTTTTGGCCATCAGCGTCTCGACCTGGCTGGCGGTTTTCGCCACCTGGTTGACGGCATCCACTACCGCTTTGTTGTACTGCGCTATCGACAGGCTGTTCTGCGCGCTGGCGATATCCAGATTGGCACTGAGGCGGCCGCTGTCAAAGATCGGCAGCGTCAGTCCGGCGGTGACGCCCATCTGCTGCGCCGAGTGACGGAAAAGATCGCTTAAGTGCAGGGCATCCTGCTGCAGGAACGCCATCAGATTGATGTCGGGATAAAACGCCGCTTTCGCCGCGTCCACTTCGCTCAGCGATGCCTCAATGTACCAGTGAGCAACCTGCAGATCCGGGCGGCGCGCCAGCAGCTCATAGCCGAGGGTATCAGGCAGCTGCGCGCTGACCGTCGGCAGGCTGACCGGTTTGAGATTCAGCGACTGGCTCTGGCTGTTGGTCAGGGCCATCAGGCGCGCTTCAATCTCTTTCATCGTGCCCGCCACGTCCGCCAGCTGCTGGTCGGTTTTGCTGACGTTAATATCGTTCTCCGCCCCTTCGGCGGAGTTGGTGATCCCGCGCTGCAACAGGGCCTTGTCGACCGTCACGATATTATTTTGCTCACCCTTCACCTGCTGCAGCACCGCTTTAATCGCCGCTTCCGTCTGCCACTGCCAGTACAGGCGCGCCACGCTGCCAGAAAGCAATTCGCGGGTCTGGGCCTGCTCCGCCACCTGGGCTTTCAGCTCGCCGATGCGCGCTTTCACCAGCGCGCGGTTTTTACCCCACAGGTCCAGATCCCAGCCAGCGGTCAGGCCGAAGGTGCCGTTGGTGTACCACGGGCCGGTATTGCCGTCGGTGTCGGTGGCGAACGGCCCCATCAGGCCTTCGGCCGACATGCGCTGGCGTTCAACATCGGCGGAGAAATCCATCTCCGGGCCAAGATTCGCCTGCGACATTCGCGCCTGCGCTTCGGCAAGCCTGATGCGCTGTTCGGCAATTTGCATATCCGGCGCATTGGCGAGTGCGCGCAGAATCAGATTATCCAGTTGGGCATCGTGGTAGTCTTTCCACCAGTCGGTCTGCGGCCAGCCATTTTTGACGGCGGCAGGGAGATCCATGGAAACATGGGAGGCTGGAATTTGCTGCTGCGGCGGATTAGCAACCTCATGAGATGGCGCGCAGCCAGCCAGCGCGATGGCCAGGGGCAATGCCGCCAGCACGCTTTTATTTAATATCAATTTCATTAGACAGGTCAGATAACTTAATCAGGTTGGTTATCATAAGTTAATTGAATTAAACGCGTTTAGTAAAGCGTGTGACTAAATTATTAGTTAGCTAAAAATAAACAACCTTATCAATTCAAGGGATGAATATGAGTCAGAATATTTATGACGACCCGCAGTTTTTTGCCGGCTATGCGACCCTCGATCGCTCGGTGAAGGGACTGGATGGCGCACCGGAGTGGCCTTCCCTGCAGGCAATGTTGCCGCCGATAACCGGTTTGCGGGTGGTGGATCTCGGCTGCGGCTACGGCTGGTTTTGCCGCTGGGCACAGCAGCAGGGAGCCAGCCAGATAACCGGTTTTGATATCTCCCAGCGCATGCTGGCGCAGGCGCGGGAGATGACCCGCGGGGATGAGATTGTCTACCGCTGCGCCGATCTGCAAACCCTGACGCTGCCCGCCAACAGCTGCGATCTGGTCTACAGCTCGCTGGCGCTGCATTATTTACCGGACATTGCCCCGCTCTTCGCCACCCTGCAGCAGGCGCTGGTTCCCGGCGGCACCCTGGTCTTTTCCGCCGAACATCCCATCTATACCGCCCCCTTGCAGCAGGGCTGGCGGGTGGATGACCAGGGACAGAAAAGCTGGCCGGTCAGTCACTATCAGCAGGAGGGCGAGCGGGTCAGCAACTGGTTTGCGGAGGGCGTCATTAAACAGCACCGCAAACTCTCAAGCTGGATAAACGCGCTTATCGCCGCTGGTTTTGTGCTGGAGCAGCTGGATGAGTGGGGTCCGAGCGCCGAACAGATTGCCCAACAGCCCGCCCTGGATGAAGAGAAAGAGCGTCCGATGATCTTTTTACTGCGCGCGCGTAAACCGGGCTAATCCCCCGCCCGGCGATGGCCGGGCGGGCATCCTTTACGCTTTCAGGCTGGCGCCGCGGCTGGCAATCACCTCTTTATACCAGTCAAAGCTCTTCTTCTTACTGCGCGCCAGGGTGCCGGTGCCGTCATCATGACGGTCGACATAGATAAAGCCGTAGCGCTTCGACAGCTCCGCCTTCGAGGCGCTCACCAGGTCAATCGGCCCCCAGCTGGTAAAGCCCATCAGCTCAACGCCATCGTCAATGGCTTCCCGCGCCTGCACCAGATGGTCATTCAGGTAACTGATGCGGTAGTCATCGTTAATGCTGCCATCGGCCTCCACCTTATCTTTGGCGCCCAGACCGTTTTCCACGATAAACAGCGGCTTCTGATAGCGATCCCACAGCACGTTCAGCAGCGTACGCAGGCCCAGCGGGTCTATCTGCCAGCCCCACTCCGAGCTCGCCAGGTGCGGGTTCGGCACCATGCTGAGAATATTGCCGCGCGCCTGCTGGTTCAGCGCCTCGTCGGCGGTGACGCAGCCGGTCATGTAGTAGCTAAAGGAGATAAAGTCGACAGTGGTTTTCAGCGCCTCGCGATCGGCATCGGTGATGGTGAGCGTGATGCCATTGTCGCGGAAAAAGCGCAGCATATAGCCCGGGTACGCGCCGCGCGCCTGCACGTCGCCGAAGAACTGCCAGCTGCGGTTCTCCTGCAGCGTCTCAAACACATCTTCCGGTTTGCAGCTCAGGGGATACATCAGCCCGCCGAGCAGCATATTGCCGATTTTGCCCTCGGGCACCAGCTCGTGACAGGCTTTAACCGCCAGGGCGCTGGCCACCAGCTGGTGGTGAATCGCCTGATACACCTCGCCTTTGCTGCTGCCGGCCGGCAGGCCGACGCCGGTCATCGGGGCATGCAGCGACATATTGATTTCGTTAAAGGTCAGCCACAGTTTGACCTTATTTTTATAGCGGCTGAACACCGTGCGGGCGTAGCGCTCAAAGAAGCCAATCACCTCCCGGCTGCCCCAGCCGCCGTAGTTTTTCACCAGCGCCCACGGCATTTCATAATGCGACAGCGTCACCAGCGGGGTGATGTTGTGCTTCGCCATCTCGTCGAACAGCTTGTCGTAGAACGCGAGACCGGCTTCGTTGGGCTCGGCGTCATCGCCGTTGGGGTAGATGCGGGTCCAGGCGATGGACACCCGCAGGCAGTTAAAGCCCATCTCGGCGAACAGGGCAATATCCTCAGGATAACGATGGTAAAAATCGATCGCCACATCCTTAATACCGCTGTCGCCGGGTACGCGCTCGACCACCTCACCGAACACACCGTGCGGCTGCACATCGGAGGTGGATAAGCCTTTGCCCTCTTCCAGATAAGCCCCTTCCACCTGATTCGCCGCGGTCGCGCCGCCCCATAAGAAATCCGCCGGGAATGTTTTCATCTCTCTCTCCTGTGATTAATGGCTGACTGACAACAGCGGCTGACCGGCTTCGACGGCGCTGGACGCCACCGTATCAATCTCCCGGTAGTCGTCGCTGTTGCTGATAATAATCGGGGTCGCCAGGTCGTAACCGGCATCCAGAATCGCCTGACGATCGAACTCAATCAGCAGATCGCCGGCCTGCACCCTGTCGCCCTCTTTGACATGCGCGGTAAACGGCACGCCGTCGAGTTTGACCGTGTCGATGCCGACGTGGATCAGCAGCTCAATGCCGCTGTCGCTCTGCAGGCCAATGGCATGTTTAGTCTGAAACAAGGAGGCCACTTCGCCCGAGAATGGCGCAATCACTTTGCCCACCGCCGGGATAATGGCAACCCCTTTACCGAGTAAGCCGCTGGCGAAGGTGCTGTCCGGCACTTGATCGAGGGCGATAACGCTGCCGCTCATCGGCGCCAGAATGTCGTTTGCCGAGGCCGGGGCTACCGCTACGGCGCCCTGTGCGGCGCTGGCGCGCGGTAGGCCAGCGAAGAAGGTCAGCAAGCAGGCGAGCACGAAAGCCACGCCGGTGCCGATAAGCCCCCCCCAGACGCTGGCGTCAATGCCGCCAGGCGGGATCATCTGCGCCGGGAAAAAGATATTCGGCACACCGAACGAGTAAGCATGGCTATTACTGAAGGCGGTGATCGCCCCGCCGATGGCGCCGGCGATACAGCCGAAGATAAACGGACGACGCAGCGGCAGGGTCAGGCCATAGATAGCCGGCTCGGTGATGCCAAACAGCCCGGCAGAGAAGGCCGACCCCGCCAGCACCCGCTGGCGCGCATCGCGGGTGGCCAGCAAAATCCCCAGAACCGCCCCCACCTGGGCAATCACCGCCGGAAGGATAATCGGCAGCATGGAGTCATGGCCGAGCACCGTCATGTTATTGATCATCAACGGCACCAGCCCCCAGTGCAGGCCGAAAATGACGCACACCTGCCACATGGCGCCCAGTACCGCGCCCGCCAGCCATGGCGCAAACGCGTAGATAAACTGGTAGCCGTTGGCCAGCAGGTGGCTCAGCCAGGTGGCGACCGGGCCAATCACCAGAAAGGTAAGCGGGACCACCACCGCCAGGCAGATCGCCGGGGTGAAGAAGTTTTTCATCGATGACGGCAGCAGCGCGTTGCTCTTACGCTCCAGCCAGCAGCAGACCCACGAGGCGAGAATAATCGGGATCACTGACGAGCTGTAGTTGATAAAGGTCACCGGAATGCCGAGAAAGTGTTCCACCGCTGCGCCCGGCGCCTGGCTGGCCTCAAAGGCCTGGATCATCAGCGGGTGGGTTAACGCCCCGCCAATCACCATCGAGATAAACGGGTTACCGCCAAACTTCTTCCCGGCGGTATAGCCAAGAAACAGCGGGAAGAAAAAGAACAGCGCATCGCTGGCGGCAAACCAGATTTTATAGGTCCCCTGCTCCCGCGTAAGCCAGCCGCAGGTCACCGCCAGCGCCAGCAGGCCTTTCAGCAGACCGGTCGCCGCCATCACGCCGATAAACGGCGTAAAGATGCCGGAGATGATGTCGATAAGCTCGCTTAACACCGAGCCTTTTGCCGTTTTCTCCCCGGCAACCGGCTCGCTGTCATCGCTCAACCCCGCCTCCTGGCGCACCGTCTGCCAGACATCGTGGACATGATTGCCAATCACCACCTGGAACTGGCCGCCGCTCTCCACCACCATAATGACGCCCGGATTGGCCTTCAGCCCTTCGGCATCGGCTTTGCCGTTATCTTTCAATTTAAAACGCAGACGTGTCGCACAGTGAACCAGACTCACAATGTTCTCTTTGCCGCCGACGCGGTTGAGAATATCCTGCGCGAGTGCTTTATATTCCATGCTCTTTTCCTTACTGCCGCTGCCCGCAGACAATCGGCGACTGAGTAGTAAAAAATAAAAAAACCCGAGAACCACGCCGGTGGGCGTCGCGCTCAGGTTTTGCCTGCATCATGCAGTAACAATCCAGTTTTGTTGGGGGTATTAACGCCCCTCTTTTCTTACCCGTTCGATATGAATGGCAAGAAACATAATCTCTTCGGTGGTCAGCGACCGCTGATACTGCTTTTGCAGATGCGTCGCCACCGTTTCCGCACACTTCCACGCTTTGGCGTAGTTATCTTTCACCGCGCTGTGCAGCGAGACGTCGTCATCTTCCACCACCGTGCGCGTCAGCATCCGCTGGGCGAAAAATTTCAAATGGGTAACGAAACGCTGATAGCTCAGCGACTCTTCATCATAGTTAAGCTGCAGCTGATACTTCACCAGTTGCAGGATCTCCTGCATCACCCGGGTCACGTGCATGACCTCCGGCATTTCGCTGTTGAGCTGCGCCGTCACCAGATGCAGGGCGATAAATCCGGCTTCATCCTCCGCCAGCTCCACGCCAAGCCTTTTGGCAATAATGGCCCTTGCCTCCTGGCCCAGCGCGAACTCCTTCGGATACAGCCGCTTAATCTCCCACAGCAGCACGTTACGCAGTGCGATGCCCTTTTTCTGCCGCTCGATAGCAAAATGACAGTGATCCGTTAACGTGATGTACAAACTTTCCTGTAGCTTGCCCAGCCGCCCGCGTGCCAGTTCGATAATGCGATCGCAGGTGGTCATCACTTCTAACGGTATCTGACTGAGTAACTCACCTAAGCGGCCTACCAGTTCATCGCTTTGTAAGGCGAAGACTTTTTCAATTTTACTGTCGTCCAGCACGTCGCCCGGGCGTTTCTGAAAGGCCAGCCCTCGCCCCATCACCACCTGTTCGCGCCGGTGCTCGTCGAGAACCACCACCACATTGTTATTGAGTACTTTGGCGATTTGCATATAGACCCCAGAAACAAAAAAACCTGACCCCCGACGAAACGCCAGGTGATCAGGTTTTGCCTGCCGCAGCAGTTGCAATCCAACACCCGCACTGTAACAACTTCTGCTGCGCGCTCAACCTGACAAGTGAAAAAACGTGATTAAGATCGCGACTATCAGAAAGTCACCACCGTTTTCCACTCCACCACCCATGCGTCCTGGGTCTTCGCGACGCCGCCCGGACGATGCCAGTACTGCAGGCCCGGCTGCAGCTCCAGCCAGGAGACCGGTCGGAAGCGATAATAGAGCTCGCCGTTCAGCGAATGACCGGCCACCGGCTGGTAAGCCGGAACGTTATAGTCGGTGGCGCCGCTTAGTTGATTCATATAGCGCTGGTTGCGTGCGTAGTGGCTGCTCATGTCGATCCACGTCAGACCAAAGCCAATCCAGTCCTCCGGGCGGGCGTCAAACAGCCCGCGGTAGCGCATTGAGGCGGCGACGGCGGAGTGGATATAGTTGCTGCGCTGGTCGCTGAGGCTGCCGCTCAGCGAGACGCTCATCCCCCGCAGCGGGTCGTCGGCGTGGCGAGTGATCTGCTGGTTCAGGCCGGCGTACATAAACCAGGTGCTGTCGTGCTCAGCGTAGCCTTGCGGATCGGTCGCCCCGGCGCCGCCGGATTTGCCGCTGTAGAGGTCGGTTTGCGGTGCATTAGTCCAGACCACACCCAGGTTATAGGCTCCAGGCAGGCCATTCATCAGCGGACGGGTTTCGATCTCCATCGGCAGTAAAATGCCTTTGCTGCCCTTCGTCGACCAACTCCAGGCGTGACTGCGCGCGGTAGCCTGCGGGTTTTGCTCCATCACCCCGCCTTTCAGGGTGACCGTCGGCGTCAGTTTGTACTCCAGGGTGGTGCCCCAGGTGTGGATGTTCCAGTTATTCCAGGTCAGCGAGTTGGCCGATTTACCACCGCACTGGGTCAGCAGCTGAAAATCGCAGGGTATGATCTGGTCGAAGGTTTGCACCTTGTTCATCATGCCGATGCGCCAGGTCAGGCGACGGTCGTCAAAGCTGCGGGCAAAGGTCAGCCAGCCGAGGCGGGTGATCGACCCGCCTCCCCAGCTCTCCTGCGACAGATCGTTGAAACTCACCCGCGGATCCTGCAGCCGTTTCGTGGTGAGGTTATCATCGTGGTTACGGTTGACGATGTTGCCTTCGAGACGCGCATCCGGTATGCCGGTCCAGCGCTCCAGATCCTGGGTAAAGGTCAGCGCTACCTGGTCAATATAGGCCAGGTGTTTATCATGGTCATAACCGCCTCCGGCGTTGTATGCCATCTCGTTAAGATACCCGAGATTATAATGAAAGCCGTTCTCTTCGAGGATCGGACGAATGCCCAGCATATCGCCCAGCAGCCCCTGCTGCCCGGCTTCGAACCCCAGCACGCTGCCGTTCCACGCCGGAGTTTCCGCGGTGCTCACGGCAGGCACCATTGCCGCCAGCGCCGCGCCGATCAAAATCTGATTTATTTTTTTGTTATGCATTGTGATATCCACCGTGACTGAATAAAAACAAAGGGGATCCCCAGGCTATTTATTTACCTGTTTTCTTTTTTAAAAAATGAATGGCAAGGGGCGTCCGCCGGTAATAAAACCGCGACGATGCCAGAGAAAGCGTTAATTACAATTCATTGTTTTACATCATCATTTTTCACCATTAAATTTTAGCCAAAAAAAAACCTAAGCACTTTCCGCCACGAATGACGAAAGTACTTAGGTTTTGCCTGGGTTCAGTAGCAATCCTGAATTGATTGACCGCACATTATCACTTTATTCAACTCATGCCTACCAGCAATAGGCAGGCAAGTAATAATATGTGAACCAAATAACAGTATGGCGTTTAATAACGGGCAATGGCCGCTGCTATTTCAGCAGATGTTTGCAGGGCACGAATTTCATTAAACAGGGTCAGCGCCTCGCTATATTCCTTGCGTAAATAGCCTAACCACTGCTTAATTCTCGCCACATGATACAGACCGGTGTCGCCCTGCTTTTCCAGGCGGGTATATTTTTGCAACAGCTGGACCACCTGCGGCCACGGCATCCGCGGTTCATTGTATTTGATCACCCGGCTGAGGTTCGGTACGTTGAGCGCCCCGCGGCCAATCATCACCGAATCGCAGCCGGTGACGGCCATACAATCCTGGGCGCTTTGCCAGTCCCAGATCTCGCCGTTGGCGACCACCGGAATGGTCAGACGCTGGCGGATCTCACCGATCGCCTGCCAGTTAATGCGTTCGGCTTTGTAGCCATCTTCTTTGGTGCGGCCGTGAACCACCAGCTCGCTGGCCCCGGCCTGCTGTACGGCATCGGCGATTTCGAAGCGCCGTTCGCCGCTGTCCCAGCCGAGTCGCACCTTGACGGTCACCGGCAGATGATCGGGAACCGCTTCGCGCATGGCTTTCGCGCCGCGATAGATCAGCTCCGGATCTTTCAGCAACGTCGCCCCGCCGCCGCTGCCGTTCACCAGCTTAGACGGACAGCCGCAGTTTAAATCCACACCCCACGAACCCAGCTCTACCGCGCGGGCGGCGTTTTCCGCCAGCCACTCGGGATATTGTCCCAGCAGCTGGACGCGCACGCGGGTTCCGGACGGCGTGCGACTCTGGTGATGCAGTTCCGGGCACAGCCTGTAGAACGATTTTACCGGCAGCAGTTGATCCACCACGCGCAGAAATTCGGTGATGCACAGATCGTAATCGTTAACCTCGGTCAGCAGCTCGCGCACCAGCGAATCGAGCACGCCTTCCATCGGCGCCAGTAGAACACGCATATCGTTACCCGGAAAAAAAAGAGGCGCTATGGTAGCGCCTCCGGGCATTGGTTGAAAGCGCTCAATGCGTCTGGCCCGCCGTACGCCGTTCCCCGTTCGGCGAATGCGGCAAAGCGAGGAGATAATCTCTATGCTTTACAGGAGTCTGCGGCGTCTCATGCCGCCTTTATTTGCCGCGCCTCGTTCAAAAAGGTAGCGTGGGACCCGATATACCCTAAGCTGCGAGCTGTCGGGTCCTGCCAGGAGAGGCTATTGTTCCCGTACGCTATCAGCGCTATGCGTAGAATTCATGATGTGATCGGTAGCACATTTTAGGGATTAATTGTATGATGAATGCACTTCATCAAGGGTTATTACCATGAGTAAATCGCTGACTATTATCTGGCAGTACCTGCGGGCCTTCGTCCTGATTTACGCCTGCTTATACGCCGGAATTTTTATCTCCGGGCTGCTGCCCATCACTATCCCCGGCAGCATCATCGGCATGCTGATCCTCTTCGTGCTGCTGGCGCTGCAAATTATGCCGCCGCAGTGGGTCAATCCTGGCTGCAATATCCTGATCCGCTATATGGCGCTATTGTTCGTGCCCATCGGTGTCGGCGTGATGCAGTACTGGGATCTGCTGCGCGCCCAGCTGGGGCCTGTGGTTATCTCCTGCGCCATCAGCACCCTGGTGGTATTCGTGGTGGTGAGCTGGAGCTCTCACCTGGTGCATGGCGAACGTAAAGTGATTGGGCAAAAGGAAAAGAAAAATGATGCATGAAATCTGGTGGTCGCTGCCGCTAACCCTGATCGTCTTTTTTCTCGCCCGCAGGCTGGCGGCCCGCTTTAAGTTCCCGCTGCTCAACCCGCTACTGGTGGCGATGGTAGTCATAATTCCGTTTCTGCTGCTGACCGGGATCTCCTATGAGCGTTATTTTGCCGGCAGCAAAGTCCTGAACGATCTGCTGCAGCCGGCGGTGGTCGCGCTGGCCTTTCCACTGTATGAGCAACTGCACCAGATACGCGCGCGCTGGAAATCAATCATCACCATCTGCTTTATCGGCAGCTGCGTGGCGATGATCACCGGTACTACCGTCGCCCTGCTGATGGGCGCCACGCCGCAAATCGCCGCCTCTATTCTGCCTAAGTCAGTCACTACGCCGATTGCCATGGCGGTCAGCGGCAGCATCGGCGGCATTCCGGCCATCAGCGCCGTGTGCGTGATTTTTGTCGGCATCCTCGGCGCGGTATTCGGCCATACGCTGCTTAACCTGATGCGCATTCGCACCAAAGCGTCACGCGGCCTGTCAATGGGTACCGCCTCGCACGCCCTCGGCACCGCCCGCTGTGCCGAACTGGACTATCAGGAAGGGGCGTTTAGCTCGCTGGCGCTGGTGCTGTGCGGGATCATCACCTCGTTGATGGCGCCGTTCTTATTTCCGCTGATCCTCGCGGTGGTGGGGTAAAACGTGATTTAAGTCACATTTTTTAATGCAACAAATCAAAGTTGCACAAACAGTGAGACATTCATCACATATGAGACCGCTGGACGCCCGTACACTGGCTTCCCATTACATTGTTATGAGGCAACGCTATGCACTCACGTTTTCAAGCTGCTTTGACGACTCTGGCAGCAGACCTGCAGGCGGCCATCGCCCCGATGCTCGCCGACCCGCACTTCCCGGCGCTGCTCGAAGCCGATCAGGTGGCGACGCTGCAGCAGGCGACAGGTCTGGACGAAGACGCGCTGGCCTTTGCGCTACTGCCGCTTGCTGCCGCCTGCGCGCGCGCCGACCTTTCTCATTTTAACGTCGGGGCTATCGCCCGCGGCGTCAGCGGCCGCTGGTACTTTGGCGGCAATATGGAATTTCTCGGCGCGACCATGCAGCAGACCGTTCACGCGGAACAGAGCGCCATCAGCCACGCCTGGCTGCGCGGCGAGACCTCCCTGCGCGCTATTACGGTGAACTACACGCCGTGCGGCCACTGCCGTCAGTTTATGAACGAACTGAACAGCGGACTGGCGCTGCGCATTCATCTGCCGGGTCGCGAAGCGCATGCCCTCCAGCACTATCTGCCGGACGCCTTTGGTCCGAAAGACCTGGAGATCAAAACCCTGCTGATGGATGAACAGAATCATGGCTTCCCGGTGAGCGGCGATGCCCTGACCCAGGCAGCCATTCAGGCCGCCAACCGCTGCCATGCGCCCTACAGCCACTCGCCTTCCGGCGTGGCGCTGGAGCTGAAAGACGGCACCATTTTTAGCGGCAGCTATGCGGAAAACGCGGCGTTCAATCCGACGCTGCCGCCGCTGCAAGGGGCGCTGAATCTCCTGAGCCTCAATGGCTATGATTATCCCGATATCCAGCGGGCAATCCTGGCGGAGAAAGCCGACGCGGCGCTGATCCAGTGGGATGCGACCGTCGCCACCCTGAAGGCGCTGGGCTGCCAGAATATCGAGCGCGTGCTGTTAGGTTGATCAGCCTGAGCAGATTGCCGGATGACGGTTTCGCCTTATCCGGCCGACCTGATATACCGTGATGTTGTCGGGTGGCGCTACGCTTACCCGACCTACCGTCCGTTCCATTGCGAGCTGAAGATCTCTATGTCGGGTGTCGGCTCACGCCTTCCCCGACCTGCGTTTGGCGATCTGTCCATATTGCTGAAAATCCCCGCAATCAAACGCGGGTTTCTTGCGCTTGCCCGGCGGGTAAAGTAGCCTGAAGACTCCGTTGTCTATTATTGAGCCAAGTTCATGTTAAAGCGTGTGTTCTACAGCCTGTTAGTCCTGCTCGGCCTGCTGCTGTTGACCGTGCTGGGCCTTGACCGCTGGATGAGCTGGAAAACCGCGCCCTATATCTATGATGAGCTGCAGGACCTGCCCTACCGTCAGGTCGGCGTGGTGCTGGGCACCGCCAAATATTACCGCACCGGCGTCATCAATCAGTATTACCGCTACCGCATCCAGGGCGCGCTGAACGCCTACAACAGCGGCAAGGTCAACTATCTGCTGCTGAGCGGCGATAATGCCCTGCAAAGCTACAATGAACCGATGACCATGCGTCGGGACCTGATTAAAGGCGGCGTCGATCCCGCCGATATCGTGCTGGACTATGCCGGCTTCCGTACGCTCGACTCGATTGTCCGCACCCGCAAAGTGTTCGACACCAACGACTTCATTATCATCACCCAGCGCTTCCACTGCGAACGGGCGCTGTTTATCGCCCTGCATATGGGGATCCAGGCCCAGTGCTACGCGGTGCCATCGCCGAAGGATATGTGGAGCGTGCGGCTGCGCGAGTTCGGCGCCCGCTTTGGCGCGCTGGCGGACCTCTATATCTTCAAACGGGAACCGCGCTTTCTCGGCCCTCTCATCCCGATTCCGGCTCAACAGCATGACGTACCGGATGACGCCCAGTCCTACCCGGCAGTCACTCCGGAGCAGCTGCTGGAGCTGCAGAAAGAAAAGTAGCCTCCATCAACGCATTCGTTTCAGGTATAAAAAAACCCGCGCCAGGCGCGGGTTTTTGATGCGTTCAATCTTATTTCTTACGGGCGTATTTCAGGGAGTCCAGCGCCACGGCGAAGATAATAATCGCCCCCTTAATGATGTACTGCCAGTAAGGGTTGACGCCGATATAGGTCAGGCCGTAGTTGATGACGGTAAAGATAATCACCCCGGTCACCACGCCAAACACTGTCCCTACCCCACCGCTGAACGATACGCCGCCTACCACGCAGGCGGCAATGGCGTCCAGTTCATACATAAAGCCGAGGTTATTGGTCGCCGAGCCGATACGCCCGGCTTCCAGCAGGCCGCCGAAGGCGTAGAACACGCCGGAGAGGGCATAGATCATCAGCAGGTTCAACGCTACGTTAACCCCGGAGACTTTCGCCGCTTCCGGGTTACCGCCGATAGCGAAGATGTTTTTACCAAAACGCGTCTTGTTCCACAGGATCCAGACAAAGAAGACGGCAATCAGCGCGTAGAAGGTAATGTAGGACAGGCGGAACGAGCCCAGCGCCACAAACCCCTGGGCAAAATGGGAGAAGTGGCTGTCAAAACCGGAGATCGGCGACGCGCCCACGAAGTCGTAGTACAGCGAGTTAATGCCGTACACGATGATCATGGTGCCGAGGGTGGTAATAAACGGCGTCACGTTCAGGTAGGCGATGACGATCCCGTTAATCAGGCCGATGACCGCCCCGATGGCGCACACCAGCAGGATCACCAACGGGATCGGCATGGTCGCCATATCCGGGAACACCTTGTTGGCATTATCCACCGCCTGCAGCATGGTGGCGGCAATGACCGCCGCCAGTCCCACCTGACGTCCGGCGGAGAGGTCGGTCCCCTGCGTGACGATTAGCCCGGCCACGCCCAGGGCAATAATAATACGCACCGAGGACTGGGTCAGAATATTACTCAGGTTGAGCAGACTTAAAAATGTCGGATCCTGGGAAATAATAATGGCCAACAGGACCAGAAGGACGACATATATCCCACCCTCTTTCAGGTAAGTGAGAAAACTCTTTTTATTTAACGCACTCATGTGAAGCCCCTGATCTTAAAGGTGCAATGACGCAAGACGCAGTATCTCGTTTTGCGTGGTGGTTTTAGTCTCAACAATGCCCGCGACAAGGCCATTGCTCATCACCAGAATGCGGTCGGTAATCCCCAGCAGTTCCGGCATTTCGGAAGAAATAATAATGATTCCTTTGTCTCTTTTAGCCAGCTCGGCAATCAGCTGGTAGATCTCGAATTTGGCGCCGACGTCGATACCGCGCGTTGGCTCATCCAGCATCAGGATCTCCGGCTGGGTCAGCAGCCAGCGGCCTATAATGACCTTTTGCTGGTTACCACCGGAAAGCGAACCGATCTGCGTATGCTGGCCGGGGGTTTTAACGCGCATCGAGTCAATAACCCACTGGGTGTCGCTCTTCATTCGCGAGTTATCCAGCAAGCCGAGGCTGTTTTTATATTTCTTAATATTGGAGATCAGCGAGTTAAAACCGATATCCAGATAGGCGTAAATCCCGGTGGACCGCCGCTCCTCAGTCACCAGCGCAAAACCGTGGTTAATCGCCTCGTTGGCGCTGTGGTTGTTGATCTTCTTACCGTGCAGGGTGATGGTGCCGCTGGCCTTCTCACGGATCCCGAACAGCGTCTCCACGATATCGGTGCGTTTAGCGCCCACCAGGCCGGCGATACCGAGAATTTCGCCTTTATGCAGGTCGAAGGAAATATCACGAATGGACGGCTGGCGCAGCGACGTCAGATTGCGCACCTCGAGGATCACTTCGCCTGGGGTGTTTTCGCGATCCGGAAAACGCTGATTGAGCGAGCGCCCGACCATCATGGCGATGATCTTGTCCATATCCAACCCTTCCAGCGGCTGGGTGGCAATCCACTGGCCGTCGCGCAGGATGGTAATTTCATCGCACAGCTGGAAAATTTCTTCCATCTTGTGCGAGATATAGACGATACCGCAGCCGCGATCTTTCAGCTTGCGGATGATCTTAAACAGATGGTTGACCTCTTTTTCCGTCAGCGATGACGTGGGCTCATCCATGATGACGATTTTAGCGTCATAGGAAAACGCCTTGGCGATCTCAATCATCTGCATCTGGGATACCGATAAGGTGCCGACGCGGGCGCGCGGGTCGATATCAATATCCAGTTCATCAAAAATCGCCTTGGTATCCCGGTACATTCTCTCCTGATCGACGAACATGCCTTTAGTTGGATAGCGCCCAAGCCACATGTTATCCATGACCGAACGCTGTAATACCAGGTTTAATTCCTGATGCACCATCGATATACCGTTTTCCAGGGCTTCTTTCGCCGAATGGAAATCGATCTCTTTTCCCTGAAAAAGAATGCTACCGGAATCTTTTTGATAGATCCCAAAAAGGCATTTTAATAATGTCGATTTGCCGGCGCCGTTCTCACCCATTAACGCATGAATGGAGTGCGGACGAACCTTCAGGTTGACATTATCAAGAGCCTTGACGCCAGGAAACGATTTGTTGATGTTGGTCATCTCCAACAAATACTCGCCTGACCGTTCGCTATTATTGCTGACCATAGTTATACCTGGCTGCGTTCATGCACGCCCCGTCCGGCGCAATAACGCCAGCAGGAGTCTGGTTCTGTATCAGGAATAATCGGGCGTGGATGAACCACGCCCGCAACTCACATCACGATTATTTGCCGGTAAACTGGCTCAGGTTGTCTTTATCGACGCCCACGTAAGGTACGCGAACAATCTTGTTCTCAATTTTCCAGTTGGTGCCCGCCGCGGCTTCTTTACCTGCTGCAAGGTTTTTCGCCAGATCGAAGGTTGCTTTCGCCTGGTTGTTGGCATCGTTCAGCACGGTACCGGCCATCGCACCGGATTTCACCAGCGCCAGTGCTTCTGGCAGGGCATCGACGCCGAATACCGGAATGCTGCTCTTGTTGTGCGCTTTCAGCGCTTCAACCGCACCCATCGCCATGGCATCGTTGTTGGCGATCACCACTTCAATCTTGTTCGCATTCGGGCCGGAGAGCCAGGCGTCCATTTTGTCTTTCGCCTGAGCGGTATCCCACATGGCGGTATCCAGCTGCAGCTGTTGGGTCTTCAGACCTTTATCATTCAGCTCTTTGATAACGTAAGTGGTACGCGCTTCCGCATCCGGATGGCCCGGCTCGCCTTTCAGCAGGACGAACTGAATCTGGCCATCTTTGTTCAGATCCCAGTTCGGGTTGGCTTTCCAGTGCTTGGCGATCAGATCGCCCTGAATAATCCCGGACTCTTTCGAATCGGTACCGACGTAATAAGCTTTGTCGTAACTATCCAGTGCTTTGCGGGAAGGCTCTTTGTTGAAGAACACCACCGGAATATTCTGCCCGCGCGCTTTTTCGATCACCGTTCCCGCTGCCGCCGGGTCAACCAGGTTAATCGCCAGCGCCTTCACGCCTTTCGCCAACAGCACGTCAATCTGATCATTTTGTTTCGACTGGTCGTTCTGCGAGTCATTCATCAGCAACTGGACGTCAGGCGCGGATTTGCCATCTTTTTCAATCGCCTTACGCACCACCGACATAAAGTTGTCGTCATATTTATAAATCGTCACGCCGATACGGGTATCTGCTGCGTGTGCTGCGGCGCCAAATAACAGACCAGCCATTACAGCAGACAGGGTAAACACCTTCTTATTCATGGAATCTCCGGTTTTATTATGCAGGGTCATTATTGTGAAAAAGTGCGGGCGGGATTTGTTGCATTAGTGTTACCGCACAACGCATTTCACGACGAAAATTCGGTCTTCCGTGTCGGGTAACGCTCCAGAAAAATACGACTCTAAAACTCGTTTAACGCCTTGTTCCTACTTAAAAAAGTGAGGATAACCCATCACCTCGTGGTTCAGACTGGTAAACGCTGCCATCATAATCAGGCGAATGTTAATATACTGTGAATTTACTCACAAATTGAAAGCGGTTACATCCCATCACCGCTTCAGTTAGTGATCGGCCCCACAGTTTGCCGCTGGGCAACGGAATGGCGGCGCACCAGCGTCGGCATAAAGCAGTGCGTTGCCTCGCGATCCAGCTTGCCGGCCGCCCCCAGCAGCGCCAGCTCGGTGGCCAGTTTCGCCATCGACATCACCGGATAGCGCACGGTGGTGAGCTGAGGATCGGTGTAACGGGAAATAGGAATATCATCAAAGCCAATCAGCGACAGATGCTGCGGCACGACAATGCCGTTGTCTTTCAGGGTCGTCAGCGCGCCGGCCGCCATGCTGTCGTTATAGGCAAACACTGCGGTGAGACCGAGATTACGCCCCAGCAGTTCGACCATCGCCGCTTCGCCGCCCTGCATATCCGGGGAGCCAGAACCGACCCAGCTATCCGGGGCGATGATGCCCTGCTCCTGCAGCGCTTTGCTCCACCCTTCCCGGCGCATATCGTCATCTTCAATGCCGTGATTAGAGGAGAGGTAGCCGATGCGCTGGTGGCCGTTATTGAGCAACATGCGGGTGGCCATCAGCGCGCCGCTGACGTTGTCGAGCCCGACGCAGCGATGGGCAAAGCCTGGCACAATGCGGTTGATCAGCACCATTCCCGGGATATGTTGCATAAAGTCGCTCAGTTCATCATCGCTGAGCGCTTTCGAATGGACAATCAGCGCCGAGCAGCGCTGGCGGATCAGCACCTCGATGGCGTGGCGCTCTTTTTCCGCCTCGTGATAGCTGTTGCCGATCAGCACATACTTCTGATGCTGCTGGGCGACGGTATCCACCGCTTTCACCAGCGCGCCGAAGAAGGCGTCGGAGACGTCCATCACCACCACGCCGATGGTATCGCTCACCTGGGTGGCCAGCGCCTGGGCGTTGGCGTTGGGTCGGTAGCCCAGTTGGGTCACCGCTTTCATCACGGCGTCGCGCGTATCCGGACTCACCAGCGCGCTGTTGTTCAGCACCCGCGACACGGTGGCCACGGATACACCCGCCTGGCGGGCGACATCACGAATGGTGATCATACTCAGCGACCTTAAGAGAATTACAGCACGTCACATTCACCTCCTGTGCTCAGCAAGGAGGCTATTCTGGCAGCGACCCGCGGTCCGCTACGTGAGTGAGGTCACACGGCTGGAAACGTTTACATCCGTTTTGTTAATGATTGTGATCGAGATCGTTATCTGGATGTGTCTTTCAATGATGTGCCTGACGCACGCAGGGTTAACTGACGCCACAGCCATTCCACCGGCCCCTGGCGGAAGCGGCGCAGCCACAGCGATGAGACAAGGAGGTTAACGGCCCAGATGGGGGGAACAAAGGCCAGCAGCTGCAGACGATCGAAGCGCATAAACAGCCCGAGATGATAAAACAGGGTGGTGCAGATCAGGGTCTGCAACAGGTAGTTGGTCAGCGCCATGCGTCCGACGCAGGCGATAGCGCCCACCAGGCGGAAACGGCACAGCTGCGGCCAGTAGCCCCAGGCCAGCGAGGCATAGCCGATCGCCTGTAAGGGGGCGCTCAGTTCGCGCGGCGCCTGCAGCAAAAACGCGCACCAGCGATAGTCCCAGGCCAGATACCACTGGGCGAATATTGCCGGCAGATTTACCGCCATGCCGGCAACCACCAGCAGGGCACCCGTGCGCCGGTAGTGACGCAGACTGAACTGCCCTTTGAGCCAGCCGCTGCGCATTAGCGCCGCGCCCATCAGCATCATCCCCGCCAGCTGCCAGCCATACTGGGCGCCCAGCGCCAGCAGATTGTCCGATAGCATATCCGCCCGGTTGCTGACCGCCTCCATGCCGCCGTGCAGCTTCCAGTACTGCTCATACTGCAGGTTCGCCGCATCCGGCACCCAGGAGCGATTCGCCGCCGTCCCGGAAATGACTCCCAGCAGGACCAGCACCGCAATGCCGATGAGGTAGAGCACCACCCCGGTATTGAACAGCGATTTGACATGGTGCGCCTCACGCACCATGCGCCAGCTCACCAGCCCCACCAGGGCGTAGGCCAGCAGAATGTCGCCATCCCAGAAAAAAAGACCGTGAATGAAACCGAGCAGCGCCAGCAGCGTCAGCCGCGACTGGATCCAGCGCTTCCCTCGCGGGAGCAATAGCTGCAGACCGGCGCCAAACAGCAACGCGAACAGGGTGAGAAACTTCACCTGCGCCAGCAGGTCGAGGAGTGCCCACGTCCAGGCATCGCTGAGGGTCGCGCTTCCTGACCAGGCGGGATTGAGGTAAGCGGCCTTCGGCAAGCCGAAGGCGCTGATATTGAGAAGCAGGATACCGAGGATGGCGACGCCGCGGACAAAGTCCAGCGTGACATTTCTCTCCATGTACCCTGCTCCGTTTTAGTTGTGGTGACGTACTGCGCGCAGGAATTCCTGGCGGGTATTCTGGCTGGATTTGAACAGGCCACCGAGGGAGGTGGTGGTGGTTGCGCTGGTCGCGTCGCGGATGCCGCGCGCTTTCACGCAGTAATGCACCGCGTCAATGGATACCGCCACGTTGCTGGTGCCGAGCAACGTCTGCAGCGCCAGCAGGATCTGCTGGGTCAGGCGCTCCTGGACCTGCGGGCGCTGGGCGAAGAACTGCACGATGCGGTTGATTTTCGACAGGCCGATCACCGAATCTTTCGGGATATAGGCCACCGTCGCTTTACCATCGATGGTGACAAAATGGTGTTCGCAGGTGCTGGTCAGAGTGATATCGCGCACGGTGACCATTTCATCGACCTTCATTTTGTTTTCAATGACGGTGATTTTCGGGAAGCGGGTGTAATCCAGCCCGGAGAAGATCTCATCGACATACATTTTGGCGATGCGATGCGGCGTCTCCATCAGACTGTCATCACTCAGATCCAGATTCAGCAGTTGCATAATCTCGGTCATATGACCGGCAATCAAACGCTTGCGTGTTTCGTTATCAATTTCTTGTACTGGCGCACGCAGCGGCGTCTCCAGCCCACGAGCGACCAGCGCTTCATGAACGAGGACGGCTTCTTTACTCAGTGATGACATTTGGGTTTCTCCTGCAGGTGTGGCGCTCTTTGCTTTTTCTGGGGGCAAAGTTTGTATTCATTGTGCGTGAGGTGGCGCACAGAATCCAGTAGCCGTAACGATAATTATTGAAATTGGCGCTGCCTTTTATTAGGGCCTGGAGCCGCGCCTCAGGCGCAGCGCCAAATCCTTATCGCCGAATCCGGAATGATCTAACCGCTGTACGCATCCATAAGCGCCATCGCTACACCGGCATGTTGGCTATAAGTTGCATTAATGATGCAGTAAGTTCTCAAAAGGAGAAAGTGAAAGTTACTCACCGGCTAATGAAATATCTGTATTATGAACGTTTACGCGCACCCCCCTTTCGAGGAGCCTTGCATGGAACTGCTTGAAGAGCATCGCTGTTTTGACGGTCGGCAACAACGCTGGAGTCATCACTCCCCTGTCCTGAACTGCGCCATGACGTTCAGCATTTTTTTACCGCCTGAGCGCGAAACGCCGCCGCCGGTACTGTACTGGCTGTCCGGGCTGACCTGTAACGACGAAAACTTTACCACCAAGGCGGGCGCCCAGCGCATTGCCGCTGAGCTGGGCATCGCGCTGGTGATGCCGGATACCAGCCCGCGCGGTGATGAGGTCGCCAACGATGATGGATACGATCTGGGGCAAGGCGCCGGCTTCTACCTGAATGCCACCGAGGCGCCGTGGGCGGCGCACTATCGAATGTATGATTATCTGCGCGATGAACTGCCCGCGCTGATCCGTAGCGAGTTTAGCGTCGGCGAACGCTGCGCCATCAGCGGCCACTCGATGGGCGGTCACGGCGCGCTGGTGATGGCGCTCAAAAATCCGGGCCGCTACGCCAGCGTCTCCGCCTTCGCGCCGATCGTCAATCCCGGCCAGGTGCCGTGGGGCAAGAAAGCGTTTACCGCCTATCTGGGCGCGGATGAATCGACATGGCAGTCGTGGGACAGCTGCGCGCTGATGCAGGCCAGCCAGCCGGCTGACGCCGTGCCGACGCTGATCGACCAGGGCGATAACGATCCGTTCCTCGCCGGGCAATTACAGCCGGCCGTACTGGCGGAAACCGCCCGCCAGAAGGCCTGGCCGTTAACGCTGCGTATCCAGCCTGGCTACGACCACAGCTATTACTTCATTGCCTCGTTTATTGAAGACCATCTGCGCTTCCATGCGCAGCATCTCTTTGCCTAAACGCCAATGCGCCGCGAAGCAGCTTCGCGGCGCATACTCAGGCCCGCAGGCCACGTTTTAGTGCCGACGATCAGAAGCGATAATCCACCGCCATAAAGTAGCGACGGCCCTCTTCGGTATAGCTGTAGTCGTCCCGGCTCAGATCTTTATCACCCACGTTCTGCACCCCGGAGCGCAGTTTCACGTTTTTGGTCACCTGCCATGCCGCGCCAACGTCAAACAGGGTGTAGCCGCCCGGCGTTTTGCCGGTGGCGCTCACCGAGCGCTGCTGGCCGGTATAGTTGGCCGTCACGTAGAAGGACCAGTCGTCCAGCGGTTTCCAGTCAAGCGTGCCGTTGGCGGTATGGAACGGCAGCGTCTGCAGCGGTTTGTCGCCGCCATTGCTCAGATCGCGGCCATCGTTGTAGGTGTAGTTCATCGTCAGCTTCCACTCATCGCCAAACGGGATCTTCACCTCCGTCTCCACCCCTTTGATGCGGGCTTTGTTGACGTTGAAATAGCGGAAGATCGGCACGCGCTTGCCGTTGACGGTTTTCCAGCCGACAAAGTTCGGGTAGCCCGGCGCTTCGCTGGCGCTGGAGGTGCGCAGAACATCGATCATATCGTCGACATTATTCTGGAAGGTGGTGATGCTGCCTTCGACATCTTCCAGCCAGCCCTCTTCCCCACGGTAGTAGAGACCGAGCTCGAAGCTTTCACTGGTTTCCGGTTTCAGGTCCGGGTTACCGATGATGCTACACGACCCGCGGCAGGAGTTGGTGGTCCAGTCGGGGTTAAGCTGCAGCAGCGACGGGGCTTTAAACGCCGTCGCCCAGCCGCCTTTGACGGTGACGGTATCGGTGGCGTTATACACCAGATAGGCACGCGGGCTCCAGTGATCGCCATAGGTCTGGTGGTCGTCCATACGAATGCCGGTGGTCAGCGCCAGCGGCTCGATGATGCGCCATTCGTCTTCGATAAACAGGGCATACTGGCTGGCGGAGGTCGACTGGCTGCCGCTGCTCAGGTTGACCGGATCTTTCAGTTTATCGTGGCGCCATTCGCCGCCGAAGGTTACCAGCTGGTTAATCATGTCCAGCGGCAGGACATACTTGCCGTCGATGGCATTGCTTTCCGAGGTGATGGTCCCGTTCTGTCCCGGATTTTTGTTATCCACCTTTTCGCCGTAGAACTTGAGCTCGCTGTTGCCCATATCCCAGCGGCCGTTATGGCTCAGGGAGTAGTTCTCACGCTCAAGGCGGTTGCGGTCAAGGGAATCGGAATCACGATCCTGACGGTCAAAGCCATAGCCCGCCGTAAAATCATGGTTTTCGCCCGGCGTCCAGGCGAATTCAACATTGCCATCGCGGCTGGTGAAGCCCTCAATGCGCGGCGTCTCGCCAGTGGCGCTGCTGGAAGACTGCGGATCGTCCTTGGCGCGTTTTGCCAGGCTGCCGTAGGCCTTCATCCCGAGCACGCCGTCGATCAGCGGACCGCTGGTGAAGAACTGGCCGTTATAGGTATCGCCGCGGTCGCGGTGCTCCTGAATGGTGGTATCGGCACTCAGCGTCCCGGTCCATTTCTGGCCGATTTTTTTGGTAATGATGTTGACCACGCCACCGAGCGCATCGGAGCCGTAAAGGGAGGACATCGGGCCGCGCACCACCTCGATACGTTCGATGGCATCCACCGGGATCCAGTTCAGGTCGAAGTCATTATGGCGGAAGACGGCGTTCCGGGAGTTGACGCGTTTCCCGTCGACAAGGATCAGGGTATAGCTGCTGCTCAGACCGCGAATGCTGACGCCCTTGCGGTTATCCCCTTCGTTAGTGAGCTGGACCCCAGGGACATCGCGCAGTACGTCTTTCAGGTTCTGGACGGGCTTACGTTGTAAATCCTGCTGGGTGATGACGCTGATGCTCGCCGGCGCGTCTTTGACGCTCTGTTCAGTGGCCGAGGCGGTCACCACCAGCGTTTCTTCATTTACATCGGCGAGGGCCGGAAACGCCAAGGATACGACGGACGCAGACAATCCCGCCCGGATAAAAGGGTTTAACCTGAACATTCCAAATCTCCATGAGGTGTACAACCAAACAAACAAAAAGGTGCTGCTCACACGCGCTGGCGGCCTGTCGCTCTGTCGGCGGCATGCTCGCGCTGTTTTCTCATCGATGTGGCTGGTCGCCCAATGTCAGTCTGACCAAATGGCAGAGACGGGGAGTGGCTTCATCCGTAATGGGCGAAAATGATAAAGATAATGATTACGATTATCAATATAATTATGAAGAATTGTGTCAAGCTGTAACCGTGCGGACATAAAAAAAGCCCTCTTTTCAGAGGGCTTTTGCCGTATAACCGTGAGGATTAACGCTTAAAGCGGTCCGGGAAGGTCATTTCGCTGTAGCGAACAAAGCGGGTGCCTTTCGCCAGCTTGTAACCAAACCAGATGACGAGGAACAGCGGAATACCGATGTAGGTCGCCGCCACGCCGCCCCAGTCAATAGTGTCCTTGAGGAACGCTTCGTAGTTCTGTCCAAGGGTGATGATCAGGCACAGCACGAAGGCGAAGATCGGCCCCAGCGGGAAGAACCCGGAACGATACGGCAGATTATTAATATCGTTACCCTGCATGACGTAGCCGCGACGGAAACGATAGTGGCTGATCGCAATACCCAGCCAGGCGATAAAGCCGGTCATCCCGGAGGTGTTCAGCAGCCACAGGTACACCGTCTGGTTGCCGAACATGGACGTCAGGAAGCACAGCGCCGCGATAACAGTGGTCGCGTACAGCGCGTTGCGCGGCACGCCGCCACGCGACAGCTTCGAGAAAATACGCGGCGCTTTGCCGTCGCAGGCCAGGGTGTACAGCATACGCGTGGAAGCGTACATCCCGGAGTTACCGGCCGACAGAACGGCGGTCAGGATAACCGCGTTCATGATCGCCGCCGCCGACAGCAGACCGGCGTGCTGGAAGACCAGCGTGAACGGGCTGACGGAGATATCCTTCACGTCGTTGCGCAGCAGGCTCGGGTCGGTGTACGGAATGATCAGGCTGATAATCAAAATGGCGAAAACGTAGAACAGCAGGATACGCCAGAAGACCTGGCGCACCGCGCGCGGGATGTTCTTCTCCGGATCCTCAGACTCACCGGCCGCGATGCCGATAAGCTCGGTGCCCTGGAAGGAGAAGCCGACAATCATTGCCACGCCGATCATCGCCGAGAAGCCGCCGGCGAACGGCGCATCCGCGATCCCCCAGTTGCTCCAGCCGGTAGGCTGCGACCCTTTGAAGATGCCGACAATCATCATCACGCCGACAATAATAAAGATAATGACGGTGGCGACTTTGATCAGCGAGAACCAGTATTCCGCCTCGCCAAAGCCGCGAACCGAGATCCAGTTCAGCAGGAACATAATGCCAAGGAACAAGGCGCTCCAGATCCAGCCCGGAGAGTCAGGGAACCAGTAGCTCATCACCAGCTGCGAGGCCACGAGGTCAACGGCGATCGTCACTGCCCAGTTGTACCAATAGTTCCAGCCCAGCGCGAAGCCAAAGCCTTCTTCAACATAATTCTGGCCGTAGGTGGCAAAGGAACCGGACACCGGCATAAACGCCGCCAGTTCACCCAGGCTGGTCATCAGGAAATAGACCATTAAACCGATCAGAATATAAGACAGCAGCGCCCCGCCGGGACCTGCTTGCGAAATGGTTGCGCCAGAGGCAACAAAAAGACCCGTACCGATGGAACCGCCGATGGCGATCATGGTCAAGTGGCGCGCCTTGAGTTCACGACGTAGCGTGGGCGCTTCTGTGGTTTTAGTTTCCGAAACCATGTGATAATGCTATCCATCCAAAAAATGAGGCGCGATTGTAGCAGACGATCGGGGTTCCATCCGGTACAAATGCAAAGTTATAAGAGAGCTTCATGATCGCCCGCAAATTATTAGTAAAGCACTAACCTGCGGAATTGCCAGCGAATTCAGCCCGTTATGAGGCGGAAAAACCGGGTGCTACACCTGGCAATAATGCAGAAAACGTTGTAATGCTTTGGAAATATGCTTCTGCCGATGATGGATCCGCCACAGCGTGCGCGTCAGCCGAGGCAATGGCACTTTCAGCTCCGCCAGCGTGCCCGAGGCCAGTTGTTCGGCAATGACCCGCCGCGATAAACAGCTGATGCCCAGCCCATGCCGGACGGCGTGCTTGATCGCCTCCGAGTTGCCCAGCTCCATGCCCATATGAAACGCCGGCAGATGCGACAGCAGAACATAATCGACAATCTCCCGGGTACCGGACCCATGCTCGCGCAGGATCCACGGCGCCTCGGCCAGCTGCTGCAAAGTCACTTCCCCCGCCAGCAGCGGCGAATCAGGCGCGGCAAACACCACCAGCTCATCTTCCAGCCACGGCTCGGCAATAATATCAGCGGCATGGCACGGCCCCTCAATCAGACCGAAATCCACCCGCAGGTCGGCGACGGCGTTGATCACATCCAGACTGTTACCCACGCTCAGCTCAACCGGCAGCTCCGGGAAGTCATGGCGATAGCGGGCAATGATCTCCGGCATAATATAGTTACCGATGGTGCTGCTGGCGTAGACCCGGATTGCCCCATTATCGCCGCGAAACAGCTGTTCGATCTCCAGCGCCCGCTCCAGCAGGGCCAGCGCACGCGGGTACAGCAGCCGTCCGTGCTCATTCACCACCAGTCGTTTACCGACGCGGTCAAACAACTGAACGCCGAGCTGCCCTTCCAGATCGGTCAGCGCGGCGCTGACCGCAGATTGCGAAAGCGCCAACATCTGTGACGCCTGAGTGGTTGACCCACTCTTGTGGACTTCGGCGAACACTTCCAGCTGCCGCAGCGTAATATGCATAACCCACCCGTTTAGTAATCCAACCTGAATAACCTTCCTTACTATGGTGACACAAATCGAGGCGGCTGAAGGAAGGAAAATCCGCTTATGTCACAAAATCATCGTCTTGCCGGGGGGAACCGCCCCGCTTCCGCCGCCTCATGCCCCTGCCCCGTTGTCAGCGACGATGCGGTCATTAACCACTTATTACGATTGATTATAAACATATAATCAATTTTATATTTAACCGCGCGCGGCGTAACCTTTAGGCAGACAAAGGAGAAGGTTATGACAGCACTCACTTTACCCACCAAACATCGTTCCCTGTGGCATTTTGTCCCAGGCCTGGCGTTGACCGCCGCGCTGACCGGCGCCGCCCTGTGGGCCGGTAGTTTCCCGGCCATCGCCGGCGCAGGCTTTAGCGCCCTGACCCTCGCTATCCTGTTCGGGATGGTCGTCGGCAACACGGTCTACCCGAAAATCTGGCAGCCCTGCGACGGCGGGGTGATCTTCGCCAAGCAGCATCTGCTGCGCCTGGGGATCATCCTCTACGGCTTCCGCCTGACGTTCGCCCAGATTGCCGACGTCGGCGTGAGCGGTATTTTGATTGACGTACTGACGCTCTCCAGTACCTTTTTCATCGCCTGCTTCCTTGGCCAGAAAGTGTTTGGTCTCGACAAACACACCAGCTGGCTGATCGGCGCCGGCAGCAGCATCTGCGGCGCGGCGGCCGTGCTCGCCACCGAGCCTGTGGTCAAAGCCGAAGCCAGTAAAGTGACCGTCGCCGTCGCTACAGTGGTTATCTTCGGTACCATCGCTATCTTCCTCTACCCGGCGATGTACCCGCTGCTGGCGCATTGGTTTACCCCGGAGACCTACGGGATCTATATGGGTTCCACCATGCATGAAGTGGCGCAGGTGGTTGCCGCCGGCCATGCGGTCAGCCCGGACGCGGAGAACGCGGCGGTTATCGCTAAAATGCTGCGCGTCATGATGCTGGCTCCGTTCCTGCTGTTCCTGGCGGCGCGTGTTAAACAGCTGACCCCGGCAGGCAACGGCGAGAAAAGCAAAATCACCATTCCGTGGTTTGCGATTATGTTCATCCTGGTGGCGGTGTTTAACTCCTTCCATCTGCTGCCGAAAGCCGTGGTGGATATGCTGGTGACGCTGGATACCGTTCTGCTGGCGATGGCAATGGCCGCCCTCGGGGTCACCACTCACGTCAGCGCGCTGAAAAAAGCCGGGGCGAAACCGCTGCTGATGGCGCTGATGCTGTTCGTCTGGTTGATTGTCGGCGGCGGGGCTATTAACGTCGCTATCCACAGCCTGATGGCATAAAGCACTACATCTTTCTCCAGTTAAGCCGCTATCATTACCCACCCCCCAGCGGCTTTAACTGGAGTTTTTTTATGAAATACGTAGGAGCGCACGTGAGCGCCTCAGGTGGACTGGCCAATGCCGCCATTCGCGCCGCCGAAATCGAAGCAACCGCCTTCGCCCTCTTCACCAAGAACCAGCGCCAGTGGCGCGCCGCGCCGCTCAGCGACGAAACCATCGCCGAATTCAAAGCCGCCTGCGAAAAGTATCACTTTGGCCCGGGGCAGATCCTGCCGCACGACAGCTACCTGATTAACCTCGGCCACCCGGTGGAAGAAGCGCTGGAAAAATCCCGTGATGCCTTCATCGATGAGATGACCCGCTGCCAGCAGCTGGGGCTGACGCTGCTCAACTTCCACCCCGGCAGCCATCTGCAGCAGATCCCGGAGGAGGCGTGCCTGGCGCGCATCGCCGAATCGATCAATATCGCGCTGGCGAAGACCGAAGGCGTTACTGCGGTTATCGAAAATACCGCCGGCCAGGGCAGCAACCTCGGCTTTAAGTTCGAGCACCTCGCGGCGATTATCGACGGCGTGGAGGATAAATCCCGCGTCGGCGTCTGCATCGATACCTGCCACGCGTTCGCCGCCGGCTATGACCTGCGCAGCGCGGAAGCGTGTGAAAAGACTTTCGCCGAGTTTGCGCGCATCGTCGGTTTCCAGTATCTGCGCGGCATGCACCTGAATGATGCCAAGAGTACTTTTGGCAGCCGCGTTGACCGTCACCATAGCCTTGGCGAAGGCAACATCGGCCACGACTGCTTCAGCTGGATCATGCAGGACAGCCGCTTCGACGGCATTCCACTGATTCTGGAAACCATCAACCCGGATATCTGGGCGGAAGAGATTGCCTGGCTGCGGGCACAGCAGACCGCCGAAGTGGCGTAAAACAGAGATCAAAAAAGGGCCGAACAATCGGCCCTTTTTTATTACGGTAAGATTATGCCGCTTTTTCGACTTCCACTGCCTGCGCTTCCGGGCGTTTCAGCACCGCGTAGGAGAGGCCCGCCACCAGCGTCCCGGCAATAATCGCCAGCAGGTAGCCCAGCACCGGCGTAATCGCTCCCGGGATCAGCAGGACAAACAGACCGCCGTGCGGCGCCATCAGTTTCGCGCCAATCGCCATCGAGATAGCGCCGGTTACCGCGCCGCCGACGATGCAGCAAGGCAGCACGCGCATCGGGTCACGGGCGGCAAAAGGAATCGCCCCTTCAGAGATAAAGCACAGGCCGAGAACCAGCGCGGCTTTCCCCCCTTCACGCTGCCCTTTGTCGAACTTATTGCGGGCAACCAGCGTCGCGATACCCATCGCCAGCGGAGGCACCATACCGGCCGCCATGATCGCCGCCATCGGCGCGTAGGTCTGGGTACTCAGCAGGCCCACGCCAAAGGCATAAGCCGCTTTATTCACTGGCCCGCCCATGTCGGTACACATCATCGCGCCGAGGATTGCGCCCAGCAGAACCGCGTTCGCGGTGCCCATGGTTTGCAGCCAGTGGGTCAGCCAGGCGAGAATACCGGCTACCGGTTTACCGATCAGGTAGATCATCGCCAGACCCACGATCAGGCTGGAGACCAGCGGAATGATCAGGATTGGCTTCAACGCTTCCATACTCTGCGGCAGTTTCAGCTTCGTGCTGATGGCTTTCGCCACGTAACCGGCAAGGAAACCAGCAATGATCCCGCCGATAAAGCCGGAGCCGCCGCTGACCGCCAGCATACCGCCGATAAGACCCGGGGTCAGGCCCGGACGGTCGGCAATGGAGAAGGCGATAAAGCCTGCCAGCACCGGTACCATCAGCGCGAAGGCCGAGCCGCCGCCGATCTGCATCAGCGCCGCCGCCAGGGTGTCTTTCACTTCAAACGCTTTGATCCCGAAGGCAAAGGAGAGCGCAATACACAGGCCCCCGGCCACCACCATCGGCAGCATGTAGGAGACGCCGGTCAACAGGTGGCGGTAGGCGCCCGCCGACTCTTTTTTCCCTTCGCCAGCAGCCTGAGGTTTACCGGACGGCTGGTACGGTTTGGCTTCGGCCACCGCTTTATCCAGCTCCTGGGCGGTTTTCTTCAGCGCCAGACCGGTGGTGGTGCGATACATTGGCTTACCGGCGAATTTCGCCAGGTCCACCTCGATATCGGCAGCGACGATCACCAGATCCGCCTCGGCCACCTCTTCCGGGGTGATGGCATTGCCAGCCCCGACGGAGCCGCGGGTTTCCACCTTCACCCACCAGCCGCGTTTTTTGGCTTCGGTTTCGATGGCTTCTGCCGCCATAAAGGTATGAGCAACGCCGGTCGGGCAGGCCGTGACCGCGACAATACGTTTCGGTCCGCCGGTAGCCGCCGGGACTGCCGCAGCGGCAGGGGCCGCGTACGGCGTTGCGTGACCTTTGGCTTCGCTGAGGAACAGCTCCGGGTGCGCCACGGCGCGATTAATATCGCCGAGGTAGACCTGTTTGCCGTTCAGCGCGCTGTCGGTGGGCAGCGCCGCGCCCAGCACAATCACCAGTTCGGCGTCGTTCGGGTTATCAATCAGTTCAAGGTGCGCTTTAGGCGCTGCCGCTCCCAGCAGGGTTTTCGCCATATAGGCGCGCGCCTGTCCGAGTCCGGCATCAATAATCAGCAGCGTTTTCATTATGCCTCTCCTGCTGTCAATTAAAGGGTTGTAAGTCGACGCGCGCCATCATCGCGGCCAACTGGGTACGGTCGGTAATACCCACGTTGCTCTGGCTGACGGCCAGGGCAGCGACGGCAGTCGCCAGGCGCAGGGTATGCTCGCTGGATTCACGCATCAGCAGGCCGTAAATCAGGCCGCCAACCATCGAATCGCCGGCGCCGACGGTGCTGACCACTTCCACTGAAGGCGGTTTGGCAATCCACTCACCGGAGGCGTTCACCCACAGCGCGCCCTCTTCACCCAGGGAAATCACCACGTGGGCGATACCCTGCTCGCGCAGCGCATGGGCGGCTTCGATAACATCTTTCATCTCCGGCAGCTTACGCCCGGCCCAGATTTCCAGCTCGCGACGGTTCGGTTTCACCAGCCATGGCGCCGCTTTCAGTCCGGCAACCAGCGCTTCGCGGCTGCTGTCGAAAATAATGCATGGGCACTGGCTGCGCAGACGGGTCATCCAGTCGGTGAAGGCCTCCGGGCTGACGCCGGACGGCAGGCTGCCGCTGACGCAGACCATATCGAACTGCCCGAGCCAGCTCAGGGAGTCGTTGACGAAGCGTTCCCAGTCGCCCGGGGTGACTTCAAAGCCGGAGAAGTTGAAATCCGTCACTTCGCCATCTTTTTCCGTCAGCTTAACGTTGATGCGGGTCCGGCCCTGCACCACCTGGAAACGGTTGGCGATCCCCAGCTCACTGAACAACTGCTGAAAGCCATCCTGGTTGTCTTTGCCCAGGAAGCCGCCGACGGTGACGTCAATACCGAGATCTTTCAGCACTTTCGCCACGTTGATGCCTTTCCCGGCGGCATGCAGACCGGTGGTGCGCACCAGGTTCACTTCACCGCGTTCAATCTCCGGGGTGAACCCCACCAGATCGTACGCCGGGTTTAACGTAATCGTTGCTACACGTCTGCTCATTTATGCGCCCTCCCCAAGGCCTGCGGCGATCGCTTCGCCAATCGCATCCAGCGCTTGTTGCGCATCCTCACCCTGCGCGGTGAAACGCAGACGGTGACCTTTTTTCACACCCAGCGCCACGACCTTCATCAGGCTGCGACCGTTGGCCGGCTTGCCGGAACCGTCGAGGTTGGTGACGGTGATGTCGCTGGAGAATTGTTTAATCGTATTGACCAGCATGGTGCCCGGTCGGGCATGCAGGCCATGCTCATTGCGCACCACGAATTCGGCGCTCAGCACATCTTCCGCAATGGCATCGTCGCTGGTCAGCAGCGCCAGCACGGTGGCGGCGTCGGCTTTCAGCAAACGGTCAGCTTTCTTATCCAGCAGCAGCTTGCTCAGGCGGTTCAGCACCGCAGTCGGCTGCTCATCGGCCATCGCCACCGTGACCAGCAGGGAAACCGGCTGGTCGTCGCGGGTAAAGGCATTAGCCGCGCGGCTGACTGCCACGGCGCTGCGCAGATTGCCTTCCGCACTGTCGTTCAGCCAGACGCCCTGACCGAGGTTCAGCGGCGTATCGTTGATAGCGTGGCTTACGAATGCCGTGTCAGCGGCACCCACTTCTTTCAGTCGCGCCGCGTTCAGCGCCTGCAGGGTCAGCAGATCGCTGGCCGCCACGTCGAGGCTGAGGGTCTCGTTGTCCAGCTTCAGCGCTTCGCTCTGTTTTTCCCCCATCAGCAGCGCACGCAGCTCTTCCGCGGTGGTGGCGGACTGCAGCTGCGCGGCTACCGCGTCATCGCTTAGCACATGGGTCAGCTGACGCAGCAGGCCAAGGTGTTCATCTGAGCTGGCGGCAATCCCGATCGCCACATAGGCGGTCTGCCCTTCGCCCCAGGTGACGCCCTGCGGGAACTGAAATACCTGGACGCCGGTCTTCAGCACCTGGTCACGGGTGTCCGTCGTGCCGTGCGGGATCGCAATCCCGTTGCCGAGGAAGGTCGAGGTCTGCTGCTCGCGAGCCAGCATACCGTTCACGTAGCCATCAGCCACGTTGCCGGCGCTGACCAGCGCGGCGGCGACCTGCCGGATGGCCTCTTCTTTATTACCGGCCTGCTGGCCGGGATGAATATCCTGCACAGATAACTGGAACATGGTTCTCCTCTCCTGCTGAATTGAATCGTTTCAGCTAACTTGAGAAAAAAGGCGCCATCTGACGGGGAACGGATTGTCGAATGACGCTGAAACGTTTCAAGAATTTTGTACCTTTCTTGCTCAACGCGCAAGGTACGTCAGCGACTTGATTGCAGAACTTAGAGGTACTGCACACTTTTGCTGAAGCCTTTGCTATCGACCACCGCAAATGTCAGCTTTTTGCTGAACCTTATATTTTGAAACGCCTTTTTAATTATTCGTGCCATACTACTGTTTATTTTCAGCCAGCAGGCGTAAACTCCGCGCCGTCTCCTGAAACTACAGAAAACCGAACATGCAAAACCGTAGCGCCGCTCTTCCCCGACGCGGGTTCGATGTAACCTCTTCCGCATTCTTGATCGTCGCCTTTCTGACAGGCATTGCCGGGGCGTTGCAAACCCCAACACTGAGCCTCTTTTTGACCAACGAAGTGCACGTCCGCCCGGCGATGGTCGGCTTCTTTTTTACCGGTAGCGCCGTCATTGGCATTCTGGTCAGCCAGTTTCTCGCCGGCCGCTCCGACCGGCGGGGCGATCGCAAACAGCTGATTGTCGTCTGCTGCCTGCTGGGGGTGCTGGCCTGCCTGCTGTTTGCCTGGAACCGGAACTACTTCATTTTGCTGTTTATCGGCGTCTTCCTCAGTAGCTTTGGCTCGACCGCCAACCCGCAGATGTTCGCCCTCGCGCGCGAGCACGCCGACAAGACCGGTCGCGAAGCGGTGATGTTCAGCTCCATTTTGCGCGCCCAGGTCTCCCTGGCATGGGTGATTGGTCCCCCGCTGGCCTACGCCCTGGCGATGGGGTTTGGTTTTACCGCAATGTATCTCAGCGCTGCGGCGGCGTTTATCGTCTGCGGGATCATGGTCTGGCTGTTCTTACCCAGCATGCATAAAGCGGCGGCGGTGGCGACGGGCCGGCTGGAAGCCCCGCGCACGCACCGCCGCGATGCGCTGCTGCTGTTTAGCATCTGCACGCTGATGTGGGGCACCAACAGCCTGTACATCATTAATATGCCGCTGTTTATCATTAATGAGCTGCATCTGCCGGAGAAGCTGGCCGGGCTGATGATGGGCACCGCGGCCGGACTGGAAATTCCTACCATGCTGATTGCCGGTTATTATGCCCGGCGCTTTGGTAAACGCTTTCTGATGCGCCTTTCGGCAGTGGCCGGTGTGTTGTTTTACGTGGGCATGTTGACGGTGCATACGCCGGCGCTGCTGCTGGCGATGCAGGTGCTGAACGCCGTCTATATCGGGATCCTCGCCGGGATCGGCATGCTCTATTTCCAGGATCTGATGCCGGGGCAAGCGGGCGCGGCCACTACCCTCTACACCAATACCACCCGCGTCGGCTGGATCATCGCCGGTTCACTGGCGGGGGTAGTAGCGGAGATCTGGAGCTATCACGCGGTGTTCTGGATAGCGCTGGTCATGGGTATCACCGCTCAGGTCTGCCTGTGGCGGATCAGGGACGTGTAGGCAAGACGGCCCGGCCTCGACCGGGCCATCCTGATTAATGATCCAGATAGAGGTAATGCAGCCAGCTGGTCATTCGTAGCAGGACTTTGCGCATAATCGACACATGGGCAAAATAATCGGTATAAACCGCCGCCTGCGCACTGACCCCGTCCGGTAAATGTTCCACTTCCGGGTGGGGATCGAGGTCGATCAGCACATAGATGCCCTCTTTTCCGGCTCCGGCGCTCAGCCCCTGCAGCGCACCGCTGGCCTGATAGCTGCCATCCGGGATCGCCGGCAGCACCCGCGATACCTTACCGCTATAGACGCTGCCCGGCAGACCATTAAACACCACCTCCGCGCTATCCCCGGCCGTCAGACGCAGAACCGAGTTCTGGCGGAATACCGCCACCACCTGGCGCTTTTGCTGGGGAATAAACACCAGCACCGGCTTGAAGGGCAGACGTACCGCGGTCATCCCCGGCCGCGCCAATAGCTGGGTAACGTAGCCATCGCTCGGCGCACGAACCACAGTTTGCGCCAGATTATACTCCGCCTCGAGGATCTGCGATTTCAGACTGGCAATGTTGGCATCAAGCCCGTTATAGCGGCCAGACACCTGCTCTCTGGCGTTTTGTAATTGCGCTTTCGCCGCCTGCAATACCGCCGTCTGGATCTGCACCTGCTGCCTGGCGTGAGTCACATCCTGTTCGGAGAAAGGATTGACCGGCATGGCCGCCCCCTGTGCATAACGCTGGTAGTCACGGGTAACGCGATCGTACTCGGCCTGCGCCTGCTGCACTCTGGCGCTGGCATCGTCAATGGTCGCCTGCTTCGCCCGCAGCGTCGCCTCCTCGGCCGCCAGATCGGCCTGCAGTTTGTTCAACCGCGCGCGGTAGCGGGTGTCATCGATGCGGAACAGCAGTTCGCCCTTCTTCATTAACACGTTGGTTTTACTGGTGACCTCAACCACCTCGCCTGAGACCTGAGGCACCATCGGAATAGAGACGACAATTTTTTGCGCCCGCAGCGTATAGGGATGGTTATAGTTCATCGTTAATATTAACGTGCCTACGACCACTATTCCGCCTAATATGGCAGTGGGGATCGTCCATTTATTTACTGGAATGCGAAATATCTTAAAAACGCCCCAGGCGATGGCGACATAGCAAAGGATAATTAACAGATCCATATTATTTCTCGTTATTCCCCGCTGATTCTTGCTGACTATTTTTTAACGCTGCTTCGAGTAACGCAATGCGTTTCTCCAGTTCCTCGCGTTGCAGACTATCCTCGGTCTGCGAAGCCATCCCCCACCCGCGGTCAGGGCGGTACAAGGTGGCCCAGATCCACAGAAAAGGCCAGATAGCATGCAGGGTAAACAGGCTTATCCAGCCCGCCACATGAATCGCGTCCTGATGGGGGTGCTGCCGTTTTTGCGCGATATGATAGGGAATATCGTGGATAATAATCACTCCATAAAATAATATGAGAAAAACCAGTATTAATACAAACAAAGCAAAATAATTAAGCAGCATGGTGCATATACACTCAGTAAGCCAGCGGGAAGATCGTTATTTTTAATGACGTCGAGGACCACAAAAGAAGCGATAAAACGCACAATTTTCCTTAAATAACGGACTGTTCAACGCAAAGGCCATCATACGTTTAGCGGATCAATAAATCACATGGCAATTCCGCCAAACTGGTATATCATTTTTGATATATTACAGATATCAGGCAGCGATAAGATGTTGAAAGACTTTAAAATGGATGAGCTCAGAGTTATCAGCGCCATCGCCGAAACCGCCAGCGTGAGCCGGGCGGCCCAGCGCCTGAATATGCCCCAGTCTAACGTCTCGCGGACGCTGACCAGCGTGGAGCGGAAAGTCGGTTTGGCCATTTTCCTGCGCACCGCCCGAGAACTGGTGCGCACCGAGTTCGGCGAGCAGTTTATCCATGCCAGTCGCGCGGTTCTCGAACAACATGAGCAGCTTATCAACCTTGCCGACCGTTATAAGAACACGCTGCAGGGCGTGGTCACGCTCGGGGCCCCCATCGGTATCCATCAGTTTCTCGGGCGGTACATTCTGCCGGCGCTGAGAAAAACCCTGCCGGAGCTGCAGATCAATCTGGTCACCCGCAACGCCAGCGAGCGGGAACAGAAATACGGCGCCATTTTTAATAGCGACTGCGATCTGCTGATAAGCCCCTTTAAGCCGCAGAATGAAAATCTCATCGCCCGCCCCTTTACCCGCTTTCGCACCGGCGTCTTCGCCTCTCCGGACTATCTGGCGCAACATCCTATCGCCGAGCCGGAGGCGCTGGTGGATCATGAATGCATTACCCTGCGCATGCTGGGCGGCAGCGACAATATCTGGACCTTCAAAAGCAAAAACGGCAAACCGCTTAATCTCACGGTAAAAGGGGGATTCGTTTGCGATAACACGCTACCGGCGGTGGAGCTGGCGAAGCTGGGGATGGGGATCGTCTATGCGCCCTACTATTCACTCGCCACCGAGCTGGCGGCGGGACAGCTGGTTCCCTGTCTGAAAAAGGAGCGCTGTATCGACCTGCAGGCCTGGCTTATCTTCCAGCGGCGGGACATTCTTCCCCTGCGCGTACAGGCGCTACTCGACGGCCTCAGCGCCCATATCAAAAACCTGTCTCATCTGCTGCTTTAAGCTCAGGGTGCGGTGGCCAGTTCAAGATCCAGCAGCCAGGTGATGGCGTCATCACGGTTGGTGAAGCACATCTCGGGCGAGGGCTGCAGGCTGGCGCACACCTTCGGGCGCAGAGGCGAGCCGAAAATCAGGCATAAATTGTGCTCGGAAAGCTGAATACAGCGGGTATTGGCGGGCTTGCCCTGCGGCATGCCGGGTATTGGCGATGATATAGAGGGAGCGATGCAACATGCGCCACAATCGGTACGACATTCCACAACCCAGCTCCCAAACGCTCATTTTGTGCCACAGCCTAAACGTTTTGCCAGAAGATAGCAAAACTCGCGAATTCCGCTTGCCTGAAGGCGCGGGCGCGAGTAGTTTTACGCGATATTTTTGACTCGTTAAGTGACAGGATTACTGCAATGCCAAGAGCGAATGAAATTAAAAAAGGTATGGTGCTGAATTACAACGGCAAGCTGCTGATTGTGAAAAATATCGATATTCAGTCACCCAGCGCCCGTGGTGCTGCGACACTGTATAAAATGCGCTTCTCCGATGTGCGTACCGGCCTGAAAGTGGAAGAGCGCTTCAAAGGTGACGATATCGTCGATACCGTCACCCTGACCCGCCGTTTCGTTGACTTCTCCTATGTCGATGGCAACGAATACGTGTTCATGGATAAAGAAGACTATACCCCTTACACCTTTACCAAAGAGCAGATCGAAGAAGAGCTGCAGTTTATTCCGGAAGGCGGTATGCCGGATATGCAGGTGCTGACCTGGGACGGCCAGCTGCTGGCCCTGGAGCTGCCGCAGACCGTTGACCTGGAAATTATCGAAACCGCGCCGGGTATTAAAGGGGCATCCGCCAGCTCCCGCACCAAGCCAGCCACCATGAGCACCGGCCTGGTCATTCAGGTGCCGGAATACCTGACAACCGGTGAGAAAATCCGCATTCATATCGAAGAGTGCCGCTATATGGGCCGCGCGGATTAATCCTCTGTGACGCACCGACAGTAAAAAAGGACAGCCGCTGGCTGTCCTTTTTATTTGGCGACGGTATGCCCCGGTGCCGGATAATATTCATTCAACACGGTTCCCGTATTTGTGCCGGATGGCGGCTGACGCCTTATCCGGCCTACGATGCGGGCACCCTGTCGTTAATTTATTCACTATTCTTGCTGAAACTGCCGGTGCTGGCGGCCTCAAAATCGCTGAGACGTTCCCGGAAGGCCGGGGCAGCCCGCATGGATGCGGGCTGAGGGCCGTGTTTTGCACGGACGCTGCCTCGGCCCGACCCGAAGCCTGCAGGGATAAGTCGAAGGCACCACGAAGTGGCGATTTTGCTGGCCGGAGCCCGGGGGTACAGGGGGCGGCGGCGACTGGCCGCCCCCTGTGCGCTCCCTGCACCATGAGTGACATAACGCAGAAGAAATATCGGGAGCGCAATCTGCCCGGAAATAACAGAGAACACAGGTTTTTCCAGGGTCGACACTGTTGCAAACCGATCACAGTATCTACCCCATTGCGCCGTTATTTTGTCGGGTGGCGCTTCACTTACCCGACCAGGCTGACGCCCCGACAGTAAAAAGGGACAGCCGCCGGCTGTCCCTTTTATTATCCCTATTACCGCAATTACAGCAGTTCAGGGTATTTGGTCATTTTCAGCGCCAGCTCGACGCCACGCACTTCCGCCATCCCCTTGAGACGGCCAATCGCCGAATAGCCTGGGTTGGTTTTCTTGCGCAGATCGTCGAGCATCTGATGACCATGATCCGGGCGGAATGGGATCGGACGCAGATCGCCAGCCTGTTTACGCCGCTGCTCTTCACGCAGGATAGCATCCACCACCGCCACCATATTGACGTCGCCGCTAAGGTGCGCCGCCTCGTGGAAGGTTTTCGGGTTCGCTTCACGGCAGGTGGAGCGCAGATGGGTGAAATGGATGCGATCGCCAAAGGTTTCCACCATCTTCACCAGATCGTTATCGGCGCGGACGCCATACGACCCGGTACACATGGTGAAGCCATTATTGATGCTGTCCACCGTCTCTTTCAGCCACTGCATATCTTCGATGGTCGACACGATACGCGGCAGGCCGAGGATCGGCCGCGGCGGATCGTCCGGATGCACTGCCAGACGGATCCCCACCTCTTCGCACACCGGCACGATGGCGCGCAGGAAATAGGCCATATTGTCGCGCAGCTGCGCTTTATCGATGTGGTCATATTCCGCCAGACGCGCGCGGAACTGATCGAGGGTGTAACCCTCTTCCGCCCCCGGCAGGCCGGCGATGATATTGCGGGTCAGTTTCTCAATATCCGCTTCGCTCATCGCCTTGAACCAGGCTTCGGCCTGGCGCTGCTCTTCTTCGCTGTAATCCGCTTCCGCGCCCGGGCGTTTAAGGATATGTAGTTCAAAGGCGGCGAAGGCTATTTGATCGAAACGCAGCGCCCGGGAGCCGTCCGGCAGCTCATATTCCAGATCGGTGCGCGTCCAGTCGAGGATCGGCATAAAGTTGTAGCACACGGTATCGATGCCGCAGGCCGCGAGGTTGCGGATGCTCTGCTGATAGTTGGCAATCCAGGTCGCATACTGCCCGCTATGAGTTTTAATATCCTCGTGGACCGGAATGCTTTCGACGACCGACCAGGTCAGCCCTTTTGCCGCTAACAGCGCCTGACGCGCTTTAATCTCGTCTACCGGCCAGACCTGACCGTTTGCAATATGGTGCAGCGCAGTCACGACGCCGGTCGCCCCTGCCTGCCGTACATCATCAAGCGATACCGGATCGTTCGGCCCATACCACCGCCAGGTTTGTTCCATCGCTATGCCCTCACAAAAGTTGTTATACCAATAATGGCGACACTCATGACGACTACCATACATGTTTCTGCTCAGGCTGCAAACAGTGCCGGCGCATTGATTGATCCAGCTCACAGTCAGCGGATAATTTCGGCTTACCAATTTAATTTCCTGTCATATAACTTTAGACTGACATTGTTAATAAGCAGTTAAACAGGTGTGTGAAGAATGACAACAATTGCAACCGCTACGCTACCGGAAAGCGTGCAACGTCCTCAGTACGATCGCAGCCAGCTCCGCTCGCGTATTGTCCATTTCGGCTTTGGCGCGTTTCATCGCGCGCACCAGGCGCTGCTGACCGATCGCGTGCTGAATAACGTCGGTGGCGACTGGGGGATCTGTGAAATCAGTCTGTTCAGTGGCGATACGCTGATGAGCCAGCTTCGCGAACAGGACCACCTGTTTACCGTGCTGGAAAAAGGCGCCGACGGTAATCAGCCCATTATTATCGGCGCGGTGCACGAATGTCTGAATGCCAGGCTCGATTCACTGGCGGCAATTATCGAAAAATTTTGCGAGCCGCAGGTGGCGATTGTCTCGCTGACCATCACGGAAAAAGGCTATTGCATCGACCCGGCGACCGGCAAACTGGATCCGACGCATCCGCGCATCGTTCACGATCTGGAGAATCCGACGCTGCCGCAGTCGGCTCCCGGTATTTTAGTGGAAGCGCTGGCCCGCCGCCGGGAACGGGGCCTGCCGCCCTTTACCGTGCTCTCCTGCGATAACATTCCCGACAACGGCCACGTGGTGAAAAATGCCGTCCTCGGCATGGCGGAAAAACGCAGCCCGGCGCTGGCGAACTGGATCGCCGATAACGTCAGCTTCCCGGGCACCATGGTGGATCGGATCGTTCCCGCTGCCACCGCCGAGTCGCTGGCGGAAATCGCCGCCGTGCTGGGGGTCGACGATCCCTGCGCCATCAGCTGCGAACCCTTCATTCAGTGGGTGGTCGAAGACCACTTCGTCGCCGGACGACCCGCCTGGGAGACGGCAGGCGTGCAGATGACCGACGACGTGCTGCCCTGGGAACAAATGAAGCTACGGATGCTCAACGGCAGTCACTCTTTCCTCGCCTGGCTTGGCTATCTGTCAGGATATGCGCACGTCAGCGACTGCATGCAGGATGACGTCTTCCGCCGGGCGGCTCGCCAGCTGATGCTTGACGAACAGGCCCCGACGCTGACCATTACCGGCGTCGATCTGGAGGCTTATGCCGACAGCCTGATCGCCCGTTTCAGCAATCCGGCGCTCAAACACCGCACCTGGCAGATCGCCATGGACGGCAGCCAGAAGCTGCCCCAGCGTATGCTCGATGGCATCCGCGTGCATCTTGAGCGCGGTAGCCGCTGGCCGCTGCTGGCCCTCGGCGTTGCCGGCTGGATGCGCTACGTCAGCGGTACTGACGATGCGGGTCAGACGATCGACGTGCGCGATCCACTGGTCGACAAGATCCAGCAGCGGGTGGCGCAGAGCGATGAGCAGCAGCGCGTCGATGCGCTGCTCGGGCTGGAGGAAATATTTGGCCGCGACCTGCCGCACAACGCGCAGTTTGTCGCCGGGATCCGCACCGGCTGGCAGCAGCTGACGACGCACGGTGCCCGCGAGGCCGTGGCCTGCGCGCTGAATTCTTAACAATATTTGCGCTTATGCGGACAGAATCCGCTTCTGTCCGCCTCAGGTCTTCTCTTTTCTCCCTTTTTTCGTCAGGATAGGCGTAACTGTTACAACATTACATTTATCCTGGAGAAAAGAGTGACCAGAACCAATTTGATCACCGGCTTTCTCGGTAGCGGTAAGACGACCTCTATTCTTCATCTGCTGGCACAGAAACCTGCGGATGAAAAATGGGCCGTACTGGTGAATGAGTTTGGTGAAGTCGGGATAGACGGCGCGCTGCTGGCCGACAGCGGCGCCCTGCTCAAAGAGATCCCCGGCGGCTGCATGTGCTGCGTCAACGGCCTGCCGATGCAGGTTGGACTGAATACCCTGCTGCGCCAGGGTAAACCCGATCGTCTGTTGATCGAACCCACCGGCCTTGGCCACCCGAAGCAGATCCTCGATATCCTCACCGCAGCAGTGTATGAACCCTGGATCGATCTGCGCGCCACAGTGTGCATCCTCGATCCCCGCCAGTTGCTGGATGAGAAAGTCGTCAACAATGACAATTTCCGCGATCAGCTGGCGGCGGCGGACATCATTGTGGCCAACAAAAACGATCGGGAAACGCCCGAAAGCGCCCAGGCGTTGGCCGACTGGTGGCTGCGCTGGGGCGGCGATCGCCGTCAGGTGTCGGCGACCCAGGGCAATATCGACCTCGCCCTGCTCGATGAGCCGCGCCGCAACACCGCCCCATTGCCGGCGAGTGCGGAGCATGTTCACCACTCTCGCCCGACCAGCGGTCTCGCCGCACTCAGCCTGCCCGAGCACCAGCGCTGGCGCCGCCATCTCAACAGCGGCCAGGGCTATCAGGCCTGCGGCTGGATTTTCGACGCGGAAACGGTCTTCGAGACCATCGGCCTGCTCGAATGGGCACGGCTGGCACCTGTGGCACGCGTCAAAGGTGTGATGCGCATTGCCGAAGGGGCTGTGAGGATCAACCGCCAGGGCGAAGATCTGCATATCGAGACCCTGAGCGTCGCCCCACCTGATAGCCGGATCGAGCTTATCTCGGCGAACGAAGCCGACTGGAACGCGCTCCAGACCTCACTGTTGAGGCTTCGTTTAAGTTACGACGGCTAAGGTTGCCGCCGACTGTTACAGAATCGCAATGGCTATGATGAAAAACCGAATTCCTTTAATCCTGCTGCTTAACATCGCGGGTGTGGCACTATTTTGTTCCTGGTATTTACCAGCCAACCACGGCGCGTGGTCGCCGCTCGACTCTGCGATCTTCCATTTCTTTAACCATGGCGTCAGCGTCAGCCACGCCTATGCCTGGCTGCTGGCGATTATCAACAATCGCGCCTTCGACGCCTGTTCACTGCTGGCGATGGGTTGCCTGATGCTCAGTTACTGGCTTAAAGCGTCGGCGGCGGGCCGTCGTCAGATTGCCATCATGGGCGTGGTGATGCTGCTGGCGGCGGTGATCATTAACCAGCTGGCGCAGCACCTGATGCCGGTTCAGCGCGCCAGTCCATCGCTGTTTTTTGACGATATCACCCGCGTCAGCGATGTCGTCAATTTTCCCACCAAGGATGCCTCAAAGGACAGCTTCCCTGGCGATCATGGGATGATGCTGCTGATCTTCGCGAGCTTTATGTGGCGCTATTTCGGCCGTCGTGCGCTGGCCGTGGCGCTGGTGATATTTGTGGTCTTTGCTTTCCCGCGCGTCATGATTGGCGCTCACTGGTTCAGCGATATTGCCGTGGGCTCCCTGACCGCCGTCCTGATTGGCGCGCCGTGGGTATTGATGACACCGCTGAGCGATAAATTGATCGCCCTTTTCGATCGCTCCCTGCCCGGCGGAATATCGGCCAAATAATGCCGTGCTCGCCGTCTGGCGTCATTATCTATAAGGGGACCTTTTGGGTCCCCTTTTTCAATTGTGCTTTTTTTCAACATGATGTTCATCTTCTTGTCACATTAATCCCGTGACAAATGAAGGAATTGTCTGTTTTTTACCCGATGCTGGCGCTATTTTGTCCTTTCCCGATGATTCACTTTTTGTCACCAAAATACTTATAAGAAATCGCGCAAAACCGCTCGCCATGCGGCGTTTGATAGGGTAATCTCGTTCTCGTTTTGCCTTTTCCGCAACATTAATTCAGAGCATGAATAAATTTGTGCGTGACTGCACAAATTTAAGCTTAAGGAATTGTCTCATTGCGGATGGGTATTTAGGCTCTAACACGTTTGGCATTTTTTATAACGACATTGTCGTTAAGGACAACAAGGGAAAATAAACAGCATGGTCAAATCTCAGCCGATTTTGAGATACATCTTGCGGGTAGCCCCCGCGATTGCAGTAGCGGTTCTGCTTTCCGCGTGTAGTTCAACAAGTACCGCCAGAAATATGCATTCTGAGACGCATGCTGTGGGTAGTGGCGATTTATCATCACTGCAAGCCTCTCAGGATGAATTTGAAACGATGGTCCGTAACCTGGACGTGAAGTCCCGTTTGATGGATCAGTATGCCAGCTGGAAAGGCGTGCGTTACCGCCTCGGTGGCAGCACTCGCAAAGGTATCGACTGCTCGGCGTTCGTGCAGCGCACCTTCCGCGAACAATTTGGTCTGGAACTGCCGCGTTCAACCTCTGAACAGCAGGAAACCGGAAAATCGATTTCCCGTACCCAGCTGCGTACTGGCGATCTGGTTCTGTTCCGCGCCGGCTCTACTGGCCGCCACGTCGGGATCTATCTCGGCAACAACCAGTTCGTTCACGCCTCCACCAGCAGCGGGGTGACCATCTCCAGCATGGATGAACCGTACTGGAAAAAGCGCTACAACGAAGCGCGTCGAGTTCTGAGCCGCTCGTAAACTGTCCTCTACCGCCGCCGGTTATCCCTTGGCTGGAGGCGGGATAAAAAAACACTGCCCCGGCAGTGTTTTTTTTTGCCACCTGATTCTGAACGACGCAAAATAAGCTATGTCTTTTAAGTGGGAATGAGAAAAACGACGACTGACAACCCGTTGATGCGATTCAATAACACGGAAAGACTATAGCTATGCTTACTCGCTACTTTTCGCCCCAGCGTAAAATCTGGTTAACCAGCCTCTGCGTGGGGGTTATCGTCGCGCTGCTGGCCGGCTGCATTCAGTTCATGGTGATTTACCATAACCGGGCAGAGCGATTCGACGCCATTATCAACAACGTTAACACTTACCTGAAAAGCTATTTTTACGATCTACGTCAGACCATTGACGGCCTGCAGCCGCTGGTGGATCAGCCCTGCGAAAATATCGACTCGGGGCTCACCTCCCATGCCGCCTTCAGCCCTAACGTTCGCGCATTTCTGCTGGTCAAAAACGGCGTCGTCTTTTGCTCCTCGGCGACAGGGGCCATGAATACGCCCCTCAGTCAGCTTATCCCGACGATCGATATTCACAAACCCCTTGATATGGCGATTTTGCCGGGCACGCCGATGATGCCGAAAAGCGCAGCGCTGGCGTTATGGGTTAGCAAACCCGATGATGCAAACAGCGGCATTTTCGTATCGATTAACGCCAACCTCACGCCCTATATCCTCTATTCCGCACGACAAAATGATTTCAGCGGTATTGCGCTGGCCATCGGCCATACCGCCATCTCCACCTTCAGTAACCGGCTGGTGGATCCGCAAACGCTGGACAACGCACCGATCCGCCAGGTACAGATCGACGGTTTACCGCTGAAGGTCTACCTGTATGCCAACAGCTGGCTGGCGGAAAATACACAGTTTGCCCTGTTGCTCGGGGTAGTGTGCGGTCTGCTGGCGGGGTTGCTCTGTTATTACGTGCTGACGATCAAATCCGATCCGCGAAAATCGATACTGCTGGGGATCAAAAATAACCAGTTCTACGTCGTCTATCAGCCGGTCGTGAATGCCCAGACCCTGCGCATCAGCGGCGTGGAAGTGCTCATGCGCTGGCGCCATCCGGTGGTGGGTGAAATCCCACCCGACGTCTTTATTAACCTGGCGGAAACCCAGCAGATGATCGTGCCGCTGACCCATCACCTGCTGGCGCTGATCGCCAGCGACGGTCAAGTGCTTAAACGGATCCTGCCCCGCGGCGTCAAGCTGGGGCTCAATATTTCCCCTGCCCATCTGCAGGCTGACAGCTTCCGCGACGATATGCTGCGCTTTGCCGACGCGCTGCCCGCCGACCATTTTCACGTGGTGCTGGAGGTGACCGAGCGGGCCATGATTGATAAAGAAAAATCGATCGCTAACTTCGCCTGGCTCCACCAGCAGGGTTTTGAAATCGCGATTGATGACTTTGGTACCGGGCATAGCGCGCTGATTTATCTCGAACGCTATAACTTCGATTATCTGAAGATCGATCGCGGCTTTGTGCAGGCGATTGGCACCGAAACTGTGACCTCGCCGGTGCTGGATGCGGTACTGACCCTCAGCCGCCGGCTGAAATTAATGACCGTCGCTGAAGGAGTGGAGACCCAGGAACAGGCGGAATGGCTTCGTGCCCAGGGCGTCAATTTCCTGCAGGGGTACTGGATAAGCCGTCCGCTATCGCTGGAGGCACTGGTCGCCGCGCATGATGAACCTGCGAATTATTTCACAACGCGCTAAGTCTCACATATGATGCGGGAACAGAGGTCGGCTATGGGGGCCGACCATGACAAGGTATTCTGCCGTCTATGTATGCGCGCCTCTTTTTAATTCTGCTTGCTCTGTTTAGCCTTAGCGCTAAGGCGCAAACTATAAAAGAAAGCGTCGCCTTTGCGATTATCGGTGAACCCAAATACGCCGCCAGCTTCAGCCATTTTGATTATGCCAATCCAAAGGCGCCGAAAGGCGGCACCCTCACCCTGGCGGCTATCGGCACCTTTGACAACTTCAACCGCTACGCACTGCGCGGCAATCCCGCCGTGCGTACTGAGGCGCTCTACGATACCCTGTTCACCACCTCGGATGATGAGCCCGGCAGCTACTACCCGCTGATTGCCGAACGGGCGCGCTATGCTGAGGATTATTCATGGATGGAGATCGCTCTCAACCCGCGCGCCCGCTTCCATGACGGCACGCCAATCACCGCCCAGGACGTCGCGTTTACCTTCAACAAGTTTATGACCGAAGGGGTGCCGCAGTTCCGCCTGTTTTATAAAGGCACCACCGTTAAGGCCATCGCCCCGTTGACCGTACGAATCGACCTCGACCAGCCCGGCAAAGAGAACATGCTGAGCCTGCTGAGCCTGCCGGTGATGCCTGAGGCATTCTGGCGCCAGCACAAACTCAGCGACCCGCTGTCAAAGCCGCCGCTGGCCAGCGGGCCATACCGCATCAGCGCCTGGCGAATGGGGCAATACATCACCTATTCACGGGTCGCCGACTACTGGGCAGCCGATCTGCCGGTCAACCGGGGTCGCTGGAATTTCGATACGCTGCGCTATGACTATTATCTCGACGACAATGTCGCTTTCGAAGCCTTTAAAGCGGGAGCCGTCGATCGCCGGGAAGAGACGGTCGCCAAAAACTGGGCCACCCGCTACGTCGGTCGCAACTTCAGCCGCGGCTACATTATTAAAGATGAGCATACAAATACCTCGGCGCAGGATACCCAGTGGCTGGCGTTCAATATTCAGCGCCCGGTTTTTGCCGATCGCCGGGTGCGGGAGGCCATTACCCTGGCGTTCGATTTTGAATGGATGAACAAGGCGCTGTTTTACAGCGCCTATCAGCGCGCCAACAGCTATTTCCAGAACACCGAATATGCCGCCCGCAGCCTGCCCGACGCGGCCGAGCTGGCCCTGCTGACGCCGATGAAAAACGAACTGCCCCCGGAGGTCTTCAGCCAGGTTTACCAGCCGCCGGTCTCCCGCGGCGATGGCTTCGACCGCGACAACTTACTCAAAGCCGACGCCCTGCTCAATGCGGCGGGTTGGACGGTAAAAAACCAGCGCCGGATCAACGCCGCCACTGGCAAGCCGCTGCGCTTTGAGCTGCTGATGCCAGCCGGAGGCAATGACCGCTGGGTGCTGCCGTTTCAGCACAACCTGCAGCGCCTGGGGATCGTCATGGATATTCGTCAGGTTGATAACTCGCAGTACAGCAACCGCCGCCGCAGCCGCGATTACGACATGATGCCGAGCCTGTGGCGTGCCATGCCCTGGCCCGGCACCGACCTGCAAATCTCCTGGGCCTCAGACTATATTCACTCCAGCTATAACGCGCCGGGGGTGCAAAGCCCGGTGGTGAATAAGCTGATTGCGCAGATCCTGCAGTGGCAGGGCAATAAGCAGAAACTGATCCCCCTCGGTCGGGCGCTGGACCGCGTGCTCACCTGGAATAACTACATGCTGCCGATGTGGTATATGGCGCAGGACCGCACCGCGTGGTGGAATAAATTCTCATTCCCCGAGACCCGCCCCATTTATTCGTCAGGCCTCGATACCTGGTGGTACGACGTGAATAAAGCGGCCACCCTCCCCGCGGACAGACGTTAAGGACATCCCATGGGCAGCTACCTGATCCGCCGTTTGCTGTTAGTGATCCCCACCCTGTGGGCCATCATCACCATTAACTTTTTTATAGTGCAAATCGCGCCCGGCGGCCCGGTCGACCAGGCCATCGCCGCCGTAGAGTTTGGTCAGCACGGCGGGATGCCGGGTGCCGGCGACGGCGGGATGGGCGCCAGCCATGCCCGCACCGGCGCAGGGAACATCAGCGAGGGGCACTATCGCGGGGGGCGGGGCCTTGATCCGGAAGTCATCGCCGAGATCACCCACCGCTACGGCTTCGATAAGCCGCTGCACGAGCGTTACCTGAAGATGCTGGGCGATTATCTGCGCTTTGATTTTGGCGACAGCCTGTTTCGCAGCGCCTCAGTACTGCAGCTGATTAAAGACAGCCTGCCGGTCTCGGTGAGCCTCGGGCTGTGGAGTACGCTGATTATCTACCTGGTTTCCATTCCGCTGGGTATCCGCAAAGCGGTCAGCAATGGCAGCCGCTTTGACATCTGGAGCAGTACGCTGATTATTATTGGCTATGCGATCCCCGCCTTTCTGTTCGCCATCCTGCTGATCGTGATTTTTGCCGGCGGCAGCTATTTCGACCTCTTCCCGCTGCGCGGTCTGGTCTCACCGAACTTCGACACCCTTCCCTGGTATCAGAAGATCCTCGACTACCTGTGGCACATCACCCTGCCGGTGCTGGCGACGGTGATTGGCGGCTTTGCCGCCCTGACCATGCTGACCAAAAACAGCTTCCTCGACGAGATCCGCAAACAGTATGTGGTCACTGCCCGCGCCAAAGGTGTCGGTGAGAAACAGATCCTCTGGGGACATGTATTCCGCAACGCCATGCTGCTGGTGATCGCCGGCTTTCCGGCCACCTTTATTAGTATGTTCTTTACCGGTTCGCTGCTGATCGAAGTGATGTTTTCGCTAAACGGCCTGGGTCTGCTGGGCTATGAAGCGACGGTCTCCCGCGACTATCCGGTGATGTTCGGCACACTCTATATTTTCACACTGATTGGCCTGCTGCTGAATATCATCAGCGATATCAGCTATACGCTGGTCGACCCGCGCATTGATTTTGAGGGCCGCTAATGTCTTTCTTCAGTCCCGTTAATCAGGCCCGCTGGGCGCGCTTTCGTCACAACCGTCGCGGCTACTGCTCGCTGTGGCTGTTTTTAATTCTCTTCCTCTGCAGCCTGGGCGCCGAGCTGCTGGCCAACGATCGCCCGCTGCTGGTGCAGTACCGGGGCCAGCTGTACGTTCCGGTGTTAAAAAACTACACCGAGCAAACCTTTGGCGGCGCATTTGCCACCGCCGCCGACTATCAGGATCCCTGGCTACAGCACCAGCTGGCCACCCACGGCTGGGCGCTTTGGCCGCCGGTGCGCTTCGGCGCAACGACGATTAATTTTGCCAGCACGGTTCCTTTTCCGTCGCCGCCCTCGACCAGCAACTGGCTCGGCACTGACGCCAACGGCGGCGATGTGCTGGCGCGGATCCTCTATGGGACACGCATCTCGGTGCTCTTCGGTCTGCTGCTAACGCTGTTCTCCAGCGTGCTGGGGGTGCTGGCCGGGGCGATACAGGGTTACTACGGCGGTAAAATCGACCTCTGGGGCCAGCGCTTTATCGAGGTCTGGTCAGGGATGCCGACGCTGTTTTTGATTATCCTGCTCTCCAGCGTCGTGCAGCCTGGCTTCTGGTGGCTGCTGGCAATCACCGTCCTTTTTGGCTGGATGACGCTGGTGGGCGTGGTGCGCGCTGAATTTCTTCGCACCCGCAACTACGACTACATCCGGGCGGCGCAGGCGCTAGGGGTCAGCGACCGGCAGATCATCCTGCGGCATATGTTGCCTAACGCAATGGTGGCGACCCTCACCTTCCTGCCTTTTATCCTGTGCAGCTCCATTACCACCCTGACGTCGCTGGATTTTCTCGGCTTCGGTCTGCCGCTCGGCTCCCCCTCTCTCGGGGAGCTGCTGCTGCAGGGAAAAAACAACCTGCAGGCGCCCTGGCTGGGCATTGCCGCGTTTCTCTCCGTCGCCGTACTGCTGACGCTGCTGATTTTTATTGGTGAAGCGGTTCGCGACGCCTTTGACCCAAGTAAGGCGGTGTAATATGACCCACCCGCTGTTAGCTATCGACAATCTCTCTATTGCCTTTCGCCAGCAGGGCGAGACGCAGACCGTGGTACATAATCTGTCGCTCGAGGTGGCGGTCGGTGAGACGCTGGCGCTGGTGGGAGAATCCGGCTCCGGAAAAAGCATCTCCGCGCTGTCAGTGCTGCGGCTGCTCCCCACCCCGCCGGCCAGCTACCCCAGCGGCGATATCCGCTTTCATGGCCAGTCGCTACTGCATGCGAATGAGGCCACGCTGCGCGGTGTGCGCGGCAACCGAATCGCGATGATCTTTCAGGAGCCGATGGTGTCGCTCAACCCTCTGCATACCCTGGAAAAACAGCTCTACGAGGTGCTGTCGTTACACCGGGGAATGCGCAAACAGGCGGCGCGCGGGGAGATCCTCGACTGCCTGGAGCGCGTTGGGATCCGTCAGGCACCGCGGCGACTGGCGGACTATCCGCATCAGCTCTCCGGCGGCGAGCGCCAGCGGGTGATGATCGCCATGGCGCTGCTGACGCGCCCGGAGTTGCTGATCGCCGATGAACCGACCACCGCCCTCGACGTGTCAGTGCAGGCACAAATCCTGCAGCTGCTGCGCGAGCTGAAGCGGGAGCTGAACATGGGGTTGCTGTTTATCACCCATAACCTGAGCATTGTCCGTCAGTTGGCTGACCGGGTGGCGGTGATGCAGAACGGCCGCTGTGTGGAACAAAATCACTGTCGGGCGCTGTTCAGCGCACCAGCGCATCCGTACACCCAACGCCTGTTGGATAGCGAGCCGGACGGCGAGCCGGTACCGCTGGCCGTCGATGCCCCGGTGCTGCTGCTGGCGGACGATTTAAACGTGGCGTTTCCTGTTCGCAAAGGGATCCTGCGCCGGGTGGTCGATCACCATCGGGTGGTCAACAGCCTCAGTTTTCAGCTGCGCGCCGGCGAGACGCTGGGGCTGGTGGGCGAATCGGGATCGGGAAAAAGCACCACCGGTCTGGCGCTGCTGCGCCTGATCTCATCCGAGGGCAGGATAACCTTTGCCGGCCAGCCGATTCAGGGGCGTAACCGTCGACAGCTGCTGCCGTTGCGCCGACAAATGCAGGTGGTTTTTCAGGATCCGAACTCGTCGCTCAATCCGCGTCTGACGGCGCAGCAGATTATTGAAGAAGGATTGCGCGTTCACCAGCCGACGATGACGGCAGTCGAACGCGAACAGGCGGTGATCCTCGCCATGCAGGAGGTCGGCCTCGATCCGGCCAGCCGCCAGCGCTACCCGGCGGCGTTCTCCGGTGGCCAGCGGCAGCGTATCGCCATCGCCAGAGCGTTGATCGTCAAGCCGCAGCTGATCGTCCTCGACGAGCCGACCTCATCGCTGGACAAAACCGTTCAGGCGCAGATCCTGAATCTGCTGAAAGCATTACAGCAAAAACATCAGCTGGCCTATATTTTTATCAGTCATGATTTACGCGTGGTGCGGGCGCTGTGTCATCAGGTGATGGTGCTGCGTCAGGGAGAGGTGGTTGAACAGGGCGAGTGCCAGTCCGTCTTCAGCGCACCCCGACACGAGTATACCCGCCAGCTGCTGGCGCTGAGCTGACGGTCAGAAGGGGTTGTTGCCGGAGAAGGGCTCGGCGATGGCCACGCCAAAATTTTTCAGACGACAGGTGGCGGCGAACTCATCCTGCAGGTTAACGAACAGGCAGGGTTCGCCTTCGCACTCAAGGACGGAACAGTCGACTTCGATGTCGCTTAACGCCTGGCTGAGCTTATGCATAACCGGCCAGGCTTTCTCACCGTCCGGACTCAGCAACTTCAGGGCAACGAGACTGTTCTCGTTCTGCGCGCCGTTTTGCGGAATCGGTTCAACTCTGGAACCCGCAAAACCGGCCAGCCAGCGATAGCTCTGCGGCAGACGGTGTACGATAGAGAGTTGTTGTGTATTCACGTGGTTTCCCCGGAAGCAAAAAGCTTCACAATAAATTTACATCAATATTAACACACTGTTGACAAATAGTCCTGCCTTGACGCAGAAAACGTTTACAGCCACGGCGGGCCAGGGTTAAGCACTTATAATCCAGCGCTTTATTTTTTTACCCGGCGAGCCGATTGGCGCTATATGTACCCGTTTCTGTGATCCAAAACAACTTTTTTATCGCAACAATGCGACTTTTTACACTAATTGATTTTACATAAAGGAAACAAATCGCAGAACCCTGAAGCTCATTCTGGTTGACATGTATCAAGAAAGGGGCGATTTCGCCCCTGAAAATGTGACCTAGTGTGCGATTTTTCGCCGACGGGAAGCGTAAAGCGAGAAGAAAATAGAACAGGTTGCGCAGAAGGCAATAGAGATCAGCATCGGCCAGGCGGTGGTAAACGTTGCCATAGACAGCAATGCGCCGATGATAGCCCCAATACCAAAACGAAACGTTCCGGCCAGCGACGAAGCGGTGCCCGCCATATGCGGAAACTCATCGAGGATCACCGCCATGGCGTTAGACGACACCATCGATACGCAACCGACAAAGGCCGCCACGCCGAGCACCAGTGACCAGAAGCCAACATCGAGTAGCGCGCAAACCACCATCCATACCGCCATGGCAAACTGGATCCACAGCCCGGCGCGGAACATGCGCAACGCCCCCACCCGCCGCACAAAGCGGCTGTTGAACATGGTCATCAGGAACAGGAAAACAATGTTCAGCGCAAAATAGTAGCCAAAGTGCTGAGGCGCGACGTGGTTAATATTGATATAGACGAAAGGCCCGGCACTGAGGAAAGAGAACATGCCGGCGAAGCTAAAGCCGCTCGCCAGCATATAGCTCAGCACCCGCTTGTGACGGAACAGGGTGGCAAAATTACCCAGCGTAGTACGCAGATGGAACGGCTGACGCCTGTCAGCTGGTAGCGTCTCGCGGATAAACAGGCCGATCATCAGCGAGGCCAGCAGGGCCACCAGCGCAAGGATCCAGAAGATGGCATGCCAGCTAAACCAGACCAGCACCGCCCCGCCAACCATCGGCGCCACCAGCGGCGCAATGGTCGTCACCAGCATGACAAACGACATCATCCGTGAAAACTCATCTTTCGGATAGATATCGCGCATCAGGGCGTTGATCACCACGCTGGCCGCCGCGGCCGCCAGACCGTGGAAGAAACGCATGACAATGAGCATATCGATGGTCTGCGACAGGGCGCAGGCCACCGCCGCCGCGGCGAATACCAGCGTCCCGCCGAGGATCACCGGTTTGCGACCAAGGCTGTCTGCCATCGGCCCGTACAGCAGCTGACCCAGCGCAAACCCCAGGATATAGGTGCTGAGCGTCATCTGCGCGCTGCCGTCCGGGACGTTGTACTGGGCGGCGATCACCGGCAGCGCCGGAAGATACATATCGATCGACAGCGGCATCAACATGGCCAGCAGGCCGAGAATAAACACAATTCCCACAGAAGAATTCTGCTTCACCGTCACGTTTTACTCCGTGCCTGCGGGGCGCCCACGCTGGCGATTTCCGCTTCCGTCAGCGGACGATATTCACCCGGCGCCAGCGCGTCATCCAGCAGAATGTCGCCGATGCGCTCCCGATGCAGGCCAACCACATGGTTGCCCACGGCGGCGAACATACGTTTCACCTGATGGTAGCGCCCTTCGCTAATGGTCAGACGCACTTCGGTCGGGGTGATGACTTCAAGCACCGCGGGTTTAGTGAGATCTTTTTCGTTATGTAACTGGACGCCTTTGGCAAACAGCTCTGCGGTCCCTTCCGCCAGCGGGCTTTCCAGCTCCACCAGATAGGTTTTTTCACAGTGGTGGCGTGGCGAGGTAATGCGGTGCGACCACTGGCCGTCATCGGTCATCAGCACCAGCCCGGTGGTGTCGATATCCAGACGCCCGGCGGCGTGCAGCTTGTGCGCCACCGGCTCATCGAGGAAATAAAGGATCGTCGGATGATCGGGATCGTCGGTGGAACAGACGTAACCCTGCGGCTTGTTGAGCATAAAGTAACGTGGGCCGTGCTGCTGGGTCAGCGTGTTACCGTCATACTCCACCTCGTGCTCCGGCTGGAGCTTAAAAGAGGTATCTTTCACAATGTCGCCGTCCACGGTAACGCGGCTACCGCGGATTTCACGCCCGGCAATAGCCCGGCTGACGCCAAGCTGCTGAGCGATAAACTTATCAAGTCGCATGAGTTTTTTTTAGCCTGTAATAATGCTGGAGCGGGCAACTCGCCCGAAAAAGAAGAATTTCACTGGCTAGTATAACGGGCTCTTAACACCACTCAAGGGAAAAGATTCGTGGCATACTATTCGCGAGTTAATTAGCCCCGTGAATTCATGACTTTTACATTACGCTCCTATCAACAAGAAGCTGTCGACGCCACCCTCGCCTGGTTTCGTCGCCATACCGAGCCGGCGGCGATAGTCCTGCCCACCGGCGCGGGCAAAAGCCTGGTGATCGCCGAGCTCGCCCGGCTGGCCCGCGGCCGCGTGCTGGTGCTGGCCCACGTCAAAGAGCTGGTGGCGCAGAACCATGCGAAATACTGCGCCCTTGGCCTCGAGGCGGATATCTTTGCCGCCGGTCTGCAGCGAAAAGAGAGCCATGGCAAAGTGGTGTTCGGCAGCGTGCAGTCGGTGGCGCGTAATCTCGACCAGTTTCACAGTGAATTCTCGCTGCTCATCGTCGATGAATGCCACCGCATCAGCGATGACGACGACAGCCAGTATCAGCAAATCATTAGTCACCTGCGGCAGGTGAATCCTCAGCTCCGGCTGCTCGGCCTGACGGCCACCCCGTTCCGCCTCGGCAAGGGCTGGATCTATCAGTTTCACTATCACGGCATGGTTCGCGGCGACGAGAAAGCGCTGTTTCGCGACTGCATCTACGAGCTGCCGCTGCGCTATATGATTAAGCACGGCTACCTGACGCCGCCGGAACGCCTTGATATGCCGGTGGTGCAGTACGATTTCAGCCGTCTGCAGGCGCAGAGTAACGGCCTGTTCAGTGAAGCCGATCTTAACCACGAGCTGAAAAAACAGCAGCGCATTACGCCGCATATCGTCAGCCAGATCGTGGAGTTCGCCGAAAGTCGTAAAGGGGTGATGATCTTCGCCGCCACCGTGGAACACGCCCGGGAAGTGACTGGCCTGCTGCCGGCGGCGCACGCCGCACTGATCACCGGGGAAACGCCTGGACCAGAGCGGGATCGCATCATCGAGGCGTTTAAAGCGCAGGAGTATCGCTATCTGGTGAACGTCGCGGTGCTGACCACCGGCTTCGACGCCCCGCACGTTGACCTGATCGCCATCCTCCGCCCCACCGAGTCGGTGAGTCTTTACCAACAGATCGTTGGCCGCGGCCTGCGCCTGGCGCCGGGCAAAACCGACTGCCTGATCCTCGACTACGCCGGCAACCCGCATGACCTGTACGCCCCGGAAGTGGGGACGCCGAAGGGGAAAAGCGACAACGTGCCGGTGCAGGTCTTCTGCCCGGCCTGCGGTTTCGCCAACACCTTCTGGGGCAAAACCACCGCCGACGGCACCTTGATTGAACACTTTGGCCGCCGCTGCCAGGGCTGGTTTGAAGATGATGACGGCCACCGCGAACAGTGCGACTTCCGCTTTCGCTTCAAAAACTGCCCGCAGTGCAACGCGGAAAACGATATCGCTGCCCGCCGCTGCCGCGAGTGCGACACGATTTTGGTCGACCCGGACGATATGCTGAAGGCGGCGCTAAAGCTAAAGGACGCGCTGGTGCTGCGCTGCAGCGGCATGGCCCTGCAGCACGGTAGCGACGAGAAAGGCCCGTGGCTGAAAATCACCTACTATGATGAGGACGGCGCCGACGTGAGTGAGCGCTTCCGTCTGCAAACGCCCGCCCAGCGTACCGCCTTTGAGCAGTTGTTTATCCGCCCGCATACCCGTACGCCGGGAGTGCCGTTACGCTGGATAACCCCGGCGGATATCATTGCCCAGCAGGCGCTGCTGCGCCATCCTGATTTTGTCGTCGCCCGTATGAAGGGACAATACTGGCAGGTGCGGGAAAAAGTGTTCGATTATCAGGGCCGTTTCCGTCGCGCCAATGAGCTGCGTTAATCCGCCAAAAACTGAGGTTTTGATTGCCGCTGTGCCGATTGGCGGCTATAATGCCGCCCGCTTTTGCATTCGCAAAGCAGATAATCTGCCTGCAGCTGGGTCGCCTGTTGCAGGCTTTATATATAGAGAGACATCAATGTTTACTATCAACGCAGAAGTACGTAAAGAGCAGGGTAAGGGTGCGAGCCGCCGCCTGCGCGCAGCTAACAAGTTCCCGGCAATCATCTACGGTGGCGAAGCTGCTCCGGTTGCTATCGAACTGGATCACGACAAACTGTGGAACATGCAGGATAAAGCTGAATTTTACGGCGAAGTTGTGACCCTCGTTATCGATGGCAAAGAAGAGAAAGTTAAAGTTCAGGCTGTTCAGCGTCACCCGTTCAAGCCGAAACTGTCTCACATCGACTTCGTTCGCGCGTAATCGCCGATAGCAAGTTGTATGGCATAACGCCCCGGGGTCTTCGGATCCGGGGCGTTTTGTTATTTGCGCCGCCCACGGCCTTAGCCGGCGAGGAGCGTGTCAGCATTTAGTGCCAGATGCTGCAACAGCATTATCGTTTTAGCATCCATGATCTCGCCATCGCGAATAGCCTGCAGCGCCCGCGCCAGCGGCCACTCCAGCACTTCAATATCCTCACCTTCTGCCGCCAGCCCGCCGCCGTCGCCCCGACGATCATCAGCCTGATATTCCGCGATAAAAAAGTAGAGCTTCTCAGTAACAGAGCCTGGGCTCATAAAGACAGTGAAGACGGGTTCGATACGCGTCACGCGAAAGCCGGTCTCCTCTTCCGCTTCGGCAACGATCCGCGCTTCCGGCGAGGCGTTATCCAGCAGCCCGGCGGCAGCCTCAATCAGATACCCATCGTGGCCGTGGGTAAACACCGGAAAACGGAACTGACGGGTCAGGACCACCGTCCGCTTCTCACGGTTATAGAGTAAAATGACCGCGCCGTTGCCGCGGTCATAGGCTTCCCGGCTCTGCTCCTGCCAGCGGCCGTCCCGGCGCAACAGTTCAAAAGTATATTTTTTTAAGGTGTACCAGTTGTCAGAGAGCAGCGTCTCGCGAACGTGGCGGACGTGCGGTGCGTGAGTTTGCATGTTATTTCCCCTTTGAGGTGACAGACGGCACCATAACATGCATAATCGTGCATAAACAAGATCAGCCGTGAAGGAAAATCGATGCTCGCCAGTCAGAGAAAACAACAGATCCTCCAGATCCTCACTGAGGAAAAACAGGTCATGTCCGGGGAACTGAGTCAGCGATTTAACGTCTCCGAGGACTCCATTCGCCGCGATCTGCGCGAGCTGGCGGCGGACGGGAAACTACAGCGGGTCCATGGCGGCGCACTGCCGGTTTCTGCCGCCATTGCGCCTATTGAAACGCGCAAAAGCGTGCAGATCGCCTCCAAGCAGGCGGTAGCGCGCGCCGCTGCCGCGCTGATCCAGCCAGGACAGGTGGTGATTGTCGATGGCGGCACCACCACCGCGGCGATGATCGGCTTTTTACCTGCGGAACTGAGCTGTACGGTGGTCACCCACAGCCCCGGTATTGCCGTGGCGCTAGTCGACCACCCGCGAATCGAGGTGATCCTGCTCGGGGGCAAAGTGTTTAAACATTCGGTCGTCGCTGTGGGCGCCGAGACGCTGGCGGGTATGGCGCGGATCAATGCCGATCTGTTCTTTATGGGAGTGACCGGCATCCACCCGCGGGCAGGTTTCACTACCGGTGATTATGAAGAAGCGGGCATCAAACGCGCACTGGCGGCCAGAGCGGCGGAAACCGTGGTGATGGCGTCCCGGGAGAAGCTCAACGCCGCGTCGGCCTTTGCCATCGGCGAACTGAGCCTCGCCAGCACGCTTATCGTCGATGGTGAACCCGACGCCGCGCTGCGCCAGCAGCTGGTGCAGTGCGGCGTGGAGATCATCCCCGTTCAGCGATAGCGCGTGGGACTTAATTACCGCCGGACGTCCGGCGCTGCAGCTGGTCGCGCAGATTCGGCGGGGTACCCTTAATGGTCAGGGTATCGGTGGCGGGATCCCAGAACACGCGCTCGCCTAACAGCATGGCGTCGAAGTTAATGGTCAATCCGCCGCCGCTGCCGGCAAACTTGGTCAGCTGACGTAAGGTGCTGCGATCCGCCGGGAAGCTCTCTTCCAGCTCATAGCCCTGCTCGGCAGTGAACTCCTGGAAGCTCCTCTCACTGACGCCGGCGAGCTCTTTGGACAGCGACTCCAGCTCAATCTCTTCCCCGGCCTGCAGCTGTTCATTGCAGTAAGCGTAGACCTGCTGACGCACATTCTGTCGCTCGGATTTATCAAGCTGGGCATCGGCGGCAAAGTCGTCCACCGCCTGCAGCAGGCCGCGGTTCTGCGCTTTGGCGTTAAGCCCTTCGCTGGCGCCGAGGAAATCCATAAAGAAGTCGGCCACTTTGCGCCCTACCCGCCCTTTCAGGAAGGTCAGATAGCGGGTCGATTCCGGGTTGGTTTCCCACTCGGTCAAATCGATGCGCGCGACGATATCAGCATGGTTAATATCCAGATAATGGGTCGAGCGGATATCCAGCTCTTCGTTGACGCGCATACTGCTCAGGTTATTGAGCACCGCCACCAGCAGATACTCGACCGCCAGGTAACGATACTGGCAGAACAGGACAATGCCCCCTTCAGCGAACGGGTATTTCGCCAGTTCATCGCGCAGACGACCAGTCGCCGCGCGGCTGAACGCCAGAAACTCTTCTTCCCCCTGACGCTGCAGACGCAGCGCCTGCGCCAGTTCACTCTCTTCATTGAACAGGCCATAGGCTTTGCTTTTGGCGCTATAGACCCGGTGCAGTTCAGCCATCATCTCGACGACCGTCGCGTTCGGCTCCAGCAGTGACTCGCGCAGCACCAGCTCCAGATTTTGTTCATCACGTTTGATTAACTGATGCAGGGCAATCTGGTCGATATCCAGACTCATGTTAAACTCTCCTTTTAGACCGGGCGGTATTCAACCACCGCCGGGTTGCCGACGCAACTGGCGCCACACATTTCGACGTTGTTACCGACGATCGGTGCGCTTTTGCGCCGCGGCGAAAAAATGCGGAAAAAAAGCTGCTGCTACGGTAATATGTTGCCCTTTCACGAACAAACAGATTTTGAGTTTATGCCGCAAATTTCCCGCTATAGCGATCAACAGGTCGAACAGTTGCTCAGTGAGCTGACGAACGTCCTGGAATCACACAAAGCCCCGGTTGACCTTTCACTGATGGTGTTAGGCAATATGGTGACCAACCTGATCAACAGTAGCGTCGCGCCGGCGCAGCGTCAGGCCATCGCCCGTTCTTTCGCGCAGGCTTTGCAGTCTTCCATTAACGACGATCCGGCGCATTAAGGATAACAGCAACAGTATATGGTGACTCTACGTCAGCCCTACCGAGAAAAAGTCTCCCAGATGGTTAGCTGGGGGCACTGGTTCGCCCTGTTCAACATGTTGTTGGCCATGGTGCTCGGCAGCCGCTATCTTTTTGTCGCCGACTGGCCGACGACGCTTGCCGGACGACTTTTTTCGTACGTCAGTCTCGTCGGACACTTCAGCTTCCTGGTGTTTACCAGCTATGTGCTGATCCTATTCCCGTTGACCTTTATCGTGGTCTCGCAGCGCCTGATGCGCTTCCTGTCGGTGATCCTTGCCACCGCCGGGATGACGCTGCTGCTGATAGATAGCGAGGTCTTCACCCGCTTCCATCTTCACTTAAACCCGGTCGTCTGGGAGCTGGTCATTAACCCTGACCAGAATGAGATGGCGCGCGACTGGCAGCTGATGTTTATCAGCGTCCCGGTCATCTTTTTGATTGAAATGCTCTTCGCCACCTGGAGCTGGCAGAAACTGCGCAGCCTGACACGTCGCCGCCATTACGCTCGCCCGGTCGCCTGGTTCTTCTTTCTGTCGTTCGTCAGCAGCCACCTGGTCTATATCTGGGCGGATGCCAATTTCTATCGCCCGATCACGATGCAGCGGGCGAATCTGCCGCTCTCCTATCCGATGACCGCCCGCCGTTTCCTCGAGAAACATGGCCTGCTCGACGCCCAGGATTATCAGCGTCGCCTGGTGGAACAAGGGGCGCCGGAGGCGGTATCGGTCCAGTATCCGCTCAGCAATCTGCGTTACCGTGACCTCGGCGCGGGTTACAACGTGCTGCTGATCACCGTCGACAATCTGAACTATTCGCGGTTTGAAAAGACCATGCCGGCGCTGGCGGCGTTCGCCAAAGAGAACGTCAATTTTACCCAGCATATGAGCTCGGGTAATACCGCCGACAGCGGCCTGTTTGGCCTGTTCTACGGTATTTCACCAGGCTATATGGACGGTGTCCTCTCGGCGCGTATTCCCGCCGCGTTGATCACCGCCCTCAACCAGCAGGGCTACCAGCTGGGCCTGTTCTCCTCCGATGGGTTTAGCAGCCCGCTCTATCGCCAGGCGCTGCTCTCCGACTTCTCGCTACCGAGCGCGAAGACCCAGAGCGACGAGCAGACGGCCAATCAATGGATCGGCTGGCTGGACCGTTACGCGCAGGATGAGAATCGCTGGTTCTCGTGGATCTCGCTCAACGGCACCACCCTCGACGACACGCAGCAACAGGGCTTTGTCCGCCGTTACAGCAAGGCGGCAGGTGACGTCGACGCCCAGATTGATCGGGTGCTGACCGCGCTACGTGCAGCCGGTAAGCTCGACAATACGGTGGTGATTATCACCGCTGGCCACGGCAAGCCGCTTAACGTCAAACACGACCCGTTCGACTGGTCGCGCGAGCAGCTGCAGGTACCGCTGGTTATTCACTGGCCGGGCACGCCGGCCCAGGAAATTGCCACGCTGACCGATAACAAAGATGTGATGACCACGCTGATGCAGCGTCTGCTCCACGTTTCGACGCCAGCCAATGAATACTCGCAGGGTGAAGATCTGTTCAGCGCCGTACGGCGTCGTAACTGGGTCACCGCGGCCAACGGCGATACGCTGGCCATTACCACCCCGACTATCACCGTGGTCCTCAACCATAACGGCACCTACACCACCTGGAGCCGCGACGGCGAGAAAATTAAAGATCAGAAACCGCAGCTCAGCCTGTTGCTGCAGGTCCTGACTGACGAAAAACGCTTTATCGCTAACTGATTGATTAATTATGAATCAATCGCGCGTGACCCGCTTGCATTCGCTCGGGGAACGGGTAATATTGTTCCCCACGCGTCGGCACGTAGCGCAGCCTGGTAGCGCACCGTCATGGGGTGTCGGGGGTCGGAGGTTCAAATCCTCTCGTGCCGACCAAAAATCCCAGAGAAACCAGCCTCTTAAGGCTGGTTTTTTTACGTCTTTTTTTCGTACGGGGAGTTAATGGGGTGAAATGGGGGTGAAACCCTTATTATCGACACTAGGGAAATCTCTTTTTATCATACAAAATCGATGCATTCATGAGTTATGATTAACCACGAATTTTCCATGTGAATTAATATCATACGATTTTTTATGCTACTTGCAGTTTCCCTACACGTGAATAACATCTTTACTTTTCAAAAGCCTTCTATACTCAAGTGTACTAATCGTTAAAAAAGCATTAAACCGATAAGTTTAATCGATTTGATATCACGTGCTTTTACTGTAAAGTTTCTGAACTCAGACGGGTAACAGGCGTCTATAATGACAACAACAGTTTATGACCGCATAAACAAACTAATTGCGAGTGATTCTCGGTGGTCATGTGATTTGACTACTCGTGGCTATCCAGGACACGTCTTATACATTGATGATACTGGATTTGGCAAAATTGCTGACCGCAATGATTTTGTAATGACACTCGCCGGCGATGGACTGCTCATTGAGCAGTGGAAAAGATGGTGGGCAGGTGATTTATCAGATCAAGAGCCACCTGTCGTTTTGCCAACCGGACAATCAGTAGTTTTACACATTGTTAAGAAATCTACTAACGAAGTGATTTTTGACAAAGGCAACATGCTTGCAGCTGCATGCTCTCAAACTAAAGAATTGCAGGCAGTGTTTTCTGGTTCTGGCGGCGGACATGCAGCTCAAGACTGGATGACAAACCACTGTGCCCGAACAGCAATTGATGCAGCCAAGCATGTCGATCCATTTACTGGAGGTTCAGTACGATTCGTAGACTTCGCGAGTGGTATGGCGGATCTCGAAGCTTCAGTACACACAATTTTAGAAGTTAACCAGGCTCTATTGATGAGGGGGCTTATTATGGATACTAAAAATCCGCACGTTCAGCACGTTTCAATTAGTGCACAGGAAGTTGCAGATGTACGGCAGATGCTGATTAATGGCAACATTACCCCTTGTGCACCTGTTGGTAAGAAAACCCAAGATTGGGATGACGCTTCCAAGAAACGCCTATCCGCTGCTATCAAGCGTATTCGTGAAGAAGAAGCTATTTAAACCATGAGAATTTTCACAACCCGGTCCATGTGGCCGGGTTTTTTCTTTCCTCTTATCTACTAAGAATTATCCATTGCCCGCAAACCATGCTTTTTCAAAGATGGTAAGCGGATATCAGTAGTTACGACCGTAAGCGTCTCTTTCGAAACAACGATGATCGGGCCAAGAGCAGAACTAATTGTTCCTATCACCTGACGACTGGTAGATCTGAAAACCGGGTTGTATAACGTGGTGATAGCATTTCCCTCTTCATCTGCCAGGCAGTCTGGATCCCCTGCCCTGCAAAATACAGAGTTCCCCGTCCGTCTTTCGCATTGAGATGATCGAGAACTTCCATCAATTTCTCGCTGTTCTGCCGGGGAGCGTTATCATCGAACAGGTTTAGCTGGGCCACTCCCTGGCTGTAGAAATCGCCCAGCATCACCCCTGCTTTCTGGTAACGATGCCCATCTCGCCAGATTGCATCAAGACATTTCGTCGCAGCGGTGATTATGTCCCGGCTGTCCTGGGTCGGCGTTAGCAGCTTTACCGTTGCGCTGTTCCCATAGTACGGCTCGTTCAGCGCAAAGGGGCTGGTTTTGACAAATGCGGAGATAAATCTGCAATACTGGTGCTCACCACGGAGTTTCTCCGCTGCACGTGATGCGTAGCTGCATATCGCCTGCCTCATCTCATAGTATTCAGTGATACGGCCGCCGAACGAACGGCTGCACACGATTTCCTGCTTTACCGGCGCGAATTCCTCAAGACCAAGGCATGGCTCGCCGCGCAGCTCCCGCACCGTTCTTTCCAGCACAACATTAAAGTGCTTCCTGATGAAACGGATATCCGTGTCGGCAAGTTTTAACACTGTGTCTATCCCCATAGACTCCAGTTTTTTACTGATACGGCGCCCAACGCCCCATACTTCATCAACCGGCAACAGCGCCATTAACTTCCTCTGCCGTTCCATATTCGACAAATCAACTACGCCTCCGGTCTGCCGCTGCCACTGTTTCGCTGCGTGATTTGCCAGCTTAGCCAGGGTTTTAGTCTGTGCTATGCCGACGCCGACCGTGAGGTGCGTCCGGCGCAGAACCGTCTCGCGAATTTCCCGACCAAAATCGGTAAGATCTCGACAGTTACGAACACCAGTCAGATCGCAAAATGCCTCATCAATACTGTAAATTTCGCAGCGTGGAGATAGTTCCTCCAGCGTTGTCATCACTCTGTTGGACATATCGGCATAAAGCTCATAGTTGCTGCTAAACGCGATAATACCGTGCCGGCGAAACATGTCCTTTTGCTTGAAATAAGGCTCACCCATTTTGACGAAGGGCTTCGCCTCTTGCGAACGAGCGATCACGCAGCCGTCGTTGTTTGACAGGACGACCACCGGCCGCCCCTTCAGGTCAGGACGAAATACGGTCTCGCACGATGCGTAAAATGAGTTCACATCGCAAAGCGCAAACATTTCAGCCAGCCGATTTGATGATGTAAGTTACGACCCCGAACACATCGAGAGTATCCTCGCTACCGACGACTATCGGCGAATATGCAGGGTTCATTGGGTTAAGCTGAACCCGCGGATGCAGCTGCAGCTTCTTAACGGTGAATTCCCCATCCACTGCAGCGATAACGATATCGCCATGAACTGCTGTTCTTGAGCTATCCACGACCAGAAGATCACCCTCCCCTATGCCAGCGTCTTTCATACTGTCGCCCGCGGCTTTGACAAAATACGTCGCACTGGGGTGGTTAACGAGCAACTCGTTCAGATCGATACGTTGCTCAACGTAATCCTGTGCAGGGCTTGGAAAACCACATTGCACAAGGTCACTGTACAACGGGATCAGCATGATCTCACGTAACTCAACGGGCGTGTAAAACTGCATAATTGACTCGCTCAGATTAATACTGTTTTTATATACAGTAGTTTTAACAGAGCGACAGATCAATATAGGTTCTGACTATCAATTTATGTCATTGCCGTAACACATTGATGTAACGAGTAAGGTAAGTCTTAAAGTGTTTTCAGGCCTTAGCTGTTTGATGGTTTTGCGAACAATGCGAGGTTAAAATTTTTCAGCTATGGCAATGCCTTCATAGCAAATTGCTCACCTGCGATCTCTTGCATACGGTTCGCAGGTGAGCAAACTTAACCGGCTGGAAAATATTTATAAATCGTCTTCACCCCCTCCTATCACATCGGCCGCCGATCCAATGTTTTAACTGCTCAGACCAGAAATATCTGGAAGCTTTAGGCATCTTCTTGGAAGATAGATGAGCGCAAAGACGCACACAGCAATGATGTTATGTAGTATTTCCCCTTGAGTGTGCCTGCTCAAGGGGATTTTTTATCGCCGTATTGTACTGGCAAATATTTGTAAATCGTCTTCACTCCCACGCCTGTCACATCGGCCACACGCTACTGGACAGGCGCTTAGTCCGGTATGTTTCTCGCGCTACTACTGCTTACGTTAACATCTGGTAATGATCTAGCGGCGCGACGTAAAGCGGCGTTGAAAGCAATTATAGTGACCGGCCGGCGTTGGTACTTCACACGGTTAGAATGGCTCTGAAATAAAAAAACATCTTCTGGATAGCGTTCTCTTCTACGAGCAATGATTCCCTCTACTGGAGGGGTTGATTCAACACGTAGCTCCTTCAGGTGACCCTGTTTTCGTATCAGTATCAAGCCATCATCAATATCATCATATCGAATACTCAGCAGCCTTCCAGCGCTTAAACCTGTGTGAAAAATTAACGCCCACAAGTCTGCCCATGTATCTGAGATGGAAACAAGATTGCTGTTAATAGTTAAAAATTGTTCAAAACTTATTGTTTTCTTACCGTTCACGAACAAACCAAACTGTTTTCAAAACTGAAAGTACTTATTATCTCAAATGTTACATATCACGGGAAGGGCAGGAATCCTTGATCGCGGACGGCAGCAGGAAAGTATTTGTAGATCGTCTTCACCCCCACCCCTATCACATCTGCGATCTGTTGCCGGGTAGCGCCGTTCTCCAGCATTCTGCGGCACCGCTCCACCACTTCTTCAGTCATTACCCGGCGGCGACCGCCAACTCTCCCCTGTTCCCTCGCAACTGCTAACCCGGCTCGGGTACGCTCGACGATCAGCTCGCGCTCCATCTCAGCCAGCGCGCTCATGACGTGGAAGAAAAATCGGCCTGCTGGCGTACTGGTATCAATGCTGTCGGTCAGACTACGAAAGTGAATACCTCTATCCTGCAGCTCTGAGACCAGAGTTATGAGGTCACGAACACTACGCCCAAGGCGATCCAGCTTCCAGACCACAAGAGAATCACCTGGCTTTAAACGACGAATAGCACGCCTCAGCCCTGGGCGTCTGGCATTTTTCCCGCTCGCTGTGTCTTCGAAAATCTGCTCACATTCCTGTTCGGGAATGGTACGGGACTGATTTTCAAAGGTAAAAACGCCACCATTCACGGCGGAACAACCTATGACTGCGGACCGGTATTAGTCGATGCTGAAAAAGATGTCTCGGTATACCTGGTAAAATGGCGCGCCATTAAAAAAACGGCCGTCGGGGATGGAACCGACGATGCGATTATTCTGAGAGGGGCCAACTGCAAAGTTGTTTCGTGCGACTTTACCGGTCAGCCAGTTGACAGCGCCAGTCTGGCTATTCCGAATGGAGCTTTCATCAACACCACTGCGACAGCCGACTCTGTGGTGGTCGATAATACCGTCGGGGGATACAGGCAATATGGTATTCGTGCGGCGCTAAACCAGAAGGTTCGCGACAATAAAATCAATACCGATAATAACCACATAACCAGCCTGACAAACCAGACACGTACCAACAGCACCCTGGTGAATAAAAACACCACCGGGTTTGGTCTCGGTTCAGCTGACGGCGAGGCGACCGGCCTGACCATAGCGGCTGGCGCAACACTGTCGTACGAAAAGGTTATGGGCGCATCGTTGTTCTGGCTGAGATTCATCGTAAATGGTACGGCTGCAGCCGGCTTGATCTTTGCTGACTCATCACTGCCCGGAATAGGTGTCGTGGATAACAGAAATCCTGCGCTCCTTTCTTTTGCAGCAGGAGTTGCAGGAGATGGACTTATACACGTTACCAAGCCGTTGTCAGGAGGGGCGATAACCATCACGAATTACACGGCGTATCCGGTAACATTTATCCCGATGATTATCAGCGGTCATGGATAATAAGGATTAAATGATGAAAATTTACTTTGACTATAAAGGTTCTCGTTTTATGAAGATGGTATTGCTATCTGCTTTCACAATTTACGTAGAACGTAACTTTCACGGTTATGCTGCTTTAATGATGCTATTCGCAGCGTCAATTCTCCTTAGCTTTACCATCAGAATTGACAGGTAACAGGGAATCCCGCCAGTTATGAGCTGGCGGGATGCACATTTAATCAACGAAAGTCAAAACCGTTCTGAAAGTATCAACGCCTGCTTTAAATAGTTCAGCCTGCCCGGTTAAAACAACGTCCAGAATATCCTCGCAGTCAAACTCTGCAAATAACTGAACATCCCGTTCCTTACTGGTTATTTCCAGTAAAACAGCCTCACCCTCGGCGATTTTGGACGTCGACGGATAAATGAAGTAGTGCATGTATCACCTCTTACGGTAAGTACCAGTACGGACGGGTAACGTAAATTCGCCCGGTAAAACCTGTGAATTTTAAACCCGCCTGAATGAAGTCATTCCCCTGCCAGTAATTGCTGGCCGCCTGAGGAAGCATGGCCTGATAATCGGCACTGGTAATCGGCATCCCCTGCCGTTGAGTTGTCATGTTTATTTTGGCACTTTCAGAAAAGGTTCGACGTATAGGGGTGCTGGTTGCTGTAAACACCTTCGTATCCGCGTCCTGAGTTACCCTTACGCTGTTGCGCAGATAACACGCCATCACCGAAGAAACCATAACATCCCCCACGGCATCAGCAATGCGGATAGATGCAGTACCCCAAATCAACTCAAGACTGGTACCTGCTTTCGCTTCATTCGTACAGAACAGCTGTACCACCTCCGATGGGTCTGTAAGTTCTATGATAAATGGCATATAGCCGTCAGGGTCAGCATCTGCCATCGTTCCATAGCGGCATTTCGCATTGCCGGTTTTTAGAGCAGCCCATGCGTAATCGGTAGAGAGCAGGTCGTTACCAACATCGCCCGTACTTAACTCAGTAAACCCAAGAACGCGGTTTATCCTGTTTGAGCAGGCATCGCTGTAGCTGTTGGGAAATGGCGTCCTTAGATCGATTCCCCGTGGAGTTTTTAGATATACGCCAGTGTTACCCGGCGGCCCCGCCAGAGTGGGGTAAGGCGTGTTGGGTTTGATCCCCGCCCGGCCAGACGTATGCGATTCGTCGGTGACTTTCAGAGACTGACCGTAAATCGAACTCGGACACTCGTATTCCTGATAGATGCCATAGTACTCAGCGCTCAGGCCAGCAAGCGTTCTCCTTACGTCCCTCTTCACAGCTTTGCCAATGAGAACAGTTGATTGCGAATAGCTTTGCGGGGCATCTTTGAAGACAGTCCGCCCCTGAATGCCTTCTATGTGCCCTGAAACATACTTAAATTCAACCGGGGAAAGCGGTCCGATATGCAGCATATGCCGACCAACAAAATCTGTTTTAACTCCCTCCAGGGTGAACTCCCCTCCACCCTTAATCCAGAAGGCATCATTCGCAATGTTGCCGAAGGTGCAGTTTTCATAGCGCATATCTTCGCCGAAATTGTAGAATGCTTCTGGCACCTCCATGCCGTTCCAGCAGCGTGAGAAATAACAATCCCTGAAGCCGCACATGAAGGTGTAATAAGTTCCCCAGCGATGGTTGGTATGAAAACCTGTGATTTTCATATCGCAAATCATTAGGTTCCGCACATCAAGCTCACACGGAACATCATTACCAAAGATGACCCCCACAGTTTCAATCGTCGGATTACCGCCGGAATCCAGTGCGTAACCAGGTCCACGCAGTGTCATCCTCTGCCCGTCCATCGCAAAAAATGGCTTATTACCAACCGCCTGATTCCAGTATTTGCTTGTAGCACCCCTCCAGCTTGTTTCTACCTGATACATAGCCTTTGTCAGTTGAGGAAAATCCTGATTCGAAATCCTGAAGCTATAATCATCAAGAAAATCGCCAGCCTCAAAATATGGGCCGCCGATGGTTCCGCAACTGATAAAAGGGGGCAGGTCTACTTTCTCTGTTATTTTAAATTCACAGATAAAGTTAGTCGGCACTATTTTAATGATGCTGGCTACGTTGTTAACCCTTCCATTGGCAACGACCTTATTAATGATTGCGTCCCTGGCCTTTTTTAATACAGGACTAAAGTTTGAACCATCAACGAGAAGACCAGCCAGTCTCAGATCGTACCCCTGACTGATATCAGCTTTCCATCGGGCGCCACCTGGCGTTACAAAAATTGAAATGCCATCGTCCGGTGACGTTGAGTCTGTCGGATCATGCGTAAGAATGGCATTGACGGTGGCCGCCCCTGCGACCGCCCGCTCCAGAATGATGGACTGCCCGTTATAGGAAGGTTCGATGGCTCTGAGGGTGGAAATGTTGGGGCATTTTCCAACCAAACTGAACCCTTCGCTTGAACCCAGGTTTGAGCGAAGAGCCGCGTCACCGATGTTCGACCATTTCCCCGTGGGGTTAGCAGCCGACCACACACCGCCATCGTTCTCAGGAGAATCTCCGGCAATGACGTGCTCAAGCTCACCAAGGTATTTGTACCAGGAGCCATTGTAGTAGACGATTTGCTGGCGATTATCTACAGCCAGACCAACAGCCCAGTTGCCAAGCTCCTGCCAGCCGATAGCTGCAACTGCCTGCTCGCCGCGACCAGTGATGTAGTCTATAAAGCGGCTGAAGATCATCTCCATGCCGTGCCAGGTTTTGCGCAGTACGCCAAAGCGATCAGGTAATGATTCCGATTCCCGGCCATTGACTAACTTATCGAGGTTAGTTGCATTCTTAAGCAATACCTCTGGTGATGACGAGCCAAGTTTTTCGATGTTGGCCATACATTGTGCTCCAAAAATGAAAAAACCCGCCGAAGCGGGTGAATTGATTTTTTTTGAAATTGCTAAGCTACGTCGCCAGGGTATGTAGTGTCGTCGTATGCGTAAAAAATTTCTTTATATTCCGGGGCTGTGACCTGGCAAGTGCAGTCATCAGACGGGACAATTTCCTGAACGATACCGTGCCGCGCCCCCTTCTCGCTGTCACAAAACAACAAGCGCGGTAATTCAACATCCGGATCATCCATTGTCCAGTCTTCCGGGTGAAGATCTTCGTTATACGGTACTGTGAGGGTATAGTCGTCGATCCTCGACGGTGTGAGTAACCGCGAGGCACCGGAATCCTGAAACTGTATCCAGCACCGCGGATTCGTATAGCTCCAGTCCAGAGGCTCGGTAACATGCAGCGTGATTTCCTGCGAGTCATACATCATCGCGTCAATTAAACAGCTGCGAGTTTTCCCGGTCGGGATATCGTCAGAAAGTATGATGTGATCACCAAACTGATAACACCAGCCAAGAAGCTCAGTTTTACATTCAAAGGTCCTGCGCTGATGCAAATACTTCATGAGCCTGCGCATCCCTATCCGGTAAGCACGATCTGCAGTCATTACAATACCCAGTGAGTACGACTCTACTTTGCGTGGTACAGGATTATCAGTCGTTCGGCACTGGACGATTTCTTCCGCCCAGGTAACCGGATTAATATATGTGACGTCAACACCATTATAATCATCATCAGAAGGGGCCCTGAATGATGTCTGCATTTCCTCTACCGTATCCTGTGGAGTGATGATCCCGGTCCAGGTTTTGATACCTTCGCGCCCGGCAGATAAGAGCCCATCTGATAGCAAAAAATAGCTCATGCCTGCTTCGGTGATTTTGTCGAAAATATCTTTCGCAGAAGAACTGTCGCTGCTTGCCTCATAGTCAAAATATTCTCCCCTTGGTGTCCACCAGGCAGTTTCAAGAGCATTTATTGCAGAAGTGTCAATCTGATTAGCATTAAATCCAAGGCTATTTGCCACATGACGGAATGCACCGCTTATGGTTCTGTTACCTCCACCGTCATATTCACGGGTAGCGACCACGCTGACGCGCCTGTCAGACTGTGCCGCCAGCTTCCCCCCGGTTTCAACGGTAATTGCCCAGGTTGTTATGCCTGAGTAGGATACCGGTCTAGCAAGAAGCCTCCCTCTCAAAGCCTGCCAGTACATATTGTCGCGCGCGTTATTACTGCCCTGCTCATTGCGCCGACGGCAGCGAACCTCTACCAGTCCCGGTGAACTGAGAGTAATCCGCTCAGTGAAACCTAACCCGTTGATATTTCTCAGCGCGTACTCGCCCTGGTGACTCACCCACCCCGAGCCGGAACCGTAGACGCGATACTGAATTTCCCACTCAACATGGCGTATTCGCTTTTTCCCTTTGCTGTCAAAGCCACAGATACCGTTCGGGAAAGAGAAATTCACTTCAAACGCATCCACCACTTCATTTTCAGGGCAGGCCAGGAACGGCCCGAGCCAGCTCAGCGTGTCATTGAGGCCGGTGGCCTCATAGTCGATCATCGTCCTTGCGATGAATCCCGGCCATGACTCATCAACGGCACCGGAAACCAGGCGCGCCACTGTCGCCGTTGTGCCGTCGGACGAGACGATCTGGTATTCGTTGCCGCGGTGAGCAAGTGAAAGCCGTTGCACCCCTTCAGGCATGCCGGAGAAAGCCGTTCCCGTAGTGCTGTTATACGCAAGCGTCACGTTTGCTGTTACCGCCGGGCTGCCGCCGGTTGATGCCGTGCCGGAGGTGTAAACCGGGGCATCACCGAACACGGCTGCTGGCAGCGAGGAGGATGTGATTTCCCCACCCACGTAAGGACTGGCCGCCTCGGCTATCAGTATGGTACCGCCGTTGTCTCGCGCGACCAGACCGGAGCCAGTGAGCCCCTCGGTGATGGCTGCCAGCAATCCCGACATCGAGATGTAGTTCGCTACCAGCGACACCGTATAGGTGGTGCCCTGCCATGTGATCATGAACGTACTGGAGCTGATCGAAAAATCGTAGGTGACGGGAGCCGCACTGGCCTGAATTTTTGCCGCGCTGCCACCCTCGCCAGGCACCGCGTCCTGACCCGGGGTATAGGATGCAATGACGAGGTCATAATCGACACTGTTGAAACTCAGCGTCACCGGAATACCCGCTACCGGAGCAAGTTCTGTAAGCAACGAGCTGGCAAAGACACTGTAACCAGAAGAGGTGGAGATCAGATAATTTGTCGGTGCCTTAATTTCGACAATGGCCCCCGTAACCCAGCTGTCCGGGAGAGAATTATCATCCTCGTCGTCATTGTCACCATCATCCGTATCAAGACCTGTAAAGGTTACGGATGCACCAGAAACCGTCATGCTGTCAGCGATAATATCGTCGGAATCAGGTGAGGTCTGAGCCATGTCCAGCCCTGTTCCGCTTGATGTTCCACCGACTTCTGTCGAGTTGAACCAGTTCTCGCTTCGCGGATCAGAAGATACGTCCTCTCCTGGCTGGTACACCTTATCGCTGAAACCATCACCGAGCGAGGCTGCGGGAGTTTCTCCTATCCGTTTATCTCCTCCCGTAAACGAAAACCTCCCCTGCCCGACACAGAGAAACATTTCTACCGTCATTCGCGTTGGATCATTCTGGTCAAAACGTGTAACTGGCTGCACCAGGTAATCAGGATAGATGCGGCATCGACCAAACACCTCACGTATCGGGTCTCCAAGTTTCGCGGTGTTAGCTTTTGCCGGGTTTAGCTCCAGCGAACGACCGCTACCCGATGAATAACCACCGAGATCGACTTTCGGCCCGAAGAACAACGAGTAGGCTGCGCTGGCAGCTGAAATCGCAACAGATACCCAGACGGCAATTTCCAGCCCCGTTCCATAAGGAACAGGGTAAATTCTGATATCACTGTCTGGGCTCAACTGGCAAAGCGGCCACTCACCGGAAGGTAGTGGGCGACCATTTAATTCAACGGCAACTGGGTGCGATCTGTCCTGGCTGTACCCAGGAACATTTCTGACCATCCATTGATGCAGCGTAATATTTCCGTGTTCATGAGTTTCAAGCGGTTCTCCGGGGAGTCGGGATGGGTAAATTCTTATCGTCATTGCCAGAACTCCACACGGTTAAACCGACGGACAAATCGCGGAAGAGGTAGAAAGGTGACGTTGGTTCCCGGATTACATTCGGCAACCTGCAACTGGCCATCCAGCAAAACTACGATACCAACATGCGTCACGGTTGATCCGGAGTAACAAGCTACCCCGGCCCCGACGCAAGGCTCGCAGCGTGTGAGGAATTTCATAAACTTCCTGGCCTCACGATCGAGCCCTCCCTCATCTTTCGTCACGCCGGAAAAATCCGGCCATAACGGGAGAAAGAGATCACCTCTGATTTCATTGATAATACCGAAACAGTCGAGCTCCGGATAAATTCGCCCGCCCTTCAGCCATTTGACCGAAAGGTATTTATCAGAATTGAACATATGAATACCTCAGGAGGACATATAACGAAGACCGGGATGTTCAGCCAGGTTATAACGATTACGCGGCCAGGCCGTTTTAAGGATGTTCATATATCCGGCAGTAACCTGTACCGCTGTTGCCGTCCACGATCCGGATTTCACATCAAGGGTGTAAGGCGATGCCGCCGGTGCAGATAAATCAGAGGAGATGTACCGTCGAAAAGTCAGAGTTGCCGATTTCATTTCGTCCAGAATTCTGTCAATCGCATCGGATACGACACCGTCGATATTACTGATGGAAAATTTGAGATCTTGCGTTCCGTCGGCATTCCTGGCAGGCAATGCTATATCGATAGCACACCCTTCAAACGTTGCCTGCTGACCGTCTTCTAACGAGACAGTAATATTGTCCCACCCACGGGTAAGCCAGTAGTTCTGATCACCTGCCGTGATCTGCAGCGTGTCGTGAATGACTTCAGAGCCGCTGCTTGCATAAAGTTGCTCAAGAATTGTCATGCTCAGGCCACTCTTTATTTAGCGCAATATCCAGTAACGACTGCCCAGCAAGCCATTCCGGGTAATTCCCCCATCCTGCAGGCGGTAACGGACGCTCCCATAACTCCAGCGTTGCGCTGTACTGCCAGTATTTTGGCGCAACCAGAGTCGGCCCTTCGTAAATATCCACGAACCTGGCTTTATAAGGCTTTACCCCGATTGGGGTCTGGAGTTTCAGATAGAACCAGGACTGGCCATCTTTCAGCACATCCCTGAAAAAAGCCTCAAATACCTGCGCCAGCCCATCAGTTTTAAAAATCCATTTAACCGATGCCTGGGTAGGTGTTGAGGTGTATCGCCGCCTTTGCCTTGCTCGACCGGACGTCATCTCCGTTCGCAGTAAAGGTGATATGGGCTTAAACCCGTACCCGTCCATAAGCGGCATGGGCAGGTATTCATCCGGGTAGAAAATATCTGCCATGAATATTCCCTCCGGGCAGGTTATCGTGGTTTTTTGGGCTGAAGGTTGGAGTAAAGTGCTCTACCGAAGGCATTTTGAGGATTGTTTACGTCGCTCGTCAGTTCAGATTTTATCTGTTTAGCCAGGCGGCGGCCGTGGACATCCAATGTCTGCATCATCACATCATCCGGTTTACCAGTGAGGTGGTAATTGACGTTGATGTCACCAGTTGAAAGAAGTTGTCTTTCCTGCTGCTGCCTCGCAGCGTTCTGTACCGCCGGCGATTCCCGCCCTACAGCTTTAACCCCCAGCGAACCATCAGCGCCACGGGTCAGCGGCATAATTGCTTCCGGACCGGCCTCGCCGAACACACCCGCCCCTTTCGCAAAGGCAAAATACTGCGGAGTGCTGTAAACGCCGCCGCTGTATGCAGAAAGTGACGGAGAATCGTAGACGCCACCGAGGGCATTAAAGGCAAAAGACGATCCGAAGCTTTGCAGCGCAGTTCCACTACTTGCAGCTCCACTTGCTCCACCAAAAAGACTACCGAACAACCCACCCGCTCCGCCGCCGAATGACGCCATAATCGCTTTGGTGATTAATGCCTGTGTTGCCATCTGGATCAGCGTCTTAATCACCGTTTCGCCCAGGGAGGAGAAAATATTCGACATCCCATCTTTAAAAGAAGCAGCGCCTGTCAGGACGTTTGTCAGGTTGTTGGAGATAGAGTTAGTGGTGGCATCCAGAATTTCGCTGGTTGCAGTGGCAGCCATTGAACTCAGATCAGAAGCCTGATCGGCATAGTTCATCAGGGAATCGCTGATCCCTGCCAGCCAGTCTGACTGCTGTTCATCGGTTTTTTTGTAATACTCCTCCTGAATATCCAGGCGTTCGGCAAGCGCTGTTTTAAGCGCTTCTGTTTGCTTTTTATACAGGTCTTCGGAAATCTGCCCACGACTGAAATCACGCTGTAAGTCACGCTGCTGCCTGAGAAAATCAGCGCGAATATCCGCCATTTCCTTCATTCGGTCACGGGCTTTATCCCCCTGTCCTGCGCCGAGGAAATCGATATTACCCCTTTCCCGGGCGGCAGCATTACTGTCGGCCAGACCTTCGCGGAATGTTTTTAACTGTTCAGCGATATTTTTCTGATCAATAAGCGCCGCATTGTGCAGCAACGTTTCCTTTTTGGATTTTTCAAGCGAAGATAATTCCCCCTGAGTAACCTGATATTTCATCTTTGCCAGTTCAGTGTTTTGGCTGGAAAGAGCAATTTGCTCCCGTTGCTGTTTAATCAGCCGGGTATAGGTATCTTCGGTTTTCTCCGCCTCGGTTTTCCCATGCCTTCCTTTTGGCTTGGGTTTATTTTCCTGGTTGTTTCTCCATTCATTCAGGCCGTTATTAATCAACTCCTGCCGTCCGGTCTGAAACTGTGGCTCGTTAGTTAACCCCAGGTCATCCGCAGCATAACCCAGTCGTGCGCGCTCTTTGTCCTCACCTTTGAGTTTTGAAAGCGCCAGATCACGACGGCTTTTTTCAAGTGCAGCCGTTTGCTGGGTTGTCAGGTCTACCTGTGGTAAGCGTACTGGTGCGTTTACCAGCCCCTGCCGGGCCATGAGGAGATTATTTCCGAGACCCAGAAGACGGTTAAATTCCGTATGCTCACCGTTCATCATTATTAACGATTGATAAGCTGAATTCTGTTCTGCAGCCTGCTGCCGGATTAATGCTATTCGCCTGTTCTCTATCCCCTCCAGTACCGACTGGATCGACTCAGACTTAGCCTGCATCTGAGCTAACCTCTCCTGTTCAACGGCCAGAGCGGAAGTCGCATCTTCCAGACCACGGGTGACCGCTTCGACCGAGGTCAGGTGGTTTATCATGAAACCGCCACTGGTTGTTGGTCCGGGGTTAGACAGGACATACTGATAGCCCGCGATCTCTTCCTTCAGGCTTTTTACTTTTGATGCCTGTGCATCAACAAGACGGTTTTGCTCCTCCAGCGCCTGACGGGTTTTGGTCTCATTATCAGAAACTTCGGGCAGGGACATTGATTTTGTCTTTTCACGGACTGCATCAATGGTATTTGCATATTCCTGAGCGGATAATCTGGCCTGCTCCTGATTCTGGTACATCGTGTACCAGGCACCGGCACCAAGCAAAACCAGCCCTGGAATACCACCAACGAGGCCTAATGCCCCACCCATGAGCCGGGAACTTACAGCAGTAACCGAGTTCAGTGCAGTCTGAGCGGATACTCTGGCCTGAATATTACGGTTAAGTGACTCCTGCGCCAGTGAGAGCCGTTTTTCTGCGGCGGCCTGCGCATCTGTACCCCGCGCCGCTGCCAGAGCCTGCTGGGCACGATAAACTGCAGCACGCGCGCGAGCTGTCGAAACCTGCGTCCCTCTGACCTGGGCTTCAGCTAAAGCTACTTCACTTTTTGCGGCATTAATAATCCCAGCCGTCGCAGAGCTGGCACCAAGAGCCAGATTACCCAAATAGCGGGCTGCGCCAACGGCAACAAGCGCTCCGGCAGCAGTGGCGACTTGATCAATATTGTTGGCTACGCCATCAAGTAATCCGGTCAGGGTATTTGTGGCGCCACTCGCTTCATTAGCTCCACCGACCCATTGCATAAAAGCGTTTTCAACTTTAGTTGCCGACGATGAAACGGTCTGCGGCAACTCACCATATTCATTCCGGAGCTTACCAAGCTGGCTGATGAGGGCTGGCACTACTTTATCAATGGTTAACTGCCCCTGATCCGCCATAGATTTTAGGTCTTTTCGCGCAACTCCCATACCTGCAGCAAGCGCCCGTATAACCCTGTCGCCGCTCTCGTTGACGGCGTTGAATTCTTCGCCCCTCAGCACGCCCTGCGCCAGAGCCTGGCTAAATTGAGTGATGACCGAACTGGACTCCTGAGCATTCGCGCCAGAAAGTTTTAAACCAGTAGAAATAGCCTCAGTAATATCCAGCACCTGGCTGGAGCTGTAACCATATTCCCGCATTGAGGCTGCTGAACGGGAAAATAAATTAGCGTTGTCAGAAAAAGACGTGCCCGTTTTCTGACTGATATCCATCAGCTGTTTTTGAGAGCTGGTAAAATCATCAGTTGATTGAGATGCCTGTTTTAGGCGGGCGTTTACTGAATTCCATTCATCAGCCAGAGATATTAAATGCCCCGTAGCAAAAGCACCAGCAAATGCCCCGGTTAATCCCAGTGCGGTAGCCTTTGCTGACTCCATCTGGTCAGTTAGCTCAGCAACAGAACGGCGAGTTTCCCGAACTGAAGCCGTAGCCTGCCTGCCGCCATTCTGCATTGTCTTATAATAATCAGCCCCCATACGTGACGCGCGGGCTATCTCGGTCTGGAATGACTGAGAGTTAGCAGAAACTTTAATGATAAGTTCACGCAGGGTTGCCATTTCATTTCCTCAGAAACAAAAAAACCCACATTGTGGGGCTTTTTTATGATTTCAATATTATTAAATTAAACCAGCTTTTTTCCTTGCTTCTTCCAGATAATCTTTTTCTGGTTCCTCTTTTCTATGAGCAAGTGTAATCAGAAGATCAATTTGAGCACTTTGCTTTTCAGAGATTTCTTTAAGCATAGCGAGCTGATCATTAGCTCTTACGCTTCCTCTGTTCAGGAAATACCAGATAACAAGATCAATAAGGCGAGCAAAAACAAATAATAATATCCAGCCAGTAGTAGTCATTTAAAGCACTCCGTGTGTCAAAAAAAACAACATAACACCTGTTATGAGTGGCATCCACGCGAATTATTACTGTCTATGCTGACGCAGCCAACAGAGCAGCCTCCAGCCCTGCAAAGGGATCGCCGCCGTCGCTTGCCTCGCCCTCTTCTGCGCTCCACTGAATCTGAGCATCTTCAATCGTGACTTTGCCGCCCTGCGCCCCGTACATCGCTGAAACCAGCTGCGCATTAAGGATATCGCCGCGAATATCGCCGATTGGGCTGATACGGTCGTATTCAGCCCACATCCTGAATTCGCCAACCGTCATGGTTTGTCGCAGTTCGCCCAGCGTGCGGCCCATCCGGAGCGCCAGCGCCATCAGGAACTGCATGCCAGGCATTTTTACTTTGCTTTAGCATCATCCGCGTCACGAATGAGATCAAGTGCCTGCTTCAACAGCCGGGAATGCACAGGGCCATAGATCGCTTCAACCTGTTCGGTGTCATCGACAGTAAAGACGGGCTGCAGGTCGGTATCCAGCAAAATATCGATGAAAAGCGTGACGTCGGCCCGCATCGTGCGGAAGGCCCGTTCTGAAGGGGTCAGCTCTGGTGCCTCCTGGGGCTCCTGCCCTTCCGGTGGCTTGGGTGGTTCCGGGCTGGCAATGCCCTGCCAGCGGATCCAGGCTTCCGCTGATGGCTCACGAATGATGACTTTGGCGTTATCCCACTCCGGAACGGTGACTTCTTTTTTACGAAATCCCGCCATCGGGGCCAGCGCCAGCGCTTTAAGATTTGGTTTTGACATTAAGTTTATCGCCGGTTACCCGGCGCTCCATTAACTGATGGTGACAGTGTGGTCAGCAGAGGTGATAACGGTGCCATCGGCATCGGTAACCACGCATGAATAAACCCCGGCATCACCGGATACAGCGCTGGCTTTTGTAAACGTTGCGCTGGTCTGGCCGCTGACCGTCGAGGTGCCCTTTTTCCAGACGTAGGCATAAGGTGCTGTACCGCCCTGCACGACCACGCCCATAGTCAGGGCGCTTCCTGCCGCGACGGTTTGGGACGCCGGAAGGTCTGTAGCAAAAGACAGGGCACCCGGGGCATCAATATTGCCTGGCTTGCCTTTCAGGCGCAGGGAGAACGTTGCAGCAACAACACCGTTGGTTTGAGAATCCCAGGTGTGCTGACGAACCTCAGCGCGCCACATGAACCCATTACCAGACGGGAAAATGACCTTAAATCCATAAATGCCGTCGTTATCGTACGCTTTACGAAGCGCATCCTGCGCCAGGTTGCGGTAGAAGTTACCTGAGAGGGACACCTCTGATGGTGCCGGGAGCCCGTTGATATTTTCCGTTTCATCAGAGCAAAGCGTAGTGACGTCAATATCGTTTTTTTGACCAGCGGTAAAGCTGGCCTGTTTGATGGTGCAACTCAGGCTTAACCAGGTTGCGGTATCCAGCTCTGCCGCGGTGACCGGCACAGAGGTAATCATTACTACCGTTTTTTGGGCACGTTCAAATAGTGCTGACATCGCAGCCTCCATAAATGAAAAAACCGCCAGCGGCGGTCGGGTTGGATTGGTTTTTGTCAGGCAATAACCGTTATTTCGAGGGTTGCCCGATGAAGATGGGTTGTCGTGTCGTAGCCAGGAATTTTTGTCACCTCGACAGGTGAAAGCACCTGCAGGCGAGCCAGGGCATCCAGGCGTAACGCTCTGGCTTCGTCATTCGTTTCAGCCCATACATCAACCTGGATGCGCAGCGTCGACTCTGCCTGGCCGCAGAAAACATCCCCGGCAACATCAGTCGGTATCGAGAAAATGATGTAAGGCGCGGGAACATCGGGAAGGCCGTCGCTGCCCAGCGATACCACATACGGATAAACCCGCCCGTCTGCCAGCGGCGACAGCAGGTCATAGAGATCATCTTCTGTCATTTAGCCAGCACCTCATCAATAGCCTGATTCATCCGCTGCATCGCCACCTGCGCAGCCTCTTCCATGCGGGTATCAAAGGCAGGACGAACAAACGGATGTGCTGGCGCCGTAGATGTTCCCAGCTCCACGAAGCGCCAGTAGAAAGCATTCCGAGTGTTGCTTGCCTTCATGGTGTTGTCGCTGTTCCCCGTTCGCGCGTTAACGCCACGAATATGCACCCCGGATGCGATTTCCCCACGGCGGCGGCTTTTCTGGGTGACGACAACGACGTTTTTCTTCAGCTTACCGGTCTGTTCGGGAGCACGATCAATCACTTCCTGCCGGAGAACTTCAGCCCCGGCGCGGGTCGAATCCCGGAGGACTTTATTGTTTTCGGCTTTGCTGAGGGTTTGCAGGTCTCGGGCGATATCCTGCAAACCGGAAAAATCCAGATTCACATCAATCATTTTTCGGTCCCCTGTTTGCAGAGAATTTCCAGCCGGGTACCTTTGCTATCTGGCACCGGAGGCCCGGTGACATTCAATGTCACCCCCTTGTAGGGGCCGTTCAGGACAAGAAGCCGCGATGATGCCGAAATATCTTTGCGGCATCGGACCCAGACACGAACGGTAGCATCCGCCCTTTCTGCTCCTGCAGTCAGGTTCTCTCGTCCACTGATTCCCTTAACCTCTGCCCAGATAGTGGCACCGTCAGACCACTCTTCTGTTGGCTGGCCGGACGGTGTGCGCGTAGTGATAAAATTACGGATAGTGATCCGATGCCGCATCGGTCCAATTTTCATCATTCCCCCGACTAAACACCCATATCTATGCGATAGGGATTCAGCAACCAGCGTGCGGGTCCTGGAATATCAGGACTCAGATCATCCCCGCGGTTTTCATACAACCAGCCCACGATAAGAAGAACCGCGCTCTGAATGGAGGGCGTGATGATAAGAGGACGATCGCCAGCGCTTTCATTCTCAACAGCACTTTCCAGAGCAGCCTGGTCAGCGAAAAAGCGTCGGTTGAGAAACTGCATGGCAGCATCCTCCGCAGCGGCAAGATACCCCTCCACCATCGTTTTATCGATTTCATCATCCAGCCTGAGATGTTCCATGGCTGTTTCAGTGTTGATTACCGTCATAACCATTACCCTTTGGTTTCGGGAGCGCGGTTCATTTTGTTATCAGGGACTTCACCAACTATGGTCACCAGCCCGTTACCTTTGAGCTCAGCAGCACGTAAGCGAGAAACGTTAAAAGGATCATCGGCTGGCGTCCTGAAAATGTCGCCATCCATAAAACGCCGGACAGGCTGAACCTGAATAGTCCCGGACTCAGTGGGTTCTGGCGCCGCATTTATGCCGTCGGATACAGACGGTTCAGCCACATTTTTTCTGGCCATCACTATCTCCTCAGAAAGAGAGGGCCGCTAAGCGGCCCTGAATTGTCAGCCGCCAGAAGCGGTTACATTACCGGTGACAAATGCTTCCGGACGATAAACTGCTAATGCCATACGCTCTTCCGCACGAATGGTGACCATATTTTTAATAAAGTCATCTTCGTTCTCAGTGGAGAGCAGCACTTCGATATCCATGCGATCGAAGATTTGCGCAGCCATGTTGAAGGCTCCAGTCAGGAAGTTGTTCTGCGCCATAGCCTGAGTTTCCACAACAGGAAGACCCCAGATACGTGGAACACCACCATTGACCGGCTGCGCGATGATATAGCGACCTTCGTTATCTTTGGTCAGCTCGATGCCTGCCCAGTCAATCGGGTTCAGGACAAAACCAGACGCCGGATATTCCGCAAGAACGGCCTGCAGAACAGCCAGGCGAAGACGGTCGATCGGCGTGGCATTGGACAGGGTTAGGGCTGGAGCGAATTCTGTTGCCTGCGGCAGAATACCGAGGATATTCGCGCCGGTGCCATCGCCGCTCAGCAACTGCTGCTCCTCTTTAAAGCGAAGACCATACTGAGCACGGCCATCGATATAACTGGCCAGACCGGGCGCATCGTCCAGGATCTGACGGGACGCTTTAAAATAATGCGCAATGGTACGTACCGGCGCACTTTTCAGCTCAAACTTAATGTCTGATTTGGGCTTCAGAGCACCTTCCGCCACAGCTGCAGCATTATTGGTAAACCCCGTTTCCTGAACGAATTCAATACCGTTAGATGCGGTATTGCCGGGGATCAGCAGGTTACGGATGGTCAGAGTGCGTTCCGGCGGGGCGATAATGCCCTGAACACGATCGGATACAACCAGACTGTTTGTTGCGCTCACGCCAGTGCCCGTAGTCGCCGGCACGTTCATAATATCTTTCTGTTCCAGCTTGACGCGGATGCTCTTACGGGCCGAACTGTCCATGCCTTTGAACTCTTCACTTTCGACCACCAGCTCACCGAGCGATTTTCGCTGTGCAGGTGCATCGTTCGGGCGGCGTGCACCTTTTTGCTCCAGCTCAGTGAGGCGTTCTTTCAGCTCGTTCATCTGATTAAGGCTTTCGTCCGTTCTTTGTTTCAGTTCCAGCGAAACGGTTTCTCCTGCCTCCATTTTTCTCTTCACGTCTTCGCCGAAGTTTTTGACCTGATCAATCACCATGGTGAGCTGGGAGGAGATTTCGCCAATACTTTGTGGCTGATCGTCAGCCGATTTTTTCTGGTACATATAAATCCCTTAGAGAATTTTTGGGAGAGAAAACTGGCTCAGTTGCTGGCGCATCGCCGCAATAGCCGCTTTGGTTTCGCCGTCTTCGCCCCCGGACTCACTCCGGTCAAGCAGATAGGACAGTCCGCGGGAGGCGACCGCGGCGGACTGACTTTTCGAGAAACCTGCCTCTCGCAGGAACTTCTCAAATTCAGGTAAGGAAGGAAGATCACCGTGTGACAGCTTCGACTTAATGACGTCAATACGCGCATCATCATTGGCCGGCACGGTAACAATGGAGATTTCAACCAGGTCGAGCTTCGTTAAGGTGCGGATCCGGGTTTTCTCATCGTAATTTGACTCACGGACGTAATAGCCAATGGAAAGGCCGGTAATGGCACGGGTTTTCATGCCCCGCCAGGCGGTTTTCGCGTAGGCCGCGTCTTCAAGCCACAGAGCCCCTTCACCAAAAAGCCCATGTTTATCTTCTTTCAGGGTCGAGATGTCCCAGTTCCCGATGGGTTCGCCGGTGCGATGCTGCCAGAGAACCGGGAACGTTCTCCCCTTCGCCCGTGTTTCCTCGATGCTTTCGAGGAAAGCACCCGGCGCCACGACTTCGTTGTAGCTATCCACCACATCGAAGACAGAACCGTATCCAGAAAAAAGGCCGTCATCGTTGACGGCCTTAATGTCGAAGTCGAATGCCTTTACTTTCATGGCTGCGTTTTTCCGGTACATTCCGGCGTCTCCTCTGATTTAATGCCAAGCCATTCCCGCAATGCGTTTTTGGCCGATTCACTGTCGCCGGACTTGCCAAGCTGATCTATCGGCAGCAGGTTGGATTGAACGGTTAGTTGGTCAGCGCCAGGTTTTGGCTGAAGGTTTTCTTTTTGCCGTGCTTCATTGCGGGTCATCAGACCGTTCTGGGTCATCGTTGAGTAAAAAGCTGCACGGGCGGCGCTGTCAGCACGTAAGAGACCTTCGATGGAAAACTCTGCGAAGTACTTATTTCTTTCTCCCGGAGCCAGGAGACTTTTACGAATCGCCTGCTCAATACGGGTCAGCCATGGACGAAGTGAAAACGTTAAAAAGCCAATCAGCATCTGTTCGACGCCACTTCCCCACATCGTCTGCCCCTGGGCGGTATGTCCAATCAACCCCGGCCATACTCTGAACCACCGACAAATCTCTTCGATATTGAAGGCTCTGGACTGCAGCATCTGGGCGTCTTCCGGGTTGAGGTCAACAGGCTGAAACTTCATTCCCGCTTCAAGAACCATCATTTTCCCGGTATTCATGGATCCAGAAAATTGTTCAACCATGCTTTCACGTACTTCATTGCGCTGCTCTTTTTTCAGGATCTGATCCATTGAGAGAACGCCGCTGGGCCGCATACCGTTTTTAAAAACTTTGGCGCTGGCTTCATCTGTTGCCATTGCCAGACCAAGTGTCTGTCGGGCATAACTGACAGGTGACAGGCCCATGACACCATTGGTGCTGAACGCACGAATGTGCATGATGTCCCGTTCATCAATGTTTCGGGATGTACCTGAAGGCCAGTCACGGTAGGTATAAATTGGATCTCCGCTCTTGCTTAAATCAACCTTCATCCTTTCTGGCCTGAGAGGCACCAGCGAGGTAATACGCTTTCCGGTTCGATCGATTTCTGCATAAGCATTCCCCCACAAAAGCAGGCTGGCCATGATCATTTCCCAGAACTCCACTGCAGTCATATCAGCATTGGGTTGATTATGGAGGAGCTCATAAAGCGGGTGATCATTTGCATTCTGGCGACCGTCAGCCGTTTTTTCGTAAAAACCAACAGGCAACGTCGCGATGGTTTCGGATAACAGCCTTACACATGACCACACTGCCGATAACTGCAGGGCTTTATCAACCGTAACGGATTTCCCTGCTGCGGACTGCCCACCAGCATAAGCAGCCCAGAATTCACCGTCGGTAAGGGAGATGGGTACGCCGAGCCACCGGCGAACGGCGCTTTTTATCCGGCCTGGCTTCTTCTCTTTATTCATGGTGACTCACACAATGATGGGATTACTGAAAAAGTCGTCGATATCGCCAGAATCATCCTCATAGCCTTCGGAGGCACCGATTGCCATAGCGCCCGCTACAATGCCGTCGATACGCCCGGTACTTTTTTTCTTGGCAAAAATTCGGTTTTCTTTCTGATCAGCCTCCGTCACTGCTGAAGCCGCATTCCAGCGAAGACAAGGGTTCGTTCTGATGATAATGACGCTGTCATCAAGCAACTCTTCAAACAATTCGATGGAGTGAGGCATCCACAGCCCGGAATCTTTCGCTTTGTAATACCCTTGCCCATGAGGGATTAAGGGAACAGAAACAGATGCTTCCTCAAGCTCCGGCTCAAGATATTTAATGCGATACTGGTCGAAGGCGATGGCCTTGATATCGAACTTCTCCGTCAGATCGGCAATACGCTGGGCAACAAAGCCGTATTTCACCGCTTTGCCTGGCGTAGTGTGGATGTGACCATCGCGCTCCCAGGCGTCATAAGGCACCCGGTCCGTTTTAGCCCGTTCGAGCAAGGTATCTTTGGGTGTCCAGAACTCCACCAGCAACTTGCGTTGTTTTGGAAAAAACAGCGCCAGGGCAGTCAAATCACGGGATCCGGACAAGTCCAGGCCACCGTAGCATTCCTCACCCTCCAGCTCATCTGGATCAAAGTTTTCCTCACATCCCATCCAGACATCACTGCTCATCCACGGGTTAGCCGCGTCAACCCACTGACAGAAGTTGAGACGCCTGACAATACTCTCTTTCGAAGGCATCCCCCGGGCCTGAGTCACCTGCTCACGAAGATAGCTTTCTTCAAAGGTGTGACCCAACGAGGGGTTAGCCTTTTTCCAGCAGGACTCATCCTTGAAAGGATCGTCACCTTCATCCAGTGAACAAATAAAGGCGAAAAAACTATCATCTTCTATCGAACCAGCAGATACCTTCCTACCGTATTCGTGATAGTCATAGCAGACGCTGGTTTTATCGTGTCCACTGTTGGTGATCATAAAAATGAGTGCCTGCCGGCGACCTTTAGTGCCGGCGCGCATCATTTCAACAACCTGATTGCTTTTATGCTCGTGAACTTCATCAATAAGAGCACAATGTGGTCGTGGACCCGACTGTCCGTCATCTGAACTAATTGGGCGAAAGAATGAACCAGCCTGAAGAAAAGCCAGGTTCCACTCTTTTCCGGCGCCGCCAGATTTCTGTATGCGTGCGGAAAGAGCCGGAGACTGATCGACCATCGCCACCGCATCACGAAAGAGGACCATTGCCTGGTCTTTTTTCGTGGCAGCAGCATAAACTTCAGCACGAGGTTCTTTATCTGCAGTGAGACAGTAAAGACCTATCCCGGCAGAAAGGGGGGATTTTCCAGATCCTTTTCCTGATTCCACGTAAACCATTCGGAACCGGCGATAACCTCTGGCATTTTTCCAGCCAAAAATCGAACCGACGATGAAACACTGCCATGGAAGCAGAACAAAAGGCGCACCTTCAAAATCGCCCCCGTTAAGCTTGAGGACTTTCGCAAAATAATCAATGGAGCGCTGTGCTGCCTCAACATCCCAATGGAGCCCTCGTGCATGGCAAGATTCAAGATCCCTGAGGTGTCTCTGGCAGGCATTTCGAATGTCAGGACCGGCCAGTTCTTTTCCAGAGGTTACATCCTTTGCATACTGCGTTGCCGGATCAACCGAAGAACTTGTCGAGCGTGTCTTCTTCGGGGGTTTCGCCATTCACTTTCACCTTCGTCCTTGCCGCTGGTGTCAGACCGAATTCAACCAGGTAACTTTTAAAACGACGGTCAGCATCAGCCAGCATTGAAACTGCCGGGTTGGCCTTTATCAGAAAACCACCCTCGGTCTGGACGGTATAAGTTCTGCCCTCTACAGCGATGGTGTCGCGCAGTTGCAGGATATCGGCATAAATATCGCAAAGCCTTTCAAGAGCCAAAGTATCTGCAACGGTGAGAACACCCATACCATCGAGAAGCACAGTCAGCCGACCCCATGCCACCTTACCCCAGTCGGTAAGATGAGCTGGGGGGCTTGGAATTTCTTTAGCTGGCGTGGGTTCTTTATCGTTGAGTTTTCGTTTGCCCGGGTTGCCGGTAACCACTTTGAGGTGGGTCGGTTTCGGGCGTCGTCCTGCCATCGGAACCTCCCGGAAAAAAACTTTTCATTTCGCGGTTGTGCACAAAAAGGACTGGCGGCGGTCATTTGGGTTCGAGGTTCTGAACTTTTGACCCGCCCCTCCCACTCAGATGAGAATCGATATCATTTGAATGCTAATGATTTCAAATGACAATCAATTTTGAGATGTATTGATAATGGTTATCACTTAAACCAATGAGAAGCCGGGTCCAGTGGCATCCCGTTTTCATCGCAGCCGATCACGGTGCCACGCTTCTCCATTCGCTGCTTCGTTGAGTCGTGGTGCTGCTTACACAGCCCTTGCCAGTTCTTCCGGCTCCAGAAAAGCTTTTGTGCCTTCGCTATTGCCTGGCTGTCAGCAGAGCGCAGAGCCTCTTTCAGTTTGTGCGGGATGATATGGTCAACCACCGTTGCAGCTGTCACCCTGCCTTGCTCCTGGCACATGACGCATAAGGGGTGCGCACGCAGGAAGATAAGACGCTCTCGGTCCCACTTGCTGCCGTAGATGCGGGGCTCTTTGTTCACGTAATCGCTCCTTGAGCATTATCACAGGCGCTCAACGAGTGCCTGCTGTAATGCCTTAGCTGGCCTGCTCAGCGCCGGTATCAAAAAGCGCTAACGCTTCCGTCGACTCCTGAAGCGCTTTGATAGTCCGTGCCACCACTTCAGTTTCAGTTACCACGCGGTTGTACTGCTGGATGAACAGCTGATATTTGAGCGGGCTATCCTGGACGAACTCAATAGCCTTAGCAGCGGCTGCGGTGTCGTAGTTCAGGATGGAAAGCAGATTCAGTCGAATCTGTTCTGCTGGTGTAATCTCTGACATGTCTTACCTCTGTGCGATGTGGGGAGCATTATTGAAGCCACTCGGCAGAATGGCTCCTGTAATGCCTTACTTAACTGTTTCGATGGTCGCGCCGTGGCTGTTGGTGATGTAAATCTGATCGCCTTTGTAAAGAAACTGGTATCCAACACCACCAAACTCATGTATGTCCGGGAAAGCTGGCGAAGGAATCCCTGAACAAATAATGGCAATGCAATCAGCCCGGTTTGCTCCAGTACGCTCGACCGTTAATTGATGCTCATCGCCAACTGGTTTCGTCATATCTTGGTCCTCATAGGACATCGGGATATGCTCAATGATGTCAGGCGCCATAACATCCAGTTCATCAGCAAGAGCAAAAGCCTGACGCCATTGCTCAGAGCCAGGGCGAGCAACGGTGATTTCTTTTGCCTCATACAATGAGGTGGCGTTGTTAATAATCTGCTTAACGGTAAACATTGTCTTCTCCTGCTTCTGGTAATAAAAAGCCCCGCTATTGCGAGGCATCGTATTTACTTGTATTTGATATTTATTGCCAACGAATCAACCTGGTAATCCGTCGATGTAGCTAAATATAAAACTGGCATCCATCATATTACTTTGATTAAAGCGGCTTCTTTTTATTGCCTCAAACCCTTCCTGCTTACTAGGCCAATTATTGCAACAATCATTCATATTGTTGTTTTTTTCAAACCACAGTTTTTTGAAACTGAACTCTTCAGCAACCTTTTCAAAAGCAACAACTGTTTTCTTCTGAGTTCGTGTAGCAGTGATGATCACGTTGCATCCCATCTCAGCTAACTCTTTGGTAGATTTTTCAACCTGAGAGCCCAAATCCCCCAAAGTGGATATCCCAATCTTAAGTCCATCACGCTCAAATACAGCTATAAGATCCTTTTCTCCACCAGGGTGGGGTTTTGCTGCCATAAAGGATGCATAGCGATCACTTTGCTCAAACAGTTTTATCAGAAATATTAGCGTTTCACTTTTTCCCCTGTTGCTGGAACCGAATACACCCATCATTAAGTTCATCTTGCAGCACTCCTTACTGTGTCGTCTTCCCTGATATAATGCTCATGCTGTGTTGATGCAACAGTTTTTATTAGCTATTAGTAGCTTTGTCGGTTTGTTGCGGGCAGTTCACCAGCACTGATTTGTTGTGCGCCAGAATGTCGCGCTTGGTCTGACGGTCCATTACGTCGATATCGTGGTCGGTCAGGTAGATAATCCGCACCCAGCTGCACGCGGTATCAACGACTACCGGGGCGGGTAAACTTTCCGCGCAGCTCCCGATCAACATCGTCATCAGGCATATGGCTAACAGTCTGCTGTACATCGCTGGCCTCTTTCGTGACTTCTGCCTTACGTTCTGCCGCGGCGACGGTGGCGGCGGCGTTCTCTTCGGTGTGCCGCTGATCGGCCTTGGCTTCCGCCTTACTGGTCCCGCGTGCATGGCCGATGCCGAACGCACCGGCGATAGCTCCCAGCATCACAACCACCAGCCCTGCAATAATTTCGAAACTCATTGCTGCTGCCCCTTCAGTTCTCGGCCTTATCTTTCAGTGACGGTTGCCTTACGTATTGCGAGAGCACCGCCAGCACCACCAGAGCGGGGCTAATCATCGATGTGGGGAGCATTATCGAAGCCACTAACTTAGTGACTTCTGTAATATCCTCACGTGGGGATGCAGGCTGTTTTATCCCTTAGTGGGGTTAACAGTCAGCATCAGGCCGGGCGACTGCACGGCATGCCACATACAGGCTTCCTGCATTTTGGTACGCGCGATAGCCATGCAGCGCAAAGCCTCTACTCTCTCGGTTTCGGCCTGACTACCGCGCTCGACAACTTCAGCCGTTGCAACCTCTCGCTCAGTCTCGAGCAGACTGCAAAAATGCCGGCTGACACCTTTGAGGCGGTTCATGCGCTCAATGTCGCCAGCGGTTAATGTGCGGTAGCCTTTTACAGTGCTGCCGTCCTGCGGTTTTGCTTCACTCATTTCGTAGCCCTTTCGGTTGTATCTGATTTGCTTTTACCGGCTCGTAGGTGGATATTGTTGGGAGGGAAAGCGTGGAGATAACCAAATGAAACAGATACTTTTTACATGGTTTGCTTTTACAAATACCTATGCCTGCATCACCGCCAGCATTAACGTGAACAACTCACTAATGCTTGATTCAGCTGTGCCGTGGATTGTTGGGATTTCTCTTGGAGTAATCACCAATTACTTATTGGTTAAGAAACTAAAGGAATGCGGGGTTCTGTAGCCCTGCCGGTTGCTAGCCTGCTTGCTTCTTAACGCTGTCCGGCATCACCGCGCCAACAACGCCAGCCAGCGCTACGCCGCCAGCGATGACGGTTTCCTGAACGCCCGGAGGCATCTGATAGCCGAAGACACCAGCAATGACCAGGATAATGCCGCGCCAGGTAGACGGCTCTTTAAGTCGGTTAATGAGATAGTTCATAATTTACCTTCAGGTTCATGATTTAACTTCAGCGACGAAGCCGCCAGCGGCTTTGAATTTTGCGATGAGGTTGTCGGCTTCGTGCTCAAACTGACCGTAACCAGCTCCGGGGAGAGATGCCCAAATATTGCTGCAACGGTCGATAGCCTGACGAATCTGCCCGTTGTCAATAAGCGGCAGAGCGCAACGCTCTTTAATCTGCTGTAGCGCGACCTGGTCCTGTGATGCCGGGGAGAAGTCCTTCAGGCCGAGCTGCTTGCGGTAAGCATCCCACCACTTCGACAGGAGCTGGTAGCGCCCCGCTGCGGTGGATTTGATACCCAGCTTTGGCAGGTTAACCAACTTGCGTGGATGATCGCTGTAGTCAGTAAAGAGTGAACCACCAACAATGACGTCATAGCCTCGGTTCTTTGTCGGCTGCCCCGCTTTGTCTGTACCTTCAGACCAAGCGAGCATGTCCAGAAACGCTTTACGTTGTTTATTGATCTCCAGCATCATCAACTCCTGCCTTTCTGGCTGCGATTTTTTTAATCAAGCTCCCGATCGAGTCAGTACCGATATAGCCAATGAAGACACTGGCGATGTAGGCGAGATTGCTGCTCAGGCCAATGAAGTCGAGAAGGTCACGGACGAACCAGGCGATCATCGCGCACATGACAGCATCGATCAGCGTCTTCGCCATGGCGCCACCGTTATAGCGGCCACGCAAATACGCCATGATGAAAGCCAGTATTGCGCCGATACCCTGCTCCTTAGCTGCCAGCAGAGCGGCGATGAAATCTTGTTTGTAGGGCATTCGCATAAGCCTCACCTCCGTTAATGACGGATGGCGCTGTGTGTTTGAAAAGGTTCAGGCCCATCGGGCTGATTTAACAACGAGCTTTATCGATGATGATTCCCGTGAGCCTGAAATGAAAAAGGCCGCGCAATAGCGCAGCCCTTAAATGCTTTTGGTTAGTTGAAGTGCCTTAATCAGGCGAAAAAAAAGCCCGCTCAGAGGAACGGGCAGAAAGGTAGGCATTCTGATTCTGTAACGGTTCGATACGCACCTAATAGTCCGAGCTACCGATTTACCAGGAGAGTGATCATTATTCCGTTACTGCCTTTTAAACATAGCTGGAGAAGCCGAAACGGCAACCCACTACCAAATAGCTTAGTAGCATTGCATATGGTGCCGGGTGCCTCCCGGTGGGCATGTCCCAGCCGACATGGCCCGCGCTGCATTTACAGATCACTGTAAGTGACTGGTCGCCCCTCCGCACAGGGGGATTCACCATGCCGCTAATCTAATTTGTAAACTTTGTGTTAGTCAATATGTAACACTCTGTCAAAGGCACCCGAAGATGCCTTTTGCACAGTGTCAGGATTTGCTTTTAAATGGCCAGTAACGGCAGGCTGCCAGCGCAGCGAGGATAACCACCAGTGTAACCATATCCATCAGCACGCCCGCCAGCCGCCAGGATACGAACAGTAGAACGGCAAACAGCGCCCAAAAACACAGCCTGCGCAGCATGATTATTTACCGTTGGTGCCGAGCACGCGGCTCAGGTTTTTCAGCAGTACGGTTGAGGCCGTTTCGAGCATGTCATCACCGGCATCGGTATTGGCGACCACCAGCGTTTTGGTGCAGGGGACTTTGACCTTCGAGTCGCTCAGCCAGCCGGATTCGGTCACCGCCTTTTTCAACTCGTATACCGGTTTCCCGTTAGGCAACTTATCGTCTAGGTGCCAGCCGTTCATGTCGATCATAGCCAGTCCACTGCCTTCCTGATTTACCGCTTCCAGAAACTTATTCGACCGGTCCGGCGCAGAGACCCAGAGGAATGCGTCATATTCACCAGTAGTGACTTTCGCTAGCGAGCGCACGCCGCCTTTCGCGTAGGTCTCGACTTTGGCGTAGTCCTTTTCCAGACCCTGAAGGTATTGCCATGACGCATAAGATCCGCTGGTAGGCTCGCCGACCGCGATTTTCACTCCAGCCTTTAAATCCCCTTCATCACTAACCTTCCCGCCCTTCTTCACCGCGACAAAAACACACTCATCGGCCAGCTCGCCGATAATGTCCACCTTCTGGGCTTCGTTGACGTGACGGCCACGCCAGTATTGGAAGGCATCAGCCTGGGTGAAACCGATCTGAGCAGCACCGCTGGCCACCTTATCGAGATTATCCAAAGAGCCTTTACTGGGGATCACTGTCGAACTGTAGCCATACTCACTCAGTGCGCTGGCGAGGTTCACGCCATAGACCGCGTTGTAGGTCAAACCCTGTTGACCCGTGGTGATAACGACTTCAGCAGCCGAAGAGGCGTTACTCAGGCACAGCGAAGCGACCGCGATTGCGGTCATAATGACTTTTTTCATGTGACGTTCCTTTTGAGGTGAGCCTTCGCCCGGAGTGGCCGCCCTGCAGAACAGTCACACGACCATTCCAAAGGCTCACCCCGAAAAGCTCTGCAGGTTTTATGCGCCGGGCGTGGCGCAGATATGAAAAAGGCCCGCGGTAGCGAGCCCTGAAATGAAAAATATCCTCCGTAGCGGCTTGAATCGAAAAGGTTTATTTTTTGGCATTCTTCTCCGCCATCTCAATGTATCGAGGGTCAGTAGCGCGCGGGAGCTGGATGCTTTGCTCGCGGTAGTAACGCACTCTTTCCATGAAATACTCGCGCAAATTTTCCGGCTGCTCTCTCGCCACCTGCTCAGCGATAACCGGCATGTTCAGGCGTTCTTTGTATGCTACGCCCGACGCCGCTAGGTCAACGTTAACCTTGTCCTGCTCTTCTTTTGGTTTTGCTGCGATATTATATTTAGACATGTTCAGGGCTCGCATTTCCAAATAGTGTTTTGTACACCACTACCTTTCGGTAAATTCGGATTCATATTCGCGCTATGGAGATAAACAGCTTTCGACTTTCCATATTGCTGACAAGCCTTAATAGCTGTGCTATGCAAACTATCTAGCCCGTACCAAGCATCGGATTGAATACTAACCTTTTCACCGTCGTTATATTGGACTGCTGCACAACCCGAGAGCGCTCCAATAATCGTAATGCCTACAATCAACTTAATGCTATTCATTGACTTCCCCCACAATTATTGAAGGGGATTATAGATTAAGCAGCTAAACCTTTCGAGTGGCATATCCAGGCAGATTGGCCCTCATCAGGGCCTCGGCGAACGGTGGCGGCACGGCGTTGCCACAGCGCGCAACTTGCTGAGCTAAACCAGCAAATTACGCATTTCAACTACCGTCTGTTCAAATCGCTCCTTCTCCAGCTCAACACCTATACCCTGCCGCCCGAGAAGGGCTGCTTGCTTTAACGTTGACCCGGATCCGAAAAAGAAATCAGCTACCACCTCCCCTGGCCGACTGCTGGCCGTGATGATCTGCTGCAGCATATCGGCGGGTTTTTCACACGGATGTTTGCCGGGATAAAACTGAACCGGTTTATGAGTCCAGACGTCGGTGTAAGGAACCGTGACAGACACGCTAAACGGGCGCCGTAACCGGTAATATTCCTGCTGAAGTTCAGAATATTTTCTGTTCAGCGATTGCCAGGTTGCAACCAGCTGGTGGTGAGGTTTGCCCAGTTCATGGCGCGAATGCTTTTCCATGGCAATTTTTTGAAATAGCGCCTGCAGCTTCAAATAATCAGCTTCGTTCGGCAGTTGCCACTGACTAAGGCCAAACCAGTGGGAAACCATGTTTTTCTTACCAGTGGCTTCTGCAATCTGCATTGAAGTCACGCCAAGAGATTCCCTGGCATCCCGGAAGTAAGAAATCAGCGGTGTCATGACATGCTGTTTTAGCTCATTACATTTTGCGGCATATCCATCATTTTTGGGCTTGTATGGCCCCTGATAATGGTCGGCAAAAATGATACGTTCCGTCGCTGGGAAATATGACCGGAGGCTCTCTTTGTTGCATCCGTTCCAGCGTCCCGAAGGTTTAGCCCAGATGATATGGTTAAGCAGGTTAAATCGCTCTCTTACCAACAGCTCTATATCCGCTGCCAGGCGGTGCCCACAGAACAGATACATGCTGCCGGTAGGTTTTAACACTCGCCAGAACTGTGCAAGACAGCTATCCAGCCAACGTAAATAGTCTTCTTCCCCCTGACCTGCCCCCAGGATTAGATACAACCGTCAGTTAGTAAGGTCGGTTTGTTTACCTTCACATTTTCCATTTCGCCACCGTGCTGCAAACTCTGATGGCGTCTGATAATTCAGTGCTGAATGTGGAC
>NZ_PIBL01000012.1:0-150751 GCF_002806645.1 Klebsiella sp. H-Nf2
GACGACGACGTTGATAGGCCGGGTGTGTAAGCGCAGCGATGCGTTGAGCTAACCGGTACTAATGAACCGTGAGGCTTAACCTTACAACGCCGAAGGTGTTTTGGCGATTTGAGAGAAGATTTTCAGCGTGATACAGATTAATCAGAACGTCTTTAAGACGGGCTGATAAAACAGAATTTGCCTGGCGGCACTAGCGCGGTGGTCCCACCTGACCCCATGCCGAACTCAGAAGTGAAACGCCGTAGCGCCGATGGTAGTGTGGGGTCTCCCCATGTGAGAGTAGGGAACTGCCAGGCATCAAATAAAACGAAAGGCTCAGTCGAAAGACTGGGCCTTTCGTTTTTGTGGTTTACGGCCAGACGCGCCGCCATCTCCCCGGTGGCGCTGTGCTTACCGGGGCTACAAACCGGGGCTGACTGGTAGCCAGGACAAGGTGCGCAGCACCGCCTCCGGGGAAACATCCGGCCCGACCGCCTGGTTCGTTAACATCAGTAATACCTATCACATTAATAGGTTATCCTGTAATTGTCCTTATTAATAATATGGATTATCTTCCCTGCGTGATGAATCAACGCATCATCTCTCCTGAGGGAGAAAAATAGAAAGCAACTCGCTTATTTCTCATCCTGTTAACTGGTTATAAATTCAATGAAAAAACCGCTAATTGGGATCCTAACCTTCGCTTATGGACTAAGCTTACCTCTGTTTGCTGCTGATACCGCCACATTAACGCTCTCCGGGCGGGTGGTTTCAGAAACCTGCAGCACCGATATCGTCAATAAACAACCTCAGCAGCGTTGCGGAAAGAATACCTATCTTATTGCTTCGCAAAATAGCGTGACGAATGCTCGTGGCGTGGTCACCCGGACGGTGAATTTACCGGATGATGCAAGTCGGAAAATAATTATCAGCAGCTACGATTAATATCATTTCTCTATTTCAGCGCCATTATATTGTACGTCGGTGAAATAATGGCGCTGCCTCTTCCTCCCGCAAAATAACGCGTTTACGATTCATAAAAAATATTTCCGTGACTGAATACTTCGCTCCCGGATGTATTGTGGCGAACGGCATGCTTCTTCCCTGTTTTTGTCTTAATGAGCTACATCATTAACACTTTGTTAACTTGATCTGGTTTATATGGCGGAAAATTTGTTATACAAAGAGGGATGATTGCCTGTATGGATGCTGCCCGAAATACCTTGCGAGACATATGCAGGTTATCGGCTGGCAATATGAGAATAGAAATGAAAATCCTGCTTAACTGGTCGCCACTGCGCCAGCTCTTCACTTACATTCAGGAGCGCTTTACCTTTCTGGTGCTGCTCTGCTGGCCAGCAATTATCTGGCTGTTCTGCCGGGTCGGGGTGTGGCTCACCGATAACGTGTACGAGCTGTTGGGGAAATCACCCGCGGAGTCCTTCACCGTCTACCTGCAGCCGTTTATGACCCCCGGTACGTTGCTGCGCATCTCCATCAGCTGGATTGTCTTATTGTTTATCCTGTTTAGTATGGCGATGGCCTTCACCTGGGGTTTACGTCGCTTTATGAACCGCCACAAATAAATCCCTGGGCCGCCGTCAGTCGACGGCCCTTCTTAAGCCCTTACGCCATCTCGCCAATAGTCTTACGAAAACGCAGCAACGCGATAGTAAAGAACACCCCGCCGATAGCCAGCAAGGTTAAGAACTGCGGCCAGACGATGGCAAAGCTGGCGCCACGGTACAGTATCGCCTGCGCCAGACTGACGAAGTGGGTGGTCGGCATGGTCACCATAATATCCTGTACCAGCTGCGGCATACTTTCCCGCGGTGTGGATCCGCCGGAAAGCATCTGTAGCGGCAGCAGCACCAGAATCATCAGCAGCCCCAGCTGCGGCATCGAGCGGGCGAGGGTGCCCATAAAAATGCCGATTGAGGTAGTAGCGAACAGGCTGAGCGCCACCCCCAGCATAAACAGTGGGATCGACCCCTCAATGGGCACCTGCAAAATCCCCTGCACCATCAGTATCAGCGACAACCCGGAGACCACCAGCACCACCAGGCCCATCGACCAGATCTTGGCCATCATGATTTCAAACGGCGTTACTGGCATCACCAACAAGTGCTCTATGGTGCCATGTTCCCGCTCGCGGATCAGCGCCGAACCGGTGAGGACGATCGCCAGCATGGTGATGTTGTTGATGATTGCCATCACCGCGCCAAAGCGCTCCTGCTCAAGGTTAGGGTTAAAACGCATCCTTACCGCCAGCTCTACCGGCAGCACGCTGTTATCCCGATAACGGGCGACAAAGCTGTTGACTTCGCCACTGATAATATTCTGGATATAGCCGTTACCGGTAAAGGCCTGACTCATTCGCGTGGCGTCAACGTTGACCTGGACTTCCGGCTGCCGACCGGCCAGCACATCGCGCTGGAAGTTAGGCGGGATGTTGATGGCGAAAGTGTAGCGCCCGGCATCCAGCCCGGCGTCCATCTCATCAGCGGTGATCAGCTCCGGCTCGAGAAACCAGGGACGGTAGAAAGCGTTAATAATGCGTGAAGAGAGCTGGGATTTATCCATATCAGCAACCGCGATCGGCGCCAGGTGCAGCGAACCGGGCATCACCGTGGCCGAGGAGTACACCGACACGGTAAAAGCAAACACGATCAGCGCCAGCATTGCTTTATCGCCGAGCAGGCTGCGCAGCTCTTTGACGCCAAGATTATAAATATTGCGTAATCCGCGCATCATCCCTCCTGTTTCTTCAGCAGCAGCACGCTCAGCCCGAGCACCAGCGGCACCGCAATCAATAGCGGAATGAAGGAGCCCCACAAATCACTGAGATTCAGCGCCTTGGAGAAGGTGCCGCGAGCGATAGTCAGGAAGTGGCTGGTCGGATAAATTTGCCCAATCCAGCGCCCGGGCCCTTCCAGCGACGCCACCGGATCGATCATTCCGGAGAACTGGGTTGCCGGGATCAGCGTAATGATCGCGGTACCGAAAATGGCGGCGATTTGGCTCTTCATAAAGGTTGATATCAGCAGCCCCAGACCGGTGGCGATGGTGACATACAGCAGCGCCGCCAGGGTCAGCGTCAGGAAGCTGCCCTTATGCGCGACGCCAAAGACAAAGACCGACAGCGCGCACAGCAGGAAGAAGTTAAACATCCCCAGTACGATGTAAGGCAGCTGCTTGCCGAGCAGGAATTCGCTGCGGGTAGTTGGCGTCACGTACAAGTTGATAATCGATCCGAGTTCTTTCTCACGGACTACGCTCAGGGCGCTAAGCATCGCCGGGATCATCATCAACAGCAGCGGGATCACCGCCGGGACGATGGCCGGCAGGCTCTTCACGTCCGGATTATAGCGATAGCGGGTCTCGATGGAGATGAGTGAGGTATCGCGCTGTGGGCTGCTCTGCCGGCCGGCCATCTCCTGCAGCCAGGCGAGATGCATCGCCTGCACGTAGCCGCGCACGGTTTCCGCGCGGTTGGGCATCGCGCCGTCCACCCAGACGCCGATTTGCACCGGTGTGCCGCGGGCGATATCGCGACCAAAGTTCGGCGGGATCTCTATTGCCACCGCCAGTTCGCCGTCGCGCATCCGGCGGTCCAGTTCGTCATAACTGTGCAGCGGCGCCTGTTCGATAAAGTAGCGTGAGCCGGCGATATTCTGCGACCAGCCCTGGCTGCTGATGGTTTGATCGCGGTCGAGGACGGCAAAGCGCAGATCCTCAACGTCCATGCTGATCCCATAACCCATGATAAACATCAGGATCACCGTCCCCAGCAGCGCCAGCGTCGATCGCACCGGATCGCGGCGCAGCTCCAGCGCCTCGCGGCGGCTGTAGCTAAACAGGCGGCGTAGACTGAAGGCCTGCCGTGGGGCCGTGTGTTCCGAATGCGATGCGACAGCAGACGTGGGTTCATCTGGTACTGGAGAGGACGGTTGGGCCTCTTTAAGCCAGGCGATAAACGCCTCTTCGAGGCTGGCGGCTCCGCGCTGCTCGACCAGCGCCTGTGGCGTATCGCTGGCCAACACCTTGCCAGCATGCATCAGGGAGATGCGATCGCAGCGTTCCGCCTCATTCATAAAGTGGGTGGAGATAAATATAGTAACGCGATCCTGGCGCGCCAGATCTACCATCAGCTGCCAGAACATATCGCGCGCCACCGGGTCGACGCCGGAGGTCGGCTCATCGAGGATCAGCATCTCCGGGCGGTGGATGACCGCCACCGCTAACGACAGGCGTTGACGGATCCCCAGCGGCAGATCGGCGGGAAGCGCGTCTTCAACCTCGGTCAGCATAAAGCGCTCGCTCATCTCAGCGACCCGGTTGGCTATTTCGTCGTCCGGGATATGAAACAGGCGGGCGTGCAGCTCGAGGTTTTGCCGAACGCTCAGTTCGCTGTAAAGCGAGAAGGCCTGTGACATGTAACCGACCCGCTGGCGGGTGGCGATATCCTTCGGGTCGACCGGCTGGCCGAACAGCCAGGCTTCACCTTCGCTGGCGGGCAGCAGGCCGGTGAGCATCTTCATGGTGGTGGATTTGCCGCAGCCGTTAGATCCAAGGAAGCCAAAGATTTCGCCGCGGGCGATGCGAAAGTTAACGTGGTCGACGGCAACAAAGTTGCCGAAGCGCATGGTCAGGCCGCGTGCTTCGATGGCGATCTCTTCCTCGCGGCTGTCGCGCGGCGGGATAACTACCGTCTTATGCGCTTGACGTTGTGCTTCAGGTAGCAGGGCGATAAATGCCTGCTCCAGGGTCTGGCTGCCGGTCTGGGCTTTGAGCTCCGCGGCGCTGCCGGTCGCCAGCACCTCGCCGGCATTCATCGCCACCAGCCAGTCAAAGCGCTCGGCCTCTTCCATGTAGGCGGTAGCCACCAGCACGCTCATCTCCGGCTGGCGCTGGCGAATACTGTCGATAAGCTCCCAGAACTGCGCCCGGGAAAGCGGGTCGACGCCGGTGGTCGGTTCATCAAGGATCAGCAGCTGCGGGTCGTGGATCAGCGCGCAGCACAGGCCGAGCTTTTGCTTCATCCCACCGGAGAGTTTACCGGCGGGGCGATCGCGAAACGGCGCCAGCCCGGTGCTCTGCAGCAGCTCGTTGATGCGCAGTTCGCGCTCGGCTTTATCGTGGCCGAACAGGCGGGCGAAGAAGTCGACGTTTTCATACACCGAGAGGGTGTGATAGAGGTTTTTCCCCAGCCCCTGTGGCATCCACGCGATTTTCGGGCACACGTCGCGGCGGTGATGCACATCACGCATATCGCCGCCAAGCACCATCACGTTACCCTGTTCAATGGCCCGCGCCCCGGCGATCAGCGAGAGCAGGCTCGATTTGCCGACGCCGTCCGGGCCAATCAGACCAACCATACGCCGTGCCGGGATCGCCAGGCTGATATCCCGCAGCGCGATGGTGGCGCCAAACTGCTGGCCAACGTTTTCCAGCAGGGCGACGGGGGGCGAGGTATCCTGCGGCGTCAGTTTCATTGCGGCAACCTCACCGTTAGCGCCTCAGGCCAGGGTTGTTGTTTATCCAGCCGTACGTAAGCCATGCCGGGCAGGCCGGTTTTGACATATTCCAGATGCTGCGCCAGCAGCTCCGGCGGGATGCGCGCTTTGACGCGGAACATCAGCTTAAGACGTTCGTCGCTGGTTTCTACCGTTTTCGGCGTGAACTGGGCGACGCTGGCGACAAAGCTGATGTTGGCCGGGATCACCAGATCCGGCGCGGCATCAAGGATCAAGCGCGCTTCGCTGCCGAGCGCCAGCAGACCTGCCTGCTCGGTTGGCAGAAAGAAGGTCATATAGACATCGGCGAGATCGACCATGTTCAGCACCCGGCCACCGGCGGCCAGGACTTCGCCTGGCTCAGCGACGCGATACTGAATGCGGCCATCACGCGGTGCTTTCAGCTCGCTATCGTCAATATCGGCAAGGATCCGCCGTTCGGTCGCCTGGGCGGCTTCGACGCGGGTTTGCGCCTGAATAATGCTGGTGCGGGCAGCTTCGATGGCGGCGCGGGCGGCAGAGACCTGGGCTTTTGCCGATTCCAGCGCCGCGCGGGCGCTCTCTGCTGCCGCGCGGTCGTCATCCAGCTGCTGGGCGGAGACGGCGCCTCGCTGCGACAGGGCATTCGAACGGACATGGCGTTTCGCCGAGGAGTCCAGCTCCGCCTGGCGCTGCTTCACGACTGCTTCACTGGCGCGCATTTCACTCTGCCGCTGATCGAGCAAGGCTCTGGCGGCGAGCACCGCGCTTTCCGCCTCCTTGATTTGTGCGGCGGCTTCAAGACGCTGCTCGTTCAGTACGCGGGTATCCATCCTCGCGAGGACTTCTCCCTGACGCACAAACTGGCCCTCTTTGACCAAAATCGTGTCGATACGCCCGGCGATTTTACTGGCAATATCGACTTCGGTGGCTTCGATTCGGCCGTTGCTGCTGGCAAAACCGTCCGGGAGGCCTGGCGGGCGCAGCAGCCACCATGCGGCGGCGGCGAGCACCACCAGTAAGCCGACAAGATACCCTGCCCAACGTTTCTTTAATTTGTCCATACGCGACTCGCTTGATTCCCTTTGCTGAGTGGTGCGCGTGTTTCCTCCGCCGAGCGGAGCGTCCTCCTTGCGAGGGACGAAAAGGTGGGGGTAAAGGCCGCTGACGCAGCGCTCTGCCGCGTCGATGCGCAGCCGATCGCTGTGCTACTTATGTGGTCATCATCAGCGATCCAGGCCTTAATGAAACACGCATAGTGAGAGCTATCGTCATCGCGATAGTAACATTCGTGGCGATGTTGTCCATACGAAGTGCGTGGTCTTGTCGGTGCGTTAACAGAAAACCCCAATGTCAGGATAAAACAGCGAAAACAGGCTGGTCCGTTTTGTTATCTGGTTGCCCCCCGGTAACTACGATATGATTCCGCTCCTGGCATTAAGAAACATCCGACGAGTGCTTTAATTTCATGAATGAAGAAAGCCAAAAATATATCGCCGTGATTTTTAAGGAATGGCTACCGCTGTATGACAGCCTGACGCCGGACGTCCGTGCATTGCTTAAAAAAATGGCTGATGAGCGATCGTCGATGTTAGCGACCCGCTTTTACGATTTTATTTTTCAGGATCCGGATATCGCCAGGCACCTCTCTTATGAGCTGGTTGAGGAACGTCTGAGCCGCTCTCTGGCGGGATGGGTGCAGCAGATCCTTACCTGTGAAAAAGAGGAGCTTCAGGCCCTCGCGGAGCGCCAGTATCAGATCGGCAGCATTCATTCGCGGATTGGCATCCCGGCTGAGGCGGTGCTGCGCGGCGCGCGGCAGATAAAAGCCGGGCTGGTGGAGGCGATTCGTGACAGCCAGGTGGAGCGGGACACCGGGATAGCGGCTATCCATTACGCGATCATGGCGATAAATATGGCAGTGGAGATGATGTGTCACGCCTATACGCTGTCGCATTATCGGGCTACCAAAAATGAAGAAGCCTTTCGTCTGTACAGCCTGATGGATAACGTCCCGATGGAGTATGGCAAGCAGCAGGCATCGCTTTCGGGTTGGGAAAATAGTGCGATTTTTAATATCGTCAGCGAGAACAGGACGGACCTTAACGCAACGTTATTATCTGAATCCGAATTTGGTTTGTGGTTTCGCCATAAATGCGTTCGCTATTTTAACCACAATCCGCAGATGGGGGAGATTACTGAATTAATCGGTCAGGTGGATGCGTTGATTACCGAATGGCGTACCGCGGAACAGGATGCTGGTTATAAAAATACTCAGAGCTTGCTGCAAAGGATCCATATCCATTGTCAGCACATCAGCAGCCAACTGGGGGTATTGTTCAGCAGTCTGTCGCAGATGCAAAACGGCAAAGACGCGCTAACCAGCCTGCTTAACCGTCGCTATCTGCCGGTGGTGCTCAAGCATGAAGTCACTCTGGCGATTGAGTATGACCTACCGCTGACGGTGGCAATTATCGATATTGATTTCTTTAAAGAGATCAATGACAAATGGGGCCATATGGTCGGCGACCGCGCCATTAAGCACGTAGCCGATCTGCTCAGCGATAATATTCGCTCCAGCGACTATCTCTTCCGCTACGGCGGTGAGGAGTTTCTGCTGGTGCTGGTGGAGACCCGTGCGGCAGAGGCTTCCCCTCTCCTTGAACGCCTGCGTAAAAAGATTGGTCAACTGGCGTTTAACGTTGGCGGCGACACGCAGATCCCGATTACCGCCAGCATTGGCTTTGCCGTCCACACGGGGCACCCCGATTACAACCTGCTGCTGCGTGACGCTGATAACGCGCTGTATGCCGCCAAGCGCGATGGGCGCAACTGCGTGAAGATGCACAAAGGTGGGGGATAAAACCGTAGCCCCGGTAAGCGTAGCGCGTCCGGGGAAGGGCTCTGAAACTCAGAACAGCACCGGCAGCCCCAGCCCGCGCTTCACTTCATGTAGCGTCTGCTGCGTGAGATGGTGGGCGCGTTCGCTGCCTTGACGCAACAATTCCAGCAGCATTCCTTTATCCTGACTGTAAGTGGCCCGGCATTCGCGGATTGGCGCCAGTAGCGCCTGCAGGCAGGTTTCCAGTTCATTCTTACACTGGCGATCGCCCAGCCCACCACGCTGATAGTGGGCTTTCATCTCAGCAACCAGCGCCTTATCGCTATGGAAAGCGTCGAGATAGGTGAACACCACGTTGCCGTCGACGTGCCCCGGATCGCTGACTCTCAGATGCGTCGGATCGGTATACATCGCGCTGACCGCGCGGTGGATCTCCTCTTCACTGGCCGATAACGTCAGCGTATTGCCCAGCGATTTCGACATTTTGGCGTTACCGTCGACGCCCGGCAGGCGGCCCACTTCGCTGAGTAACGCTTTGCAGTGGCGCAGCACCGGTTCGCCGGTCAGGCTATTCATTTTGTGGACGATCTCGTTGGTCTGCTCAATCATCGGTAGCTGATCGTCGCCCACCGGCACCAGCTCGGCTTTGAAGGCGGTGATATCGGCGGCCTGGCTAATCGGATAGGCGAGAAAGCCCACCGGCAGCGAGCGGGCGAATCCCTTCTGGGCAATTTCATTTTTGACCGTTGGGTTACGCTCCACGCGGGCGACGGTGACGATATTCATATACAGCGCGCTGAGCTCCGCCAGCGCCGGCAGAGCGGACTGCAGGCAAATAGTGGTGAGCCTGGGGTCGATGCCGATGGCCAGATAATCGGCCATGACTTCGAGGATATGGTGGCTGATTTTTTGTGGGTTGCTGCCGTTATCGGTGAGCCCTTGCAGGTCGGCGATCAGGATAAATTGCTGGTGGTCGTGCTGCAGCGCGACGCGCTGGCGCAGCGAGCCGACGTAGTGGCCAAGATGTAGTTGGCCGGTCGGGCGGTCGCCGGTGAGGATGGTTTGTGGATGGTTCATTAGGGACTCCTTATCAGACTGTTCAGCCGAAAGACGTCCTGGAAATAACAAAGCCGCCTTCCGGCGGCTTTGAAAATGGAAACGTGTATCATGCCGCCTGTTATGCAGGCAGCCACCAACGACGGGAGTAAGTAACGATAACGTTTCTGTTCATCTTTTTATCCTGCCACGAAATCACGGCGGGGTAAACCCGCCTCGTATTACATGGTCGAGAAGACGTTCATGATCACGCCGCCGGAGATAATCAGCGCCATGGCGATAATGGCCGCCAGGTCCGGTTTCTGCTTATAGAGGATCATGGAGCAGATAGTCACGCCGACGATACCGAAGCCGCACCACAGCGAGTAGGCCACGCCCACCGGAATAGTGCTCATCGCGCGGGTGAGGGCGAAGTAGCACAGGCCGTAGGCGCAGACCACCAGCACGGAAGGCGCCAGTTTGCTGAAGCCGTTGGTTTTTTTGATCATCGAGGTGCCGGTGATTTCGGAGCCGATAGACAGCGCCAGCCATAAAAATCCGAGATTAAACATAGGGTATTCCTTTCCTGTTAGTTGGCGATTTTCTTATCCATGGAGGCGACTGGCGCGACGGGGGCGGCCTCTTCGCTCTCTTCCGAACCCATTTTCGAGAACAGGTTCATGATAACGATGCCGCTGGCGATCACTGCCATGCCGATGATGGCGGCGGTATCCGGGTGCTGGCCGTAAAACGCCATTCCCAGCGTCGAGACCACCAGGATACCGGTGCCGGACCAGGTGGCGTATGCCAGACCGACCGGAATATCTTTCACCGCCCGCGACAACGAGTAATAACAGGTGCAGTAGAGCGCAATCAGCAGCCCGAGCAGCAGCATTTTGGTGCTGCCTTCGCTGCTACCGAACATTTTTAACGTCGAGGTTGCCGAGGTTTCGGAGAGGATAACCAGCAACATCCATAACCAGCATTTTGTTTTCGAAGACATCGTTAAGCTCCAGGTTTATCGTTGGGTAAGGTCATATCTTTCTGTTTTTTAAGTAATCAATGGCCGCATCGGTCAGCTGCGCGTGCGGGGTCGCTGCCAACGCTGGATTATTCACCACGTCTGTGACGGTGAGATAACGGCGCGGTTCACTACCCACAGCGGCAGGTGCGGCGGGCGCCTCCAGCTTCGCCAGCAGCTCATTCATGGTGCCGAGGAAGACGCCGCAGGCTTCCAGGCGAGTCAGCGTGGCCTGCAGATGCCCGGTATAGGCGCTGTCGGCCTGCGCCCCGCGCAGTTGATTGAGCTCGCTGTGCGGATCGCAGTGATAGCGCAGCGCCAGCACCGGAATACCCGTCAGCAGCGCCTCGTGCGCGCAGCGGGCGAGCGGGCTACGCAGCGTGCCGTTCAGCAGATCCGAGGCCAGCGTATAATCGAGAAACGGTAGCAACACCGCCCGCCACGGCGCTGACGGCAGGGCATCCTGCCACGCTGACGGAGCGAGAATTTCGCCCGTCTCCTGCCACGCGGCGGCGTCGGCAAGGCCCTCCTCCAGCGCGAGGCGCAGCGGGTAGCCGCAGCTTGCCAGGCGCTGGCGGATTGCCGCGCGGTAGCCGTCAGCGGCGGTCACCATCACCAGTACTGGTGGCCGCAGGCGTTGCAAAATCCGCGCAACTACACCTTCAATCTGTTCGTCGGTCATGGTGAGTCTCCGTTAGCCGATGAGCGTCACCTGCGCGCCGTTTTTCAACCCGGCGGCATTGGCTTCTTCGGTATCGATATGGAACTCAAGCGCGAAGTCATCGCGCACCCGCACCACCACTTCATCGAAGGTCAGCTGGCGTTCGCCGTTGCTGCGCACGCTGACCTTCTGGCCATTGCTAACGTTGAGTTGGCGCGCGTCCTGCGGCGACATATGAATATGCCGCCAGGCGCAGATCACCTGCGAATGGAGTTCAACGTGGCCAGCGGGCCCAATCAGCAGCGCGCTACCGGCATTCTCCAGTTGCCCGGACTCACGAACCGGCGCCTTAATCCCGAGCGTGAAACAGTCGGCGCGCGATACTTCCAGTTGCGATACCGGGCGGGTCGGCCCGAGGACGCGGACGTTGGTCAGCGAGCCTTTCGGCCCGACAACGGTCACGCACTCCTGGGCGGCGAACTGCCCCGGCTGGCGCAGCGGTTTGAACGGCGTCAGGCTGTAGCCTTTGCCGAATAGCGCCTCGACGTCCTGTTGCGCGAGATGGACGTGGCGGTTGGAGATCCCCACCGGGATCGCCGGCGCCGTTGCGCTCAGGCGGGTGGTGATTTTTTCGCGAAGCAGGGTGTCGATCATCACTTCTTCCCTTTCTTCAGCGTTGGGTTTTTATCTTCCGTTGCCTGCGGGGCGGCCTGCGGCGCGGAGGGAACGATCGCTTCTGGCGCGGCGGCGACAGCGACAGCTGCTGGGGCGGAGGGCTGCTTCGCAGGCGGCGGGTTGCCTTTGAGGTTGCTTAACGCTTCAACCACGCAGCGCTCCGGGCGGGCAATCACCAATGACTTCACGGTGTGCTCGGCGCCTGCCACCGCCACGCCGCGTTCAATGGCGGTGTGGATGGCGCTGATCTCCCCTTCAAAGCAGACGCTCACCAGCCCGGAGCCTGGTTTGCGATAGCCAATGCAGGTCACTCCCGCAGCTTTACAGGCGGCGTCGACGGCCTGAATGGCGGCGACCCATCCTCGCGTTTCAATTACGCCTAAACTTTTCATGGTCGGCTCCTGTTAATGGCGGACTAAGCGAATATCAAAATCAAATTGCTGGAAGAAGGTTTCCAGCCGGTCCAGTTCTTCCGGTGTATAAGACGGGTCCTGGGTAATCGGGTAGGGCATATCCAGGCGTTCGTACTTTTTGCGTCCCAACTGGTGGTACGGCAGCATGTCGATGCGGCGGATATTTCCACGCTTCGCCAGCTTCTGTACGTAATCAATGGCGCCGGTAATGGCGTCGAATGAGTCGTTGTAGCCGCGAATGAGCGGCATACGCACAATGACGTTGGCGCCGGAATCCACCAGCCATTCGAGATTGCGGCGGATCCCTTCGTTGCCGATGCCGAGCATCGCCTTGTGGTGTTCGCTGTTAATCTGCTTTATGTCGAACAAGAAGGTGTCGGTGACCGGCGCCAGCTTCTGGTAGTTGGCAAGCGGGGTGGTGCCCTGGGTTTCGACGGCGGTGTTAATCATCATTTTTTTGCATTCGCTGAATAAGGCGACGGCAAAATCGGTCTGCAGGCTCATCTCGCCGCCGCCGATGGTCACGCCGCCGCCGGAGGAGATGTAGAAGTCGTAGTCCTGCATGATGATCTCCATCAGCTCGCTGACGGTGACGTCCTTGCCCATAATGTCCAGCGCGTTCTGGGTGCAAATCTCTTCGCATTTGCGGCAGCCGATGCAGTCTTTATTGCGGTTGACGAAGTGCTTCATTTCGCCGTTCTCTTCCGCCCGATAATGAATACCCGCCGGACAGACGCTGACGCAGTCGCCGCAGTTAATGCATTTGTCGTGCGAGAACATCACCTGGAACTGGCTGTTCAGCCCTTCCGGGTTGGCGCACCACGGGCAGCGAATGTTGCAGCCCTTAAAAAACACCAGCGTGCGAATGCCATCGCCGTCATAGATCGAATATTTCTGGATATTGAAAATTCGGCCCGTTAATTCTTGTTTTGCGATCACGCTTGCCTCCCGCTCCGTCCCGTTACGGGACGGAGAACTTCCGGTTATTTCTCAAATACAGCTCATTTAATTCTCTTTAAGAGAACTAGAACTTCTCAATCACCGTACGGCTGATGATCTCGTCCTGGACCTCTTTGCACAGCTCAACGAAGTAGGCGCTGTAGCCAGCGACGCGAACGATCAGGTCGCGGTATTTCTCCGGCTCCTGCTGCGCCTTCTTCAGCACTTCGTTATCGACATAGCTGAACTGCATCTGGCCATTGCCGAGAATCGAGGCGGTACGCAGCAGGGTAATCAAGCCATGGCGGCCTTCCGGGGTATCCAGCAGCCCTTTGAGGAACTTGAAGTTGTGCACCATGCCGATGTTCATGGTTTCCACGTTCATCTTGCTGACCGACTTGATAATCGCCGTCGGGCCTTGTTTATCCGCGCCCTGAGTCGGGCTGATGCCGTCGGAGAGCGGCATCCACGCCAGGCGGCCGTTCGGCGTGGCGTTGGTCAGCTCGCCGATTGGTGTGTTGTTGGAGATAGACAGGGTGCCGTGGCTGAGGGTCGAGTAGAGCATCTTGTACTTACGGCACTCTTTCTCGGTCCATTCGGTAATATCCAGCGCGTACTGGTCGACGTAGTTATCGTCGTTACCGTATTTCGGCGCGTTCAGGCAGTCGCGGCGCAGCGCTTCGTAACCTTCAAAGTTGGCCAGCAGCGCATCGCGGATCTGCTCAAGGGTGTATTTCTTCTCTTCGAACACCAGCTTGCGGATCGCCGCCATCGAGTCGACGTAGGTCGCCAGACCGGAGAAAATCAACCCCGGCCCGTGGTTGACCATCGCCCCGCCGGCGGCGACGTCTTTACCGCTTTCCATACAGCCTTCAACCAGTAACGACATCAGCGGCTTCGGCGCCACATCGCGGTGGACGCGCTGGCTGATGACGGTACCGATGGCCGACAGGCGCACGATGTGGGCGATCTGCTGTTTCACCGCCGCGTCGAAATCGTCGAAGGTGCGCAGGTCGCGCAGGTCGCCGGTATCCAGCCCCTGATAGCTATCGAACAGCACCATCCGCCCGCGGTTGAGCACGAACTCGATAGCGATAGGCCACTGGGTGTAGCCGGTGGAGGTCCACTGGTAGATGCGCCCGGATTTCTGCGGCTCAACGCAGCCCATCAGGCAGTAATCACGGGCGTCTTCAAAATCGAAGCCCTTGCGCAGCATCATTTTGATGTGGGAGTCATCGAAGTGGCAGGCCGGGAAGCCCATTCCCGCTTTCACCACGTCGACGATTTTTTCCATGTATTTCTGCGGCGACTGGTTGTGGATACGGCAGGCCAGCGACGGCTGATACACCTTCACAAAGCGCACGGCGTCCATAATCAGGTAGGTCAAATCGTTGCAGGCGTCGCCGCCGCTACGTTTCTGGCCGCCAACGGTGAGGTTGATAAACGGCTGATAGCCAGCGAAATATTTCGCTCCCAGCTCGCTCGACATCCACATCAGTTCGGCACATTTGATGATGAACGCCTGCAGCAGCTCCAGCGCGCTGTCGTGGGTCAGGCGGCCTTCGCGGATATCAGCTTCGAACATCGGGTAGCAGTACTGGTCTACGCGGCCCAGCGACAGCCCGGTCTGGTTCTCTTCGATTTCAAACAGCGATTCGACGGTCCAGATGCTCTGCAGCGCTTCCTGAAGGGTCTTTGGCGGGTTGGCCGGTACGTTTTCATTGACGTCGGCGATGGTCAGCAGCTCGGCGCGGCGCTGGGCGTTTTGCTCTTTAGCCGCCAGCTCGCGGGCGCGGTCGGCGATACGGCGGGCATAGTTGACCACCCCTTCACAGGTTTCGATTGCCGCTTTGTAGTAGTAGATACGGTCGATATCTTCCGGGTTTTCCATGCTCAGGCTGGCCAGATGCGCCTCGGCATCGGCTTTAATCCCATTCATCCCTTTGGTGAACAGCAGCACGTCGTAGCCCGGGCAGGTATCGCCGCCGCCGTTAATCTGGTGATAGGAGAGGTCGCTGACGAAGGTCTCGCCGCTGAAGGCCCAGACGCCAGCCTCACGGTATTGCGCTTCGCAAATCTCATCCAGCGAACGGCCTTCCCAGAACGGGACGATCTCTTCGCGAATGGTTTTTTTATCTGCTTCGCTGATTTCAAACGGATCCTGCGGGCGGGTGCTCATGGTGTCGAGCTCGTCGCGCACCCAGCGCCAGGCGATATCCGGCGAGAAGGCGCCCGCGCGCGGCTTGCCGCACGGATGGCCGACGATCAGCTCATCGTCCTGAATCAGAATCGGCGCGGTTTCACAGGCGTGGCGGAAAGCTTTGGCGCGCAGCAAAATGGTCGGCATGCCAGGGTTGGCTTTGACCACTTCGGTAAAGGCCAGCGCGCGATAGATAGAGACGCTCGGGCGTACCGTCAGGTAGTGGTTACGCAGGCGCTGCATACGCGGGGTTAAGCCTTCCATCACCGGCGTGTCGGCGCAGGCGGCGAACGGCACGTGGCTGACCGGCTGTACGCCGCTAAACAGACGCACCGGCAGATTCAGCGCGCTGAGGTTGCGCTGGGCGCTGATAAACATGGCGGAGAGTTCGTTCACTTCAGCATGGTCAAAAGCGGCGCCGTGCAGCATGGCGTCGAGCATCGGATAGCCGTCAATGGCGCAGGCGGCGCGGACTTCGCTCAGTTCCGCCAGCTTGAACCACAGGCACTCCACGATCTCATACGCCTGTTGGGCATTGAGCGCGCCGCTGTTGATATCGCGCTGATAATAAGGCAGCAGCGCGATATCCGCCCCTTGCGGGTTAACCGCATAGCTGCCGTTGTCCAGCTGTAGCGCCAGCTGGAACAGATAGAATGCCTGGCAGGCTTCTTTGAAATTACGCGCCGGATGGGCCGGAACGTGGTGCAGAATGGCCGCGCTATCGAGCAGCTCGGCTTTGCGATAAGCATTGATTTCCGCTGCCGCCAGCTGTTCGGCGCTGTTGGCCAGATTTTGCGCCAGCGCTAACAGAGCGTCACAGGCGTAGATGGCGGCGCGGCAGCCATTGACTTCATCCATACCGCTGCGGCTGACCGCGCTACCGAGGGCGCGGGTTTTCTCTTCTAACTGGTGCTTAATCGCCAGCACGCCTTTTTCGACTACCAGTTTGTAATCTGGCGAGTCCAGCTCGCTATTGAGGTTGAGGAACTGGAAAACCGATGGACGACGGGTCGCGTTTTCGTCATGGAAAATCGCCCCGTGCGGTTTACGGGTCTGGTTGCCGACGATCAGCTCGTCGGCGCTGATGGTCAGCGGCAGCTGGCGCATCAGTTCATAGAAGCGGCGCGCCGGTTTAACGGCGGCGGGAACGCCCGCGATGTCGCCATCAAGAGCGTTCAGTGTGGTGGCATGTTCGGTGCACAGAGTGCTTTTCTGGGCGAGTAAACGGTCTGCCAGCACTTTTACGCGCGGCGTTAAGTTGTAGTGTGCCATGAAGTATTCTCCAGATGTTCTTTTTCCGCGGCTGATGACAACCCGGTTGTGGATACAGTGTCCGTATTCCTGCCGGGTGGCGGCTGACGCCTTACCCGGCCTACAAATAATTCAGCGATCACCCGGTTATCTGTTACCCGTAGGCCCGTGCAAGCGGAGCGCCGCCGGGCGATTCCTGGCAACCGGACCACGCCTGGCGATAAAGTTCGGTTAACGCGTTAGCGTCTGGCGCGCGTGGGTTGGTCGGGGTACAGCTGTCGCGCAGCGCCTGACCGACCATCTCCGGCAAACGGCGGTCGAATTCAGCCGCCTCGATGCCGGTTTCGCTGATGCCGGAGGGCATGCTTAGTTCGTCTTTTAACGCCTGAATGGCGACCAGCAGGCTGGCGACGCCCTGGCGTGGCGAGGCGGCAGGCAGATCCAGCAGATGCGCCAGCCGAGCATATTTCGTTGCCGCGAGGGTGTCGCACTGGCCGTGGAAATCGGCGTTCCAGGCGACGACGTGCGCCATCAGCAGGGCGTTGGCGCGGCCATGGGGCACGCGGAAGACGCCGCCGAGGGCGTGCGCCAGGCTGTGGGTTATCCCCAGCGACGCGTTGGTGAAGGCCATCCCCGCCATGCAGGAGGCGTTATGCATCTTTTCGCGCGTCTGCAGGTTGTCGCCGCTGCGCCAGCAGGTCGGCAGGTAGCGGAACACCTGCTGCACCACTTTCTCCGCCAGCGCATCGGAAAAGTCGCTGGCGGCGCGGGAGACGTAGGCTTCAAGGGCGTGACACAGCACGTCCATGCCGGTGTCGGCGGTAATCGCCGGTGGCACTGAAGCCACCAGCGCCGGGTCAAGAATGGCGATATCCGGCAGCAATGACGCATCCACCAGCACCAGTTTTTCCGCGTTGGCTTTCACCACCGAAAAGGCGGTGACTTCCGAACCAGTGCCGCTGGTGGTGGGGATGGCGACAAAGCATGGACGCGGGCGATCAGTCTGCGGACGGGTTTGCGCCAGGGAGAAAATAACCGCTTTGGCGGCATCGATTACCGAACCGCCGCCGAGCGCGATAACCAGATCCGGATAGTGGCTATCCATTAACTTCATGCCGCGCACCACGGTGGCGATATCCGGATCCGCCACCACGTCGTCCCACATCTGCCAGGCGATCCCGCGCTGGCGCAGCAGGGCGGTGACGCGCTCGGCGAGGCCAAACTTGACCATCGCTTTATCGGTCACCAGCAGCACGCTGCGGGCGGAGAGTTCGTTCAGCACCGAGAGGGCGTCCTGACCGAAGCAAATCCGCGGTTTCAGTAAAAATTCACTCATTGGGCTATTCACTCCTGTTAGGCGTCCCGAAACACCTTCTCGACAATGGCGACCACCGACATCGCTTTGTAGCGCTCTTTATTGAGCGCGAAGTACTCTTCCGCCAGCACGATGTCGTGCATGCCGGCGCCGACGTTATCGACGGCGACCCAGGTCTGGTCCTTCATCGGCTGCTGATTGTCATCCAGTCGGGTGACCAACAGCAGGTTGCTGCCGCGTAGCTCATCGCATTTCTGCGTGGCGACGACATGGCCGGTTACCTTTGCGAGAATCATCGTTTATCGCCTTATATCAGTGCGTTACTTAGCAAGGCGCTCCAGCACCTGGCGGATAACGCGTTCCACGTTTTGCTCGTTGATTTCGCCTTCCATGCTGGCGGCGCCTGCGCTGGCGAAACGGTCATCGCTGCCTGCGGAGCGCGCTGGCGCGGCGCTGGCCGGGGCGTTGAAACGCACGTCATCAAGAATGCTGCGCTGCGGATCGCTCGCCGGAGTGACGATGGTCGGCTGTGGTTCAGGGCGGCTGCCCGGCGCGCGAAGCTCGTCAATCGACCGCACGCCGTAGCCGACTTTGCGGATATTGAGCAGGTTCATCGGGCCGACGTTGTCGGAGCTGGATCCGCCGCCGACTGCGCCGCAGCCGAGGGTCAGCGCCGGGGAGATGTTAGTGGTCGCGCCGATACCGCCGAGCGCCGCCGGGGTATTAATCAGAATACGGTTGACCGGTTTTTCGAGGCTGAACTGGCGGATGACGTCCTGATTACGGGTGTGGATCACCAGCGTATGGCCGAGTCCTTCGTTGGTCAGCAGCTCCACCACGCGGTGGCAGGCGGCTTTCCAGTCCTCTGCCACGTACAGGCCGAGCACCGGGCACAGTTTTTCACGCGAGTAGGGGTTTTTCGGCGACACGGTGGTCTGTTCGGCGATCAGCACTTTGGTGCTGGCCGGAACACAGAAGCCCGCCATCTGGCTGAGGTACAGCGCGGTTTTGCCGACCACTTTCGGGTTGATGGTGCCGTTCGGGCGCAGCAGCAGCGCCGCCATTTTCGCCGCTTCATCTTCATTCATGAAGTAGGCACCCTGCGCTTCCAGCTCGCGGTGAACCTCGTCGTAAATGCAGCCTTCGACGATGATCGACTGCTCGGAGGCGCAGATCACCCCATTATCGAAGGTTTTGCTGGTGATGATATCTTTCACCGCGTGGTGGATATCGGCGCTGCGTTCGATAAACGCCGGGCCGTTGCCCGGGCCGCCGCTGATGGTTGGGGTGCCGGACGCATAGGCCGCACGCACCATGCCTTCGCCGCCGGTGGCGAGGATCAGCGACACGTCTTTGCTGTGCATCAGCTCAGAGGTGGCTTCGAGCGTCAGTTGGGTGATGCCATCGACGCAGCCCTCCGGCGCACCGGCCGCTTCCGCCGCGCGTTTGACGATTTCAATCGCCTTCCAGCTGCACTGACGCGCGCCCGGATGCGGGGAGAAGATAATGGCGTTGCCGGCCTTGAGGGCGATCAGCGCTTTGTAGATAACCGTGGAGGTTGGGTTCGTTGAGGGGACCAGCGCACAAATCACGCCCAGCGGCACGCCCACGTCCATCACTTTTTTTACCGGGTCGTCATGAATGATGCCAACGGTCTTCATATCTTTGATGGCGTCGTAGACGCGCAGCGAGGCGAAGCGGTTTTTCAGCACTTTGTCCTGCCAGTTGCCAAAACCAGTCTCTTCCGCGGCCATTTTCGCCAGCGCTTCGGCGTGGTGCGCTGCTTCCTGGGCCACGTTTTTCACGATGGCGTCGATTTGCTGTTGCGAAAAGGTGGCCAGCATCGCCTGCGCCTTTTTGGCGTTGCGCACCAGTTCCCTCGCGTTCTGCCGGGACTGCAAATCGTTATCCAGTTCAATCATGAGTCTATCCTTCATCAGACGAAAAGAGTGGGGACGGGGCGCGCCCTGTCAGGTCATGCTTTGTGCTGCGCCGCGATTTTTTCGATGTCGTTATGTGGACGCGCAATGACGCGAGAGCTGACGACTTCGCCGATGCGTTTCGCCGCTTCCACGCCGGAGTCGACCGCTGCGTTGACCGCGCCGACGTCGCCTTTCACCATCGCGGTGACGAGGCCGGAACCGACGTTTTCATAGCCAATCAGCTCGACGTTGGCGGCTTTACACATCGCGTCCGCGGCTTCAATACAGGCCACCAGACCTTTGGTTTCGATAAGACCAAGCGCTTCTTTCATCAGGTTTCTCCGTTAGTCCGCAATCTTGTAATGCGAGACGATTTTGTTGATGTCGTTATGCGGACGCGCGATGACCAGCGAGGTCACCACTTCGCCGATGCGCTGCGCCGATTCGACGCCGGAATCGACTGCCGCTTTTACCGCGCCGACGTCGCCTTTCACCATCGCGGTGACGAGGCCGGAACCGACGTTTTCATAGCCGATAAGCTCGACGTTGGCGGCTTTACACATCGCATCCGCCGCTTCAATGCAGGCCACCAGACCTTTGGTTTCAATCAGACCTAATGCATCACCCATTTGCGTTCTCCTGGCCTTCAGGCCTTGTGTTTAATGACGATTTTGTTGATGTCGTTATGCGGGCGAGCGATGACCAGCGAGGTCACCACTTCGCCGATGCGCTGGGCTGATTCCACACCGGAATCCACCGCCGCTTTTACCGCGCCGACGTCGCCCTTCACCATCACGGTGACCAGGCCGGAGCCGACGTTTTCATAGCCGATCAGTTCGACGTTGGCGGCTTTACACATCGAGTCCGCTGCTTCAATACAGGCCACCAGACCTTTGGTTTCGATAAGCCCCAATGCATCACCCATCGTGATCTCCTCCAGAACAGGTTTTGTGATTCGGGAAAACCGTCCGCGTAACGGCATCAACACGCGGAAGCGGCGTTCGGGGTTCACTATAGGGAATGGGGAGGAAAGTGAAATTTAAATCCGTGGTGGTGAATATTTTAGTGTTTTGCTCTGTAATTTAGCCTTATTTAGCGTTCAATTTATCTGTTTGTCCTGTTTTTTGCGTGATGATTTTCATGATGATATGGCGCTTTTTTAAGCTTATTATCGGCGGGAGATGAATGTTAATAAGATGCTAATTACTTGCCTGCAGGCGGTAATATAGCCGCGTGATAAATGTGGGTATGCTCAAGTTTTGCCACAAAAGCTAAATGCAAAACGTGCGCTTTTAGCATCGGAAAAAGAGGGGGCAAAAACGGAGTGTGAGCGAGGGCGCAGTTTCCTCGCGGCGGTTCAGGGGGGACGGGTTAGTTAAGCGTGCTGCCGGACTTCAGCGTGCAGATATAGAGCGGCGAGTTGATAGAGCTCAGCAGGATAGCTTTGTCGTTAAGCTTTTGCGCGTTGAGGAACAGGCCATCGTGGCTATCAGACATCTCGCGCATGAAGTAGTCGAAGATGACATTCGGCGATTCGTCGATGGATGAAGCGCTGGATTCCCATTTTTTGATGCGGTAGTGGCGTTCGGTTGCCGAGATGCGTTGGCTGGTGTAGCTGAATTTGACGTAGCGCTGCAGGTAGAGCCAGCCGGCGGCAGAGTCGGTATAGCCTTCCACCACCATCGAACCATTGCCATTAGCGGCAAAGTTAAAATGGATATTGCCGTTCACATTCTCTTTTTCCATGTTCTCAAAACGCATGATCGCTTTGGTGGAGCAGCTCATCACGCCGTCGCTGGCATCTGGCAGCAGGCGCCAGAGGCTAAACCCGGCGGCAGCGATAAACGCCAGAGCGGAAAGAGCGAAAAAGGTGCGGGGCGCGAGTTTCATTGCGGCTTCCAGGAGTAGTAAAAGTAGTTATCGCAATAGCTGAACGGGTTGTCTTCGTGCATCGCGCAGTGGGCGAGGAACACACGGCCCAGGCCGTTGGTTTCCAGTCGGTCGCCATAGAAAAAAACAAAACGTTCGCCCGGCTTGCAACTGAGCTTCAGCCGCTGACGCACCTCATCAAAATTTTTACCGTAGGCCGTTGCGGAGACCGAACGCAGCATCTCATCGCTGGCCAGCAGTTCGCACTGGCTGTGGTTCATCAGCGTCAGATTAATTGGCCGGGCGACGTGGGTACCGGCGAGACTAAACGCCACCAGCAGCAGGGCGATGACCAGCAGACAGCCGCCGGCCAGATACCAGCACATCCCGCGCGCATGTCGTGAATCGGTGGGCGGCGTTGGCGCCGCAGGGGGAGCGGCTTCATCAGGCTTATCGCATGTGAGAGCGGCATCGACAGTCGTCGGTTCGGCATCGAGCAGTTCAATGCTCAGATCCTGATTCAGCTGCAGCATGCCGCGCGACACGGTGACGATAATGTTATCGATATCGTAGTGGCGGAAGGTTTTGCGCAGCATGCTCAGGTACTGATTGAGGTTGCTGTTGGAAGAGGTTAAGCCGTTATCATCCCAGACTTTTTTTAATACTTCATCGCGGCTGACGACGCCGGTATGGCGGAGAAAAAAATAGAGTAGCGCGCTGGCGGTGATGGATAGCTGGCTATCCGGTTCATCGCTGCCGGGCAGGGTTAGCGTGCCGTCCGTTGCATCATAAATGAGACGGGCATTGATGTTGTAGCGCATCGCGGCCTCACTCTATTCGCTTCACGCGGGAAGCGTCATTTTGGTCAGATCGTTTACCAGCGACTGTCGGTGATCGCTGCTCATGGTACGCCCTTCGGTGAGTTCCGATAACCAGATGCCGTCGGCCGCGTAGCGCACCAGCGTGCCGGTCGGGCCGTTATCCAGCGCATCGCCCTGCGCCAGATGATCCAGCATCCAGTCGCGCCAGCATTTTCGCAGCACCGGCTCGTCCGGCATCGCCAGCGACAGCACCATCAGTTGGCGGCTTTCGTGGGTATCCGTCAGCTCCGGGTTGGACAGATAGCGCAAATAGGCGCGGGTAAAGCGTCCGTAAGCGATGTTATCGGCGGCCATCAGTTCGCTAATCGCCTTTTCCATGATCGCCAGCAGCCGGGCGAACAGGGCGAAAATCAGCGCCTGCTTATTGGGAAAGTGATGCAGGAGGCCACCTTTGCTCACGCCAGCCTCGCGGGCGACGGCGTTCAGCGACAGGGCGGCGATACCATCCCGGCCGGCAATCATCGCCGCCGATTCAATCAGCTGACGGTGGAGACGGACGGGATCTTTTTTACGATGCTGGGCTTCCATATTCATGGCCGGAATCATACCGACCAGACGGTATGATTATTCTTGATCGCTATCAATATGAACGGCGGCTTCGTGTGACGAGATGCTGTTAATGCGTGGAGGCTCACAAATTGTCATATTAATGAACGCGATAACCCGGATGGGCTATCGCGTCGAGGTTTATTTCGTTGCCAGATGCACCCCCAGACCGCTTTTCCCGGGCGCCAGCTCCGGGCGCAGCGTCAGCGACGGGATCAGATAATCGCCATAATTCTGCCGGCGGAATGGAATGGGCTCGGTTTGCCACAGCGTATCCAGCCGCTCGGCCAGGGTGGTGCACTGGTCGGCGAACTGGCCGGCGTCGATTTTGTCTGTGCGGTAGAACACCAGCGGCGGGAGTACCTCGAAGCCGGGATAGAACAACATGCCGTGCTGAATGGGGAACAGGATGTCGTTGATGGGGCCGTTGATCCCGCGCGGTGAATAGTGTTCTGCCCAGCCGCCGGCGGTGACGATCAGCATCGCCCGCTTGCCAGCGAAGGTGCCTTCTCCGTAACGGTCACCCCAGTGGCGGTCGCTTTGCTCGCCGACGCCATAGGCAAAGCCCCAGGCGTACACCCGGTCGATCCAGCCCTTCATGATGGCAGGCATCGAGAACCACCACAGCGGGAACTGGAAAATTACCGTATCGGCCCACAGCAGCTTTTCCTGCTCGGCTGCGATATCCGCGCTTTGGGTGCCCTGGGCAAAGGCCTGTTTGGAATCGAGGGTCGGCCGCCAGAACTCGCCGACCGGCGGGGCGCCGCTGTCGTCGGCGTCATATCCGGCCTTCCAGCGCATGGCGTAGAGATCGGAGACCTGGACTTCATGCCCGGCCTGCTGCAGGTGGTGGATGGCGAAATTTTTGAGTCCGCCATTAAGCGAGCGCGGTTCCGGATGGGCGTAAATCAGCAGTACTTTCATAACATCACCTCTGGAGTGGGGAGAGCTGCAGAGTAGGAAAGCTGACGCTATAGTAGAAATTAATTACTTAAATTCCAGGTATAGCCGTGATTAATTTACATCGTCTGGATCTTAATCTGCTGCGCACGCTCGACGTGCTGCTTAGCGAAAACAACGTCACCCGGGCGGCGCAGCGGCTGAATCTGTCGCAGCCGTCGGTCAGTATTCAGCTCGCCAGGCTGCGGGAGATTTTCGCCGACCCGCTGCTGATGCCGGGTCCGCGCGGCATGCAGCCCACCGCCCGCGCCGATGAGCTTCGCCAGCCGCTGCGCGCAGCGTTAGCCGCACTGGAGCAGGCAGTGGCGCCGGTGGCGCCCTTTAATCCGGCGACGGCGGCGGAGACCTGGCGGGTGGCGGCGACGGACTATATGGCCTCGGCGATCCTCCTGCCGATGCTGGGCAGGCTACGGCTGGCCTCTCCCGGCAGTCGGCTGGCGGTATTCGAGCTGCAGCCAGCGCGGCTGGAGCAGCAGGTGGCCAGCGATGAAGTGGATCTCTGCTTCCATACCCGCGAGGGCGCGCCGCCGGGGCTGCATCAGCGCCTGCTGTTTCGCGAACGGTACGTGCTGGCAGGCCGGGCGGAACATCCGGCGCTGCGGCCTGGGCTTAGCCTGGAAACGTTCTGTCAGCTGGAGCACGTGATCGTCTCCCCGGACGGAGGCGGCTTCAGCGCGGCGACCGATATCGCGCTGGCGAACCTCGGACTGACGCGGCGGGTTGTCCTTTCCGTGCCACATTTCCTGTTTATGCTGGAGACCCTGCGCAATAGCGATCTGGTGGCGGTCCTGCCGGAGCGGCTGGTGCGCGGGCAGAGCGGGCTGGTGATCGTCGAGCCGCCGCTGGCGGTCGCCGGCTTTGAGATGCTGATGCTGTGGCACGAGCGCTGGCACCGCGACCCGGCGCATCAATGGCTGCGTCAGTTCATCGTGAATTCACTGGAGGAACAGACATGCTGAGTGGACTGAATCATCTGACCCTGGCGGTCAGCCAGCTGGCGCCGAGCGTGGCGTTTTATCAGCAACTGCTGGGCATGACGCTGCACGCCCGCTGGGACAGTGGCGCCTATCTCTCCTGCGGCGATCTGTGGCTGTGCCTGTCGCTGGATCCGCAGCGGCGCATTACTCCGCCGGAAGAGAGCGACTACACCCATTATGCGTTTAGCATTAGCGAGGCGGATTTCGCCAGCTTCGCCGCCCGCCTGGAGGTTGCCGGCGTGGCGGTCTGGAAGCTAAACCGCAGCGAAGGCGCCTCGCACTACTTCCTCGACCCCGACGGCCACAAGCTGGAGCTGCACGTCGGCAGTCTCGCCCAGCGGCTGGCCGCCTGCCGTGAGCAGCCGTATAAGGGAATGGTGTTTTTTGACCAGTGAAGCTGATTTGCGGACGCGGGGTAACCCGTAGCCCCGGTAAGCGCAGCGCCACCGGGGAGATGCCTTTACAAATTACTCACTCAAAATGTGAGGTTTTTTCCAACGCTGTCACTATTATCACCGGATAATCGTATATACTTTTTTGTATATACAAAAGGATGAATAGTATGCCAATGGAGTTTGAGTGGGATGCAAACAAGGCATTAAGTAATCTACGAAAACATGGAGTCCGGTTTGAAGAAGCGGTATTAGTCTTTGACGATCCGCGGCACCTTTCCCGCCAGGAGCGGTTTGAGAATGGTGAATATCGCTGGCAAACCATCGGTCTTGTGCATGGGATCCTTGTTATCCTGGTGGCGCATTCGGTCCGTTTTGAAAGTGGAACTGAGGTTATTCGTATTATCAGCGCCCGGAAGGCGGACAGAAAAGAGAGGAATCGTTATGAGCATGGTTAAACATAAACGCGACAATACGGCGGCGCTTACCGCTAAGCGTGATGCCGAACTCAAAGCGCTAGCGAGCAAAGCCGATGAGGACATCGATTACAGCGATATCCCCGCTACAGACGATGCGCAATGGTCAGATGCCGTACGCGGCAAATTTTTTCGACCGCTAAAAACACAGGCTTCTGTGCGCATTGATGCCGATGTCATGGAGTGGCTCAAACGTCCAGGAAAAGGCTATCAAACTCGACTGAATGCGATTTTAAGAGAAGCGATGATTCGCGATCTTAATAAGAAATAGTTGCTGGTAGCGGCGCTACGTATTTTCGGAGCCCGTAGCCCCGGTAAGCGCAGCGCCACCGGGGAAAACAGGTTAAACTTCACTCCATCGCCACCTTCACCGCTTCTCCTAGCTTCACCATCACCGCTTTATGTTTCTCGGTCGGCGGCAGGGCGCAGTTGATCCTGACGCAGTTGCGATACTTGCCCGCAGCCGAAAACAGCGAGCCCGGCGCAACCTGGATCTTCAGCCGGCATAGCTGTTTGGCGACGCAGACCATATCCACCTGCTCCGGGAGCTCAACCCACAGCATAAAACCGCCTTTCGGCCGGGTGACGCAGATCCCGCACGGGAAAAACTCCCGCAGCCAGCAGGTGTAGATCTCCATATTACGCTGATAGATCTGCCGCATCCGCCGCACGTGACGGTGGTAGTGGCCTTCGCGAATGAAATTGCAGGCTGCCAGCTGAGTGGAGGGGACGTTGGTGCCGCTGGCGGCGTACTTCATCTGCAGCAGACGATCGTAATAGCGACCAGGGGCGATCCAGCCGATGCGCAGGCCGGGGGCGATGGTTTTGGTAAAGGAGCTGCAGAGCATCACCCGGCCGTCGATATCCCAGGAGTGAATGGTGCGCGGGCGCGGGTACTCGGTGGCCAGCTCGCCGTAAATATCATCCTCGAAAATCACGATATCGTGGCGCTGGGCCAGGTTCAGCACCGCGCGCTTACGGGCGTCCGGCATGATAAAGCCCAGCGGGTTATTGCAGTTCGGCACGAGGATCACCCCTTTGATTGGCCACTGATCCAGCGCCAGCTCCAGGGCCTCGATGCTGATCCCGGTTTCCGGATCGGTGGGGATCTCAATGGTCTTTAATCCCAGTCCGCGCAGCATCTGCATCGTGCCGTAGTAGCAGGGGGATTCCACGGCCACGATATCGCCAGGCTGGCATACCGACAGCAAGGCCAGAGACAGCGCGCTGTGGCAGCCGCTGGTGAGCACCAGATCGTCGGCCGTCACCACCGAGCCGCCGTCAAGCATCAGGCGGGCGATCTGCTCGCGAAGTTCCCGGCGCCCGGCCAGCTCGTCATAGTTCAGTACTTCGCTGAGGTTGTGCTGGATCGCCCGGCTCAGTTCGCGCCAGATAGGCTTCAGGCTTGGCTGAGTAACATCCGGCGAGCCGCCGCCGAAGGGGATAATCGATTTATCGTAGCGGGCGTCGAGCATGGTCAGCACCTGATCCCACTGGGTGATCTCCACCGGGCGCTGTACCGGACGCGACATCGGCGGCACCGGCGGCTGGGCCTTGCGGGGGGCAACGAAATAGCCCGATCGCGGCTGCGGCACAATCATCTGTTGCTGCTCAAGCAACTGATAGGCCTGCTGGACGGTGCTGATGCTGACGCCATGCTCCTGGCTCAGGCTGCGCACCGACGGCAGTTTTTCGCCGTGGCGATACAGGCCCTGTTCAATGCGTTCGGCCAGCAGGGCAGCGAGATGTTGGTAGCGGGTCATGCTGTATCCTTGATTGTCGCCATACAGATAAAAGAACCAGTACAGATGGGCGGAAAAAATGGGGTCTGGTGTACGTTTTAGCCAATCTGTATGTTAAAGAAAAGTGTTTTGTGAATCTGTATTCCTTGGCCCTAAATCCGTGAAGATAAAGCCTCTGGCAAGGTGAGGAGGTAGAGGATGGAATTTCACGAGAACAGGGCAAGACAGCCATTTATTGGTTTCGTACTGCTGGTGCGTTTTATCAAAAAATGGTGGCTTCAGGAGCAAACGCGCAGAGCTTTGCAGCGAATGAGCGACGAACAGCTGAAAGATATCGGCCTGCGTCGGGATCAGATCAATTAAAAAGTGCGGTTTTTTTCAGGCATCATTCCTTCTTTGCCCCGGTAAGCGCTAGCGACGCCGGGGAATACATTCACTAAATTTATCAATTGATGCGGCGCGATCGTCTGTTTCTTGATACTTACCCTGATAAGTATTATTTTCTTCCCAACAATGAGAGGAAAACCTGTGACCGAAGACGACCTGTTTGCCCGCCGTCCGTTGGGGATGAGAATGGCCATGGTGGTGCGCCAGTGGCGCGCTATTATTGACTCCGCTATCACCGATACCGGACTCACCCAGTCCAGCTGGACGGTGTTGATGCAGTTGCATCAGCTGGGAGACAACGTCTCGGTCAGCGAACTGGCGGAGGTGCAGGGGATTGAACTGCCGCCGCTAATGCGCACCCTCTCGTTACTGGAAAAGCAGGGCTATCTGCTGCGTTCTACATCGCCATATGACAAACGCATTCGCCTGCTGACGCTGACCGCCGAGGGGCGGGCGATTCTGGAAAAACTGAGCTGCGTGATCGAGACCTATCAGGAACGCGTGACTCAGACCATCCCGGAGGCCGACCTCGCCACCTTCAGCGCCACATTAAATCAAATCGCCTGCCGTTTGCGGAATATCCGCGAAGAAGATAACAAGATCTAACACACTATGATGACGCCTGAACAAAAATTTGCCCGCTGGGTACGGGCGAGTATTGCCGCTTTTCTGGCAATATTCGCCTGGTTTATCGTTGCCGATATCTGGATCCCGCTGACGCCGGACTCCACCGTGATGCGCGTGGTGACCCCGGTATCGTCGCGGGTCTCCGGCTATGTCTCGCACGTTTACGTGCACAACAACAGCCAGGTTAAAAAGGGCGACCTGCTGTATGAGCTCGACCCAACGCCATTCATTAATAAAGTTGAAGCGGCGCAGATTGCCCTTGAGCAGGCGAAACTGAGCAACCAGCAGCTGGACGCACAAATCGCCGCCGCCCGCGCCAACCTGCGCACCGCGCAGTACACCGCCCGTAACGATAAGGTCACGCTCGATCGCTACCAGCGCCTGAGCACGATGCAGAACGTCTCGCAGTCCGACCTCGATAAGGTGCGTACCACCTGGCAGACCAGCGAGCAGTCGGTCTCGGCGCTGAACGCGCAGATCCAGAACCTGCTTATCCAGCGCGGCGAGCGCGACGATAAGCGCAACGTCACCCTGCAGAAATACCGTAATGCGCTGGAGGAGGCGCAGCTGAACCTGGCCTGGACCCAGGTGCGTGCCGAAACTGACGGCATGGTTAGCAACCTGCAGCTTAACCCGGGGATCTACGCCACCGCGGCGACGGCTGTGCTGGCGCTGGTCAACAACAATACCGATATCGTCGCTGACTTCCGTGAAAAGAGCCTGCGTCACACCGCGGTGAATACCGATGCAGCGGTGGTCTTTGACGCCCTCCCGGGGCAAGTCTTCCCGGCGCACGTCACCAGCAGCGATGCCGGGATTCTGGCGGGGCAGGAGGCGGTGAACGGCCAGCTGTCGCAGCCGGAGCAGTCCACCCGCTGGGTGCGCGACGCACAGCGCATGCGCATTCACGTCGCCCTGGATCAAGCGCTGGACAAACCGCTGCCGACCGGCGCCCGCGCCACGGTGCAACTGTACAATAGCGAGGGGCCTTTCGCCCGCACCTTTGCCGGCCTGCAGATCCACCTGGTGAGCTGGTTGCACTATGTCTATTAATACCCTGGCGCACGTCTTTACGCCGCACGGCAATATCGTCTATACGGCGAATGATTTTCGCCAGACGGTGCGTATCGCTGTGGCCGGGACTATTGCGCTCAGTATCTCCACATTCTATGACGTCCAGTACGGTGTGTTTTTCGTGGTTTATCCACTGATGCTGATGTCGCTGGTGCCGTTCTTCAACCGCCATGTCGCCCGCCAGTTTGTGTTTAGCGCGGCGGTGAACTGCGTCGAAATGGTATTGATTGTCGGCTATCTGTCACAGTGGCCGGTGATCATGACGTTAGTCGTCTTTGGCCTGTACGTCATGCGCTTTCGCTTTATGAGCCAGGGACCGTTGTTCCTGCTGGGATCGATGGGGGTGGTGTGCCAGAGCACGATGCTCAACTTTATGAGCTATCCCACCAGCAACTGGCATACCCTGATGTTCTCTAACATGGAAGCCTGCGTGCTGGCGGTGGCGCTGAGCGCGCTGCTGCATTACCTGATCCCGGACGTCGAACCGCGCAAGCCGCCGCCGCGCATTGAAAAAGACGCCGCCCGCATTCGCCACGAGTCTCTGCTCTCCGGTACGGTCGCGACGATCATCTTTGTGGTGTTCCAGATCTGCGATCTCAGTGACTCGCTCTCGGCGCTGATGGCCGGGATCCTGATCCTGTTCCCGATGCACTATCGCGGGGCGGTGATCAGCTCGATCTGGCGCGTCGTCGGGGTGGTGCTGGCCTGTCTCTATATTCTGGTGGTGCAGCTGATCATCTATGATTTCAGCAACCACATGATCCTGATGATGCCGCTGATTGGTCTCGGGCTGGCCTTCAGCGCCCGCCTGCACGTGATGGAGAAAGTGGGCGCCGGGGTGGGCTTCGCCAGCATCACCACCATCGGCATTATGTTCGGCCAGAACCTGCATCCCTATCAGGATCTGGTGTTCAGCGACCTGTACCGTATCACCTCGGTGACGGTTTCGCTGGTGGTGACGCTGACTCTGGTCTTTCTCATGCACCGTCTGCTGAACTGCTTTGCGGCGACGCGCTTTGTGATCACCCATTAACCCGTCTGTGGGAAGGTAGCGAGGCAGCGCCACGCTTCCCCATCCTGCTGATACAGCGCCGCCGTCTGTTCCGGCAGGATCCAGCTGCGCGCCGCGTCTTCCGTCCCCTCCAGCAGTACGCACAGCCCGCAGCCGCTGCGCAGCTGGCGGGGAATATCTTTGACCTCGAAGGTCATCCCCGCCGCCTGCAGGGCTTTGCGCATCCGTACCACCCCCACCGTGGAATGAAATAAAAACAGAAAGGTTGTCATCCGCGCCTCCGCTGGCGCAGGCCGATCAGCGCCGCGCCGATCGCCCCGGCATACTGGGCATCGGGGTGGGTTGTCACCGCCATGCCGACATGGGTTTCCAGCATGCGGGCAAAGGTGGCGCAGTGGCTGACGCCGCCGGTAAACAGCAGCGGCCCCTGCGGCGATAAGCGGCCAATAAAGTTCGCGCTGCGCCGTGCCATGGCGTTAATCACCCCCGCCAGAATTGCCTCTGGCGCGACCCCCGCCGACCGCAGGCTGATGACCTCCGATTCGGCAAACACCGTGCACATGCTGGTAATCGCATGCGGCTCGACGCCTGCGGTGATGCTGTCGAGTTGTTCGACGCTGGCGCCAAGCGTCCGTGAAATGACGTCCAGGAAACGTCCGGTACCGGCGGCGCATTTATCATTCATCAGGAAGTCGCTGAGATTGCCCTCGGCGTCCAGCTGGATGACTTTGCTGTCCTGGCCGCCGATGTCAATCACTGTGCGGGTGTCCGGCGCCAGCAGGCGAGCGCCGAGGCCGTGACAAGAGATCTCCGTCACCTGCTTATCGGCAAAGTCCACCAGCTGGCGGCCATAGCCGGTAAGGGTTAAAAAAGGCGTCTCCATGAGGCCCGCGCGTAGCGTTTCCCAGGCCTCATGGATGGCGTCGGCGGGGCGAAAGGGAGTGGGGCAGAGGAAGCGGCGCACGATGACGCCGTCTGCCAGCAGGATGCCTTTCGTGGCGGTAGAGCCGGAATCAATGCCAACCGTGTAGATCACGCGCTCTCCTTACAGCATTTCGATAAAGGCGGCGACGCGGGTACTGAGCTGGCCGAGGTCCGCTGTCGAATAGTCGGTTTCAATCGCCATGTAAGGAAGATCGTGCTGCTGGCGCAGATGGCGTTTAATCGCCAGCGATTCCACGGCATAGGTATGGCAGGCCTGCAGAATGACGTCGATCACCCCGTCGGCCTGATACTCCTCCACCATCTGGCTCAGCAGCTGCAGACGCTGGTCGTTGGGGGAAATACAGGAGCAGCCGATGGCGAGATATTTATCGGTTAAGGCGTCGTAGACGTCACCCTCTTCCGCCACACAGCGCTCGGTCGCTTTCGCGCCGGTGCAGTTTTCATAGCCGACCACCCAGCCGCCGTTTTCCTCGATGGCGCGGACCACTTTTTCCGCCGCGCCGCCGATCGGGCAGCCAGTGATCAGGATCCGCGGACGTGGCTCGAGCCGTTTACCCTGCAGCCACTCCTGATGGATGCGCTCCGCCATGGCATGAAGTTCATCAATCAGGGCGGTTTTGTCGAAACGGAAGGTGGCGCCATACACCACTTTCAGGATGTCGCTGCCGCTGAGCGCCGGCGGATTGAGTTGCCCGAGACGATAAAAGTGGGCCAGCGCCCGGCGCTCGCGATTTTTCAACACGATGGCTTCACGCAGCGCCGCTTCGCTAATCGGCGTGCCAAACCGGGCCTCAATCACCTGCTGCAGGCGCAAGATCTCCGCTTTCCACAGCGCGCGGGAAGCCGCGTCGCTGGCGCTGTTCGGCAACTGCATGACGTGGACCGCCTTGAACTCGGCCATGTACTCGTACATCTTCTTTTTACCGTCGCAGGTGGTTTCCCCGACCACCAGGTCAGAGAAATAGAAGTACGGGCATTTATCGGTTTTGCCGAAGCCGTAGCTGCTTTTGATCAGCGGGCAGAGGTTGCGCGGGAGATCTTTTTCCGCTTCCTCGATGGTTTCATCGGAGGTCGAGCATAGCGAGACGACAAGGGCGCCCGCTGCCATGGCGATCTCCTGAGGCATAAAGGTGCAGTAGGTGCCCACCAGCGGCACGTTCTGCTCTTTAAGATCCATGACGGTGAGAAAGCCCTTCTGGCGAGCTTCTGAGAACTGGTCAAAAATGGCGGGTAGATCGGTGATAAGCGACATGATTTTCCTTCCCCGTACACGGGAGATGCTGAAAGAGTCGCCATTATAGCCCTGTTGTTTGTGTGCTTTTATTGATCTCCTGCGTCTGCGCGCGGCGTTAATAGACCTTCTTCAAATCCATCTCTTCCTGGATCCGCTCGCTCCACGCCAGATGGGTGCGGATGGCCTCTTCGATACCGGCGTTGTAAAACAGCGGCCCCAGCTCTTTGGCGATAAAGTCGACAAAAAATTCGGCGTCAAACTGCTCCAGCTCGAGGTTGAAGGTCTCTTCGCAGTACTTGCTGAGCTTGTCGCGCAGCAGGTCGCGCTGCGCCTGGCTGAGTTCAATGTCGTTCATGATGGGGCTTTCTCCGTAAAAGGGCTCACGACTGCCGGGCTTCGATCACCGCTTGCCTACGCTGGCGCTGGTGGCGTAACAGTCCGGCCAGGCAGCAGGCGGCGACGATCCCGGCGGCCACCGCCAACAGGTGGAAGGGGAGTCTGCCGCCATGGAACCACAGCCAGCGCGCGCCTTCAATCGATAACGCGCTGACGCTGAGGATCACGATATTCAGCGAGGCGGAGACCGTGCCTTTCGGCAGGTCGTTGGAAAAGAGGGTAAAGCGAAACAGCGTCGGGAAAATCAGCCCGATGCCGAAGGCGTAGAAGCAAGTGCCGAGCACTGACCACAGCCAGACGTGCGGCCATGCCAGATTTCCAACGATCAGAATGGCCAGGCCGAGCATCTGTACCGGCACCGCGCTGAGCACAAAGCGCGGGCGGGTGGGATCTTTTACCCAGCGCGCCACCGACAGGTTAGCGATGATGACGGCGCTGAAGACCGGCACCTGGCTCCAGGCGAACTCGCTGGTGGTCAGTCCGCCGGCGTCCATTAAAATCACCGGCGATACCGCCACCCAGCTCATCAGCGGAATATAGCTCAGCGCCAGCGTGGCGGCGCCGAGCAAAAAGATGCGGTTGCGGAAGACGTTGCGAAAATCGCGCAGCACGCCGACCAGGCTGAACGGCACATCGCCGCGGCGCACCGTCTCAGGCATGGTCAACAGCAGGCCGAGCCAGGCCACCAGCCCCATGGCGGCGATAATGCCGAACAGCGCTTTCCAGTGGATGAAATGCATCAGCGCCGCGCCGGAGAGCGGGCCGACGATTGGCGCCACCAGCACGACGGAGGTGATCACCGCCATCAGCCTGATCGATCTTTTTTCCTCAAAGGCCTCCTGCACGGTGACGTAGCCGACGGTGGCGATAAAGCAGATGCTGGTGCCCTGCACGAAGCGGGCAATCAGGAACTGGGTCATGGAGGTGGTGAACAACGTCGCCAGGCACGCGAGGGTGAAAATCAGCGCGCCGGTGAGCAGCACCGGACGCCGTCCGATCCGGTCAGAGAGCGGCCCCAACAGCCATTGCAGCGCCATGCCGCCGGCCATATACAGGCTCACCGAGGCAGGAGCCAGCGCCACATCGGCATTGAAATCCCGCACCACGTGCAGGATCCCCGGCTGGATCAGGTCGGTAGTGAGATAGGCGGAAAAATCATACAGGATTAGCGCCGCCGGGAAGAACAGCGCGGCGGCGTGGCGGGTCAGCCAGTGGGAAATCCGGTGCATCATTTCGCCCTCCCTGTGGAATATTTATCAGCGCTATTGTTCGGATAGTATCATTGCTAACCAATATGCAGATGCAGCAGCGAGGGGATCTGCGAGAACAGCCACAACATCAGGCCGATGGTCCCTCCCACCAGGGTGCCGTTGATGCGGATAAACTGCAGATCTTTACCGATATTGAGCTCGATCTGCCGCGACATATCGCGGGCGTCCCAGCTCTTCACCGTGTCGCTGATATGGCGGGTGAGGAAGGCGGCGAACTCCGGCGCCACCCGGTGTGCCGCCTGTTCCAGGTGTTCGTTAAGCGATTCGCGCAGGGCGTCGTCGCGGAGTAAGGTTTCACCGAACCACTGGCCGGCCTCGGCGATGCGTTGCTTAATACGTGAGTCGTCGCTGCTGATATCGTTTTTTACCCAGCTGCGCAGGTCGCCCCACACTTCACCGAGATAGCGGTTAAAGGTCTCATCATTTTTCAGATATGCTTTGATGTTCTCGGCCTTCTGCGCCATGAGCGGGTCGGATTTCAGGTTGTCGATAAGCTTCTGCACCGCGTGGTCGAAGGCCTGGCGGATCTGGTGGGTACGGTCATGACTCACCTCGTCCAGCAGGGTATTCACCGCGTCGGTGACCATCTCGGCGCTGTGCTCGCCGAGCCACTCGGTGGGCAACAGTTTGGCCTTCAGCGGGTGCTCGGTCTCCAGCCAGCGCACGATGCCGCGAGCGATAAAGGCGCGGGAGTTGTCCCGCTGCAGCAGGGCGATAAGCTGGCTTATCAGCGAATCCAGCAGCTTCTGGTGGCGATTGTCGCGGGTCATCCCCTCCAGCATCATGGCGCTGGTCTGCGTCAGGTCGACTTTATCGATCGCCTTATGTACCGCGCGGCGCAGCAGGCGCTGAATGCGCGCGTCGTCGGTCAGTTCAAGAAAACCGCTCATCACTTGCAGCAGGTGCTGGCCGACCCGGCGGGCGTTCTCCGGCTGGCTGAACCAGTTGCCGAGCATCAGGGCTGGCTCATAGCGGCGGATCAACGCGACCAGCGACGGGGTGTCGAGGAACTTCTCCTCAACAAAGCGGCCAAGATTATCGGCGATGCGGTCTTTGTTGCGCGGGATAATCGCGGTATGTCGGGCGACAAAGGGCAGCGGAATACGACGAAACAAAGCGACCACCGCAAACCAGTCGGCCAGCGCCCCGACCATTGCCGCTTCGGAAATGGCCTTTAGCGCGCTGACCCATGGCGTCGGCGGCAGCAGCAGGGTGGTGATAAATAGCGCGGCGGCGATCAGCAGCAGCGACAGCGCCAGCAGTTTGGCGCGTTTGAGTTCAGCGAGTTTTTCCATAAACTTAAGCATATAACCTGACGGCGAGGTCGTGCAAAAATCGCCAGATAATCCACAGACCGAAGATCATCAGGACCGCCCCTGCCGCCCGCTCGACCCGCCAGACGATGGCGCCCAGGCGGCGCTGTATCTGCGGCAGCGCCATCGCGCTCACCAGCAGTAAATCCCAGAAGAACACCACGCTGACCATCCACAACCCGCTCACCGTTTGCTGCAGCAGGGTGACCGCCGGCCCGAGCAGGGAAGTCATCAGCGCCAGATAAAACAGAGCGTTTTTGGGGTTGAGCAGCGATGACCCCAGCCCGAGCAGCAGCTGCCTGCCGAACCCCGGACGCGATGCGCGAATGCTCTCCACCGCCAGCGTCGCGGGACGGCTGCGTATCAGCAGGCTGCCAATCCACAGTAAATAGCCCGCCCCCAACAACTCGATGAGCAAAAACAGCAGCGGCGCCTGACGCAAAAGCCCCCAGCCGACGATGGCGAGAACAATATATAGCGCATTGCCGGCGGCGATGCCGAGACATAGCCCGATGCTGCCGCGGATCCGGTAGCGCACGGCGTAGCCGACTAACAGAAAAAAATCAGGGCCCGGGCTGAGCAGAGCGACAAAGTGAGACAGGGCTAGCGCCGGGAAGGCGGCGGGAAAGAGCGTCGATAAGGTATGCATAGTGGCCTCGATAATGGTACTGAGGCCACCCTAAGCGAAGTGCCGTATTACTTATTGTCGGATATTGATCTGCAATGCGCATATTGCCGCGGCGTGGCGGCGGTATAGCTGACAAAGGTTTTATGGAAATGGCTCTGATCGGCAAAGCCAGCCTGATAGCTGACATCGGCAATAGGGTCCCCGGCGCGTAAACGCGTTTTCGCATATTCGATGCGCGCCATGTTGATCAAACTGGCGGGTGTCAGGCCGGTATCCTGTTTCACGGCGCGGATAACGGTCTCTTTACGAAGCGCGCTGTCGTGGGCCAGCTTATCCAGCGACGGCGGCGCTGGCAGTTCTGTCGCCAGGCGCTGAAACAGCAGGGCGCTGGCGTGATGTGGCGCCTGCGGCGCGGCGGCGCACAGCGGCAGCGCGTGCAGGAGTTGCGCCAGCCGGGCGGGCAGTTGTTCAAGGCTCCCGCGGCTCATCAGGGCGACAACCTGCTGGAAACAGGCAAAGAGAGGGCTGTCGCGCAACAGTGGCTGCGGCGAGGCGATACTGGCGCCAGGGGGAATATCCGGGCGCTGCGCGTGGCACCATGCCGCCTCCAGGTACAGCATATGATAGCTGCGCGGCCTGTCATGCAGCGGATTACAGCTATGCGGCGCGTGCGGGGGGATCACGATCAGATCCCCGGGCTGCAGGAGATATTCCTCACCATTGCACAGGCAGCGCGTTTCCCCCTCGATAATCGCCCCCACCGAGAGCTGCGGGTGGCTGTGGCGTTTGTAGGCCTGGCGGCTGCGCCAGGTGCTGCGCAGCTCCAGCCACGGTAGACGATCGTCTCGCCAGAAGGTTTGGGGGATATCTCGGGTATGGTTCACCGCATCGACCTTTGCTGAGGAGGGAGAGGTCGTTTATAGCATGCTGCGCGGAGGCTGTCGCCCGCCTGGATTTGCGTACCGCCTCGAAAAAGGATGTCGCGCTTGCAGTCCGGGGAAATCTATTTTCGTGGCGGTGCGTAAAGGTTGTATTGCCCGGGTGTCAGAGACATTCCGAGCGCGTAGAGTCCCTGCAGGATAAGCAGGCAGGGATGAGCCGATGGCAAAGGGCACCACCTCGACGCCGCATGATGCGGTGTTTAAACAGTTTCTCACTCAGGCCGACACCGCGCGTGATTTCCTGGCGATCCACTTACCGCCTGCGCTGCGTCAGCGCTGCGACCTCGATACCTTACAGCTGGAATCGGCAAGCTTTATCGAGGAGAGCCTGCGGGCCTGGTACTCCGATGTGCTGTGGTCACTCAAAACCGCGTCTGGCGAGGGCTACATTTATGTGGTTATCGAACATCAGAGCTCGCCGGACGCGCAGATGGCTTTTCGCCTGATGCGCTACGCCATCGCCGCGATGCAGCGCCATCTTGATGGCGGTCATACCAGACTGCCGCTGGTGGTGCCGATGCTGTTCTATCACGGAGCGACCACGCCATACCCGTGGTCGCTCAACTGGCTGGACTGTTTTGCCGATCCGCAGCTGGCGAGGGCGCTTTATATCTCGCCCTTTCCGCTGGTGGATGTCACGGTGATCCCCGACGATGAGATCGTTCGCCACCGGCGCGTGGCATTACTCGAGCTGATACAGAAGCATATTCGCCAGCGCGATTTAATGGGCATTGTTGAGCAACTGACGACGATTTTACTTAGCGGGGACGCTAATGACAGACAGCTAAAAACGCTGTTTAATTATCTGCTGCAGACTGGCAACGCGCGCCGCTTTGGCCGGTTTATCCACGAAGTGGCGCAACGGGTTCCTCAGCACAGGGAGAGATTGATGACCATCGCCGAAAGATTACAGGAAGTGGGCCGCAGAAAAGGCAAACGGGAAGGCCGGCAAGAAGGATGGCAACAAGGCAGACAAGAAGGACAGCATGCCGAGGCGCTGCGCATTGCACAGAGGATGCTGGACGACGGTATTGCCCGCGAGACGGTGGTGAAAATCACTGGCCTGGCCGCCGACGAGATCGCCACGCTGGAACATTGATAACGGCGGGGCGGCCTGAGGGTAGCCCCGGTTAGCCTCTTTATGGAATATTCCGGATATACCTAACTTTACCCGCATCGCCAGCCATCTCGACTACCCTTAATATCCTTGACGGCATTTTTGACTGCCTTAATGGCGATAACAAGGAGACATGCGACATGGCTTATCAGACGGTGAATCCTGCGAACAATCAGCTTATTAAAACGTACCCGGCGCACAGCGATGCGGACGTGGAGGCGGCGCTGCAGCAGGCGGATACGCTTTATCATTCTGCCTGGGCAAAAGGCGATATTGAACCGCGACTGGCGGTACTGCATAAGCTGGCGGATCTTATCGACAGCCGGGCGGAGGCGCTGGCGAAAATCGCCAGCCAGGAGATGGGGAAACTCATTAAGCAGAGCCGCGGCGAAGTGAAACTTTGCGCGCAGATCGCCCGCTATTACGCCGATAACGCCAAATCGTTGCTGGCGCCGGTGAAATATCCCTCCGAACTCGGCGACGCCTGGGTTGAGCATCATCCCATCGGCGTCTTAATGGCGGTGGAGCCGTGGAACTTCCCCTATTACCAGCTGATGCGCGTCCTGGCGCCAAACCTGGCGGCCGGCAACCCGGTTATCGCCAAACACGCCAGCATTGTGCCGCACTGCGCGGAGACCTTTGCCCATCTGGTGCGTGAGGCCGGCGCACCGGAGGGGGCGTGGACCAACCTGTTTATCTCCCAGGATCAGGTGGCGAAGATTATCGCCGACGATCGCGTGCAGGGCGCGGCGCTCACCGGGTCGGAGAAAGCCGGCAGCGTGGTGGCGGCGCAGGCCGCGAAGCATATTAAGAAATCGACGCTGGAACTGGGCGGCAACGATGTGTTTGTGGTGCTGGACGATGCCGACCTGGAGCGCGCGGTGAAAATCGGCGTCCAGGCGCGGCTGAATAACGCCGGCCAGGTGTGTACCGCCGCCAAGCGCTTTATCCTGCACGAAAATATCGCGGATGCGTTCCTGACAAAATTTAGCGAGGCGTTTCGCCAGGTGAAAATCGGCGATCCGCTGGATGAAAGCACCACACTGGGGCCGCTCTCTTCCAAAGATGCGCTGGAAACGTTAAGAAAGCAGGTGGACGAGGCGGTGAAAAACGGCGCTACGCTGCATCTGGGCGGCAAAGCGGTGGCGCGAGAAGGCAATTTCTTTGAACCCACCATCCTGACCGGTATCACTCGTGATAACCCGGCGTACTTCGAAGAGTTCTTTGGCCCGGTGGCGCAGATCTACGTGGTGAAAAACGATGAGGAGGCAATCGCGCTGGCCAATGATTCCCACTATGGTCTGGGCGGCGCGGTGTTCAGTCAGGATATCGAACGCGCCAAACGGATGGCGTCGGCCATTGAAACCGGGATGGTTTACATCAACTGGCTCACCGATACCGCGCCGGAGCTGCCGTTTGGCGGCGTGAAGCGTTCCGGTTACGGACGGGAGCTCTCCGATCTCGGCATCAAAGAGTTTGTGAATCAGAAGCTGGTGGTGGTGCGACGCTAAGCCCTTAACCCGGCAATAAAAAACCTGCCATCCGGCAGGTTTTTTATGAATAGACCTTATTGCATGTCAATCTTATTGCAGGGACGTTGGCCGCTATCAGAAGGTGACCCCGCCGCCCACGTAGGCGCCATCAATCAGGGTGTGGTTTGGGCGACCCTCCTTGCCGTCAACGCTCACGTGACGGTAACCCACTTTCAGGGTCAGTGGACCCACCGGAGACCAGCTCACGCCGCCGTTCGCCTCAACATAGTTTTTCACGCTGTTGTTCAGGCCGTCCGGCGCGACATACCCTTCGCCAAACACGTGGATGCTGTCGGTCAGGGCCACGTTCACCCCGCCGCCGACCGGAAACGCGACGCCGTTATCGCCTTTTTTCGGCCCGAGGTAGATAGCTTTCGCGCCAGCGTTGAGCATAACCGGACCTACTTCCAGATTGTAACCCGCGCCAACGCCGCCGGTCTGGCTACCATCATCGGTATTCTTCAGCCAGTGGCTTTCGGCGTACAGGCCAGAAGAGGATTTACCCATTTCCATATTCAGATTGGTGAAGTTTTTACCTTGTTCAACGGTAAATCCCATCGCCATGGCGGAACCAGAGACCGCGGTCAGGGCAGCAACAATCAGGATGTTAAGCTTTTTCATGGTTTGCTCCTCGTCATTAAATTTGTCTGAGCGCACCTTAACAATCGATGTTTACCTCTGCAAATGTGACTTACGTCAATTTTTTATGCTGGGTTTGTCAGGGCGGTGTTTTGAAAATGTTGTAATGACGTTGGGTTACGACGAGGTCAATCATCAAATTTGGTCTGTTTAGCCGCGGTTTAATGGGTGGGCTAAACAGAAACTGAACAGGGCGGGCATTAATTATTAAGGATCCTATTCATTTAGTTTCTTATTATTTCCAAAAGTGTTTCTGCTGTTACTTATTAAAACGTTGCTTTACATTTTTCGACGCGCTGCCGACGTTTGGTCCCTGTTTTTGGCGAGGTGTCAGAGAGAGAACGGTGCCTGCGCCTTAGCGCGCAGGCGGGCAGGTTAGCGTCGTAACCCGGCAAATGCCGCGCGAATCTCTTCTTCCGGCAGCTGAATGCCGATAAACACCAGCGTGCTGTGCGGGCGCTCATCGCCCCACTGGCGGTCCCAGTCGGCGCTGTAGAGGCGCTGCACGCCCTGGAACAGCAGGCGATTCGGCTCGCCATCGATCCACAGCATGCCCTTATAGCGCATCAGCTGTTCGGCAAAGGAGAGCAGCAGATTTTCCATCACCCGTGATACCTCGCTGATGTCCACTGGATAGTCGAGCTCGACCACAATCGACGAGACGTCGTTCTGCTTTTCTGCAACAAAATGAAAACGCGGTTTGGCGCTGACAACCTTTTCTTCCAGCATAAAGCCGCTGGTGTTAAACAGCTGGCTTAGATCAATATCACCGTGTATGACGGTATAAACCGGCGCCCGCGCATTGATGCGCGCCAGCCGTTCGCGCAGCTTCTCGGTGTCGCCGGCAACGTCGGTTTTGGTTAGCAAAATGCGGTCCGCATAGCCGACCTGCGACTGGGCGATGGTGAACTGATCCATCTGCTGGTCGGCATGGACAGCATCCACCAGGGCGATCACGCCGTCCAGCAGATAGCGCTCGCAGAGCACCTCATGGGAGAAAAAGGTCTGGATAATCGGCCCCGGGTCGGCCATGCCGGTGCACTCAATCACCAGCCGGTCAAACTCGATTTCGCCGCGATCGCGACTGTCGAGGAGATCGAGCAGGGCGTCTTCCAGTTCGTTGGAGCGCGTACAGCAGATACAGCCGTTGGTCAGGGTTTTGATCTGCGTGGCGCGGTCGCCGATCAGCTGATCGTCAACGGAGACTTCGCCAAATTCATTTTCAATCACGGCGATTTTGAAACCGTGCTGCTCATTAAGGATATGGCGCAGGAGGGTGGTTTTTCCTGCGCCGAGAAAACCGGTGAGTAGGGTGACTGCAATCGGTGCCATTATTGCCTCCATTAACAACAGCGTACGCCGCCTTTGCCATCGCCGCCGTAGCGGGCCTGCTGGCGCTCGCGGAAGAATTCTTCATAAGTCATGTACGGCTGATCCGGATGGTTGGTTTGCATATGCGCGACGTAGTTGTCGTAATCCGGAATGCCAATCAGCATTTTTGCCGCCTGACCGAGATATTTTTTTGCCTGACCTAAGTTACCAAACATTATAAGTTCCAGATAACGAATAAAGCCGGATGGCGGCTAGCGCCTTATCCGGCCTACGTTAATGCACTTTTTGTAGGCCGGATAAGCGTAGCGCTATCCGGCATCAGAGTTAATGATGTGACGAGGTCTTCACGCCGCCTTCCGGTACCGGCACGTACGGAGTCTCTTTGTCGGTACGCACCTTATTGTTGCGCACGTTGAGCCAGGTTTTGATGCCGTAGAAGATGATGCTGTACACCACCACCAGGAACAGAATACTCAGTCCGGCGTTGGTGTAGTTGTTGACCACGATATGGTTCATGTTGGCAATCTGCTGCGCGGTCAGCTCGCCGCCGGCGGCAATCTTCTCTTTATACTGCTGAGCCATAAAGAAGAAGCCTTCCATCTGCGGGTTGGTGCTGAACAGCTTCAGACCCAGCGCCCAGGTGGTGCACAGCAGCAGCCACGCTGCCGGGATAACGGTGACCCAGATATATTTGGTGCGCTGCATTTTGACCAGCACCACGGTGCCAAGCACCAGCGCCACGGCGGCCAGCATCTGGTTAGAGATACCGAACAGCGGCCACAGGCTCTTCACACCGCCCAGCGGGTCGACCACGCCCTGATACAGCAGGTAACCCCACAGGCCGACGCAGCCGGCGGTACCGATAATCCCGGCGACCAGCGAGTCGGTTTTTTTCAGGAACGGCACGAAGTTACCCAACAGATCCTGCAGCATAAAGCGGCCTGCGCGGGTACCGGCATCCAGCGCGGTGAGGATAAACAGCGCTTCAAACAGGATACCAAAGTGGTACCAGAAGCCCATATCCGCCATCGGGATGATTTTATGGAACACGTGGGCGATACCGACGGCCAGTGTCGGCGCGCCGCCGGCGCGGTTCAGTACCGAAGGTTCGCCGATATCTTTCGCCGTCTGCAGGATCTGCTCAGGTGAAATCACGAAGCCCCAGGAGCTGACGGTCGCCGCCGCGTGGACGGTGACTTCTTTCAACTGCGCAGCGATCATCGCCGCGTTTTCACCGCCCATTTCATGCAGGTTTGGCATGACGATGCCCAGGCCCGCCGGCGGGGTGTTCATCGCGAAGTAGAGACCCGGTTCGATAATCGAGGCGGCGACCAGCGCCATGATGGCCACGAAAGACTCCATCAGCATCGCGCCGTAGCCGATAAAGCGGGCATCGGTTTCGTTGGCCAGCAGCTTCGGCGTGGTGCCGGAGGCAATCAGCGCGTGGAAGCCGGAGACCGCGCCGCAGGCGATGGTGATAAACAGGAACGGGAACAGGGCGCCTTTCCACAGCGGACCGGTACCATCAATGTACTGGGTCACTGCCGGCATTTTCAGGTCCGGGTTGAGGATAACGATCCCCAGCGCCAGGCCGACGATTACGCCGATTTTCAGGAAGGTGGCCAGATAGTCACGCGGCGCCAGAATCAGCCATACCGGTAGCAGCGCGGAGATAAACGCGTAGCCAATCAGAGTAAAGGTGATGGTGGTGTCTTTAAAGGTCAGCGCCGGGCCCCAGTACGGGTCGTGGGCAATGATGCCGCCAAACCAGATGGACGCCACCAGCAGCACGATACCGATAACCGAGACTTCACCCACGCGGCCAGGGCGCAGGAAGCGCATGTAGATCCCCATAAACAGGGCGATAGGCACCGTCGAGCAGACGGTAAAGACGCCCCACGGGCTTTCCGCCAGCGCTTTCACCACGATGAGCGCCAGCACCGCGAGGATGATGATCATAATCAGGAAGCAGCCGAACAGCGCGATAGAGCCCGGAACCGGCCCCATTTCCTGCTTGATCATCTCACCCAGCGAGGCGCCGTTACGCCGCGAGGAGATAAACAGCACCATGAAGTCCTGTACCGCACCTGCCAGCACCACGCCGGCCAGCAGCCACAGGGTGCCCGGCAGATAGCCCATCTGCGCGGCCAGCACCGGGCCAACCAGCGGGCCGGCGCCGGCAATGGCGGCAAAGTGGTGGCCAAACAGCACGTAGCGGTTGGTTGGCACGTAGTTCAGGCCATCGTTATTAATGACCGCCGGCGTCGAGCGCGTCGGGTCAAGCTTCATCACCTTCTGCGCGATATACAGGCTGTAATAACGGTAGGCGACGAGGTACACGGAAACCGACGCCACCACGATCCACAGGGCACTGACGTGCTCACCGCGGCGCAATGCGACGACTGAGAGGCAAAATGCCCCGATGATTCCCAGAATCACCCAGGGTATGTGCTTGAATAGTTTTTTGGTATCCATAGTAAAACCTGGCGTTAATTAGATGAATAATTGGCCGAAGCCGTCTGGTTTTAAGTAAGGGTTGATGGAGGTATTGATTAGCTAGGCTGCCTTCGATCTTGCCAGAACAGCGCACGCGTAAAGTTGGGTAAATGGGTGAGTGGTTGTATAGGGGGTTAAGCGGTTACTGGAAGGCGTAAGCGGTGGGTTGTGAAGTGAGCAGGTGGAGATTATGTGATTGAGATCACAGGGTATTGCGGCCAGTTCCCTTGTTGGGAAAGGCTCCTCCCCAGCCGGAGAGGAGCAGACGAGGCCATTACACCGCGACTTCCATTTCCATCATCACCGGGTGGAAACGGCGTTTAAAGTAAATCAGACCGTGCCCTTGCGGGCTCAGGGTAATATTCCTGATCTCCACCAGATACACCAGGTGGGTACCAATGGTTTGCACCTGGCTAATCTCGCCTTCGAGACTGGCCAGCGAACCCTTCAGCACCGGCTGTCCGAGCGCGCCCTGCTGCCAGCCGCTGAGGGCGAACCGCTCTTCCATCGTCACCCCGGTCATCCCGGCGAAATGACGGGCCATGATTTCCTGTTCGTGGTTCAGCACGTTGATGCACAACTTGCCGTTACCCTGAAACACCGGGTTCATCGCGCTGTTGGCGTTGATACACACCATCACCGACGGCGGCGTATCCGTCACTGAGCACACCGCCGTGGCGGTAATGCCGCAGCGACCGGCTTCGCCTTCGGTGGTGACAACGTTAACCGCAGCCGACAGGCTGGCCATGGCATCGCGAAAACGCAGGCGTTGTTCATCTAATTGCATTATGACCTCCCGCTGTGAATTACTTCAGCAGCTTATCCAACATGTTGATATCAGCGTTATTGTGCAGATGCGGCACCGTCCAGCCGTTCTGGTCGTACTCGGACAGGCAGCGGTCGACCATCGCCATCATCTTGTCCATATTGCCGGAGCTCTGCGCCTGGCGCAGACACTGCAGGCGGATTTCATCCTGGCTACCGGAGTAGTTGATCTCATACAGTTCATGGCGGCCGCCGAATTCGCTGCCGATCGCGTCCCACATCAGTTTGAGGATCTTGATGCGTTCAACGTGATCCATACCGTTGGAGCCGCGCACGTACTTCGCCAGATACTGGTCGATCTGCGGGTTGTTCAGATCGCGGGCGCTGGAGGGCAGATAAATCAGGCCGCTGGTGACGTTACGCTCGATGATGTTCTTGATCTTGGCGTAGGCCATCGGGGCCATCACGCGATAGGTCTGCAGCGCGGCGTGATCCGGCAGCCATGCGCCATTGACCCACGGCGTCGCTTCCGAGCACATGGAATCGCTTAACGCCCAGAACATGTTGCGCCATGCGACTACTTCGCCGAGGTCGGCCTGCACGCCGCGGAATTCGAGGGTGCCGGTACATTCCAGAGAACGCTTCAGCAGGGCAGTGATAAAGTCCAGTTTTACCGCCAGGCGCACGCAGGCCTGCAGCGGGTACATGCGGGCGAAACCGCCTTCCATGGTCCAGCGGCGGCAGCGGTCAAAGTCGCGATAAATCAGCACGTTCTCCCATGGGATCAGCACTTTATCCATTACCAGAATCGCGTCGTTCTCGTCGAAACGGCTGGAAAGCGGATAGTCGTACGGGGAGCCGGTCGCACCGGCGACCATCTCATAGGAGGCGCGGGAGATAAGCTTGACGCCTTCGGCATCCATCGGCGCGACGAACATCAGCGCGAAGTCCGGGTTTTCACCCATCACCTGCGCGGAGCCGAAGCCGATCATGTTGTAGTGGGTCAGCGCCGAGTTGGTGGCGACCACTTTCGCGCCGCTGACGATGATCCCGGCATCGGTCTCTTTTTCCAGCTTGATGTAGACGTCCTTCACTTCATCGGCCGGCTTGTGGCGGTCGATCGGCGGGTTGACGATCGCGTGGTTAAAGTACAGGCCGGTTTCCTGAATGCGGGTGTACCAGTTGCGGGCGTTCTGCTCGAACTGGCCGTAAAATGCCGGGTTGGCGCCCAGCGCACAGCCGAAGGCGGCTTTGTAGTCCGGGGTGCGGCCCATCCAGCCGTAGCTTAAGCGCGACCACTCGGCGATGGCGTCGCGCTGCTGGCGCAGATCGTCGGCGCTTTTCGCCACGCGGAAGAATTTGTGGGTGTAGCCACCGCTGCCGGTATCGGTGCCCCAGCACAGGGAATCCTGCATCTCCGGTTTGTGCAGCGCATCGTACAGCTGCGCGACGGAAGCGGCGGCGTTACGGAAGGCCGGGTGGGTGGTGACATCCTTCACGCGCTCGCCGTAGATATAAATTTCGCGGCCATCCTGCAGGCTTTTTAAATACTCTTCACCAGTTAACGGGCGTTTCGCGTCGGCGCGGAAATCTTCAGGTTTCATAGGGGCCTCTTCAGTATTTATCGGAAAAATAATGTTAAATATATGTTTTGTTTTTGTTGTTTAATTGAAGCGGTTATTGCGCTTGCCGTGAAGGGACGTTTGCGACAACGGCGGGTACTTTTCAGGCGGGATTAAATTTTGTGATCTCGGCAGCTTTTGGCGGGTGGCGCGGTGCTGACCCGTCCTGTGGACCGTAGCCCCGGTAAGCGCAGCGCTACCGGGGAATTACGACACCGGTACTTTTTGCGCCCGGTAGCTACTGGGTGAACAGCCGACCTGGCGGCTAAAAAAGCGCGCGAAATAGGCGGGGTCTTTAAACCCCAGCTGCCAGGCAATCTCATTCACCGCGCTATCGGAGAACAGCAGCAGCCGCTTTGCCTCGCGTAGCTGGCGGTCGAATATCAGCCGCTTTGGCGGGCGGTTGGCGAAGCGGCGGCAGATATCGGTCAACCGTGATTCGGTCAGATGCAGCTCCCTGGCGTAATCCGGTACCGTCCAGTGCTGATGAAAGTGGCTGTCGATCATCTGGTTAAAGCGCTGGAATAATTTCAGCTCGCCGCGCATGCCGCTGGCGGCATGATCGTCGAGCCTGGCGTTGCGCAGCAGCAGGGTAAATACCGCCTGCGCCAGCAGCGCCAGGGTGTGTTCCCGCCCGGGCAACTGGGCGGTGGACTCGCGGCGAATCAGCTGCCAGTAGTGGGCCAGCGCCGCCAGCTCGTCGGGTTTATCTGCCAGCGACAGACAGATCCCCGGCAGGCCGAAGGTCTCCCGTGTACCGGGATAGAGCACCTCCAGCAGCGGCCAGATCAGCTCCTCATGGACCGTCAAAACATGGCCATCGCTATCGGACTCGGTAATAAACGCGTGCGGCACCGAGGGCGGCGTTAACACAAACAGCGGCGCCTGCACCGAATAGCGATGGTCATCAAGCTGCAGCTCAATCTGCCCGGTATCAAGGTAGTGCATCTGGAAATAACGGTCGTGACGATGCGCCTGCATGTCGCGGCCAAAAAAGGCCGCCATGCGGGAAAACGACTGGTAGTGCACCTCTTCGGTGCCCAGACTCTCGTCGTAATCTTTATTGATATCGATATTGGCGATTGGGCTTTGGCACATAGCGGCTCCTTACGGTGTCGCGCGAGGGCGCGAGCCCTTCATCGGAATCGCCCAGATGATCACCGCGCCAATCACCAGCAGCGCGGCGACGAACCACAGCCCGCTGCTGAAGCTGCCGGTAATATCCTTCAGCCAGCCGATCATAAAGGGACTGAGCGCCGATCCGATATTGCCGGTGGCGTTGATCACCGCGATGCCGATTGCGCGGGCACGCAGACTGATGGACTGATCCGGCGTGGTCCAGAAGATGGCCATGGCGCTAAACGATCCGGTGGAGGCCATTACGATCCCGAGCAACTGGATCAGGTTGTGATCGGTGGCCGACGCCAGCAGCCAGCCCGCGGCGGCGAACAGGAACGGCAGGGCGGTGTGATGCTTCCGCTCCTGGTATTTATCGGAGTGGCGGCTCCAGTAGATCATCCCGAGAATGGTACAAATTTGCGGGATCGCCGCCAGCAGACCGATGGTGATATTGCTGCTGCTTTCGTTAAAGCTTTTGAGGATCTGCGGCGTCCAGATGCTGATCGCGCTGAGCGTATTGGTCAGACAGAAGTAGGCGAGGGTGTACATCAGCACGATCGGGGTGAAGACTTCGCGCCACAGGCTGCGTTGCTGCATGGAATGATGGCTGATGGCCCCTTCTGGCTGCACCAGGGTCAGACGATCGTTATCCATCATCTCCTGCAGACATTTCTTGTCCTCCGCCGTCAGCCACCTGGCCTTCGACGGTGAATCATCCAGCCAGAACCAGACCATAATGCCGAGCAGCACCGACGGGAAGCCTTCCAGCAGGAACAGCCACTGCCAGCCGTGCAGGTTCAGCAGACCATCAAGGGACAAGATATAGCCGGAGACGATCGACCCCAGCGCGGTGGTCACCGGCATCGCAATCATAAACAACGCGTTGGCGCGGGCGCGGAAAAAAGCCGGGAACCAGTAGGTCAGGTACAGCAGGATACCCGGCAGGAAACCGGCCTCGGTGATCCCCACCAGCATGCGCAGGATATAAAGACTGTTTGGTCCGGTGGCGAACATGGTGGCGGTAGAGGCGATGCCCCACAGCACCATGATGGTGGCGATCCAGCGTCGCGCGCCGACGATGCTGAGCATCACGTTGCTGGGAATGCCAAAAATGACGTAAGTGGCGTAAAACAGGGTGGTGGCCAGGCCAAACATGGTGGCGTTGAGGCCCAGATCCTGCCCCATGGTTAATCCGGCAAAGCCAATGTTGATCCTGTCTAAAAACGAAAAGATAAACAGGACGAATAAAAACACGATCAGACGGCGGAAGAGCTTGTTGATAACCGACTGCTGCTGCGCCGTCAGCTGTTTGTGCTGATTCGCCGGATCGAACTTTTCCGGGATGGCAGGTGATGTATCGCTCATTATTATTTTCCTCTAATGGGAATTTTGTAGGGTACTGCGGGTTGCCCGGTAGTGCTGCGCTTACCGGGCCTGCGATTCGCTGCTGCTCCGGGCCGGATGAGCGTAGCGTCACCCGGCGTTAGTAGACGCCTGACGAACCCAGGGCGGTTTTTTCCGCGCCAAAACGCGCCGCCAGCGCTTCTGCGCCGCGAGCCAGCAGGGTGGTATCGACGCCGACGGCGACGAACAGCGCGCCCAGTTCGAGATAGCGTTTCGCCAGCTGTTCATTGGCCATCAGGATCCCCGGCGCCTTTCCGGCCTGGCGGATTTGCTGGATGGCATCTTCAATGGCGGCCTGCACTTCCGGGTGTTGTGGGTTGCCGCCGTGGCCCATATCAGCGCTGAGATCCGCCGGGCCGATAAACACGCCATCCACCCCTTCGACATCGAGGATCTGCGGCAGATTTTTCAGCGCTTCGCGGGTCTCAATCTGTACCAGTACGCACATGGCGTCATTGGCCTGGTGGATATAATCCGGGACGCGATTCCAGCGCGAGGCGCGGGCCAACGCGCTGCCGACGCCGCGGATGCCGGCTGGCGGGTAGCGGGTGGCTCTGACCGCCAGCCGCGCTTCTTCGGCATTCTGCACCATCGGCACCAGCAGGGTTTGCGCGCCGACATCCAGCAGCTGTTTAATTTGTACCGGATCGTTCCACGACGGTCGCACCACCGGCTGGCTGGGGTAGGGCGCAATGGCCTGGAGCTGGGTCAGCACCGTTTGCACGTTGTTGGGCGCGTGTTCGCCGTCGATCAGCAACCAGTCGAAGCCCGCGCCGGCCAGCAGTTCGGCGCTGTAGCTGCTGCACAGCCCAAGCCACAGGCCGATTTGCGGACGCCCGGCCTTGATTGCCGCTTTAAAAGCGTTGTTCATGTTGCTCTCCTCAAACAAAGCGGCAGCTGATGGCGCCCATGTTGCCGTAGTCGACGTGGAAGGTATCGCCCTTGCGCGCCGGAACCGGGCGGGTGAAGGAGCCGCCGAGGATGATTTGCCCGGCTTCGAGCTGGACGTCATACGGCGCCAGTTTGTTGGCCAGCCAGGCCACGCCGTTCGCCGGATGATTGAGTACGCCCGCGGCGACGCCGGTCTCTTCAATCACGCCGTTGCGATACAGCAGGGCGGAGATCCAGCGCAGGTCGAGCTCGTCCGGTTTAATCGGCCGGCCGCCGAGGATCACCCCGGCGTTGGCGGCGTTGTCGGAGATAGTGTCGAACACTTTGCGCGGACGCTGGGTTTCCGGGTCGATGTTGTGGCAGCGCGCGTCGATAAGCTCCAGCGCCGGGATAACGTAGTCGGTGGCGTTGTAGACATCAAACAGCGTACAGTTCGGGCCGCGCAGCGGTTTGGCCAGCACGAAGGCCAGCTCGACTTCGATACGCGGAACGATAAAGCGGTCGGTGGGAATATCGCTGCCGTCGTGGAAGAACATATCGTCGAGCAGCGCGCCGTAGTCCGGCTCGCTGATCTGCGAACTGGCCTGCATCGCTTTAGAGGTCAGGCCGATCTTGTGGCCTTTGAGTACGCGGCCTTCGGCGATCTTCATGTCGACCCACTCGCGCTGGACGGCGTAGGCGTCCTCAATGGTGATCGACGGATAATCCAGCGAGATCGCACGGATCTGTTCACGCTGTTTTTCGGCCTGGTTCAGCCGCTGGGCGATCAGGGTTCGGGTCTGTTTATCGAGCATAGTGATTCCTGTGGCATTACCGGAAATGTGCACAATCGAGTAGCCCGGGCGAGGCGTTTACGCCGACCCCGGGGCGGCCCGGAGCAAACCCCGGCGTCGCGTTGCTCGGCCGGGCTACCTGCTGTAGGCCCGGTAAGCGCAGCGCCACCGGGCAATTTGCACGTTATTTAAATAACGCGTGCACGTTGTTCTGTTTGTAGTTCAGCGTCGGATCCAGCTCTTCCATGGCGAACGACAGCGCCAGATAGCGGCTCTCCATCAGCGCGGCAAAATGGGCTTTGATCAGCGCAAACAGCATATCTCCCACGTCCTGACGGCTCTCCAGGCTGCGCCCGGCGCCGATTTTCAGGGTCATATGCACGAAGGCGTAATCCTGCTTGCCGTCGGCCATCTGCCAGGTATCCAGCCAGTGGGCGCGGCTGCGAATACCGCCGATCGGGAAGATACCGGTGGCGGCCAGCGCCTCGTTGACTTTGGCAAACAGCCCAGGCAGATCGGCCTGCTCGCGGATGTTGTCGGTACACTCGGCGATAAAATGCGGCATGGGGCCTCCTTACGCCTGCGCCGGCAGCGGGAACACGGCGTTGACCTGGCCGGTGCCGGAGCTGGCGAATAGCTCGGTGATAAACTCCACCTTGCCGTCGTATTTATCCCAGCCCAGCAGGCCAAGCAGCATCACCGTGTCGTGCATGTTGCCTTCGCCATAGCAGTAGTCGGCGTACTCCGGCAGCATGGTGCAGAACTCTTTGAATTTGCCCTCGCGCCACAGCTTCACCACCCGCTCATCCATTTGATGGTCAAACTCGCGGGTATAGCTGTTCATGCCTTCTTCGGCACGCTGGTCGTCGATAAAGCGGTGCGACAGCGAACCGCTGGCCAGCACCGCCACGGTGCCATCATATTTCTCGATAGCGGTGAGAATGGCTTCGCCCAGCCTGCGGCTGTCGGCAAAATCGTGGACGGTACAGAAGGCGGAAATGGACACCACCTTGAAGTGCTTATCGCTGTTCATGTAGCGCATCGGCACCAGGGTGCCGTACTCCAGCTTCAGGCTCGGAATATTGTGTGCTTTGGCGCGCACCCCGAGCTTCACGGCCTCGTCGGCGATAAGCTGCCCCAGCTCCGGATTGCCGTCGTAGTCGTAGGTCATGTCGCGAATAAAATGCGGCAGTTCGTTACTGGTGTAGACGCCCTGGAAATGGTCAGCGCAGTTGATGTGATAGGCGCTGTTGACCAGCCAGTGGGTGTCGAACACGATGATGGTGTCGACGCCCATTTCACGGCAACGCTTGCCAATTTCTTTATGCCCGTCGATAGCGCCCTGGCGGCAGCCGTGGTTTTTCCCCGGCAGCTCAGACAGATACATCGACGGCACGTGAGTGATTTTTGCTGCTAACGCTAACTTACCCATATCAGACTCCCCATTTCGGGATCGGATGGTCGCCCATCGAGATGCAGACGTTTTTCATTTCGGCGAACACTTCAAAGCTGTACTCGCCGCCTTCGCGGCCGGTGCCGGAGGCCTTCACGCCGCCGAACGGCTGACGCAGGTCGCGCACGTTCTGGGTGTTGACGAACACCATCCCGGCTTCAATACCGCGGGCCAGACGCAGCACTTTGCTGACGTCCTGGGTCCAGATATACGACGCCAGGCCGTATTCCACATCGTTGGCCAGACGCAATCCTTCCGCTTCGTCTTTGAACGGCAGCAGGCAGGCGACCGGGCCAAAAATCTCTTCCTGGGCGACGCGCATGCGGTTATCGACATCCGCCAGCACCGTCGGGCGCAGGAAGTTGCCGGATTTCAGATGCGCCGGCAGGTCGGACGGTTTATCCGGGCCACCGGCCAGCAGGGTGGCCCCCTCTTCGATGCCGAGGCGAATGTAGCCGGACACTTTCTCCCAGTGTGGCTTGCTAATCAGCGCGCCGACCTGGGTATTCGGATCGGTCGGGTCACCGACGCGCAGGCGGTTGGCGCGCTCGGCGAAGCGCTTGACGAACTCCGGATAAATACTCTGCTGAATGAAAATGCGCGAACCGGCGGTGCAGCGTTCGCCGTTGATCGAGAAAATGGTGAACAGCGCGGCGTCGAGGGCGCGCTCAATATCGGCGTCTTCAAAAATCAGCACCGGCGACTTTCCGCCGAGCTCCATGGAGTATTTTTTCAGGCCGGCGTTTTTCATGATGTTGCGTCCGGTGGCGGTGCCGCCGGTAAAGGAAACGGCGCGAATATCATGATGGCGCACCAGCGCATCGCCCGTGGTAGCACCATAGCCTTGCACCACGTTGAGCACACCTGCAGGGATCCCAGCTTCCAGCACCAGCTCGCCCAGGCGATCGGCGGTCAGCGGCGACAGTTCGGACATTTTCAGCACCGCGGTATTCCCCAGTGCGAGACACGGCGCGACCTTCCAGGTGGCGGTCATAAACGGCACGTTCCACGGCGACACCAGCGCGCACACGCCAACCGGCTGCACGAGGGTATAGTTGAGCATCTTGTCGTCGACCGGATAGGTCTTGCCGTTCATCTGCTGGCACACTTCGGCGAAAAATTCGAAGTTATGCGACGCCCGCGGGATCAGCACGTTTTTGGTCTGGTGGATAGGCAGGCCGGTATCGGCGGTTTCCATCGCCGCGATCTCCGGGACATTCTGATCGATCAGATCCCCCAGGCGGCGCATCAGGCGCGCGCGCTCTTTCATCGGCAGGTTAGCCCACTTCGGAAAGGCCTCTTTTGCCGCCGCTACTGCCTGGTGGACCTCGGCTTCACCGCCGGAGGCGACTTCAGCCAGTACCTCGCCGGTGGCCGGGTTGGTGGTATGAAAATAGTCTGCGCCGGCAACGTTTTTACCGTTGATCCAATGGTTAATCTTTTTCATGACAGTGTCTCCTCATACGCTTGCTGGCTGATGATATGGTTGACCAGGCGGCCCACGCCCTCGACTTCGACGATCACTTCGTCGCCCGGCACCACATCGGACAGCCCTTTCGGCGTGCCGGTGGCGATCATGTCGCCCGGTTGCAGGGTCATAAACTCGCTTAAATAAGCGATGAGAAACGGGATGCTGAAAATCAGATCGGCGGTGGTACCCTGCTGGCGCAGTTCGCCGTTGACCCAGGTGCGCAGAGCCAGATTATGCGGGTCCGGGATCGCCTCTTTGGCGACGATCCACGGGCCGATCGGCGTCAGGGTGTCGCGGCTTTTCACCCGCAGGTTCGGGCGGTAGTAGTTTTCCAGATAGTCGCGGATCGCGTAGTCGTTGCAGACGGTATAGCCAGTGACATAGTCCATGGCCTCGGCTTCGCTGACGCGGCGGGCGGTTTTGCCGATCACCACCACCAGTTCAGCTTCGTAGTGCATGTATTCGACGTTATCCGGGCGTACCGACTGCTGCTGGTGGCCAATAAAGGTGTTCGGCGCTTTGATGAACACCAACGGCTCGGTTGGCGGCTTAAACTCCAGCTCGCTGGCGTGGTCGGCGTAGTTCAGCCCCAGCGCGAACAGCGTGCCGTCAGCAGGCGGCAACCAGCGGAATTCGCCTTCTTTTAACACCGTGCCATCGTCCAGGTGAACCTGATCGCGTTCATCGACCAGCACGTCGCGTACTCGTCCCTGCCATTCAATGCGTGCCTGTTTCATGCCAGCTCTCCTTCTGCGACAACCGGATTTTCCAGCGCCGGGAAACCGTCGGCGAGAATACGTACGCGGTCGCCGGGGCGCAGCGTGACGCGGGAGTGGGGCGTACCGATGAGGATCGCGTCGCCAGGATTGAGGGTAGCGAACTCGCTTAAGGCGCTCAGCAGCTGCGCGGCGTTACGCTGCAGATCGCCGGTATGCCAGCTATCCGCCTCGCGGCCGTTGATTTCGGTGATGATGGTCAGGTTATCGACGTTGCGCACCGCCGACAGCGCGCCGACGGGGCAGAAGCCATCGCGGCACTTCGCCTTGATCGCCGGGCGATAAAAACTCTCTTCCGGCAGGCTCACGTCGTTAGCCAGCGCGTAGCCGGCGATATAGTTCGCCGCCTGTTCCGCCGCCACTTTACGTGCGGTTTTGCCGACAATCAGCGCCACGGTGGCGCCGCTTTGTACGGTTTCGCCCTGCGGATAGGGGATCGACTCGCCATCGCCAATCACGGTATTGCGCGGCTTGATAAACCAGACCGCGGTTTTCGGCGGGGTCTTGTAGGGGGCCTGTTGAAACGCTTCGCGCCAGGCGTCGAGCTGGCTGCGATGATTGAGCGCAACGGCGAAGATGGTACCTTTCATTCACCACTCCTCTGGAACTCATTTCGGATTCGAAGGGATTTCATTAATATGTTAATGATCATCTTTTATGCTTTGCGGCCAGGTTTAGCAACTGGAAGTGAATGTTTTGTGATCTGATTAACACAATATTTACACTTCAATTACTTATTCGTTTTTAATCAATAAGTTGACTGTTTTTCAGGAAGAGGCTGGTACTTTTCAGGTGCAGAAACCGGTTGTACATGGCAGGATTAAAGCTAATTGTTAAGTTGTTAATAAGTTTTGGATGAGGCTGTAGAGGGGATACTATGCATGATTCATTAACCATTGCCTTGTTGCAGGCGCGTGAGGCGGCGATGGCCTACTTTCGGCCGATCGTCAAACGGCACAATCTCACCGAACAGCAGTGGCGGATCGTGCGAATTCTCGCCGAACGTCCGTCGATGGACTTTCACGATCTGGCCTTTCGCGCCTGTATCCTGCGCCCCAGCCTGACCGGGATTCTGACGCGCATGGAGCGGGATGGGCTGGTGCTGCGCTTAAAGCCGGTTAACGATCAGCGCAAGCTGTACGTCTCGCTGACGCCTGCCGGAACCGCACTGTATGAAAGCGCCCAGGCCGAAGTGGAAGAAACCTATCGCCTGCTGGAGGCCCAGTTCACCACGGAAAAGCTGCAGCAACTGACCTCGCTGCTGGAGGAGTTTATTGCGCTTGGCGTCCCTGCCGGGCGCGGTGATGAAGAAGAGTAGCGGTTACGGCTCGGCGCTCAACCTGGCGAGGGCAATAAGCGTTTCCGTGCGGGCGGGAGCCAGCGGTTCTCTTGGCTGCGGCAGCGGCCAGCCATACAACCAGCGGGCGCTGGCGGCGCAGGTGCGCCCCTGACAGGCGCCCATTCCGCAGCGCTGGGTCAGTTTGGCCTGCGGCCAGCCTCCGGCGGCCGCCACATCGCCGCAGCGTACATCTTCGCAGCGGCAGAGCAGGCTCTCCGGCGTCGCCGCGTTTTTCAAAGATTCCGCCAGCCGGAAGGTACGGTTAATGGCCGCGGCGAAGCGCTGCCAGCGGGCGCGACGGATAAATAACGCCTGCGCTTGCTGGCTGGCCCCGGCGGCGGCATACCCGGCGATTTCGCCCTCCGCCTGCGCCAGCTCGCTACCACCGAAACCGGTGCACTCGCCGGCGGCGTAGATATCCGCGATGCTGGTTTGCTGCCAGCGGTTAACCTGGATCGCCTCCTGTGCCGTGGCGCAGCCAAACAGCAGCCCCGTCTCGATATTGGGCACCAGCCCGTAGCCGATAGCCAGCCGATCGCAGGCGATAGTTCGCTCAACGCCGCGCTGGCGCAACGTCACGGCTTCCAGCCGCGTTGTGCCGTGAGCGCGGATCGCCTGCGCGCCGCTCAGATAGCCTTTCGGAGCCAGCGTCGCTAACTGTCGCAGCTTCTGCGGCCAGCGCCACAGCCCGCTGGCGAAGCGCAGCAGCGCCGGGAGCGGCGCTTGCTCAATGATATTCGTTACGTCGCCTCCGGCCTTGTTCACCGTATCCGCCACCGCCAGCAGCAGCGGACCACTGCCGGCAATCACCACCTTTTCTCCTTTCAGCGACAGGCCCTGTTTGATTTGCGCCTGCAAGCCGCCCGCGCCGGTTACGCCGGGTAAGGTCCAGCCGGGAAAGGGCAGCGACAGCTCGCGCGCGCCGCAGCAGAGGATCAGTTTTTGCCAGTAAACCACGCCAGCGCCGTCGACGGTTTCAAACAGCACGCTGTGCGCGGAGGGACGGGCAATCAGCCGCGCGCCGTTCACCACCCGGATGGCGGCAGACGCGGCGATGGCGTCGCGGTAGCGCCGGGCCAGGACGGGCAGCGTCGCCTGCGGACCGGCACGCCAGATTTGCCCGCCAGGGGCGGGGTTATCGTCGAGAATAATCACCTGTTTATCGCAGGCGGCGGCGGAGAGCGCGGCCGCCATGCCGGCGGGGCCGGCGCCGAGGATTAAAATGTCACAGCGCAGCGTGTTCATCGCGGCTCCTTTCTATTTGCATATCGGACCGGCACAGGGTCTGGCAGGCCAGCACCCGTAGGCCATCGACGGTGACCCGGCACTCCTGGCAGACACCCATGCCGCAAAACGGCGCGCGTGAGTCGCCCTTGACCGCCTGGCGGGTGGTGGGATCGCCGGTCAACGCCAGCGCCGCCGCCACGCTAATGCCTTCCGGCACCGTCAGCGCTTCGCCATCAATGGTGATAGTGAGAGTGGTCTTCATGCGATCGCCTCCTGTTGACACAAACGGGCCGGGAGCCAGGCGTCTGGCGCCAATGGGCAGCGTTCATCGAGGATCTGCGCCGCCAGCAGTTCAGCCGTGGCCGGGGCGGTGGTGACGCCCAGCCCTTCATGGCCCAGCGCCAGCCATACGCCACGGCGCGTGGGATGCGGGCCGATCAGCGGGTTGCCATCCTGCGAGGCGGCGCGCAGGCCGCTCCAGCAGCGGATGATATTCAGCGTCGCCAGCGCCGGCACAAAATGGCGGGCGCGGTCGAGCATCTGCCCCAGTAAGGGCAGATCCAGCAGCCGCTCGCGGTTATCAAACTGACGCGACGAGCCAATCAGCAGCTGGCCGGTCGGCCGCGGCTGAAGGTTAAACGCCACTGAGGTGCCGCCGCCGTGGGCGCTGGCGCCGTAACCCAGCTCAACCAGCTGATGATGCACCCGCGGCCGGTAGCGATCGGTAATCGCCAGCTGGCCCTTTTTCGGTCGCAGCCAGTTTTCCGCTAACAGCGCGTTGGCTTCAAGTCCGCAGGCCACCACGATTGCCCGCGCCTGGAGTCGTTTGCCGCTGGCGAGCAGCACCTGCGGCTCTTCAATCGCCTGGGCGCTGTCGTGCAGGCAGGTGAGATGGTTTCCGGCATCGGCCATCAGCCAGCGGGCGACGTTTGGCGCGTAGACGATACCATCGCCTGGCACCCACAGGCCGCCCGCCAGCCCGCCGCGCAGCAGCGGCTCGCGCCCGGCGATCTGCTGAGGGGTCTGGCGTTCGCTGGGTACCTGATAGCTGGCCATCCGCCGCTGTTTTTCGCCCGCGACGGCCATCTCTTCTTCGCTTTCCGCCAGCCACAGCGTGCCGCAGCCGCGCCAGGCGCAATGGTCGGGCATTCGCGGCGTGATAGCGCGCCAGCGTTCCAGCGACCACGCCGACAAGGCAAGCTCGGCGGGGTCATCATCCATGCACACCAGATGGCCCATACCGGCCGCCGTCGCGCCTGGCTGACCGTTATCGATAAGCGTCACGCTCTGCCCCCGCTTCGCCAGCTGCCACGCGCAGGCGGCGCCGATGATCCCGGCGCCGATCACGATGACATCGCACTGCTTCACGGTGCGATCCCCCAGCAGAAGGGATCGTCAGGGTTGAGGATCAACTGGTTATCGCCGCATACCCAGGCTTCGCCGCGGATCGTTGGAATGATGCCTTCAGCGGTGCGCTGGTAGCTGGCGGTAAACTGGCTGCCGATGATGCTGGCCTGACGCCAGATTTCTCCTGGCTGCAGCTTGCCATCCTGCGCCAGGCAGGCCAGCTTGGCGCTGGTGCCGGTACCGCACGGCGAGCGATCCCAGGCCTTTCCCGGACAGAGTACGAAGCTGCGGCTGTCGGCGGCATCGTCAGCGGCGAACAGCTCGATATGGTCGATAATGCCGCCGTCATCGCCGCGGATCCCCGCCGCTTCCAGCCCCTCGCGTACCGCCCAGGCGTAGTCGGTGAGCTGTGGAATCTGTTCGGGGGTAATGGCGAACGGGTGGTCGTTAATCAGAAAAAACCAGTTACCCCCCCAGGCAATATCGCCGATGACGGGACCCAGCGCGGTCTCAACGCGGATCTGTTTTTTCCAGCGGCGGGCCGGGACGTTTTGCACCGATACGCTGCCATCGTCGTGCAACGTGGCGCTTACGTCGCCGACCGGGGTTTCAATCAGATGTACGCCGGGCTGGATACGCCCAAGCCAGGCCAGCGAGGCGATAAGCCCGATGGTGCCGTGACCGCACATATTCAGAAAACCGGCGTTGTTGAAGAAAATCACGCCAGCGGTAGCCGCTGGCGAGACAGGTTTGCACAGCAGCGCGCCGACCAGTACGTCATTACCGCGCGGTTCGAGAATGGCCGCCTGACGCCACTGGTCGAAGTCGCGGGCAAAGCGGTCGCGGCGCTCCGCCATGTTGCCGCCGCCGAGGTCGGGGAAGCCGTCAACGATCAGGCGGGTTGGTTCGCCGCCGGTATGTGAATCAATAGCTCTCAGCGTAACAGGGGGGCGTGGCGCGATCATCAGACTCTCCGGAAGTTAACAACATGTTTCATCATGCTGGCGCAACCTTCCCCGGCCTGCTTGAGCGCTTTCGTCAGAGAAAATGACGAAATCTGCACAGTAATCAGCACGGTATTTTTCAATTTTTCATAGTTATTTCTTATTAATCATTTGCTTAATGCTGTGGTAAACCGAAAGTGACCATTGCGCCAGTGGATAAATCAGGGGAAGGCGTAAAGCGGATCCAGGATCGCAAAACCGAGGGTTGCTGCTTGAGGTGTTAACAGAAAGTGAATAAATATCCTCCGGTCACTTACATGAGGAGGCCTTATGATCGGTGTTTCTGATGCGGCGCCGCCGCGCGCGGTTAACCAACCTGAGCTGGCCGTCGATGAGTTGAGCCAGATCTGCGAAGGGCTGGCGCGCCAGCGGCCGGAAAATATGCCAGCGCTGCTGAATGCGCTGGCGCTGATTGCGCCCCTGCTCAATGCCATTCCTAATGTGGTCTTTTTTATCAAAGATCGTCAGGCGCGGTATCTGCTGACGAACCTGACGCTGGCCCGCCGCTGTGGTTTCAAAAGCGTCTCCTCGCTGCTGGGCAAAACCTCCGCCGATGTCTTTCCTTCCGCGCTGGGTCAGGGCTACACCGAACAGGATCTTCGGGTGTTGCGGGAAGGGGTGACCCTGCGCGATCAGCTGGAAATGCATCTCTACAATGGCCGCGAGCGCGGCTGGTGTCTGACGCAGAAACTGGCGCTGCGCGATATCAGCGGCCAGGTGATCGGCATGGCCGGGATCTCTCACGATCTGCAGGAGGCCCACGCCCGCCATCCGGCGTGGCAGCGGCTGGCGATCGTCGACGATCATATCCGCCGCCACTATCACCGGCCGATCGCCATGGAAGAGTTAACCGCCTTAAGCGGGATGTCGATTGCGCAGATCGAACGCTACTGCAAACGGATCTTTCATCTCACCCCGCGGCAAATGATCCACAAAGTGCGCCTGGAAAAAGCCACCGAACTGCTGGCTGGCGATACGCCGATTACCGATATCGCCCTGCAGTGCGGGTATACCGATCACAGCGCTTTCAGCCGCCAGTTCAAGGCGATGACCGGCTCGACGCCGCGTGATTTTCGCCTCACGCTGCTCGGATAAACGCTGGCTCACACTTTTGTCGACTGTGCTAATTTCGTCATCGTATTGAGGGAAAACCGACAAGCCGCCGGTTCCGCGACACGTCAATCTGTCAGTGAATATTCACCATTCATTCACTTCGACTTAACAAAATGACGACAAGGAACTGAGCATGAGCAAAAAAGCGATTCACTGGAGCGGCGTATTCCCGGCGGTCAGCACGCAGTTTCGTAGCGATTTCACCCTCGATTTAGACGCCACTCACGCGGTGATGAAAAACCTGGTCAAAGATGGCGTTTCCGGGCTGGTGGTGTGCGGCAGCGTAGGTGAAAACACCTCGCTGAGCACCGATGAAAAACTGCAGATTATCGAGGTGGCGAAGGATGCCGCGGGCGGCAAAATTCCGGTCATCGCCGGGGTGGCCGAGTTCACCACCGCCTTCGCCCAGAAAATGGCGAAAGAGGCGGAGCGCGTCGGCGTCGACGGGATCATGGTGATGCCGGCGCTGGTCTACTCCTCAAAACCGCATGAAACCGCGGCCCACTTCCGCAGCGTGGCGAGCGCTACCGACCTGCCGATTATGGTCTACAACAACCCGCCGATTTACAAAAACGACGTGACGCCGGACATTCTCGCCACCCTGACCGACTGCGACAACATCGTCTGCTTTAAAGACTCCTCCGGCGATACCCGCCGCTTTATCGACCTGCGTAACACCGTTGGCGACCGCTTCGTACTGTTTGCCGGGCTGGATGACGTGGTGGTGGAAAGCATCGCCGTCGGCGCGGAAGGCTGGATCTCCGGAATGTCCAATGCCTTCCCGCGCGAAGGGGAAACACTATTCCGCCTCGCCCGCCAGCAGCGTTACGAAGAGGCGATGGCGCTGTACCGCTGGTTCATGCCGCTGCTGCATCTCGATGCGCGTCCGGATCTGGTGCAGTGCATCAAGCTGTGTGAAGAATTGCTGGGTCGCGGCAGCGCCATTACCCGTCCGCCGCGTCTGGCGCTGGAAGGCGAAACGCGCCAGCAGGTGGTGGCGATCGTTGAACAGGCGCTGGCCACTCGTCCGACGCTGCCGGATGTCGGCCTCTGAGCACAGGAGTCAATATGAATGCATCTCAGACCATGGCGGGACGGCAGTTTATCGCCGGACGCCGTATTGCCAGCGGTGAGGCGACGCTATTGAGCCTGCGGGCGGTGGACGGCGAAGCCACCGGCCACCGCTTTTATCCGGCTTCCCGCGGGGAAGCCGCACAGGCCGCAGAAGCCGCGCAGCAGGCCTTTGCTGTTTATTCACAAACCACGCCGCAGCAGCGGGCGCACTTTCTCAACGCCATTGCTGATGAACTGGATGCGCTGGGTGAGGCGTTTTTTGCTATCGCTGGGCAGGAGACCGCGCTGCCGCAGGCGCGGCTGCAGGGTGAACGGGCGCGCACCAGCGGCCAGTTGCGGATGTTTGCTGGCGTGATCCAGCGCGGCGATACCTTCGCCGCCCGTATTGATACCGCCTTAGCCGACCGTCAGCCGCTGCCGCGCCCGGACCTGCGCCAGTATCAGCAGGCGTTAGGGCCGGTGGCGGTGTTTGGCGCCAGCAACTTTCCGTTGGCCTTTTCCACCGCTGGCGGCGATACCGCCTCGGCGCTGGCGGCTGGCTGCCCGGTGGTGGTGAAGGCCCATCCGGGCCATATGGCCACCGCCGAGCTGACCGCCGAGGCGATCGTCAGGGCGGTGGCGCGGTGCGGTTTACCCGGCGGCGTATTCAATATGATTTTTGGGACCGATATCGGCGCCGAATTGGTCCGTCATCCGGCGATTCAGGCCGTTGGCTTTACCGGTTCGCTGGCCGGCGGTAAGGCGCTGTATCAGTTGGCGCAGCAGCGCCCGCAGCCGATCCCGCTGTTTGCTGAAATGTCGGCGATTAACCCATTGATTATTCTGCCGCAGGCGCTGCAGACCCGGGCCGAAGCGCTGGCGAATGAGCTGGTGGCGTCATTTACCCTCGGCGGCGGGCAGTTCTGTACCCGTCCGGGGCTGATTCTGGCGCTGCGCGGCGCCGGGCTGGAACGCTTTAAGTCGGCGCTGTGCGCGGCGATAGCGGGCTCTTCGCCGCAGGTGTTGCTCAATGCGCCGACCCTTCAGCACTACCGCCAGGGCGTGGCGGCACTGGCGGCGCACCCGCGTATCGAGAAGCTGGCGAGCGGCATCGCTGCCGGCGCCGGGCAGGCGCAGACCCTGCTGTGGCAGGCTCAGGTCGAGGATCTGCTGGCGCAGGATACGCTGCTGCAGACCGAAGTTTTCGGCCCGCTGTCGCTACTGGTGGAAGTGGACGACGCGGCCCAACTGCAGGCGGTGGTGAAAGCGCTGCAGGGGCAGCTCACCGCGACGCTGCACGCCGAGGCGGATGATGGCCCGCTGGCGGCGAGCCTGCTACCGCTGCTTTGCGAAAAGGCCGGACGGGTGCTGTTTAACGGTTATCCCACCGGCGTGGAAGTGTGCGATGCGATGGTCCACGGCGGTCCGTGGCCGGCGACCACCGACGCACGCGGGACCTCGGTCGGCAGCCGGGCGATTGAACGCTTTCTGCGCCCGGTCTGTCTGCAGAACGCGCCCGCCGCCCTGTTACCGCCGGCGCTGCAGGATGCGAACCCTTTGAACCTGCTGCGCCTGGTCAACGGCCAGTGGACCCGGGAAGCGATTTCCTCCTCTCATTGACGCAAGGGCATCACCATGACCATTCACTCTACGCATAACAGTCAAACCCGCGTTGCAGAGTCGGGTAAGTTTAAAAAACAGCTGACCCTAACCGATCTCACGTTTATCGGCCTGGGAGCGATTTTCGGCTCCGGATGGTTATTCGCCGCCAGCCACGTGGCCTCCATTGCCGGTCCGGCCGGGATCGCCTCGTGGGTAATTGGCGGTTTTGCGGTATTGCTGCTGGGGATTGTCTACTGCGAGCTGGGGGCGGCGCTGCCGCGCGCCGGCGGTATCATTCGCTACCCGGTCTTTTCCCACGGTGAGCTGATGGGCTATCTGCTGGGGTTCATCACCCTGATTGCGTTCTCCAGCCTGATCTCGATTGAAATCGTCGCCGCCCGGCAATATGCCGCCGCCTGGTTTCCGGCGCTGACCCAGCCGGGCTCCAGCTCGCCGACGCTGCTGGGGTGGGTGGTGCAGTTCTTGCTACTCTGTTTCTTCTTTGCGCTTAACTACTACAGCGTCAAGACCTTCGCCCGTTCAAACAACTTCATCAGCGTGCTCAAGTTTTTGGTGCCGCTGCTGGTGGTGGTGACGCTATTCACCTTCTTTAAACCGGAGAACCTGCACGCGCAGGGAATTGCGCCGTTTGGCATGTCCGGGGTGGAAGCGGCAATTAGCGCAGGCGGGATTATCTTTGCCTATCTTGGGCTGACGCCGATTATCTCGGTGGCCAGCGAAGTGCAAAAGCCGCAGCGAACCATTCCGATCGCGCTGATTTTATCGGTGGTGCTGTCGACAATTATCTATGTGCTGCTGCAGATTGCGTTTCTCGGCAGTATCCCCACCGAAATGCTGAACGGCGGTTGGGCCGAGGTGAGCAAACAGTTCTCGCTGCCGTATCGCGATATTGCCATTACCCTCGGGATGGGCTGGCTGGCCTTTATGGTGATAAGCGATGCGATCATCTCCCCGAGCGGCACCGGCAATATCTATATGAACGCGACGCCGCGGGTGATCTACGGCTGGGCGAAGGCGGGTACCTTCTTTAAAGCCTTTACCCATATTGATAAAGAGTCCGGTATTCCGCGCCCGGCGCTATGGCTGACTTTTGGACTGTCGATTTTCTGGACGCTGCCGTTCCCCTCCTGGGAACAGCTCATTAGCGTGGTGTCGGCTGCCCTGGTGCTGAGCTACGCCATCGCCCCGGTGACCGCCGCCGGGCTGCGCCGCAACGCGCCGGATCTGCCACGGCCGTTCCGCGTGCGCGCCTTCGGCATCATCGGCCCGGTATCGTTTATGATCTCGGCGCTGATTGTCTACTGGTCCGGCTGGAATACGCTCTCGTGGCTGTTGGGGCTGCAAATCGTGATGTTTGTCGTCTATGTGATGTGCAAAGGTAAGGTGCCGGAACATACCGTGAGCCTGGCGCAGCAGGTGAAATCGTCGCTGTGGCTGATCGTGTTTTATGCGTTGATTATCCTCTTTTCCTGGCTGGGCAGCTTCGGCGGGCTTAATGTTATCGGTCACCCCTGGGATACGGTGCTGGTGGCGGCGATGTCGTTGGGGATTTACTACTGGGGCGCGCGCAGCTGCCTGCCGCAGGCTAATTTTAGCGGAGATGAAGAAGAGTAAGGAGAGCACGATGGAGTCGGTAACCCTTTCGTTACCTGAAGCTTATGACCTGGCGCTGGAAATGCTCAGCGCCAATGGATTTAGCGCCGACCACGCGGCGGCCATTGCCCGTAATGTGGCCGCCGGGGAGCGCGACGGCTGCGCTTCCCACGGCCTGTGGCGGCTGTTGGGTATTGTCGATACCTTGCGTAAAGGTAAGGTATCGCCTGATGCCGAGCCGCATATCCACGACCAGGCGCCGGCGATTGTGCGGGCGGATGCCGGGGGCGCTTTTTCGCTGCTGGCCTACGAGCGAGCGCTACCACTGCTGCTGGAGAAAGCGCGGCACAGCGGTATTGCGGCGCTGGCAATTAACCGCTGCGTCCATTTTTCCGCGCTGTTTGCCGATATTGAGCCGTTGACCGAGGCAGGGCTGGTGGGGCTGGCCTGTACGCCAAGCCACGCCTGGGTCGCCCCGGCGGGCGGCACCCGTCCGCTGTTCGGCACCAATCCTATCGCTTTTGGCTGGCCGCGGCGGGACAAACCGCCGTTTATTGTTGATATGGCGACCAGCGCCGCGGCGCGCGGTGAGATCCAGCTGCATCAGCGTGCCGGCAAAGCGCTACCGGAAGGCTGGGGAATCGACAGTCAGGGACAGCCAACGACCGATGCCGCGGAGGTGCTGAACGGCGCGATGTTAACCTTTGGCGGGCATAAGGGCTCGGCGCTGGCGGCAATGGTCGAGCTGTTGGCCGGGCCGCTTATCGGCGATATGACCAGCGCCGAATCGCTGGCGTGGGATAACGGTGCGGGCGGTCTCCCCTACGGCGGCGAGCTGATCCTGGCGCTGGATCCGCAGCGTTTTCTCGGCGCGCAGGCACAAGAGCAGCTGGCGCGCGCCGAAACGCTGTTCAAGGGGATGCAGGAGCAAGGGGCGCGGCTGCCGGGCGAGCGGCGTTTCGCCTGCCGTCAGCAGAGTGAACGGCAGGGGGTCACTATCAGTCGTTCATTGCATGATGAGATTTGCGCCTTGCGGCCATAGTAAAGTGCGGAGCGCGGCGGGGCCGACCATCAGAGCGACAGGCGCATGGCGCAGCGCGACTCGGGCGGCAGGCCGTGCCGGGTCTCCTGTTCCCTTTTTGCCGCCAGCCCGGCAGGCAGGGTCAGCTCATCGAGCATGGTGAATCCCAGACGGGTATAAAACGGCGCATTCCACGGCACCTCGCGGAAGGTGGTGAGGGTTACCGCTGGATAGCCCATCTGCCGTGCGCCCTCGATAACCTGCTCCAGCAGCATCCGGCCGATGCCCTGATGCTGCCAGTCCTCGTGGACGGCGATTTCGACGATAAATAAGGCGTCGTCGAGCGGTTCGGTCAGAATAAAGCCAATCGGCTGCCCGGCGGCTACCGCCAGCAGGCTATGCTCTGTTTCCAGATAATCATGATGACGCGCAACGCTAATCACCTCGCTGTCCGCCAGCCAGGCGAGAGAGGGGATCTGGCGAAATGCCTGGGCGGCAGAACGTTCAATGGCGGGCAGAAGGGCGATATCGCTCTCCTGAGTCAGGCGTAATACGGCACCGGCAGTTATAGTGTTAGTTTTCATCACCTCAGCATAGCAGCCCTCGGGAGAAAAGTATGGAGCTGACCGCCGTTCCCGCCACGCAGTTCAGCAGCGTGCAGTTAACGGATATTCTCAACGCCTGTTTTGAAGCCTATCTGGTGCCTGTTACCCAGTCGGTGGCGGGATTTGTTCAGCGTTTTAGCGCCGAGGGGATGAGCCTGATCGATTCCCGCGTCTGGCTGGCCGGAGATGAACCGGCGGCGATCGCGATTGTCGCGCGCCGGGGAAGTGCCGCTCGCCTGGCCGCCTTTGCCCTGCGCCCGGCCTGGCGCGGCAAAGGCCTGGGCCGGGAACTGATGCAAGAGCTGCTAATGCGCCTGCAACAGCAGGGGAGCGAGACGGTATCCCTGGAGGTGATCCGCGATAACCACGCGGCCGTCGCGCTATATCAGGCGCTGGGCTTTACGCGACGCTATGGGCTCTGCGGTTACCTGAGCAATGAACCTCTGGCTCCGGTATCGGGTGTATTACAGCTTTATCCCACCCTGGGCCTGCTACGGCGCGCCATTGACGAGAATAATAGTCAGCTCCCCTGGCTGCTGGATCCGCTCACCTTCGCCACCCTGCCATGTCAGGTCGTGACGCTGGAACAGCGCGCCTTCGCGGTACTAACGACGGCGGGCTCGCGGCCTGTACTGCAGTTTCTGTGGGTGGAGCCCGCCGCCCGCCGTCAGGGGCTGGCGCGTGAGCTGCTGGTGACGCTGGCGCAGCAGTTCCCGGGCATTGGTACTTCGGTGACGGTCCCGGAAACGTTTACGCCGCTGTTTGCCGCGGCGGGATATGTGCCGCTATCGCTGCAGCAGTATGAAATGAGCGCAACGATGAATGCCCTGCGGTCAGCAGGGCGTTAAGATTCAGTCGTTACGCGGGTCACTAATCGGCTGGCGAACCAGGAAAATGTAGGCCAGTGCGCCGAGAGCGGTCACACAGCCGCATATAACCAGTGCCAGCTGGAAGGAATGGGTGGTATCGACAATAAATCCGGTCACCACCGGTGCGAATGAAGCGCAGATAAAGCTGGCGAAATTCTGAATACTGCCGACGGAAGCCGTCATTCTTGATGCTACGGCGACGTGGATCAATCCCCAGCAGGACGTTCCGGCAAAATGAATACAGAACAACGCCATACCGATTAACAGCACCGCCGCGATTGAGGTGGTGGCATGGGGCACGATCAGCGTAAACGCCGCGGAGCAGAACATCCCGGCAATAATGCAGATCTTGCGGCTTTTGATCGGGGCCATGCCGCCTTTGACCAGCCAGTCGGTGACGTAGCCATTGATCAGCATACCGGCGGCACCAAACAGGAAAGGAATGGCGGCCATAAACCCGGTACTTTTCAGATCGAGGTTATACGCCGTTTGCAGGTAACCCGGCAGCCATGCCAGATATAGCCACGCGGTATAGTTGATGCCGCTGAAGCCGAACATCATTCCCCACATGGTTTTGTTTTTAAACAGACTGCGCCATTCGGCAAAACTCAGCGGGTCGCGGCGAACGTTGACGCTTCCGGCATTAAGGTAGGCCTGCTCATCGGCGGTGAGGGGGATATCCTCCCGGTTGCGATAAAGCATATACCAGCCGATAGCGACAAAGATCCCCAGTACGCCGATGGTAATAAACATCCAGCGCCAGCCCATCATCAGCATCATCGCGGCAAGGATCGGCGGGCTGATCGCCACGCCAATCGTCGAGGCGGCGTTAAAGAAGCCCATTGGGCGACCGCGCTCTTTAATATTAAACCAGTCGTTGATCACCTTGACGCCGCACGGGTTCATCGGCGCTTCGCCGATCCCCATGCCGATACGCACCAGGACAAACTGGGTAAAGCTGTGCACCATCCCGGAGACCGCCTGAAATAGCGACCAAAAAAACATGCCCAGCCCCAGCATGATGCGTGGACCTTTGCGATCCAGCAGCGGCCCGCAGGGCAGTTGCGCAATGCCATAGGCCAGAGAGAAAACCGATAACAGCGCCCCGATTTCAGTGGCGGTAAGCCCTAACTCCTCGCGAATCGTTAAGTTCGCAACGGACAATGAACTTCGGTCGAGGTAGTTAATCACCGCCGCCAGAAATAACATAATCATTGCCGTTGTTTGAATCTTTTTAATACGAGAACTACGTTGTAGTATATTTTCTAAGGGAGCTGAAAGGGTTTCCGCTTCCCCCTTTTTAAAGTCGGTCTGCGGGTCTATGGTTATATTTTGTGATTCCACGCCTGACTCCTGATTATTATGTTTGAATACCAAGTGACAACGAAGTGTTTAAACATCACCCACCTGTTTCACAGTAAAGTAAGTCGACTTGTTTTCAGCATAAATAACCTTTTTGAGGGCGCCGGATTACGTTTTTGGATTTGTGCTGTTGCTAATCATTTTCTGTTTTTAATCGGTACTTAATGCGCCAGCGATTCATTTTGCTTGAGAGAGTTAATCATGGATTGCTTCGCGGAGTTCAGGTGGTTACGTAGTGCCAGGTTGGCATCCAGATCGCTGCGACAGATGAGTGCGCTCAGGATCGTCATATGTTCATCAATGGCGATGATATTGCGCTGTTTAAGGTCGCTTTCATCCCACTGATAGTGGAAGTGAAAGATCACGGAAATAATTTCAAGTGATTGATTAAAAAATATATTATCAGCAGCGGAAAGCAGCAGCGAATGAAAATCACGATCGAGCTGGGAGAACATACGAAAGCTGTTGCCGATGCTGTCCCGCAGGGTGCGGTGGCGCTCGAGCAGGGTTTTGGCCTGCAGCCAGCGGGCATCGCTGTCCGGCAGATTAAGAAAATGTTGAAGTGCGTGGGTTTCCAGCATCTCCCGCAATTCGAACAGTTGCTCGGCCCAGGATTGCTCAAATTTTTTCATGTTCCACTGGCCGCGCTTTTCGCTTTCAATCAGGTTGTAGCGGCTGAATTTCAGTAAAAATTCTCTGACCACGACCGGGCTGACGCCCGCGGCACGCGCCAGTTGCAGTTCGGAGAACCGCTCCCCGGCGCGTAGCTGACGCTGGTTAATCATGGTAAAAAACGCTTGTTCAAAGAGACGGTTTTGTTCGGTCAGCGAGGCGCTGGAACCATCGAAGCCGTCCTGTACTTCCGGCTGACGAAGGATCTGGTAGTCGTGATTGACCTGGCTCAAGACGCCGCGCTCGCATAAGTGACAAAGGATATGGCGCACCGTGGTGCGGCTGATGTTATACATCTCCGCCAGTGCGCTTTGCGAGGGTAGCGGCGAGGGGATAAAGCCGCGCGCCATATCGTTGATGACCTGGTTAATAACATTGTGACGTAGGTTTTGTGAGCGACTCATAACGTTTTCCTTTTTTATCCATTAAAGCCGGATTTAAAACAGTTTTGTGCGCGACATTTCACAGATTTTGCAATGAGTTTCACTCTGTTTCTATTTTTCATCGATATCTAAGCCAACAAATACGGAGGCAATTATTATGACGTCGATGAATACTTTAGTGTGTCAGGAACCTAAAAAACTACACTGGGAAAAACGCCAGATTCCCATTCCCGGTGACGATGAAGTGCTCATTAAAATAAAAACGGTGGGAATTTGTGGCACGGATATTCACGCATGGGGCGGCAATCAACCTTTTTTTAGCTATCCGCGCGTTCTTGGACATGAAATATGCGGTGAGATAATTGGGCTGGGTAAAAATATTCTTAATTTGAAGAGCGGACAGCAGGTTGCTGTAATTCCCTATGTCGCCTGCCGCCAGTGTCCGGCCTGCCTGAGCGGCCGGACAAACTGCTGCGAGAAGATTTCGGTGATCGGCGTGCATCGCGACGGCGGGTTTAGCGAGTATCTCTGCGTGCCGGTCAAAAATCTGCTGGTGGTGGATGACGTTGAGCCGGAAGCCGCAGCGCTAATTGAACCCTTCGCCATCAGCGCCCACGCGGTGCGCCGCGCCGCTATCCGGGCAGGGGAGCAGGTGCTGGTGGTTGGCGCGGGCCCCATCGGCCTTGGGGCGGCGGCGATCGCTAAGGCTGACGGCGCGCAGGTGGTGGTGGCGGATACCAGCCCGGCGCGGCGCGATCATGTGGCGCAGCACCTTGGTCTGACAACGCTCGACCCTTCCGACCCGCAGTTTATCGAACAGCTGTGCGCAGCCTTCGGCGGTTCTCTGGCGCAAAAAGTGATCGACGCCACCGGAAATCAGTATGCGATGAATAACACCGTTAATTTAATCCGTCACGGCGGCAGCATCATTTTTGTTGGTCTGTTTAAGGGGGAACTGCAGTTCTCTGACCCGGAATTTCATAAGAAAGAGACGACGATGATGGGCAGTCGTAATGCGACGGAAGAGGACTTTGCCAAAGTCGGGCGGCTGATGGCCGAGGGGAAAATCACCGCCAGGATGATGCTGACCCACCGTTACGATTTCAGGTCGCTGGCGGACATTTACGAAAGCGAAGTGATTAATAATCGCCAGCTGATCAAAGGCGTCATTCATTTTTAGCAGGTAATCTTATGAAATCGTTAAACAGACAAGATTTTCCCGGGCCGCAGTACCCGACGCGCGCGATTCAGTTCGGCGAGGGCAACTTTCTGCGGGCGTTTATCGACTGGCAGTTGGATCTGCTGAACGCGCAAACCGATCTGGCGGCAGGCGTGACCATCGTTCGCCCGATCAACACCGCGTTTCCGCCGTCGCTCAATACCCAGGATGGACTCTACACCACGGTGATCCGCGGACTGGACGAACGCGGCGAGGCGGTGAGCGAGGCGCGGATTATTCGCTCCGTTAATAACGAGATCAATCCCTGGCAGGATTTTGCCGGCTATCTGGCGCTGGCTCGAAATCCGGCGATCGCGTTCGTATTTTCAAACACCACCGAAGCGGGCATCAGCTATCACGCCGGAGACCGGCCTGACGATAAGCCGCCGGTTAGCTTCCCGGCGAAACTGGCCCAGCTGCTGCTCGAACGGTTCCGCCATTTCAACGGCGCAGTGGATAAGGGTTGGACGATCATCCCCTGCGAGCTGATTGACTATAACGGCGAGGCGCTGAAGGCGCTGGTGCTGCGCTATGCCGAAGAGTGGCAATTGCCTGCGGCTTTTCGCGACTGGGTTGAAACCGCCAATACGTTTTGTTCAACGCTGGTTGACCGCATCGTCACCGGCTACCCGCGTGATGAAGCAGAAAAGCTGGAAGCGGAGCTGGGCTACCATGATGCTTTCCTCGATACCGCCGAATACTTCTGGCTGTTCGTTATTCAGGGGCCGCAGGCGCTGGCGAAGAAACTGCGCCTTGATCGCTGTCCGCTCAATATTCGCATCGTCGACGATATTCGCCCCTACAAAGAGCGCAAAGTCGCCATTCTCAACGGCGCACATACCTCGCTGGTCCCCGTAGCGTGGTTGTGCGGCGTGGATACGGTTGGCGAAGCGATGCGGGACGAGGCCATTCGGCATTATGTGCAGCAAACCATCGGCGAAGAGATTATTCCGGCGCTCGATTTACCTGCCGATGAGCTACGGCAGTTTGCTGACGCTGTCACCGGGCGCTTTCTGAATCCCTATATTCACCATCAATTGCTCTCCATCGCCCTGAATGGCATGACTAAGTTCCGCACCCGGATCCTGCCGCAGCTGCTGACGACTATCCGCCAGCACGGCGCGATCCCGCCGCGGCTAACGTTTGCCCTGGCGGCGCTTATCGCCTTCTATCGCGGCCAGCGCGACGGACAGGTGTATCCGCTGCAGGATGATGACGTCTGGCTAACCCGTTTTGCCGAAGGATGGGCTCAGGTGGCGAACGGCAGCCCACTGCATGAACTGGTCACGGACGTCCTGCAGGATGCAGCGCACTGGGGTGAGGATCTGACGGCCATTCCCGGCCTTGCCGACCAGGTCACGCGCTATCTGGAAATGATTTTGAGCGCGGGAATGCGGGAGGCTATGGCGCGGCTGTAACGGGGCTGTTGATGGCGGCCAGCCGGGCTGGCCGCTACGCTATTCTCCGAGGCGCTTCCCAGAAAATTATCGTCAAATCCATTCGGGTAAAAACCGGTGGTAGAGTCCGGCTTTCCTTCTCTTTCAGGCAAGCGGATGGCCATGAAAAAACGGATGACCTCGACGCCGCACGATGCGGTCTTTAAACGATTTCTTCGCCACCCGGAGACGGCGAATGATTTCCTCACCCTCTACCTTCCAGAAGCGATCCGCCAGCGGTGCGATTTCGCGACCCTGAGACTGCAATCGGCGAGCTTTATCGATGAGGATCTGCGCGCCTGGTATTCGGACGTCCTCTGGTCGGTACAAACCACCTGCGGTGCGGGGTATGTTTACGTGGTGATAGAGCATCAGAGCTCGCCGGATAACCATATGGCGTTTCGCCTGATGCGCTATGCGATTGCCGCGATGCAGCGCCACCTGGATGCCGGGCACAAAACGCTGCCGTTGGTGGTGCCGATGCTTTTTTATCACGGTGTGACCAGTCCATACCCCTTTTCCCTCAACTGGCTGGATGAATTTGCCGACCCGCAGCTGGCGAAGACGCTGTATGGCTGTCCGTTTCCGTTGATCGACGTTACGGTGATGCCAGATGATGACATCGTGCAACATCGGCGAGTCGCCTTGCTGGAGCTGATGCAAAAACATATTCGCCAGCGCGATCTCAGCGGCATAACGGAGTCGTTGGCGGCCGTTGTGATGCTGGGATACACTAACCGTCGGCAGTTGAGAATACTGTTTCACTATATGCTGCAGTACGGTAATACGGCCGAGCCGGGCGTGTTTCTCCGCCGGCTGGCCCGCCGTCTGCCACAGTATGAGGAGACACTGATGTCTATCGCGCAAAAGCTTAAGCAGGAAGGTCGGCAAGAAGGTCGTCAAGAAGGTCGTCAAGAAGGTCGACTAGAAGGCCGGGAAGAAGGGCACCAGGAGGGCTTGCAGGAAGGAAGCCGGCGCGAGGCGCTGCGTATTGCCGGCAGTATGTTACAAAATGGCCTCGACAAAGAGATGGTACAGAAAATCACAGGGCTTTCGGCTGATGAACTACAGCCGCTGTAGGGTTAACGCTCTGCCACGGCAACCGTTGCCCGGCGCGCAAACCCGCCGGGCAGGATGATTTTAGCCTTCGCTTTTCACCACTTTGATCTCCACCATGCCGATCCCCAACTGACGTGGGGAGTGACCAAGGATATTCCCCTCGTTGGTGGACTGCGGGTCCGGCGGAGTGATGGTCAGGGTGTTGCTGTGCGACGGGTTGTCGAAATGCAGCGTCGTAGTGGTTACGTCATTGGCCAGTGTAAGCACTTGCTCACTGTCTCCCACCCGCACCGGGATCGGCTTATTGGCGTTTGGGCCGTAGGCTTTGGCGGTGATCACCAGATCAAATTTTTCCGGTAGCGGCTCTTTATATTCAATCTTCACGTCGCTGCCCAGCTGGGCGTTGGACCACCGACCCCAGGACTCGGGACGCGAAATGCCGCTGAACTGCTTGACCTCTTCCGGGGCGCCGGCGACGTTAAACACGAAGCTGTCGGCCTTGTAGCGAATATCGTTGTCGACGACTTTTAGCGTCTCGACGTTCCCCTTATAGCGCTCCATATCGATAAGGGTGTCCCTGAAAGCGGTTTTGCCTTGCCACTGCGGCTTATCGACGTGCTGGACCTTCTGCTCACCGCCCAACTGCCCCTGCGAGACGCACCAGTCGGTGGAGAGCGCCAGCTCAGGCGACCACAGTTGCCCCATTTTATAGCAGCGATCGACCCACACGAAATTGTCCCGCGGCGCGAAATCGGCCAGCTGGAAGCGCAACGGCGCGGAGTATTCGCTCTCCGGCAGCGGTTCAACGCGCTGGTCCGATACCCGCAGCAGCAGCGGCAAACGGAAATGGCTGCCGGAGAAAGCGATCATGTTCTTCTGCGAGTCGATGGTGAAGTTTTTCATCTCTTTCGGGAAGTTCCACAGGCGGATCACGTCCGGTTTCCAGGCCAGCACTTTCTCTTTCATATTCAAGAAAATACCGGAGAGCGACTGGCCGGAGAGGCTGCTGCGCCCGAGGCCGATAAAGTTATCGCCGCCGAGAATATCCAGCACCGTCGCGCCGTTATCCATGGTGTTGCGTTTCACCGCCAGCGTCTCCTGCTGCGGTTGATCGCCGCGCAACACGAAGAACAGATTGCTGCGATCGTGCTTGTTGAGATAATCCCAGGCGCTGTTTTTCATGGCCAGGTGATCGGAAGAGACCACGATGACCGTGTTTTTGAAATAGGGTGAGGCTTTGATCTTCTCGATCAGCGCGGCGATATGTTCCTGGCTGCAGCTAACGGCGCTGAAGGAGAGGTTTTTCTTACCGTCCACGTCATAGCGTTTACGCTCGCAGGTGCGCGAGATAAAGCCATCCGGGTGGTGAGTATCCACCGTCAGGGCGAACAGCGAGAAGCGTTTACCGGACCGGGACAGCTCTTCAAATTTTTTCCACGTCTCATCGAGCACGGTGTCGTCATAGAAGCCCCAGTCGTTGCGATAGGCGCGATCCGCTACCGTAGTTTTGAGCTCTTCCGCCCCGAACAGGTGATCGAAGCCGTGGGATTTGAGAAACACGTCTTTGCCGGCAAAGCGCAGGTTGGCTCCCTGCACAAAGTAGTTTTCATAGCCGGAGTTTTTCAGGATATCGCCAAGGCAGATATTCTGCGGAAAGAAGCTGGAGACCGAGGCCGAGGCGTTGCCTTCAAACGGCGCGAACAGCGGAATGCCGCACTGCGAGGCGACCATACCGGCGATGGTGTAATCCGTCCCCGGGAGCTGCATGGTATTGCTGAAATCGAGGCCCTGATCTTTTATTTTGCCGAGCTCAGGGGTGAGGTTAGGAAAGGCGTCGTTATCAAAATAGGTACGCTCAAGGCTTTCGCCATAGATATAGACCAGGTTCAGCTGTGGATTGTCGATATGCTTCGACGGCTCTTTGTAGTACGCGGCAAAATCCGGGTCACCTTCCCGTGACTGCGATTTCACCAGCTCGCTGATCTGATGGAAGGCCGGGCTGGCATCAACGGAGGCCAGCGCCAGCAGCAGCGCCGCCAGGCTGTAACCGACGTGATGAGGATGATGCCGACGGCGGCGCAGCACCCAGCCCAGCGCGCCAAAGACGGCAACCAGCGCGACGCCAACGCCGACGCCCGGCAGAATGTATTTGCCGATCCCGGCGCCAGTCAGGCTGTTGGTCAGGGTATAGAACACCGCGTCGTTGATGCCGTCGCCGGTAAAGTAGTCGCTGGCGTAGAGGGTGATGTTCAGCACCACGAACAGACCTAACACCGTCAGCGTGGCGGCAAACCACCAGGTGTTACGACCCGCTTTCCAGGCATAAAGCACCACCGAAGCTAAAAATAAGGCGATGGATAACAACTCTGACACAGCTCATCCTCATTAGCGCCAGTTGTCGGCTGGCAGAACAGATTACTTTTCACGCCACACTGTAATTGCAGCGCCATCTTGCTGCAATTCTAGCGTCATGAAACTGTGCAGTTATTCAGAATTGGTTTAGATGTTGCCTTTTTTGATCGGTGTCGCATCGGGTGTGGCGGGGAAGCGGAGAGGGAAAAAGGGTAAAAAAACCGTTTCAGGCCGCGCTGCCGTCGCGAAGGCGACAAACGCGGCATTAGCAGTACGTATCAGGAGAGGAAGTTAACGCCCTGTTTTAAGACCAGATCGCAGGCTTTGGTTTTCACCTGTTTCGCCAGCGAGCTGTTGCCAAGCGTATTCAGGTCCAGCTGCTGGCCGTTATTACTATTGAGCAAGCCCTGTAGGCCATCGAGATAGTTGGTGTCTTGTTTCTGTTTTTCCGGCGTGCTGAGTCCCAGTTTATCCAGCACCTGGTTTTTGACGTTATCGGCGCTGGTCACGGAGGCCAGCTTCTGTTGCGCGCAATATGACAGGATCCCGGCCGCATTATTCATGCTGCTGGCGGTCAGAGACTGGTTGCTGCCGCTGAGCAGGCTGGTTAGCGAGGAGACGGACATGCCGCCGCTGCCGGCCTGGGTGCTGCTGCCGCTAAGCTGGCTGGCGGCGCTGTTAAGAGAATCCTGCCAGGAGGCAGCGTGGGCGCCGGCGAGGGTAAATGCACTGGCGGCAAGCGCGGCAAGTAAGCCATTTTTAAACAATTTCATAGACGGACTCATAAGCGTGACTGAATAATCGCTTTAGTATAACGCCGTCGTCGTCCGGAAATCTCTTAATACTCCTTGCCAGTGACGCGGTGTCGGTAACTTTCCCAGTTGAAGATAACCCACAGGCTGTTCCCCAGCCGCATACGGTCCATTACCCGCTCGCCGAGCAGCTTGTTCATCTCTTCCATATTGCTGTTGGTGAGCATCCCGGTAGGCCGTTTGGATGAAGAACGACGGTCAACTATCTGATTGATAATGACCTTCTCATAGCGAGACTCCGTCTGCATACCAATTTCATCAATCACCAACAGGTCGACTTTGCTGAGGTCGCTCAGCAACTGCTCTTCGCTCGTTTCCCGGTTGCCAAAGGTATCTTTCATCGCCGACATAATATCGGCCACGGTGATGATTAAGACCGACTTCCCGCGCAGCAGCAGCTCGTTGCAGATGGCTGCCGCCAGGTGGTTTTTGCCGGTGCCAGGTTTGCCGGAGAAGATAAAGCTGGCGATATTGCCATCGAACTCTTCCACATACTGACGTGCGCGGGCGAGGGCGTTCATCTGTCCTTCGCACTCGACGCGGTAGTTATCAAAGGAACAGTTCTGATGCAGCGGGCGGATCCCTGAGCGGTTGAAGGTGCGCTGCATTTTCATCGCGCGGTTCTCCCGCTCCAGCGCTTCGGAACGCAGCCGGCCTTGCTCTTTTTGCCAGGCCAGAAGCTCTTCGCCGGTTTTAAACGCCGGTTCGATATGGGCCGGCATCATTTTCTGCAGACGCTTCATCAGATCGCCCACGTTTTTCATGCTCATCCTCGGAAACCTCGCGGAATATGACTGTCGGGTTCGCTCACGCTGTTCACATCGCGCTTCGGCTGTCCGCCGTTGCTGGCGCGGCTAATTTGCACGCTGCGCGCCAGCTTCTGCTGCCACTGCACGTGGTGAAACACTTTACCTTCCGCCTGCCAGTAAGCGACGAAGGCGGCCAGCTCTTCCGGCGTGACTGGCTGGCTCAGGGCAATGCCCCACAGCGCGGCCAGGCGCTGAAAATCGGCGTCCGGCTGCCAGTCCGCGTACATGGCAAATTTGCCCATAGGCACCGCAACCGGCGCCGCGGCGGGCTCCTCGAAAAACTGCGGGTCAAGCGCGATGTCGCTGCCGGGGCGCGCCAGCCTGGCTTCCAGCTCCAGCAACTGCGCCAGCCGTGCTGGCGTCAGCGCATAGAATACCGGCGCGTTATTGGCAAAAACGGCAACGGTGCCGTCAGTCGATTTCGCCAGCAGCGTCGCGTGCTGCTGGAGGAACTCTTCCAGGCCGCTAAAATGGGAGGTTAAAATTCGCGAAGACATAACTCTATCTCAACTCTGAACTGCAAAGAGTGGGGTGATCTGCACATAGTAGCACAGAGCCCATCGCGGAAGGAGCGTCGCGGCTGTACCGCGACGCCGGGGTCAGACGCGAGGGCGCTTGCGATACAGCCACAGACCGGGTATCGACAGGCCAATAGAAAGGGCGCCCACAATAGACGACGCCTTTAAAAAATTGCTCAGCAGCAAAATCATCATCTCTTCAGAATAGCCAAAATGGCTGATCTTTACCGCGGAGATCATCGCGGTATAGGCCGAGATGCCGGGAAACATCGGGATCACGGCGGCGACGGTAAAAATCTTCGGATGCGCCAGATACCAGCGTGACCACTGAATGCCGATGCTGCCCACCAGCAGAGCGGCGAGAAAGGTGGCCCATTCAATGTTAAAACCGGCGCTCATCATGACCATGCGCGAGCCGTGGCCGATCGCCCCCAGCAGCGCGCACCAGCGCAAGGCGCGCTGGGGGACATTAAAGACCATGGCAAAACCGACGGCGGGGATAGCCGCCAGCAGCATGTCTTCCGCCAGTGCGAAAATAAACGAGATTATGCCCATCCGCGCAGCCCCCATACGGTCATCGCCATCACCACGCCAATGCAGGTGGCAAGGGTTAACAGGCTGGCGATAGCCCAGCGGGCGAGCCCCGTATTAATATGCCCTTTAAACATATCGGCGACGGCGTTGATCAAAGGAAAACCCGGAACCAGCAACAGAACGCTGGCGGCCATGGCAATGGTTGGCGTGCTGGCAAAGGCCGGGAGGCGCAGCAGCAGCCCGGAGATGGTGGTGGCGACAAAGGCGGTGATGCAGAAGTTGATCTGCGGATGCATGGACCGGTGGGTCAGCACCTGACGAATGTACATGGCTACCGTACTGGCGCAGAAGCTGACCAGCGCGCCGTCCCAGCCGCCGTTATTCAGTTTGCAGAAACAGGCGCAGGAGAGCCCCACCATGATGACCAGCAGCCACCGCGGATAACGCAAGGGAACGATCTGTGCAAAGCGCTTCTCGACGTCGCGATAGTCCAGCAGCTTATGTTCGGCGAGGATCACAATATGCTGAACTTCCGTCACCACATGCATATTGATGCCGCGGTCGACATTTTTACGCGTTGAGGTGAGACATTCGCCATCTTTAATGGTGGTCAGCACGATGGCATTAGACGAGATGGCGCTTTCGACGCTGTCCATTCCCAGCGCCCGTCCGAGGCGGGTGGAAAGCTCTTCCACCAGCGCACTTTCGGCGCCGTGCTGTAACAAAAAAAGACCACACTGGATGCACAATCGTGTGATTGCCCGCTGCTGTGACCGATCAACCTGCATAATTCCTCTGCTGTCCGCGACGTCTGGTTATCTGTCGATACTTTAACCTGAAGCGCCGTAGCGGCTGAGGGGGGCGGGATCAAATAATATGCAAAAATGTCCCAGTTGGCGGGGCGGCAGAATTTGAAGCGTCCCACACTTTTGCCAGTTTGGTGAAAAGTGCAATTTTTGTCGCCATTCATCCCTTCTTTTTCCCGTCTGACTTATCAAAAATGCAGGAAAGAACTTTTATTAAACAAAAATTATACAAATAATTAACCCTGCAAGAGTGAGACAACCCTATGAAAACACAGGTCGCGATTATTGGCGCAGGCCCCTCCGGGCTGCTGCTGGGGCAGTTGCTGCACAATGCCGGGATCCATACCGTGATCCTCGAGCGTCAAACGCCACAGTATGTGCTGGGGCGCATCCGTGCGGGAATTCTGGAAAGCGGTACCGTCGATCTGCTACGCGAAGCCGGCGTGGCGCAGCGGATGGATGCCGAAGGCCTGGTGCATCATGGGGTGGAGTTTCTGTTTGACGGCCAGCGGGTACCCGTCGCACTGAGCGAGCTGACTGACGGCAAGAGCGTGATGGTTTATGGCCAGACGGAAGTGACCCGCGATCTGATGGCGGCCCGGGCCGCCAGCGGCGCGCCGATCGTCTATGGCGTGAGCGAGGTGGCTATTCATGACGCGAAAAGCGACCGACCGACGGTCACCTACCTCAGCGAAGGTGAAACCTGCCGCCTGGAGTGCGACTTCATCGCCGGTTGCGACGGTTTTCACGGAGTGTCACGGCAAAGCATTCCCGCTGACATTCTCAAAACCTACGAGAGCGTGTGGCCGTTCGGTTGGTTAGGTCTGCTGGCGGATACGCCGCCGGTCAATCCGGAGCTGATCTATGCGCACCATCAGCGGGGGTTTGTATTGTGTAGTCAGCGCTCACTTACGCGTAGCCGCTATTATCTGCAGGTTCCGCTGAGCGATAAGGTTGAAGCATGGTCGGACGAACGTTTCTGGCAGGAGCTGAAATGCCGCTTGCCGGAGGACCTGGCCTCCAGGTTAGTGACTGGTCACTCACTTGAGAAGAGCATTGCCCCGCTGCGTAGTTTCGTGGTGGAGCCGATGCAGTATGGGCGGCTGTTTCTGGTGGGAGATGCCGCGCATATCGTTCCGCCAACCGGCGCCAAAGGGTTAAACCTGGCGGCATCGGACGTTAACTACCTGTGGCGGATCCTGCGCGAATACTACCATCGTGGCCGCAGCGATCTGCTGGCGACCTACTCGCAACTGGCGCTGGATCGGGTCTGGAAAGGGGAACGTTTTAGCTGGTTTATGACCCGCCTGCTGCACGATTTCCCGGACCAGAACGCGTTCGACGCCAAAATGCAGGCCGCCGACCGCCGCTACTATCTTGGCTCCCGTGCCGGGCTGACCACCATCGCGGAAAACTACGTGGGCTTGCCCATGGAACGCGTTACCTGACTAAAGAGGAGTGATTATGCCGCCCATGCAAGCCGTCCCCGTATTTAAGCTGTATGGCGAAGAGCGCGGCTGGCCAACGCCGGACCTGTTGCACTGTGAGTCCATTTTGCAGCGTAGCAGTCTGTACGAGTGGCATATTCGCGTTCATCAGCATGCGGAAATGGTCCAGCTCCTGTATCTGCATCAGGGCCGGGCAGAGATCGAAATTGAAGGTACCACCGCGGTGATGACGGCGTCCTGTATCCAGGTGGTTCCCGCCCTCTGTATTCATGGGTTTCATTTTTCGCCCGGGACGCAGGGGTATGTGCTCTCTCTGGCGCTGCCGCTGCTGAGCCGGTTTGAAAATCAGTTCGGTCGGCCGCTGGATGTGCTTAGCGTACCGCAGTGCGTGCCGGTAGGCCGTTCCCGGGGGCGTATGCATACACTATTTTCCGCGCTTCGCGAGGAGTATTGCGAAGAGCATGATGCGCGGGAGATGATGCTGTACTCGCTGCTGGGGACGCTGCTGGTCTGGCTGAACCGGCAGTGCCACCCCGCACCGCCCGCGGAAGATAAAGCGGAGCGGAAGCGCAGTATGATGCGTCACTTTTCCCGGCTTATTGAGAGTCACTACCGACAGCATCTCCCGCTGGCGGAGTATGCGAAGCTGATTGGGTTGTCGGTCACGCATTTAAATTATTTATGCCGCGAGTTCTATGGCTGTAGCGCTCTGGGGGTATTGCATCAACGCCTGATGCTTGAAGCGCGACGCAATCTGCAGTACACCCGCATGACGGTGACGCAACTCTCTGATTACTTAGGGTTTAGTGATGCCGCCTATTTTTCTCGCTTTTTCCGCCGCTATAGCGGCATGTCGCCTAAAGCATTTAGGGAAACAATCAAAGATAATGCTTTATAACGTTGGTGCCTGAAATTACTTTTGCTTAATGATAGTTTTATCTTTTCTAATTTATTAGCGCAGGAGCGTCTGTGCTAATATTAATCGCAAGTATACACAGTAATAATATTTACACGGTATGACCACGGTTCGGTCGTTACGTATACCGTGTACGCAGGCCATGAATATAGTTTTTATATTCATTCAAAGAATGATATGGCGGTGATGTTAAGCGCCAATTGTTTTTCGGCAGGCGAAGGAACTTCGACAGGAAGCGGAGGTGTTATGTTACCAGGACAAGGTAAGTTTGGTGTCGTTATTAGTAAAATTCCCGTCATGCAGTCAGGGTTAAAGGTTATCTTCAATGAAAATCTTCCTGACTACGAACTCAGCTTTTGTCGTTCTCATGATGAGCTCACCCTTTTGCAACTGCGGCGGGCGGTGCTGGTCGTCGCGGATATCTCCGGCGAGATTGCGCATCCCCGGGCCGTTTGCGAGCGTTATTACTCCCTGATGACCCAGTATCGCGATATTCACTGGGTTTTTATGGTCAGCGACAGCCTCTATCCATTGGCCGTTGAGCTATTGATTCGCCCTGAAAGCTCGCTGATCTCCGAGAGCGAGCCGGTTAACCGGCTGATTGAGGTGATTTGCGCCGGCAGTCGTGCTGCCGAGCAAATTAGCCGGACGTTGTTCACCGGAGACGAGGATAGCGATTTCGCAAGCTACCACTCTGTGGCGATGCTGACCCTTTCGGAACGCAAGGTCTTGCGTCTTCTGGCAAAGGGATGGGGAATTAATCAGATCGCCGCGCTGTTGAAAAAGAGTAATAAAACCATCAGTGCGCAGAAAAATAGCGCAATGCGACGCTTATCACTGCGAAGTAATGCTGAAATGTATGCCTGGATCAACAGCGTGCAGGGAATGCAAGAGCTGAATATCAATTCAGCTTACGGGGAGCAAATGGAATGGAAAAAAATAGCACAACCCGCCATGTCGCCATCGTAGAAAAATGTGTGATGACGGAAATGGCCTGGCGCTATATCTTTAGTCGTGAAGATAATAGCCGATACCATATTCATTTTTTTAAAAATGTCAGTACGCTCAGGGCAGTGGAAACATCATTTCCCTGGTCAGCAATTATCTTTTCACTTTCGGGGAGTCGTTCATCAAGAGCCGAGAGTCTACTTTTTCTTCATGAAATGGCGCGAGGCCGACCGGAAGTACAAACGATTATTCTCGCTAATAATGAAAGTGAAATGCACCTGATCGGCCATCTTATGCCGGCCTGCCTGCATGGCATATTGAATAAATCCGCACCGCGACGCGGATTACAGGAGAGTTTGTTACAGCTGCTGGACAATCATCATCTCAGCGGCAGCGAGCAATTTTGCGACAGAGAGGCGTGCAACGATCCGTTAAGCCCAACAGAGCACGCCATTCTTCGCTATATGTCCTGGGGATATTCACTTTCTGAAATTGCGATACAGCTGAACCGGAACATTAAAACTATCCGCGCGCATAAATTTAACGCCATGACCAAGCTCGGCGTTCGCTCAGACATTGGTTTATTAAACGCGGCGGATATCTTGCTGCATTTACCGGTGAATGGCGCGAACAACGCCGTTAAACAGGTGGCGTAACGCGGCTATAAACACACATCTACCCATGTCGCATCGGTGAGCTGCGCCATTCGTTCTGGTTCAATACGAACGGCGCTGTGAATGGCTCCCGCTGCGGGTAGCACCTCCTGATAGTGCCTGAGCGAGACGTCGCAATAGACGGCCAGCGGGTTTTCCAGACCAAAAGGGCACACGCCTCCTACCGGATGACCGGTCCAGGTCACCACCTCATCGCTGCTTAACATTCTGGCTTTCGCACCAAAGGTCTCTTTCAGCTTTTTGTTATCGAGCCGCGCATCGCCCCTGGCGACGATCAGTACAATCTTATCCTTGATCTTGAGCGACAGCGTTTTGGCGATTTGTCCCGGCTCAACATTGTGCGCGGCAGCGGCGAGCGCGACGGTGGCGGTACTCTGAGTTAACTCAATAATTTCGATATCGGGGGCGTGTTCGGCAAAAAACTGCCGTACAGACTGCAGACTCATTGGATTCTCCTGATTTAAGCCTGGTTAAATCTGTCACAAGCCTGGCGGAGTGTAAATAACAGCGCGGACAATCCAGATTCTTTCTATTTTGTCGATCTCCTTCACATTCACCGTAACCGGTTACTGTAACCGGTTGCGGTTGGGCGCGTAGAGATGAATACTGGAACAGTCACTTCTCACTTTATTTATAACATAAGAGCCGTGTATGAATCGTTGCGTCATGAGCAGTATAGCCGGTAATCCATCAACGGCCTGCTGCATCAAAAACGGTCATCGTAACGGCAGGGTAATCGTTGTTGGGCCAGTATCAATAGCCTGTCAGGAGGGCTACTATGTCTGCTAACCATGCTGCGTTTAATTTGATATTTCGCTTTGTAGAAAATTACATAAGCCCCATAGCAGGGCGGATCTCATCGCAGCGTCACGTCATGGCTATCCGTGACGGTTTTATCTCAGCGATGCCATTTATGATCGTCGGATCGTTCCTGCTGGTGTTTGCTTATCCACCTTTCTCACCGGATACCACCTGGGGTTTTGCCCGCGCCTGGCTGGATCTGGCAAAAGAGTTTGAGGGACGAATTCTGACCCCCTTTGATATGACGATGGGGATCATGTCGATCTACATCTGCGCGGCGATCTCCTATAACCTCGGTAAACACTACGAGAAATCCAATCAGCTTGATCCCTTTATGTGCGCAATGTTGTCGATCATGGCCTTTTTGTTGGTTGCCGCGCCGAAGACGCAGGGTACGCTACCGGTGGATAGCCTCGGCGGGACGGGGATCTTTACCGCCATTCTGGTGGCGATCTACTGCGTGGAGATGATGCGTTTTCTCAAGGCGCATAACATCGGCATTCGCTTGCCGGATCAGGTTCCGCCGATGATCAAAAACTCGTTTGATCTGTTGATCCCGGTGCTGGTGGTGGTGCTGACGCTCTATCCGCTGAGTCTGTTTATCCAGCACCATTTTGATATGCTGATCCCGCAGGCCATTATGGCCATCTTCAAACCGCTGGTTTCGGCAGCCGACTCTCTGCCGGCAATTCTGCTGGCGGTGCTTATTGGCCACCTGCTGTGGTTTGCCGGGATCCACGGCGCCGCGATTGTTTCCGGGATGCTGCAGATGTTCTGGCTGACCAACCTTGGTATGAACCAGCAGGCGCTGGCCCAGGGGGCCCCTCTGCCACATATCTTCATGGAGGCGTTCTGGACATTCTTCATTGTGGTTGGTGGGTCCGGGGCGACCATGGGGCTGGTGTTCTGTTATCTGCGTAGCCGCTCAGCGCATTTGCGCTCCATTGGCCGTCTGAGCGTGGTGCCAAGCCTGTTTAACATTAACGAGCCGGTTATCTTTGGGACGCCTATCGTCATGAATCCGGTGTTCTTTATTCCGTTCCTGCTGGCGCCAATGGTGAACGCGGTGCTGGCCTGGGCAGCAATGAAGCTGGATCTGATTGGCCGCGTTATCTCGGTGGTACCGTGGACGGCGCCAGCACCGATTGGCGGCGCCTGGGCGCTGGGCTGGGATTTCCGGGCGGCGGTTCTGGTGATTGTTCTGGCCTGCGTGTCGGCGATTATCTACTTCCCGTTCTTTAAGGTGTATGAGAAACAACTGCTTGCTCAGGAAGCGGAAGAGGCCGAACGGGCGGAGCAGGAGAGTCAGCAAACCGCATAACTCGTGAGCGGGCGGCGGCGGCCGCCCGTTTTATGACGGGCAGGGGGTTATTTCAGCGTGCAGTCGCCGCACTGTTGGACATCCGGCAGGCGATAGCGCTGGCAGCAGGTGCGTCGGACTAACTGCCCTTCACGCAGCACCACCGTTCGCCACAGTGGGTTATCCTGACCATCGGCGAGCTGTTTTTCAAAGAAGCAGTGCTGACGCAGAGCGGCGACCTGCGCATCGCCCAGCAGCGTGCGCATTTCACCTAAATACCAGTTGATCAGATAGCCGGTATTACTCCAGATAAGTTTGCCATTGATCTCGCCCGTCGCTTCCAGCGCCTCAACCACCGGCTGCAGGGTACGAATCACCAGGGCTTCCATCCGCGCCGGCGATGAAAGCGCTGCTATCCTGGCATCGCTATACACGTCAATCCAGAAGCAGGCAGCCCGGCCGCTCTCGTGAAATTCGACATGGAAATATTCTGGCGCCAGGCTGAGTCCCTGCGGTTCATTAAGCAGCGCCAGCATCAGCGGCGGCACCAGCAGACCAATATACCACTGGGCCCAGAGTGAGAGCAGGGGCTTCGGTTCACGCGGCTGCGTGGGCTGATGACGGTAGATGTGATCGGACCAGGTGGCCAGCAGGGATCGTAACGCGGTGGGTTGCGACCACTCGGCGAGCGTTAACGCATGCGGCGGGGCAGGTTCATCCAGACGCAGGAAATCCAGCAGATGAGGGCGCAGGGCAGTGATTTTTTCCCGAATACTCTCCGCCAGCGCACGTTCAGCCGTCGGGAAGGGAGCCCGCCAGATAAGTTCATCGCTAAGAGAAAGGGAGCGCCAGGCCATTTGATTTCCAAATACAAATCTAAATGATAATGATTCCCGATATTAGTTGTTTGCAGGCGGCATGGCAAGGAGTTTGTCGGCGCCGCGATACCGCGGCGCGCGAAGGTAAAGCTAACTGGCAAGAATAATATTGCGTCCTTTATTTTTGGCCTCATACAGTGCGCCGTCAGCTCGTTCCAGCGCTTGCTCAATATTGTCATCAATTAACGGCGTCAGACCAATGCTGATGGTGACGTTGGTGGCGACACTTTCATTAAACATATGCGGGATCTTCAGATCATAGACCCGCTGACGAATGCGTTCGGCAGCCTGCCAGGCGGTTTCCTCGCTGCTGTTGGTCAGCAGCACCATAAACTCTTCCCCACCAAAGCGAGCGACAATATCGCGCGAGCGCACGGCGTTGCGGATCGCGGCAGAGACGCGAATCAGCGCCTGGTCGCCCATCATATGGCCATAGTGGTCGTTATAAGCTTTAAAGTGATCGATATCGAGGAGCAGCACAAAGTGGTTGTCGCCGTCCAGCGCCAGCAGGGTGTCGAGGCGGTTCTGCAGCCCGCGGCGATTATACAAACCGGTCAGGGGGTCCAGCATACTGAGATCGTTGAGCGTGTTGCGTTCCTGCATCAGTTTATCCATTAATCCTTGTGTGAAGGCATCGTTGCGCTTCTGGATAATATTTTGCAGGGTAATACCGGCAATAGGCAGCACAAAACAGTAGGTCATGCGCAACCATTGTTCCCCCTCTGACATTATCAGGCAGACAAGGAAAGTCGGTAAAGAGTGAAGGGTAAAGGCAGTGATATTATTGGAAAAAGCGATGGTGCCGATAAACAGAATGCTTAATAGGGCGATCACCAGATAGTTAAAATGTGGCGGTGTCAATAGCATCGCTTTTGCCACCACGTGCCATGCCCAGAGCATACCAAATAACAATGAGATAGCCGGAATATTTATTTTCGCTTGCGGCCATTTCCAGTGCCAGAGCAGCAACAGCCCGCTGCAGGCCACGATCAGGGCACAGGGCAGCGTAAAACGAACTACCGTAAATAGTGGGCTGACCAGCGACAGAGTGGAGGAAATGAAATTAAGCAGTAAAAAAAGCCGTAAGGAATATTGATATTTTTGTGCGTAGTGTGCTCGCCAGGTTTGTGCAGTCATATCGGAAGAATCATTATTAGTCGTTAAATTTCAAAATGATGAAAGCCAAAAATGAAGAGTCTGATAACAATGTGCAAAAAAAGGTTATTTGCAAAATAAGCAAAATATTTAATATATATCGGTAATCCGCTTAATTTATCACCTTCATGAATGTATGTCATTACCGCGAACGTAAAGAATAAGCTGCGGGCGCAGGGTAAATGACAAATGATAAAAATTATCATATGATATTGGTTATCATTATCGATATGAGAGGTGAAGCCATGTTGCAGCGAGCATTAGGGAGTGGTTGGGGTGTGGTGGTTCCCGGCGTGCTGATTGCCGCTCTCGGGTATGCCGGGGTATCGGCCGATGTGTGGCGAGCGCTGGTCGCGGTGGGCATGCTGATGTCCGCGGCGATGATATGGCATCGCCAACTGCGCCATTTTATCCTGCTGCCATCTTGCGTTGCATTGATTGGTGGAATAATGCTGATGATTCTGGATGTCAAACTGAGGGGATAATGCCAGAAGAGAGAAGAATATTGGTGCGAGGGGGGGGACTTGAACCCCCACGTCCGTAAGGACACTAACACCTGAAGCTAGCGCGTCTACCAATTCCGCCACCTTCGCACAGTATTCTTTCTTTAGGATATTGCCTCGTTGGTGCGAGGGGGGGGACTTGAACCCCCACGTCCGTAAGGACACTAACACCTGAAGCTAGCGCGTCTACCAATTCCGCCACCTTCGCCCAGTGCGAGCAATATCTTCGTGGATTATGGTGCGAGGGGGGGGACTTGAACCCCCACGTCCGTAAGGACACTAACACCTGAAGCTAGCGCGTCTACCAATTCCGCCACCTTCGCATACCATCGACACTATGAAAGTATCGTTACCACGGAGGCGCATTCTAGTGGTTTTCGGCGGCACGTCAATAGTTAATTATGCAGGTTGTATCGATTGCTGCAAAAATGGGCGGGTTTGCCTGGAGGAAGCGCCAGCGGTACCCCGAATGGGTCGCTGGCGCGAGAAGGCGATTATTTTTTCGCCTGGCGGGTCATGATGGTGCGATAGACCTTAAAGCGTCCTGTCTGGGCGATCACCTCATGGAAGCCGAACATCTCATCCAGCACCTGGGGATATGGCAGGAAGGCGTTGGCGACAATGCGCAGTTCGCCGCCGCTGTTCAGATGGCGAACAGCGCCGCGGATCAGCGCCTGTGCGGCTTCGAGGCTGGTCTGCAGTCCGTCATGGAATGGCGGGTTCGAAATAATCATATCGAATCGGCCATTGACCTCGGAGAAGACGTTGCTGGCAAACACATCGCCTGCAAAACCATTAGCGGCAAGCGTGGCGCGGCTGGCTTCAACTGCCGGGGCGCTGACGTCGCACAGCGTCAGACGCACCTTCGGCGAATGGCTGGCCAACACCGCGGCCAGTACGCCCGCGCCGCAGCCGACGTCCAGCACTTTCCCTTTGGTATGCGGCTCGAGAGTGGATAGCAGCAGCTGGCTGCCGACGTCCAGACCGTCGCGACTAAACACGCCAGGCAGCGTTTTAATCGTCAGATTATCCAGCGCATACTCGCCCCAGAAAGCTTCGGCGTCGAAGGTCGGCTGCTTTTCCAGACGGCCATGATAGAGACCACAGCGACGGGCGCTGTCGATTTTATTCAGCGGGGCATACTCGGCCAGCATTTGCTCTGCGCTGCGAACGCCGCTACGGTTTTCCCCAACGACGAAAATATCAATTCCCACTGGCAGCAGAGAGAGCAGGTTCATCAGCTGGAACTGCGCCTCGGGTTTGTTCTTCGGCCAGTAGTAGATCAGGGTGTCGCAATCGGCGACGTCGGCGGCCTCGGCCACTAAGCTAAAACGGACGTTGTCACCCATCTGACGGTTCAGGACCTGCCAGTGGTGGAACTGTTGGGTATGAGCGCGGCTGGCCGCGGTATCCAGACGCGCAGGCAGGTCATCCTGCAGGTCACCGGCAAACAGAACGCGGGCGGACTCGAAATCATCACTGTGGCGCAGCAAGACTTCACTTGCCGGGGTAAAAGCGGACATGAAACACTCCTTCATTAAGACTGGCGCCGATTATAGTAGTTTGTTGGCGCAGATACGACGGATTTGCTATATTGCGCGCTTGTTTACCAGGAGTGTTTCGCTATGACATCCCGACGAGACTGGCAATTACAGCAGCTGGGCATTACCCAGTGGTCGCTGCGCCGACCGGGGGCGTTGCAGGGCGAAATCGCTATCTCGCTTCCTGAACATATTCGTCTGGTGATGGTGGCAGAAACCCCGCCGTCGCTGACAGAGCCGCTGATTGGCGACATATTACGCGCGCTGGCCGTGACGCCAGATCAGGTCCTGCAGCTTACCCCCGAGCGGGTGGCGATGCTGCCGCAGGACAGCCGTTGCAACAGCTGGCGGTTGGGCACAGAGGCGTCGCTGCCGCTGGCGGGCGCCCAGGTGTCCACCCCCGCTTTTGATGAACTTCAGACCAGCGCGCCCGCTCGCAGGGCGCTCTGGCAACAAATCTGCGCACATGAACACGATTTCTACCCTCAGCACGGCTGATTTATCCAACGCCTGGCAAATCGAAAAACGCGCCCACGCTTTCCCGTGGAGCGAACAGACCTTTGCCAGCAATCAGGGTGAACGTTATCTGAATTACCAACTGGCAGTGGATGGAGAAATGGCGGCGTTCGCCATTACTCAGATAGTCCTCGATGAAGCGACGCTGTTTAACATCGCCGTCGATCCGGCATACCAGCGCCGTGGCCTGGGACGGGAACTGCTGGAACATGTTATTGATGAAGTTGAAAAACGCGGCGTCGTCACGCTGTGGCTGGAGGTGCGCGCTTCCAACGCTGCCGCCATTGCGCTCTATGAAAGCGTGGGCTTTAACGAAGCGACCATCCGCCGCAACTACTATCCGACGGTCGACGGGCGCGAAGACGCCATTATTATGGCTCTGCCAATCAGTATGTAAGACAAGGTGATACGATGAAATGGGACTGGATTTTCTTTGATGCCGATGAAACGTTGTTTTCGTTTGATTCTTTCAGCGGCTTACAGCGGATGTTTCTCGACTACAGCGTGACATTTACCGCCGAAGATTTTCAGGACTATCAGGCCGTGAATAAGCCGCTGTGGGTGGATTATCAAAACGGCGTCATCACCTCGCTGCAGCTGCAGCACCAGCGCTTTGACAGCTGGGCGGAACGTTTGAACGTTAAGCCGGGTGAGCTCAACGACGCGTTTATGAATGCGATGGCGGAAATCTGTGCCCCGCTGCCGGGGGCGGTCTCGCTGCTCAACGCGCTGCAGGGCAAGGTCAGGATGGGCATCATCACCAACGGTTTTACCTCGCTGCAGCAGACTCGTCTGGAACGCACAGGTTTACGCGATCACTTTGATTTACTGATTATTTCTGAAGAAGTCGGCGTCGCCAAGCCGGATGCGCGTATCTTCGATTACGCGCTGGCGCAGGCGGGTAACCCGTCGCGCGACAGGGTATTGATGGTCGGCGATACCGCCGAGTCGGATATCCGCGGCGGCGTCAATGCCGGACTGGCCACCTGCTGGCTGAATGCGCACCAGCAAACGTTGCCGGCAGACCTGCGGCCCGACTGGACGGTGACCTCGTTAAGCGAACTGGAGCAGCTCCTGTGTAAACACTGATTGCCTCCCCCCCATTGATGGGTAAAATAGCCGCAATTTTTCGTATTCCACATGCGCAGCCCGTTGCTGCGTTTACTTAGAAGATTAATTATGACGTTGTCTCCTTATCTGCAAGAGGTGGCCAAACGCCGCACTTTTGCCATTATTTCTCACCCGGATGCCGGTAAGACCACCATCACCGAAAAGGTGCTGCTGTTCGGACAGGCGATTCAGACCGCCGGTACCGTAAAAGGCCGTGGCTCCAGCCAGCATGCAAAGTCCGACTGGATGGAGATGGAAAAGCAGCGTGGGATCTCAATCACCACCTCGGTGATGCAGTTCCCGTACCACGACTGCCTGGTGAACCTGCTGGATACTCCGGGGCACGAAGACTTCTCCGAAGATACCTACCGTACTCTGACGGCGGTTGACTGCTGTCTGATGGTGATTGACGCGGCGAAAGGCGTTGAAGACCGGACCCGTAAGCTGATGGAAGTTACCCGTCTGCGCGACACGCCGATCCTCACCTTTATGAACAAACTCGACCGTGATATCCGCGATCCGATGGAGTTGCTGGATGAAGTTGAGAATGAGCTGAAAATCGGCTGCGCGCCGATTACCTGGCCTATCGGCTGCGGCAAGCTGTTCAAAGGCGTTTATCATCTCTACAAAGACGAAACCTACCTGTATCAGACCGGTAAAGGCCACACCATTCAGGAAGTGCGCATCGTGAAAGGGCTCAACAACCCGGAACTCGACGCGGCGGTGGGGGAAGACCTGGCGCAGCAGTTGCGCGACGAGCTGGCGTTGGTGCAGGGCGCGTCAAACGAGTTCGATAAAGATCTGTTCCTGGCGGGCGAAATCACCCCGGTGTTCTTCGGGACCGCGTTAGGTAACTTCGGCGTTGACCATATGCTGGATGGCCTGGTGGAGTGGGCGCCGGCGCCGATGCCGCGTAACACCGATACGCGTGAAGTGACGGCCGCAGAAGAGAAATTCACCGGTTTCGTGTTTAAAATTCAGGCCAACATGGACCCGAAACACCGCGACCGCGTGGCCTTTATGCGTGTGGTGTCCGGCAAATATGAGAAAGGCATGAAGCTGCGTCAGGTGCGTATTGGCAAGGATGTGGTGATTTCCGACGCACTGACCTTTATGGCTGGCGACCGTTCTCACGTTGAAGAAGCGTATCCGGGCGATATCATCGGCCTGCATAACCACGGCACCATTCAGATTGGCGATACCTTCACCCAGGGCGAGATGATGAAGTTCACCGGTATTCCGAACTTCGCACCGGAACTGTTCCGTCGTATTCGCCTGAAGGATCCGCTGAAGCAGAAACAGCTGCTGAAAGGGCTGGTTCAGCTCTCTGAAGAGGGTGCGGTACAGGTCTTCCGTCCGATCGCCAATAACGATCTGATCGTCGGCGCCGTTGGTGTGCTGCAGTTTGACGTGGTGGTAGCGCGTCTGAAAAGCGAATACAACGTGGAAGCGATTTACGAATCGGTCAACGTGGCCACCGCGCGCTGGGTTGAATCCACGGATGTGAAGAAATTCGAAGAGTTTAAACGTAAAAACGAAGTTCAGCTGGCGCTGGATGGCGGCGATAACCTGACCTATATCGCCCCGACGATGGTCAACCTGAACCTGACGCAGGAGCGTTATCCTGACGTGGTGTTCCGCAAAACGCGCGAACACTAATCCCTGATGAAGCGCGGCATAGCCCGCGCTTTTTTCTTCCCAGGCCCGCGTTTCCCTCCTTCTGGAAAGTTCTTAAAACACCGCTAATTCGTCTGTTTTTTGTCCATATCATCCGCAACCCCTTCGTCTGTCTACTATATTTAATTCGTGATTTTAAAAATGCTGGCGTAATTCACTGCTTTCAAACGCCAGCGCTGGTGAAAAAACGAGGACATCACGATGACCAGACTAAAGAATGCCAATATGTTGCTGGCGCTCTTCTTAGGCTTAGCCGCGTTGAACGCCTCGGCAGAGACGGAAAAAACAACGGTAGACAGTGCGAAGTCGGCTGCCAGCAATGCGGGAGAGGCGGTAGACAATTCGATTAACAAAGTCGGCGATTTTATGGATGACAGCACCATTACCGCGCGGGTAAAAGCGGCGCTGATCGACCATAAAGATATTAACTCCGGCGATATCTCGGTGAAAACGGAAAACAAAGTGGTCACCCTCAGTGGCAACGTCAACAGCGCTGAGCAGAAAAGCCAGGCACTGAGCGTAGCGAAAGGGGTCGAAGGCGTCTCTCGCGTCGACGATAAGCTGAAGGTCCATCACACCTCATCGAGTGAGACAGCGACGCTGAAAGGGTATGCCGGGGATACCGCCATTACCAGTGAAGTGAAAGCCAAGCTGCTGGCGGATGATATTGTTCCTTCACGCAATGTGAAAGTTGAAACCAACGCCGGCGCGGTGCATCTGACCGGTACGGTGGCTTCCGCGGCGCAGGCGGAGCGTGCGGCAGAGATTGCGAAAGCGGTCTCCGGCGTGAAAAGTGTCCGCAACGATCTTAGCGTTAAGTAAATCGAGTTATTAACAAAAGTGTTGTCTGGCCAAGGTTGCCGAACGAATAGCAGCATCCACTGAGCGATGAGCTATACAGAAAGGGTGCGAAAACCGCTGTTCACCGTCCATTATGGTAAGGAGAAAAGTATGTTTCGATGGGGAATTATTTTTCTGGTCATTGCATTAATTGCTGCGGCCCTGGGCTTTGGTGGTCTGGCGGGTACTGCCGCTGGCGCCGCGAAAATCGTCTTTGTCGTCGGGATTATCCTGTTCCTGGTGAGCCTGTTTACAGGACGCAGACGTCCTTAGGTGGCCCACAATCCGGGCGATGCTGAAGCCTGAGCGTTTTTACTGACACGTCATCTTACACAAAGCCAGTCCTCCGGACTGGCTTTCGCGGTTTAAGCGACAGACAAATTGCGTTACTTTGTCAGGAGAAGACCAATCGAACAGGAAAGCAGGGTGGGGCAACGCATTCCCGTCACGCTGGGCAATATCGCCCCGCTGGCGGTTAAACCCTTTCGACCGGGCAAGCTGGCGCTGGTGTGCGAAGGGGGTGGTCAACGAGGGATTTTCACCGCCGGGGTGCTGGACGAATTCATGCGCGCCGGATTTAACCCCTTCGACATAATGCTGGGCACCTCCGCCGGCGCGCAAAATCTCTCTGCCTATATGTGTAATCAACAAGGGTATGCCCGTAAAGTCATTACCCGCTACACCACCTCACGCCAGTTTTTCGATCCGATGCGCTTTGTCCGCGGCGGCAACCTTATCGACCTCGACTGGCTGGTGGAGGCCACCTCACAGCAAATGCCGCTGGCCATGAACTACGCCGAAGCGCAGTTCGCGTTGGGGAAAGAGCTGTGGATGTGTGCCTGCCGCGGTGACGATTACTCTGCCAGCTATTTTTCGCCGACGCCGCAAACATGGCTGGACCTGATCCGCGCCTCCAGCGCCATCCCCGGCTTTTATCGCAGCGGCGTGTTGCTTGACGGCGTCAGCTACCTTGACGGCGGTATTAGCGATGCCGTCCCGGTGCAGGAGGCGGCCCGCCGTGGTGCGCAGACCATCGTGGTGATCCGTACCGTCCCCTCGCAGATGTTTTATACCCCGCAGTGGTTTAAGCGGATGGAGCGCTGGCTGGGGGAGAGCAGCCTACAGCCGCTGGTCAATCTGGTGCACCACCACGAAAACACTTACCGCGCTATCCAGCAGTTCATCGAGAAGCCGCCCGGTAAGCTGCGGATCTTCGAAATCTACCCGCAGCGGCCATTGCGCAGTATGGCACTTGGCAGTCGGCTGCCGGCGCTGCTGGAGGACTACAAAACCGGCCGTCAGTGTGGCCGCTATTTCCTGGCGACGGTAGGTAAACTGCTGGCTGATCGGCCGCCGCTGCTGCGCCATGCGCCGCGTATTGCCCGGCCTGCGCCGGTGGTGGTGCCGCCCGTACCGGTGGCCAATGAAGCGCCTCAGGCGACCATCATTCCTGCACCGCAGGCGAATGACGCCAGCTTTGATCATGAGGATCTGGCATGAGCCACCGTTTTATCGATACCCACTGCCACTTTGATTTTCCTCCCTTCGCCGAGGATGAAACCGCCAGCCTGGCGCGAGCGGCGCAGGCTGGTGTCGGGCAGATCATTGTCCCGGCTATCTCCGCTGCGCGTTTTAACCGGGTGCTGGCGCTGGCGGCGCAGCATGAGGCGCTGTACGCCGCGCTGGGCATGCATCCGATCGTCATTGAGCAGCATGCCGATGAGGGGCTGGCGCAGCTGGAGAAGTGTCTGTCCCTGCGCCCGCCAAAACTGGTGGCGGTGGGGGAGATTGGCCTCGATCTCTATCGCGACGATCCGCAGTTTGACCGTCAGCAAGCGCTGCTGGAGGAGCAACTGAGGCTGGCGAAGCGTTACGATCTGCCGGTTATCCTCCACTCCCGACGCACCCACGATAAGCTGGCGATGCTGCTGAAAAAACATGCCCTGCCGCGCACCGGCGTGGTACATGGCTTCGCCGGCAGCCTGCAGCAGGCCGAGCGCTTCGTTCAGCTCGGCTATAAGATTGGCGTTGGCGGCACCATTACCTATCCGCGCGCCAGCAAAACCCGTGAAGTGATGGCGCGTCTGCCACTTTCCGCGCTGCTGCTGGAGACCGATGCGCCGGATATGCCGCTGAATGGTTTTCAGGGCCAGCCGAACCGCCCTGAACAGGTGGCGCGCGTATTTGACGCGCTATGTGAACTGCGCGCGGAACCAGCACCGACGATTGAAGCCGCGGTGATGGCGAATACCAAAAGCCTCTTTTCCGCGCTGGCGGCCTAAGTTTCTCCTTTTCCGTCCGAGGCGAAGCAGGCCTCGGGTTGCGCCTGTTGTGATAATTCCATCATTTTTTATCCATCTAAAATTCTTTATATCTCAACAATAAACTGTTGTTTATGGCGACGGTATGCACAAATTGTGCGCCGTGGCGTCGAGAAACTTCAGTGGAATATGTTAGAATAATAACATCATCACTCACTGCGCTTTGCCGGTTATGCTTAAACAGGACGTAAAGGTAAGCGTCGCGATAACTGATGATTAATTGTGATTTATATCACATCACAGTAATGCAAATTAGTAAGTAGTTTTCATTAACTGTGATGAATGTCGAAGTGTAGCGGCGAGTGGATGTTACAATAGTAACAGACTCGCAAGGTGAACAAACTATTGATCCGGCCTGACGCCGGCGGAGTATGAAATGACTGATTTAAAAGCAAGCAGCCTGCGCGCGTTAAAACTGATGGATCTGACCACTCTGAATGACGACGACACCAATGAGAAAGTCATTGCCCTGTGTCATCAGGCGAAAACCCCGGTGGGTAATACTGCGGCGGTGTGCATCTACCCGCGCTTCATCCCGATTGCCCGTAAAACGCTGAATGAGCAAGGGACGCCGGATATTCGCATCGCTACGGTCACCAACTTCCCGCACGGTAATGACGATATCGACATTGCGCTGGCGGAAACCCGCGCAGCGATCGCTTACGGTGCAGATGAAGTGGACGTGGTCTTCCCGTACCGCGCGCTGATCGCCGGCAACGAGCAGGTTGGTTTCGACCTGGTGAAAGCCTGTAAAGAGGCTTGTGCGGCGGCCAACGTGCTGCTGAAAGTGATCATCGAAACCGGTGAGCTGAAAGAAGAAGCGCTGATCCGCAAAGCGTCTGAAATCTCTATCAAGGCAGGCGCTGACTTTATCAAAACTTCGACCGGTAAAGTGCCGGTGAATGCGACGCCGGAAAGTGCGCGCATCATGATGGAAGTGATCCGCGATATGGGCGTTGAGAAAACCGTTGGCTTCAAGCCTGCCGGCGGCGTACGCAGCGCGGAAGATGCGCAGCAGTTCCTGGCGATTGCAGATGAACTGTTCGGTGCCGACTGGGCCGATGCCCGTCACTATCGTTTTGGCGCATCCAGCCTGCTGGCTAGCTTGTTGAAAGCGCTGGGCCACGGCGACGGCAAGAGCGCCAGCAGCTACTAATCCCTTGATTTGCCGGATGGCGCTGCGCTTATCCGGCCTACGAATGGATGCCTGTAGGCCGGATAAGGCGCTCGCGCCGTCATCCGGCAATTTATTCTCTTTGGGAGGTTACCGTGTTTCTCGCACAAGAAATTATTCGTAAAAAACGTGATGGTCATGCATTAAGCGATGAAGAGATCCGCTTTTTCATCAACGGCATCCGCGACAATACTATCTCAGAAGGACAGATCGCCGCGCTGGCGATGACCATTTTCTTCCACGATATGTCCATGCCGGAGCGTGTTTCCCTGACCATGGCGATGCGGGATTCCGGCACCGTTCTCAACTGGAAAAGTCTTAACCTCAACGGCCCGATCGTCGATAAACACTCCACCGGCGGCGTGGGTGACGTGACCTCGCTGATGCTGGGGCCAATGGTGGCCGCCTGCGGCGGTTATGTACCGATGATCTCCGGGCGTGGCCTCGGCCATACCGGCGGTACGCTGGATAAACTGGAAGCGATCCCGGGCTTCGATATCTTCCCGGACGACAACCGCTTCCGCGAGATTATTAAAGATGTCGGCGTGGCGATTATCGGGCAGACCAGCTCGCTTGCTCCGGCCGACAAACGTTTCTATGCCACCCGCGATATTACCGCGACGGTGGACTCCATCCCGTTGATTACCGCCTCGATTCTGGCCAAGAAACTGGCGGAAGGGCTGGACGCGCTGGTGATGGACGTCAAAGTCGGCAGTGGTGCCTTTATGCCGACTTATGAACTCTCTGCCGCGCTGGCCGAAGCGATCGTGGGTGTTGCCAACGGCGCCGGCGTGCGTACCACAGCGCTGCTGACCGATATGAATCAGGTGCTGGCATCCAGCGCCGGCAACGCCGTTGAAGTTCGCGAAGCGGTGCAGTTCCTGACCGGCGAATATCGCAACCCACGCCTGTTCGACGTGACGATGGCGCTGTGTGTGGAAATGCTGATCTCCGGCAAGCTGGCGGCGGATGACGCCGAGGCGCGCGCGAAGCTGCAGGCGGTGCTGGATAACGGTAAAGCGGCGGAAGTCTTTGGCCGCATGGTCGCGGCGCAGAAAGGGCCGACCGACTTTGTCGAGAATTATGATCATTATCTGCCGACGGCGATGCTGAGCAAAGCGGTCTATGCTGATACCGAAGGTTTTATCAGCGCGATGGATACTCGCGCGCTGGGAATGGCAGTGGTTTCTATGGGCGGCGGCCGCCGCCAGGCATCAGACACCATTGACTATAGCGTTGGCTTTACCGATATGGCGCGTCTGGGTGATCGCGTCGACGGACAGCGTCCGCTGGCGGTGATCCATGCCAAAGACGAGAACAGCTGGCAGGAGGCCGCGAAAGCGGTCAAAGCGGCCATTAAACTGGACGATAAAGCCCCGGAAATTACACCGACAGTCTATCGCCGCATCACTGAATAGCGATATACTGATCTGATCGCTTTTTTGCAGCGCAAGATGTATGGAGAACAAGATGAAACGTGCATTTATCATGGTGCTGGACTCCTTTGGGATTGGTGCAACGGAAGACGCTGACCGCTTTGGCGACGTCGGCGCCGATACGATGGGCCACATTGCGGAAGCCTGCGCCAAAGGCGAGGCTGACAATGGCCGCAAAGGCCCGCTGAATTTACCGAACCTGACCCGTCTGGGTCTGGTGAAAGCGCATGAAGGTTCTACCGGTAAAATTGCCGCCGGAATGGATGGCAATGCCGAAGTGATTGGTGCCTATGCCTGGGCGCATGAACTCTCTTCTGGTAAAGATACGCCGTCCGGTCACTGGGAAATCGCCGGTGTGCCGGTGCTGTTTGACTGGGGCTACTTTAGCGACCATGAAAACAGCTTCCCGCAGGAGCTGCTGGATAAGCTGGTGAAGCGTGCGAACCTGCCGGGCTACCTCGGCAACTGCCACTCTTCCGGGACGGTGATCCTCGATCAACTGGGCGAAGAGCACATGAAAACCGGGAAACCGATTTTCTATACCTCTGCTGACTCGGTGTTCCAGATCGCCTGTCACGAAGAGACCTTTGGCCTCGACAAGCTGTATGAGCTGTGCGAAATCGCGCGTGAAGAGCTGACCGAAGGCGGCTACAACATTGGCCGCGTCATCGCCCGTCCGTTTATCGGCGATAAAGCCGGTAACTTCCAGCGTACCGGCAACCGTCACGATCTGGCGGTCGAACCGCCGGCGCCGACCGTACTGCAGAAGCTGGTTGACGAGAAAAACGGCCACGTGGTGTCCGTCGGTAAAATCGCCGACATCTACGCCAACTGCGGCATCACTAAGAAAGTGAAAGCCACCGGGCTGGACGCGCTGTTCGACGCGACCATCAAAGAGATGAAGGAAGCGGGCGACGAGACCATCGTCTTCACTAACTTCGTCGACTTTGACTCCTCCTGGGGCCACCGTCGCGATGTCGCCGGCTACGCAGCGGGTCTGGAGCTGTTCGACCGCCGTCTGCCGGAGCTGATGGAGCTGGTAGGGGAAGACGACATTCTGATCCTCACCGCCGACCACGGCTGTGACCCGACCTGGACCGGTACCGACCATACCCGCGAGCATATTCCGGTGCTGGTATATGGCCCGAAAGTGAAACCGGGTTCGCTCGGTCACCGTGAAACCTTCGCGGACATCGGCCAGACTATTGCGAAATACTTTGGTACGTCTGACATGGAATATGGCAAAGCCATGTTCTGAGGTCATTGCCCGGTGGCGCACAGCGATCCGGGCCTACGATTTGTAGGCCGGGTAAGGCGTAGCCGCCACCCGGCAAAAACAACAATGTAAAAGGAACTGAAGATGGCAACTCCTCACATTAACGCAGAAATGGGCGATTTCGCTGACGTAGTTTTGATGCCGGGCGACCCGCTGCGCGCGAAGCACATTGCAGAAACCTTCCTTGAAGACGTGCGTGAAGTGAACAACGTACGCGGCATGCTGGGCTTCACCGGCACCTATAAAGGCCGCAAAATCTCCGTGATGGGCCACGGGATGGGTATCCCGTCCTGCTCAATCTACACCAAAGAGCTGATCACCGATTTCGGCGTGAAGAAAATCATCCGCGTGGGCTCCTGCGGCGCGGTGCGTGAAGATGTCAAACTGCGTGACGTGGTGATCGGCATGGGCGCGTGCACCGACTCTAAAGTGAACCGTCTGCGTTTCAAAGACCACGACTTCGCGGCGATTGCCGATTTCGGCATGGTGCGTAACGCGGTAGACGCGGCGAAAGCGCTGGGCGTTGACGCGCGCGTTGGCAACATCTTCTCCGCTGATCTGTTCTATACGCCGGACCCGTCCATGTTTGACGTGATGGAAAAATACGGCATCCTGGGCGTGGAAATGGAAGCGGCCGGGATCTATGGCGTCGCGGCGGAGTTCGGCGCGAAAGCGCTGACCATCTGTACCGTTTCCGACCACATCCGTACTCACGAGCAGACCACTGCCGCTGAGCGTCAGACGACCTTCAACGATATGATCAAAATCGCGCTGGAATCGGTACTGCTGGGCGATAAAGAATAAGACCTGTTGTGCCGGGTGGCGGCTTCGCCTGATCCGGCCTACGGTTTTCCAGGCCCGCTAAGCGCAGCGGGCTTTTTTATTAGCGCACCGCACCGGCCATCCACGTCGACAGTTCTTTCAGTTCCGCTTCCTGCTCCGGGAAATCCCCGACCAGCGCCTCACACTGCTGCTGCAAGACTTCCGCCCGATACTGACAGCCAACTAAGCGTGCCGCCAGGGCCTCCAGCGGCGCCGGGTTCAGGCTATCGGTAAAGGCTTGCGCGCGGGTGATATGGCCTTTCTCGACATCAAAATGCAGCTCAACGCCGCCCCAGCGAAAGCGCTCGTCTAACAGATGAGAGAAGGCCGGCGCCTGACCGAAGTTCCACTCCCAGCTGCTCTGGCGGGCGAAGGTCTCGGCAAAATTCGGCAGGTCCGGCGTGTTGTCCGGGGAGATCACCTCGGCGTCCACCCTTTCGCCGTAATGGCTGAAGAACGCCTCCTGAATCGCCTCGCAAACTTGCTGATGGGTAATGCCCGGCAGCAGATCAACCAGGTTCGCCACGCGACCGCGCACCGAGGTAATGCCTTTAGCCTGTAGCTTTTTCTGGTCCGGGTTAAGGTAGTTAGCGAGGCGGCTTAAATCGGCATTCAGCAGCAGGGTACCGTGATGAAAACCGCGGTCCATGGTTTCGCGATAGGCGGAGCCCGAGACTTTGCGGTCGCCGTTGTCAGTTTTGACCACCAGATCGTTGCGCCCGGAGGCTTCGGCGGTTACGCCGAGTGAATTGAGCGCCGCCAGCACGATAGCGGTGGAGACGGTTTTGTCGTACTCCGGTTTGCCTGCCATAAAGGTAAAGCAGGTATTGCCGAGGTCATGGAACACCGCGCCGCCGCCGCTGCTGCGACGGGCCAGCCGTACGTGGTCCTCTTCCATGCGTCGGGTATTACACTCCTTCCACGGGTTCTGCGCGCGGCCGATGACCACGGTATCAGCATTGCGCCACAGGAACAGCACCCGCTGGGTGGCGGGCATCTGGCGGAAAATACACTCCTCGACCGCCAGGTTGAACCACGGGTCGTAAGAGTCAGAGAGCAGGAGGCGCAATGTGGACATTATAGATTTCCTTTCTTTTCATCGTCTTCATCCTCAACCGGCTTGTTGGCGGTGAGCAGGAAGGGCGATTGCTGCCAGCGGGTGCGTTTGCCCTGCAGCAGCGTGCGGGTCAGCACCACGCCGATAGCCAATGACAGCAACAGCATCAGGCGTAATATATTGGTGGTATTATCCACCTGCTTCGCCTCGGTCGCCAGGGTATGGGTATCGAGGGTCAGACGCAGGTAGCCCAGCGGACCGTTTTTTCCCGGAACCGGCTCGACAATCTGCTGGTTGAAGTAGCCGCCGGCTTTTTTGCCATCCAGCGCCAGCCGGTCGCGAACCTCGACGCTTTCGCCAGAGCGTGCCACCAGGTCGCCCTGTTCGTCATACACGCCGGCGTCCAGTACGCGGCTGTTATGGGTCAGCTGCGTCAACAGTTGATTAATGCGCTTCTCGTCCGGTGTTTCGCTGCGCATCAGCGGTACGAGATTCAGTACCACCTGCTGCGCCAGCGTGCGGGCCAGCTCTTCCAGCTGCGGATTGCGTTGTTTCTGACTGTTCTGACTGAACCACGAAGCGCCCTGCATCAATGCGACGAGCAGGGCGAGACAGATAAGGACAATGACCGCACGATGCAGCCGGAATTTCAGTTTTGCGCGAACCATATTCCACCTTTGAAAATTTGCAGCTTAATGTTGCCAGAAGCGCTGGTTACAAGGTAGCCTCATGCGTTATTTTCCTCGCCTGAATGAAGAGATGTGGAGCCGTAATGCCTAACAGTTTGACCTGGTGCGACCTGCCTGAAGACGTTTCCCTGTGGCCTGGGTTGCCGCTTTCCCTGAGCGGCGATGAGGTCATGCCGCTGGATTATCACGCCGGGCGCAGCGGCTGGCTGCTGTACGGGCGTGGGCTGAATAAGCGCCGTCTGACGGACTGGCAGCGCGAGCTGGGCGCCGCGTTAGTGATCGTTGCCTCCTGGGTGGTCGAGGATTACCAGGTGATCCGCCTGGCCGGTTCGCTGACTCCCCGTGCGACGCGACTGGCGCATGAGGCGGGGCTGGACGTCGCGCCATTGGGTAAAATCCCCCATCTGCGCACCCCAGGGCTACTGGTGATGGACATGGACTCCACGGCGATCCAGATCGAATGCATTGATGAGATTGCGAAACTGGCCGGCACCGGCGAGCTGGTCTCGGAAGTGACCGAGCGGGCGATGCGCGGGGAGCTGGACTTCACCGCCAGCCTGCGCCAGCGCGTGGCGACGCTGAAAGATGCGGATGCCAGTATTTTGCTGCAGGTTCGCGACGCGCTGCCGCTGATGCCGGGCCTGGCACAGCTGGTGCTCAAGCTGGAAACGCTGGGCTGGAAAGTGGCGATCGCCTCCGGCGGCTTCACCTTCTTTGCGGAGTACCTGCGCGACAAGCTACATCTCGACGCGGTGTTCGCCAATGAACTGGAGATCCGCGACGGCAAGCTCACCGGCAACGTGCTCGGCGATATCGTCGATGCGAAATATAAAGCCAATACGTTGCGCAAGCTGGCGGAAAAGTATGAGATCCCAACGGCGCAAACTGTGGCTATCGGTGATGGCGCTAACGACCTGCCGATGATTAAGGCGGCAGGCCTCGGCATCGCCTATCACGCGAAGCCTAAAGTGAATGAACAGGCGGAAGTGACTATCCGCCACGCTGACCTGATGGGGGTATTCTGTATTCTCTCGGGCAGCATGAACCAAAAGTAAGAGGTAAACGTGGCGAAAGCTCCAAAACGCGCATTTGTCTGTAATGAATGTGGTGCGGATTATCCGCGCTGGCAGGGGCAGTGCAGCGCCTGCCATGCCTGGAATACCATCACCGAGATGCGCATCGCCGCGTCGCCGCAGGTGGCGAGAAACGAGCGTCTGTCAGGCTATGCCGGTAACGCCGGCGTGTCGAAGGTACAGAAGCTGTCGGACATCAGCCTGGAAGCGCTGCCGCGTTTCTCCACCGGCTTTAAAGAATTTGACCGCGTGCTGGGCGGCGGCGTAGTGCCGGGCAGCGCTATCCTGATTGGCGGTAACCCCGGCGCGGGGAAATCGACGCTGCTGCTGCAAACCCTCTGCAAACTGGCGGAGGGGATGAAAACCCTGTACGTCACCGGGGAGGAGTCCCTGCAGCAGGTGGCGATGCGCGCGCATCGTCTCGGGTTGCCAACGGCGAACCTGAACATGCTCTCGGAAACCAGCATTGAGCAGATCTGTCAGATTGCCGATGAAGAAAAGCCGCAGCTGATGGTGATCGACTCCATTCAGGTGATGCATATGGCTGACGTGCAGTCGTCGCCGGGCAGTGTCGCCCAGGTACGTGAAACCGCGGCCTATCTGACGCGCTTTGCCAAAACTCGCGGCGTGGCGATTGTGATGGTCGGCCACGTTACCAAAGACGGCTCGCTGGCCGGTCCGAAGGTGCTGGAGCACTGTATCGACTGCTCGGTGCTACTGGACGGCGATGCCGATTCTCGTTTCCGCACCCTGCGCAGCCATAAAAACCGTTTTGGCGCGGTCAATGAACTCGGCGTTTTCGCCATGACCGAGCAGGGCCTGCGCGAAGTCAGCAACCCGTCCGCCATCTTCCTCAGCCGGGGTGATGAAGTCACTTCCGGCAGCTCGGTGATGGTGGTCTGGGAAGGGACTCGCCCGCTGCTGGTGGAGATCCAGGCGCTGGTGGATCACTCGATGATGTCCAACCCGCGCCGCGTGGCGGTGGGGCTGGAACAGAACCGTCTGGCGATCCTGCTGGCGGTGCTGCACCGCCACGGCGGCCTACAGATGGCCGATCAGGACGTCTTCGTCAACGTGGTTGGCGGGGTCAAAGTCACTGAAACCAGCGCCGATCTGGCGCTGCTGCTGGCGATGGTTTCCAGCCTGCGCGACCGCCCGCTGCCGCAGGATCTGGTCGTCTTTGGCGAAGTCGGGCTAGCCGGCGAGATCCGCCCGGTGCCGAGCGGTCAGGAGCGTATCTCCGAAGCGGCGAAGCATGGTTTCCGCCGCGCCATCGTCCCGGCGGCCAATGTGCCGAAAAAAGTGCCGGAAGGCATGCAAATCTTTGGTGTGAAAAAGCTTTCAGACGCGCTAAGCGTTTTTGACGACTTATAATAAGTTAAAAGGAGATTAGCGATGTCGTCATTTGACTATTTGAAAAGCGCCATTAAGCAGAAAGGCTGTACGCTGCAGCAGGTGGCGGAAGCCAGCGGGATGACCAAAGGGTATCTCAGCCAGCTGTTGAACGCCAAAATCAAAAGCCCGAGCGCGCAGAAGCTTGAAGCACTGCATCGTTTTCTCGGGCTGGAGTTCCCCCGCCGACAGAAAAGCGTCGGTGTGGTGTTTGGTAAGTTTTACCCGCTGCATACCGGGCATATCTACCTGATACAGCGCGCCTGTAGTCAGGTCGATGAGCTGCATATCATCATGGGCTATGATGACACCCGCGACCGCGAGCTGTTTGAAGAGAGCGCCATGTCGCAACAGCCGACGGTGCCTGACCGCCTGCGCTGGCTGCTGCAGACCTTTAAATATCAGAAGAATATTCGCATCCACGCCTTCAATGAAGAGGGAATGGAGCCCTATCCGCACGGCTGGGACGTCTGGAGTCATGGGATCCGCGCTTTTATGAGCGAAAAAGGGATCGAGCCGAACCGGATCTATACCTCGGAAGAGGCCGATGCGCCGCAGTACCTTGAGCATCTGGGGATCGAGACGGTGCTTATCGATCCTAAGCGGACCTTTATGAATATTAGCGGCGGGCAGATCCGTGAGAACCCGTTCCGCTACTGGGAATATATTCCGACGGAAGTGAAACCGTTCTTTGTGCGGACGGTGGCGATCCTCGGCGGCGAGTCGAGCGGTAAATCGACGCTGGTCAATAAGCTCGCCAATATCTTCAATACCACCAGCGCCTGGGAGTATGGCCGGGATTATGTCTTTTCGCATCTCGGCGGCGATGAGATGGCGCTCCAGTATTCGGATTACGATAAAATTGCCCTCGGACATGCGCAGTATATTGATTTTGCAGTGAAATACGCCAACAAAGTGGCATTTATCGATACCGATTTCGTCAGCACTCAGGCCTTCTGCCTGAAGTACGAAGGGCGTGAGCACCCGTTCGTGCAGGCGCTGATTGATGAATACCGTTTCGACCTGGTGATCCTGCTGGAGAACAATACCCCGTGGGTGGCCGATGGACTGCGCAGTCTTGGGAGCTCAGTGGATCGCAAGGAGTTTCAGTCGCTGCTGGTGTCGCTGCTGAAAGAGAACGAGATCGAGTTTGTCCATGTTAAGGAGTCGGACTACGATGCGCGCTTCCTGCGCTGCGTCGAGCTGGTGAAGCAGCTGATGGGGGAGCAGGGGTAGGTCCTCTGCGGGCTGTTGCCCTCACCCCAGCCCTCTCCCGGTGGGAGAGGGAGCAAACCCTAAAAAAGGCAACTTGCGTTGCCTTTTTGTATTTACCTTACCCTCACCCCAACCCTCTCCCGGTGGGAGAGGGAGCAAACCCTAAAAAAGGCAACTTGCGTTGCCTTTTTGTATTTACCTTGCCCTCACCCCAGCCCTCTCCCGGTGGGAGAGGGAGCAAACATTAAAAAAGGCAACCGAAGTTGCCTTTTTGCGTTTTATTTCGCGATACGCTTGTACTTGATTCGCTTCGGCTCCAGCGCGTCGGCGCCGAGAGTGCGTTTCTTGTACTCTTCGTACTCGGTAAAGTTACCTTCGAAGAACTCAACTTTACCTTCATCCTGGTAATCCAGAATGTGGGTGGCGATACGGTCAAGGAACCAGCGGTCGTGCGAGATAACCATCGCGCAGCCCGGGAACTCCAGCAGGGCGTTTTCCAGCGCGCGCAGGGTTTCGATATCCAGGTCGTTGGTTGGTTCATCGAGCAGCAGGACGTTACCGCCCACCTGCAGCAGCTTCGCCAGGTGCAGACGACCGCGTTCACCGCCGGACAGTTCGCCAACGCGTTTACCCTGGTCGACGCCTTTGAAGTTAAAGCGGCCCACGTAGGCGCGGCTCGGCATCTCGGTGTTGCCGATCTTCATGATATCCAGGCCGCCGGACACTTCTTCCCACACGGTCTTGCTGTTGTCCATCGCGTCGCGGAACTGATCGACGGAGGCCAGCTTAACGGTTTCACCCAGGGTGATGGTGCCGGAATCTGGTTGTTCCTGGCCGGACATCATGCGGAACAGGGTAGATTTACCCGCGCCGTTCGGACCGATGATACCAACGATAGCGCCTTTCGGTACCGAGAAGCTCAGATCGTCGATCAGCAGACGGTCGCCGTAGGATTTACGCAGGTTGCTGACTTCCAGAACTTTATCGCCCAGACGCGCGCCTGGCGGAATGAACAGTTCGTTGGTTTCGTTACGTTTCTGGTATTCGACGTTGTTAAGCTCTTCAAAGCGTGCCAGACGGGCTTTGCCCTTGGACTGACGGCCTTTGGCGCCCTGGCGAACCCACTCGAGTTCTTTCTCGATAGATTTGCGACGCGCCGCTTCCTGAGACGCTTCCTGTGCCAGGCGCTGATCTTTCTGCTCCAGCCAGGAGGAGTAGTTACCTTCCCACGGAATACCTTCGCCGCGGTCAAGCTCGAGGATCCAGCCGGCGACGTTGTCGAGGAAGTAACGGTCGTGGGTAATCGCTACGACGGTACCTTCAAAGTCGTGCAGGAAGCGTTCCAGCCAGGCGACGGACTCGGCATCCAGGTGGTTAGTCGGTTCGTCGAGCAGCAGCATGTCTGGTTTTTCCAGCAGCAGGCGGCACAGCGCGACGCGGCGGCGTTCACCACCGGAAAGATTAGCAATTTTCGCATCCCAGTCCGGCAGACGCAGGGCATCGGCCGCGCGCTCAAGCTGCACGTTCAGGTTGTGACCGTCGTGCGCCTGGATAATCTCTTCGAACTTGCCTTGCTGAGCGGCAAGCTTATCGAAATCCGCATCCGGCTCGGCGTATTTGGCATAGACTTCGTCCAGACCCTTCAGCGCGTTAACCACTTCGGCGACCGCTTCTTCAACGGACTCACGCACAGTGTGCTCCGGGTTGAGCTGCGGCTCCTGCGGCAGGTAGCCGATTTTGAGGCCAGGCTGCGGACGCGCTTCACCTTCGATCTCGGTGTCGATACCGGCCATGATGCGCAGCAGGGTAGATTTACCGGCGCCGTTCAGACCAAGCACACCGATTTTCGCGCCAGGGAAGAAGCTGAGGGAGATATTTTTCAAAATATGACGTTTCGGCGGAACCACTTTGCCGACACGATGCATGGTATAAACGAATTGAGCCACGTTGGACTTCGCCTCTTTCTATTTTGATAGATAGTTCAAAGCCGAAGTGTAGCCTTTTTCGCGCGCTAATCCCAGCGAGGCGACAGGATTCACAGAAGCGTAAAAAAATGTCCAGGACATGGCGCGTTTAGCGTTGTCTGATTAGCATAAGTAAAGCTGCCTGCCGAACCGGCAGGGGCTTTTAAGCGGCACGATGCTGCGAAAATGCACCGGAAAGAGGAAGAGCTTGTGGAAAAAGCCAAAAAAATAGCGTGGCATCTTTTGGCTGCCAGCGTTGGTCTGTTGACGTTGAGTCAGCTGGCGCATGCGGATTCACTGGATGAACAACGCAGTCGCTACGCACAAATTAAGCAGGCGTGGGATAGCCGGCAGATGGATGTGGTCGATCAGCTGATGCCCACGTTAAGCACTTATCCCCTGTATCCCTATTTGCAGTACCGGCAGATCACCGATGATCTGATGAACCAGCCGGCGCTGGTAGTGAAAAACTTTATTGACGCCAATCCGACGCTGCCCCCGGCGCGTTCATTACGTTCGCGCTTTGTGAATGAACTGGCCCGGCGCAGCGACTGGCGCGGCCTACTGGCGTTTAGTCCCGATAAGCCGACCAGCACCGAGGCGCAGTGCAGCTATTACTACGCCAAGCTGAGCGTGGGGCAGTCGCAGGAAGCCTGGAGCGGGGCGAAAGACCTGTGGCTGACGGGCAAGAACCAGCCTGGCGCCTGTGAGCCGCTGTTCAGCGCCTGGCGTGACTCCGGACAGCAGGATCCGCTGGCCTATCTAGAACGGATCCGCCTGGCGATGAAGGCCGGCAATATCGGGCTGGTCAAATCGCTGGCTCAGCAGATGCCCGCCAACTATCAGAGCATCGCTTCCGCCGTCGTCGCGCTGGCTAACGATCCAAACAGCGTCCTGACCTTCGCCCGCACCACCGGAGCGACCGACTTTACCCGCCAGATGGCCGCCGTCGCCTTCGCCAGCGTCGCCCGTCAGGATGTGGAAAATGCCCGCCTGATGATCCCTTCGCTGGTGCAGGCTCAGCAGCTCAATGAGGATCAGACTCAGGAGTTACGTGATATTGTCGCCTGGCGCCTGATGGGTACCGATGTAACCGAAGAGCAGGCTATCTGGCGTGATGACGCAATCATGCGCTCGCAGTCCACACCGCTGGTGGAGCGGCGGGTGCGGATGGCCTTGGGGACGGGCGATCGCCATGGTCTGAACACCTGGCTGGCGCGCCTGCCAATGGAGGCGAAAGAGAAAGACGAATGGCGCTACTGGCAAGCGGATCTGCTGCTGGAGCGCGGCAGGGACGAGGAGGCGCAGGCGATCCTTCGCTCGTTGATGCAACAGCGAGGCTTCTACCCGATGGTCGCTGCGCAGCGACTTGGCGAGGAGTATACCTTCCGCATCGATAAAGCCTCGGGAACGATCGATCCGGCGCTGGCTTCCGGTCCGGAGATGGCGCGGGTACGCGAACTGATGTACTGGAATATGGATAACACCGCGCGCACCGAATGGGCGAATCTGGTCACCAGCCGTACCAAATCCCAGCAGGCGCAGCTGGCGCGTTACGCTTTTGATCAGCACTGGTGGGATCTGAGCGTGCAGGCGACGATCGCCGGCAAACTGTGGGATCAGCTGGAGGAGCGCTTCCCGCTGGCGTATAACGATCTGTTCGCGCGTTACATCAGTGGCAAAGATATCCCGCAGAGCTATGCGATGGCGATTGCTCGTCAGGAGAGTGCCTGGAACCCGAAAGTGCGCTCGCCGGTTGGCGCCAGCGGACTGATGCAGATTATGCCGGGCACCGCGACGCATACCGTCAGTATGTTCAGCATTCCCGGCTACAGCGGCCCGTCGCAGCTGCTGGATCCGGAAACCAATATCAATATCGGCACCAGCTATCTGCAGTATGTCTACCAGCAGTTCGGCAATAACCGTATCTATGCCTCGGCGGCCTATAACGCCGGGCCGGGCCGGGTTCGTACCTGGCAGGGGAACAGCGCCGGACGGATCGATGCGGTGGCGTTTATCGAGAGTATTCCGTTCTCGGAAACCCGTGGCTACGTGAAGAATGTCCTCTCCTATGACGCCTACTATCGCTACTTTATGGGCCAGCAGGATAAGCTGTTCAGCGATGCGGAGTGGCGGCAGCGTTACTGATCGCCGGGAAGTATGTTATGCTTTGTACTCGTTGAAGAGTACATTCGACGGGCAGCGTAAGCTGCCCGTCTCAATATGGTGGCGCGATATGACCCAACAATCTCCTTATTCCGCGGCCGTTGCCGAACAACGTCATCAGGAGTGGCTGCGCTTTGTGGCGCTGTTACAGCAGGCCTATGCTGAGGATCTGCATCTGCCATTGCTGCAGCTGATGCTGACACCCGACGAGCGCGAAGCGCTGGGCACCCGGGTGCGCATTATTGAAGAGCTGCTGCGCGGCGAGATGAGCCAGCGCGAGCTGAAAAATGAGCTCGGCGCCGGGATTGCGACCATCACCCGCGGGTCAAACAGCCTGAAATCAGCGCCGGCCGAACTGCGTCAGTGGCTGGAACAGACGCTGCTGACTAGCGATAAATAGCGTTATGGAACGGGCTCAACGCCAGCACGACCGCCTGATGGTAAACGCTGCTGCGGGTTAATTTTCCACCGGTGAAAACCCCAATCGCTCCCTCTTTACGACCGATCTGGTTGATGCCGGTATACTGCGACATGACCGGTCCCAGGGCTTCACCAGCGCGAACCTGCTCAAGAATAACCTCAGGTAACGGCAGCGTGGCTGAGCGCGCTTCTCCGCGCCGATCAGCGCTTTCAATGACCACCCAGCTAAAGGTGCTGCCATCGTCGATACCGGCCTCAATGGCCACCCAGAAATCGGCATCGGGCTGGATAAGGCGCGCATTGGCGACACGATTTCGTGCGCCAGCGCGCGTTTCCTCGCTGCCGAAGGGCTGTTCCGGCACGCCGCTCTCGACGGAGATGGACTCAATATGGCAGGATCCTTCGCCGAAAATCTCGTTAAAAGCCTGCAGAATTGCCTGAATTTTGGCGGGATTAGTGGTCGCTGAGACAACATGGTGCATAATCAAAACAACTCAGAATAAACTAAAGTCATCGCAGTATACTCTAAATCACCCTCAGGGCAGGCGGTAATGCCCTAAGCTGGTTGATGACGAGTTCAGAACGGAATAAAAGCATGTTACAGGTATACCTTGTTCGCCACGGTGAAACGCAGTGGAACGCCGAGCGACGTATTCAGGGTCAGTCCGATAGCCCGCTGACCGCACACGGTGAGCGCCAGGCCTGGCAGGTTGGCGAGCGCGCCAGAACGCTGGGGATCACCCATATCATTACCAGCGATCTGGGGCGAACCCGCCGTACAGCAGAGATTATCGCCGAAGCCTGTGGTTGCAGCGTGATCGCCGATGCGCGTCTGCGCGAGCTGGATATGGGGGTGCTGGAGAAGCGCCATATCGACTCGCTCAGCGAAGAAGAAGAGGGCTGGCGTCGCCAGCTGGTCAACGGCACGCCGGATGGTCGTATTCCGCAGGGCGAATCGATGCAGGAGCTCAGCGAGCGAATGCATGCGGCGCTGGCATCCTGTCTGGAGTTACCGGCCGGTAGCCGACCGCTGCTGGTGAGTCATGGTATGGCGCTGGGCTGCCTGGTGAGCACGATTTTAGGGCTGCCGGCATACGCTGAGCGTCGTCTGCGACTGCGCAACTGCTCTATCTCGCGCGTCGACTATCAGCAAAGCCCGTGGCTGGCTTCCGGCTGGGTGGTGGAAACGGCGGGCGACGTCTCGCATCTTGACGCCCCCGCGATGGACGAGCTGCAGCGTTAACGACGAATCGGGATCAGATACTCGCAGCGTAACTGAATCGGCGTAGCCTGATCCCGGTTTTCATCCTCAGGGTAGAAGCGTTCAATATCCAGCCCCTTGCGACGGGTCAGGTTTAGCATCGGCATGCAGGTGCCGTAGACCGTCAGGATGAATTCCTGCAGGCCGGTGCCCAGTCCTTCATACGTAAACATGACATACTCGCCGCCCTCCAGGGTGACCGGATGGGCGTTCTGCAGATGGCCATTAGCCATCTCCGGCGTCAGCGCGGTGGTATAGAACACTTCCTGCTCATCGTCCTTCTCCAGGCTCGGACGCGGCTCATGCAGCCCGTAGAGCACCGGAGGGATCGACGGCGAATTACCGAGGAAGTCCCGCCAGAACTGGACGCGCATCTGGTTGCGGAAATCGGAGATTTCCTCGAGCTTACAGGTATAGCTCTGGGTGACGCCGAGCAACTGAGTGGTAGGCAGGGCGACAAATTCATGTTTTGGCAGCGTGAATTCGCCAAGACGCAGCGGCGGACGCATACCGAACGAGCTCCAGTCCGGTGAGCGGCGGTAGAGCGCCGGCGTCAGCGAGAACTGCTTTTTAAATGCCCGGGTGAAGGTCTGCTGGGAGTCGAAGCGGTACTGAAGCGCAATATCAAGGATTGGACGGGCGGTAAGACGTAATGCGACAGCAGATTTCGATAACCGGCGCGCGCGAATATAGGCACCGATGGCATGGCCGGTGACATCCTTAAACATTCGCTGTAAATGCCACTTGGAATAACCTGCCTTCGCCGCCACATTGTCCAGAGAAAGCGGCTGATCCAGGTGACCTTCCAGCCAGCTAAGGAGATCGCGAATAATCCCTGCTTGATCCATAAAATGTCCCCATCCTTAAACACAGGTGCCTGATATTAAAGTAGCGGATAATAGCATTTTTTGATGTTTTAGCATTCAGTGTTTTTTTTGCTTTTAAATGCGGAAGGTCAGTGGAGCTGAACGATAATTTTGTAAAGCTGTGATCTATAAACCTTTTCTGCTAAGTGCGTGATAATCACTCAGCTATATTTTTTAATAATGGTAACAATATGAAATACAAGAAGTTTGCGATGGGCCTGCTGCTGCTGGCCGGCTGCCAGATGGCTCAGGCGGAGCAGATTGGTTCCGTGGATACGGTCTTCAAATGGTTAGGGCCGGATCACAAAATTGTCGTCGAAGCCTTTGACGATCCGGATGTGCAGAACGTGACCTGCTATATCAGCCGGGCGAAAACCGGCGGGATCAAGGGCGGGTTGGGGCTGGCGGAAGATACCTCCGACGCGGCCATCTCCTGCCAGCAGGTCGGGCCGATTGAGCTGACGGACAAAATCAAAAACGGCAAAAGCCAGGGCGACGTGGTGTTCCAGAAGCGCACCTCGCTGGTGTTTAAAAAACTGCAGGTTGTTCGCTTCTATGATGCGAAGCGCAATGCGCTGGTCTATTTGACCTACTCGGATAAAGTGGTTGATGGCTCGCCGAAGAACGCCATCAGCGCCGTACCGATCATGCCATGGAATAAATAAACGGGAGCGCGCATGCAGCAGCCACGGATTTGGTTAGTTGAGGATGAACAGAGTATCGCTGATACCTTGGTTTATATGCTGCAGCAGGAGGGCTTCCAGGTCACCATCTTTGGCCGCGGGTTGCCCGCGCTGGAGGCGGCGGCGCATCAGGCGCCCGATGTCGCCATCCTCGACGTCGGCTTGCCGGATATCAGCGGCTTCGAGCTCTGTCGGCGCCTGCTGACGCGTTATCCGGCGCTGCCGGTGCTGTTTCTGACGGCGCGGAGCGACGAGGTCGATAAACTGCTCGGGCTGGAAATAGGCGCTGACGATTATATCGCCAAGCCGTTTTCGCCGCGCGAAGTCTGCGCGCGGGTGCGAACCGTGCTGCGGCGACTGCAGAAGTTTGCCGCGCCTTCGCCGGTGGTACGCGTCGGCGAGTTTGTGCTCGATGAGCAGGCGGCGTCGATAAGCTGGTTCGGCCAGCCGCTGAACCTGACGCGCTACGAATTCCTGCTGTTGAAAACCCTGCTGCATGCGCCCGGTCGCGTCTTCTCCCGTCAGCAGCTAATGGAGCTGGTGTGGAGCGATGCCTGGGAAAGCCTCGACCGTACCGTCGATACCCATATCAAAACCCTGCGCGCCAAGCTGCGGGCAGTGAATCCTGAGGTTACGCCGATCAATACCCATCGCGGCATGGGCTACAGCCTGGGGCGTGGCTGATGCGCATCGGCATGCGTCTGCTGCTGGGCTATTTTCTTATCGTCGCTATCGCCGCGTGGTTTGTGCTGTCGATCTTTGTCCAGGAAGTGAAGCCGGGCGTGCGCCGGGCGACGGAGGGGACCCTCAACGATACCGCCACCCTGCTGGCGGCGCTGGCACGTGAAGACCTGCTGGCGGCAAACCCGCAGCAGGGCAGGCTGGCGCAGGCCTTTCAACAGCTCAACCAGCAGCCTCTCAACGCCCATATTGGCGGAATTAAAAAGGTGCGTAATGAGTACCGTGTCTATCTGACTGATGCCAGGGGCAAAGTGGTGTTTGACTCCAGCGGGCAGGCGACAGGGCAGGACTATTCGCGCTGGAACGACGTCTGGCTCACCTTGCGCGGCCAGTACGGCGCGCGCAGTACACGCAGCGATCCGAATGATGAAACCAGCTCAGTCATGTATATCGCCGCGCCAGTGATGGATGAGGGGCGGATTATCGGCGTGCTGAGCGTCGGTAAACCCAACCTGGCGATGACGCCGGTCATTAAGCGCAGCGAGCGGCGGATCCTCTGGGCCGGTGGCGCCCTGCTGGGCATTGCGCTGTTGATTGGCTGCGGCGTCGTCTGGTGGATCAATTTTTCTATCGGCAAGCTGGTGCGCTATGCGGACTCGGTGACCGCGGAGCGTCCGCTGCCGCTGCCTGAGGTGGGCAGCAGCGAACTGCGCAAGCTGGCGCAGGCCCTCGAGAGCATGCGGGTGAAGCTTGAGGGTAAAAATGCCATCGAAAACTATGTCTATGACCTGACTCACGAGCTGAAGAGCCCGCTGGCGGCCATCCGCGGTGCGGCGGAGATCCTGCGTGAAGGGCCTCCGCCTGAGGTCGCGGCGCGGTTTACCGCCAATATCCTTGCGCAGAACACCCGGATGCAGCTGCTGGTAGAGCGATTGCTCCAGCAGGCACGACTGGAAAACCAGCTGGAGATAAAGCGGCAGCCGGTATCGGTTGACGCGCTATTCCAACGCCTTACGGAGGAGCGCGACATCGCCCTGGCGACGAAAGCCATCACTCTGCGCTGGCAGACGTGCGGAATAACCGTCAATGGTGATGGCGAACTGCTGGCCCAGGCGCTGGGTAACCTGCTCGACAACGCGATTGATTTTACCCCCCAGGGCGGCGAGATCGTCCTGGCCGCGGAGAAGCGGAATGAAGAGGTGCAACTGAGCGTCATCGATAACGGGTGTGGTATTCCGGACTATGCGCAGGCGCGTATTTTTGAACGCTTCTACTCGCTGCCGCGCGAAAATGGCCATAAGAGCAGCGGCCTTGGACTGGCGTTCGTTCGTGAAGTGGCGCGCCTGCATCAGGGCGATATTCGTCTGCACAATCGTCCCGAAGGCGGTGCGGTCGCCACGCTGCGACTTCACCGTCCCTTCACATAGCTTCAAATTCCCCCCACATAGCCGCCCTACAGTGAGGCCATCACGATAGGGAGAAAGGCTATGTTGAAATCACCGTTATTCTGGAAAATCACCACGTTAATCGGTTGTGTCGTGCTGTTATCTTTGCCGCTAATGATGGTCAGGGAGCTTATTAATGAGCGGGCGGATTATCGCAGCGAGGTGGTGGACGCCATTGAGCAGAGCACCAGTGGCTCGCAAAAACTCGCCGGGCCGCTGATCGCCATTCCGGTGACCGAGACCCTGACCCGCATGGAGAACCAAAAAGAGGTCGAATATCAGCGGCGCTGGGAGTACTACTGGCTGCCGGAGTCGTTGGCGGTCAACGGCAAACAGACCGTGGAGTCGCGGAGGGTAGGCATCTACAGCGGCCAGGTCTGGCATAACGCCCTGCAGATTAAGGCCTCGTTTGATCCGCTGCGTCTGGCGGCGCTGAGAAAATCGAATATTGTCCTGGGCCAGCCGCGGCTGGTGGTGAGCGTCGGCGATGCCCGCGGTATTGGCGCCATCCATGCCCCGGAGGTCAACGGTAACGTATTAAGCGTGGAGCCGGGGCTGGGGATAAGCGGCGATGGCGCAGGTATTCATATGCCAATGCCTGCGCTGGCGGAGGACAACAAGCCGCTTGAGATTGCCTTTTCTCTCGAGCTGAACGGGACGGGAGAATTTTCACTGGTGCCGATCGGGCGTAACAGCGAACTGCAGTTGACCAGTAACTGGCCGCATCCCGGCTTTCTCGGCAGCTTCCTGCCAACGCAACGGGAAGTGAGTGCTGCCGGCTATCGCGCCCACTGGCAAAGCAGCTGGTTCGCCAACGATATGGGTAGCTATTTCAAGGATGATATGGAGATCCCGTGGTCGCGGCTGCCAGCGTTCAGTGCCGATGTGATGTCGCTTGCCGACCAGTACCAGCTAACCGACCGGGCGACAAAATACGCCATCCTGTTAATTGGGCTGACCTTTATGGCCTTTTTCGTGTTCGAGAGCCTGACTCATCGTCCCCTGCATCCAATGCAGTATCTGCTGGTGGGCCTGTCGCTGGTGCTGTTTTACCTGGTGCTGCTGGCGCTTTCGGAGCACGTTGGGTTTACCGCCGCCTGGCTGGCGGCCAGCCTGTCCGGCGCGGTGATGAACGGGGTCTATTTACAGGCAGTGCTCAGGGGATGGCGTAACAGCCTGCTGTTTGTCGCCGCGCTGCTACTGCTGGATGGGGTGATGTGGTTTCTGCTGCATTCCGAGGACAGCGCGCTGCTGCTGGGTACCGGGGTACTGGCGCTGGCGCTGAGCGTCCTGATGTTTTTGACCCGCCGGGTGGACTGGTATGCGTTATCGTTACCGAAAGGCAGTGCGCCTCCGCCGCCGGCTGCCGATGATGACAAGCTGCGCCTCTGGAAAGAGTGACGGCATAAAAAACGGCGCCCTTGGGGCGCCGTTTTCACATCATGGCTGCGGAATAAAACGCATTATTCCTGCAGATCGCCACAGAAACGGTAGCCTTCACCGTGAATAGTGGCGATGATTTCCGGGGTATCCGGAGTAGACTCGAAGTGTTTACGAATCCGACGAATGGTCACATCAACGGTACGGTCATGTGGCTTCAGCTCACGACCGGTCATTTTCTTCAGCAGCTCGGCGCGAGACTGAATTTTGCCCGGGTTTTCGCAGAAGTGCAGCATCGCGCGGAATTCACTGCGCGGCAGCTTGTACTGCTCGCCGTTCGGGCTCACCAGTGAGCGGCTGTTGATATCGAGTTCCCAACCATTGAACTTGTAGCTCTCCACGCTGCGGCGCTCTTCGCTCACGGTACCGAGATTCATGGTACGGGAGAGCAGGTTGCGCGCGCGGATAGTCAGTTCACGCGGGTTAAACGGTTTAGTGATATAGTCGTCAGCGCCGATTTCGAGGCCAAGGATCTTATCCACTTCGTTGTCGCGGCCAGTTAAAAACATCAGCGCGACGTCAGCCTGCTCACGCAACTCGCGCGCCAGCAGAAGACCATTTTTACCCGGCAGGTTGATATCCATGATCACCAGGTTGATATCATTTTCAGACAGGATCTGATGCATTTCCGCGCCATCGGTCGCTTCGAATACATCGTAACCTTCTGCTTCGAAAATACTTTTTAACGTGTTGCGTGTTACCAACTCGTCTTCAACGATAAGAATGTGCGGGGTCTGCATGTTTGCTACCTAAATTGCCAACTAAATCGAAACAGGAAGTACCAAAGTCCCTGACCTGCCTGCTGCATGTCGCAAATTAACATGCGCGGCGTAACATGACTAAAGTACGTAATTGCGTTCTTGATGCACTTTCCATCAACGTCAACAACATCATTAGCTTGGTCGTGGGTACTTTCCCTCTGGACCCGACGGTGTCAAAAACGGCTGTCATCCTAACCATTTTAACAGCAACATAACAGGCTAAGAGAGGCCGAACACCCAATAAAACTACGCTTCGTTGACATATATCAAGTTCAATTGTAGCACGTTAACAGTCTTGTGAAATCATTGCATCGTCATGCTCTTTATAGTCACAATCCTTACACAGCTCAACTAGTTGCGTGGATAAATTAATAAATACAGTGAATCCAATGCGTGGAACGATACCTCAGATGAAATTTCATTGCCCATCATATGGATAAATGGGTTCTGTTAACATACTTCTTGTCATGGCCTCCTGAGAACAGTTTAGATTTTTTTATGGGTAAGCAAACGCAATTTTAGTGATTTTTGTTGCAAATTTGTAAATTTTCACCGCGTAAAATGGTGCGGCCAGCGCTTCGCCAACGCCTGAGAGAGAGAAAGAAACTGCAATGCGTTTAACGATCATTTTAGTGGCCCCAGCCCGGGCAGAAAACGTCGGCGCCGCCGCCAGAGCGATGAAGACCATGGGATTTCGCGATCTACGGATCGTGGACAGTGAAGCCCACCTGGCGCCGGCGGCACGCTGGGTGGCGCATGGCTCAGGCGATATCCTCGATGGCATCACCACCTATCCAACCCTTGCCGAAGCGCTGCACGACGTCGATTTTACCGTCGCCACCACCGCCCGTAGTCGCGCGCGGTTTCACTATTACGCCACGCCGCAGCAGCTGTTACCTCTGCTGGAGGAGAAGGCGCAGTGGATGACGCATGCGGCGCTGGTATTTGGCCGTGAAGATTCCGGGTTGAGCAACGAGGAGCTGGCCCTGGCCGATGTGCTCACCGGCGTGCCGATGGTGGCGGATTATCCGTCGCTGAATCTCGGCCAGTCGGTGATGGTCTACTGTTATCAATTAGCATCGCTAATGCAACAAACGGCGCCCACCGCCGCCGCCGCAGACCATCATCAGCTGCAGGCGTTACGCGTCCGCACCGAGGCATTACTTTCGCGTTTAGGCGTGGAGGAGGATGCCAAACTGGTCGACTGGCTGGCGCAACGAATGGGGCTTCTGCAGCAGCGCGACACGGCAATGTTGCATCGATTGCTGCATGATATTGAAAAAAACCTCCCGGAATAAAGCTCTGTCATATTTTTTAATTATGGTTATCTGTGCTGTTTTTGAGGGCTGGGTTCCGCCGATCTGGATGTTTTTTCTTGCCGTGACGGCGCAATACGCAAGCTGGCTGAAATAGGGTTAATTGAGAAATTCATTGACTTAAGAAGGCAGATACTTTAACCAATATAGGCAGGACACACAGACAGATAAAAATACAGAGTACACAACATCCATGAATCGCATCGGCATGATTACCACCATTATCACCACCACCATTACCACAGGTAACGGTGCGGGCTGACGCGTACAGGAAACACAGAAAAAAGCCCGCACCTGAACAGTGCGGGCTTTTTTTTTGACAAGAGATCAAGGGGTAAGAACCATGCGAGTGTTGAAGTTCGGCGGTACATCAGTGGCAAATGCGGAACGTTTTCTGCGGGTTGCCGATATTCTGGAGAGTAATGCCAGGCAGGGGCAGGTAGCGACCGTACTGTCTGCCCCGGCGAAGATCACCAACCATCTGGTGGCGATGATTGAAAAAACGATCGGTGGCCAGGATGCCCTCCCGAATATTACCGACGCTGAACGCATTTTTGCCGAACTTCTTCAGGGCCTTGCCGATGCCCAGCCCGCTTTCCCGCTTGCCCAGCTGAAAGCCTTCGTTGAGCAGGAATTTGCTCAGATTAAGCATGTCCTGCACGGCATCAGCCTGCTGGGCCAGTGCCCGGACGGAGTGAATGCCGCGCTGATCTGCCGTGGCGAAAAGCTCTCCATCGCCATCATGGCGGGTCTGCTGGAAGCCCGTGGTCATAAAGTCAGTGTGATTAACCCGGTCGAAAAACTGCTCGCAGTGGGCCACTATCTGGAATCCACGGTCGATATCGCCGAATCCACCCGCCGCATTGCCGCCAGCCAGATCCCGGCAGACCATATGATCCTGATGGCCGGATTTACCGCTGGCAATGAGAAGGGCGAACTGGTGGTGCTGGGGCGTAACGGCTCCGACTATTCGGCTGCGGTACTGGCCGCCTGCCTGCGCGCGGACTGTTGCGAAATCTGGACCGATGTCGACGGGGTGTATACCTGCGATCCGCGCCAGGTGCCAGATGCGCGTCTGCTGAAATCAATGTCTTATCAGGAGGCGATGGAGCTCTCCTACTTTGGCGCGAAAGTGCTGCATCCGCGCACCATTGCCCCTATCGCTCAGTTTCAGATCCCATGCCTGATCAAAAATACCGGCAACCCGCAGGCGCCGGGAACGCTCATCGGCGCCAGTCGCGATGAAGACGACCTGCCGGTGAAAGGCATCTCTAACCTCAACAATATGGCGATGTTCAACGTCTCCGGTCCAGGGATGAAAGGTATGGTCGGTATGGCGGCCCGCGTCTTCGCCACCATGTCCCGCGCTGGCATCTCGGTGGTATTGATCACCCAATCCTCTTCGGAGTACAGCATCAGTTTCTGCGTGCCGCAGAGCGATTGCGCTCGTGCCAAACGGGCGATGGAAGATGAGTTTTATCTCGAGCTGAAAGAGGGGCTGCTGGAGCCGCTGGCCATTATGGAGCGTCTGGCCATCATCTCCGTGGTGGGCGACGGGATGCGTACCCTGCGCGGTATCTCGGCGAAATTCTTTGCGGCGCTGGCCCGCGCTAATATCAATATCGTGGCGATTGCCCAGGGCTCTTCTGAGCGCTCTATTTCGGTAGTGGTCAGCAATGACGACGCCACCACCGGCGTGCGTGTAACCCACCAGATGCTGTTCAACACCGACCAGGTGATTGAAGTGTTTGTCATCGGCGTCGGCGGCGTCGGCGGCGCGCTGCTGGAGCAGATCAAGCGCCAGCAGGGATGGCTGAAGAACAAACATATCGATCTGCGCGTCTGCGGTGTAGCCAATTCTCAGGCGCTGCTGACCAGCGTTCATGGCCTGAATCTGGAGAACTGGAGTGAAGCGCTGGCGGAGGCGAAAGAGCCGTTTAATCTTGGCCGCCTGATCCGTCTGGTGAAAGAGTACCACCTGCTCAATCCGGTGATCGTCGACTGTACCTCCAGCCAGGCGGTCGCCGATCAGTACGCCGACTTCCTGCGCGAAGGTTTCCATGTGGTGACGCCGAACAAAAAGGCCAATACCTCTTCGCTGGATTACTATCACCAGCTGCGCCATGCGGCCAGCAGCTCGCGCCGCAAGTTCCTCTATGACACTAACGTTGGCGCTGGCCTGCCGGTGATTGAGAACCTGCAGAACCTGCTCAACGCCGGCGATGAGCTGCGCCACTTCTCCGGGATCCTTTCCGGCTCTCTGTCCTTTATCTTCGGCAAGCTGGACGAGGGGGTGAGTTTCTCAGCCGCGACGGCGCTGGCCCGTGAGATGGGGTATACCGAGCCGGATCCGCGCGACGATTTATCCGGGGTGGATGTCGCGCGTAAGCTGTTGATTCTGGCCCGTGAGACCGGGCGTGAACTGGAGCTGTCGGACATTATCGTGGAGTCGGCGCTGCCGGCGGACTTCGACGCCAGCGGCGACGTCGACACCTTTATGGCCCGTCTGCCGTCGCTGGACGATGGGTTTGCTTCGCGGGTTGCCAAGGCACGTGATGAAGGTAAAGTCTTGCGCTACGTTGGTAACATCGAAGAGGATGGTACCTGCCGCGTGAAAATTGCCGCCGTTGACGGCAACGATCCGTTATTCAAAGTCAAAAATGGTGAGAACGCGCTGGCCTTTTACAGCCACTATTATCAGCCACTGCCGCTGGTGCTGCGCGGCTATGGTGCCGGGAACGACGTCACGGCGGCCGGCGTATTTGCCGACCTGCTGCGCACCTTGTCCTGGAAGTTAGGAGTTTAAGATGGTCAAAGTATATGCCCCGGCTTCCAGTGCCAATATGAGCGTCGGGTTTGATGTGTTGGGCGCGGCGGTCACGCCGGTGGATGGCACGCTGCTGGGCGATAACGTCACTGTTGAAGCGGCGGAGCAATTCAGTCTGCACAATCTGGGACGCTTCGCCAGCAAGCTGCCGACGGCGCCGCAGGAAAACATTGTTTATCAGTGCTGGGAAAGTTTTTGCCGGGAGATCGGTAAGACGGTACCGGTGACGATGACCCTGGAAAAAAACATGCCGATCGGCTCCGGGCTCGGCTCCAGCGCCTGCTCGGTGGTCGCCGCGCTGGTGGCCATGAACGAGTTCTGCGGTAAGCCGCTCAACGAGACGCGGATGCTGGCGCTGATGGGGGAGATGGAAGGGCGTATCTCCGGCAGCATTCACTACGATAACGTGGCGCCGTGCTATCTTGGCGGCATGCAGTTGATGATCGAAGAGAACGGGATTATCAGCCAGCAGGTGCCGGGGTTTGATGAGTGGCTGTGGGTATTGGCCTATCCGGGGATTAAAGTCTCCACCGCCGAAGCGCGGGCGATTCTGCCGGCACAATACCGCCGCCAGGATTGTATCGCCCATGGTCGCCACCTCGCGGGCTTTATTCATGCCTGCTACACCCGCCAGCCGCAGCTGGCGGCAAAATTGATGAAAGATGTCATTGCCGAACCGTACCGTACCAAACTGTTGCCGGGCTTTAGCGAAGCGCGCCAGGCGACAATGGAGATCGGTGCGCAGGCTTGCGGCATCTCCGGCTCTGGCCCGACGCTGTTTGCGTTGTGTGATAAACCGGACACCGCACAGCGCGTCGCCGACTGGCTTGGCGCGCACTATCTGCAGAATCAGGAAGGCTTTGTTCATATTTGCCGGCTGGACACGGCGGGCGCACGCGTAGTGGGATAACCAATGAAACTGTATAACTTAAAAGATCATAACGAGCAGGTCAGCTTTGCGCAGGCCGTCACCCAGGGACTTGGCAAGCATCAGGGCCTGTTCTTTCCGCACGATCTGCCGGAATTCAGCCTGACAGAAATCGACGACATGCTGGCGCAGGATTTTGTCACCCGCAGCGCCAAAATTTTATCGGCCTTTATCGGCGATGAGATCCCACAAGATGTTCTGCAGCAACGGGTCGGCGCGGCGTTTGCGTTTCCGGCACCGGTAAGCAAGGTTCAGGATGATGTCGGCTGTCTGGAGCTGTTCCATGGCCCCACGCTGGCGTTCAAGGATTTCGGCGGCCGCTTTATGGCGCAAATGCTGACCCATATCGCCGGTGATAAGCCGGTCACCATACTGACTGCAACCTCTGGCGACACCGGGGCGGCGGTGGCGCATGCCTTCTACGGTCTGCCGAACGTTAAGGTCGTGATCCTCTATCCGCGTGGTAAGATCAGTCCGCTGCAGGAGAAACTGTTCTGTACTCTCGGCGGCAACATTGAAACCGTGGCGATTGACGGCGACTTCGATGCCTGCCAGGCGCTGGTGAAGCAGGCGTTTGACGATGAAGAGCTGAAGACCACGCTGGGGCTCAACTCGGCTAACTCCATTAACATCAGCCGTCTGCTGGCGCAGATCTGCTACTACTTCGAAGCGGCGGCGCAGCTGCCGCAGGAAGCCCGCAATCAGCTGGTAATTTCCGTACCAAGCGGCAACTTCGGCGATTTAACCGCCGGTCTGCTGGCCAAGTCGCTGGGGCTGCCGATTAAGCGCTTTATTGCCGCTACCAACGCGAACGACACCGTTCCCCGTTATCTGCAGGGCGGTGAGTGGGCGCCAAAAGCCACCCAGGCGACGCTGTCCAACGCCATGGATGTCAGCCAGCCGAACAACTGGCCACGCGTCGAAGAGCTGTTCCGCCGTAAAATCTGGCAACTGAGCGAGCTGGGGTATGCTGCGGTCGATGATGAGACCACCAAAGCAGCGATGCGTGAACTGAAGGCCATCGGCTACATCTCTGAGCCGCACGCGGCGATTGCCTGGCGCGCGCTGCGCGATCAGCTGCAGCCGGGAGAGTACGGCCTGTTCCTCGGCACCGCGCATCCGGCGAAATTCAAAGAGAGCGTGGAAGAGATCCTGCAGGAAACCCTGCCGCTGCCGAAGGAGTTGGCCGACCGTGCCGACCTGCCGCTGCTGTCCCACAATCTGCCGGCGGATTTCGCCGCGCTGCGTAAGCTGATGATGGGCTAGTATTGTCGTTCAGCTCTCTGCTAAACCGGGCCTCGTGCCCGGTTTTTTTTCGCTCGAAAATGGAGGTATTGTGTACAGACGAGCAATAAATGCGGCGGACTCTAGATTCAGATTGCAGAGAATAAACAGAATAGTTTTGTAGCGTTAATATTTTGTTATCGACCCATAATGGGGACGGAGAGAAGAGGTAACTTATGACAACGCTGAAACCTGTTTTGCTGGCACTTTCTATGTTGCTGGTCGCTCCTGCGTTGGTTCATGCTGACGAAATCACCCTGATCCCGGCGGTGAAACTGCAAATCGGCGATCGCGATGATTATGGTCATTACTGGGATGGCGATCATTGGCGCGATCGTGACTGGTGGGCTCATCATTACGACTGGCGCGATGATCGCTGGCGTCCGCATGATGATTATCGCCACCACGATCGTGACGACGATGACGATCAAGGTCATCATGGCCATGGGCACGAGCGGCATCACCACGACGACTGATTATTCTTGCCCCCGGCGCGAGGCTGGGGGCATTCAGGCTTACTGCTCGTGGCGTTTGAACACCATTTCACCTTTCTCCGACGCGTCCGCATCAAAGAAATAGCCTTCGCTACTAAATGCCTTGAGCTGCTCCGGCTGGGTTAAGCGATTTTCGATAATGTAGCGACTCATCAGACCGCGCGCTTTTTTCGCATAGAAGCTGATCACTTTGAATTTACCGTTTTTCTCATCGAGGAACACCGGCTTGATTAGCTGGCCCTGCAGTTTTTGCGTTTTCACCGATTTAAAATACTCATCGGAAGCCAGATTGATGACGATATCGTCGCCCTGAGCCTGCAGTGCCTGATTCAGCTTCTCGGTAATGGTCTCGCCCCAGAACTGGTACAGATCTTTGCCGCGCGGGTTTTCCAGACGGATCCCCATCTCCAGGCGGTAGGGCTGCATCAGGTCCAGCGGGCGCAGCACGCCATACAGGCCGGAGAGCATGCGCAGGTGTCGCTGCGCGAAGTCAAAGTCGTCCTCGGTGAGCGTTTCTGCCTGCAGGCCGGTGTAGACATCGCCCTTGAACGCGAGGATCGCCTGACGGGCATTTTGCGGCGTAAAGTCAGGATGCCAGTCGTGGAAGCGGGTGGCGTTAAGGTCCGCTAGCTTGTCGCTGATACTCATCAGCTTACCGATTTGTGGCGCGGTCAGATGACGGGCGATGCCGATAAGCTGTTGAGAATACTCCAGGAGTTCGGGCTGGGTATAGCGAGTCGTTGCCAGCGGGCTTTGATAATCGAGCGTTTTAGCAGGTGAAATCAGAATCAGCATATCCAGTCCTTGCAGGTAATTTCGACGAATTTTAACAAAAAAAGTGCATGGTGGGATCGATAGCTGCGATTGCCGCGCTATTCGCGCGGCAGTTCATTCCAGGCACCCGGGGCCAGCTGCTGGTGAATATCCGGGTAGCGGGCCGCATCGAAAGTGGGCTGGATGCCCAGCCGCCGCTGGCGCAGATAATCGCTGGCGATAATCCGCACCGTCGGGGAGAGCAGCAGGATGGCTGTCAGGTTGGTCATCGCCATCATCGCCATGATGATATCCGCACTCTGCCAGACGACGGGCAGGCTAACCAGGGTTCCCAGCAGCACCATCAGGACGGTGAGTATACGCAGCGCCCAGATATAGCGCGGCTTGTCCAGACGCAGAAAGACCAGATTATTTTCTGCATACACGTAGTTGGCCACGATAGAGCTAAAGGCGAACAGCAGCACGATGAGGGCGATAAAATCCGCTCCCCAGCCGCCGATCAGCACGCTCATCGCATGTTGCAAGTCCTGAATACCATTGAGCGTATATTCATTGTCGGGGCGCGGCGCCAGCATGACGATAATCGCGCTGGCAGTACAGATCACGATGGTATCGATAAACACGCCAATCATCTGCACGATCCCCTGCGCTGCCGGGTGCGGCGGCCAGGAGGCGGCGGCCGCGGCGGCGTTCGGCGAAGAACCCATCCCTGCTTCATTGGAGAACATGCCGCGCTGGAAGCCGCTGGTCAGCGCCTGGCTGATGGAGTAGCCCACCGCGCCGGCGGCAGCTTCCTGCCAGCCGAAGGCGCAGCGAAAGATGGTGGCAAAAATGGTCGGCAGGGCGGTGATGTGCCACAGGCCGATGAGCAGGCTGGTGGCGATCCACAGCAGCGCCATGATGGGCACCAGCCACTGCATCAGGCGCGCCACGCCGCGCAGGCCACGGAGAATGGCCAGGAAAACGAAAATGGCCAGCACGCCGCCGCTGACTGCCGCCGGCAGATCGAACGCATAGTGCAGGGCATGGGCCACCGAGTTAGCCTGCACGGTGTTGAAGATAAATCCATAGGCCAGCAGCAGGAGGATCGAAAACAGAACGCCCATCCAGCGCATGCCGAGGCCGCGCGCCATATACCACGCTGGGCCACCGCGAAACTGCCCCTGGCTGTCGCGCTCTTTGTATAGCTGGGCAAGGGAACACTCAGCGAAGCTGCTGGCCATGCCGAGCAGGGCGGAAACCCACATCCAGAATACGGCCCCAGGCCCGCCGGCGGCGATCGCCAGCGTCACCCCGGCAAGATTGCCGCTGCCGACCCGGGCGGCAAGACTGGTACAGAGCGCCTGGAAGGACGTCAAACCACCCGGCTGCGGGTGCAGGCTTTTTTTCAGACTGCGGCCGAATTTGCGCACGTAGCGGAACTGAATACCCCGGGTTTGCCAGCTAAACCAGATACCCGCGCCCAGTAACAGATAAATCATCACTGAGCCCCAGAGTATTTCATTGATAAATGAGAGAAAATCAGGCATTAAACATCCTCTTGTCCATGCCGGTACGCTTGTGTAAGCGTTACCAATTAAGTGACAATCCTTTCGCTTTCAGCAAATTAAGCGGCGCAGTTTATCACACTCTGCGCTCTTCTCTCGTCGGCGGTTGCGCTGACCCGGCAGCGTGTTATCATCTGGGCAGACCGGTTACATCCCCTTAACTGCTGTTTAAGAGAAATATATCATGACGGATAAATTAACTTCTCTGCGTCAGTACACCACTGTCGTCGCTGACACCGGAGATATTGCGGCAATGAAGCTGTATCAGCCTCAGGATGCCACCACTAACCCTTCCCTGATTCTCGGCGCGGCTCAGATCCCTGAGTACCGTAAGCTGATTGACGACGCTGTGGCCTGGGCACGTAGCCAGAGCAGCGATCGCGCGCAGCAGATCCTCGATGCATCCGACAAGCTGGCGGTGAACATCGGTCTCGAAATCCTGAAGCTGATCCCGGGCCGCATTTCCACCGAAGTGGATGCACGCCTCTCCTATGACACTGAAGCGTCTATCGCGAAAGCCAAGCGCATCATCAAGCTGTATAACGACGCGGGCATCAGCAACGATCGTATTCTTATCAAGCTGGCTTCCACCTGGCAGGGCATTCGCGCTGCTGAACAGCTGGAAAAAGAAGGCATCAACTGTAACCTGACGCTGCTGTTCTCCTTCGCTCAGGCTCGCGCTTGCGCCGAAGCGGGCGTCTTCCTGATTTCGCCGTTTGTTGGCCGCATCCTCGATTGGTACAAAGCGAACACCGACAAGAAAGAGTACGCGCCGGCAGAAGATCCGGGCGTGGTTTCCGTTAGCGAAATCTACGAATACTACAAGCAGCACGGCTATGAAACCGTAGTGATGGGCGCCAGCTTCCGTAACGTTGGCGAAATCCTGGAACTGGCCGGCTGTGACCGCCTGACCATCGCTCCGGCGCTGCTGAAAGAGCTGTCTGAAAGCGAAGGCGCGATTGAGCGTAAACTGGTTTATACCGGTGAAGTGAAAGCGCGTCCGGAACGTATTACCGAATCTGAATTCCTGTGGCAGCATAACCAGGATCCGATGGCGGTAGACAAACTGGCGGAAGGTATCCGTAAGTTTGCGATCGACCAGGAAAAACTGGAAAAAATGATCGGCGAACTGCTGTAATCCCGCAGGTGGCCGACGCCCGTCGGCCACATTACACTGTCTGTCCCGCCTCCGGCAGTGTATCATTTCGTTTAACGCCACAGTTTGAACGGAATAACCATGAATACCTTACGAATCGGCTTAGTTTCCATCTCCGATCGCGCCTCCAGCGGCGTCTATCAGGATAAAGGCATCCCGGCACTGGAAGAGTGGCTGGCGCGTGCCCTCACCACCCCTTTCGAACTGCAAACCCGCCTGATTCCGGATGAGCAGGTGATCATTGAGCAAACGCTGTGCGAACTGGTTGACGAGATGGGGTGCCATCTGGTGTTGACCACCGGCGGAACCGGCCCTGCGCGTCGCGATGTGACGCCTGACGCAACGCTGGCGATTGCCGATCGCGAGATGCCGGGCTTCGGCGAGCAAATGCGCCAGGTTAGCCTACACTTTGTGCCGACGGCTATCCTTTCCCGGCAGGTCGGGGTGATCCGCAAGCAGGCGCTGATCCTTAACCTTCCCGGACAACCGAAAGCGATTCAGGAAACCCTCGAAGGGGTAAAAGATGCTGACGGCAAGGTACTGGTACACGGTATTTTTGCAAGTGTACCTTATTGTGTACAGTTGCTCGAGGGCCCTTATGTCGAAACTGATGGCCGTGTGGTAGAAGCATTTCGTCCCAAGAGCGCCAGACGCGAAACTTTATCCTGAATTTGATGCATTTGTGACATAACCTGCATCGCTGATGGTGTGCCGTTTTATTTACGATATAGTGCTGTTTACTTTACACGCTATAAAACACGCTGCACACCTCAGGATGAAATCGCGTTATGTCATATGCAAACCGACCGCTCAACCGCCAGGATTATAAAACGCTGACGCTGGCCGCCCTTGGCGGCGCGCTGGAGTTTTATGACTTTATCATCTTCGTTTTCTTCGCCGCCGTCGTCGGCGAACTCTTCTTCCCCGCTGATATTCCGGAATGGCTGCGCCAGGTGCAAACCTTTGGCATTTTCGCCGCTGGTTATCTGGCACGCCCGCTGGGAGGGATCATCATGGCCCACTTTGGCGATCTGGTGGGACGCAAGAAAATGTTCACCCTCAGCATCCTGCTGATGGCGTTGCCGACCCTGGCGATTGGCCTGCTGCCGACCTATAGCTCGGTGGGTATTGCTGCGCCGTTGCTGTTGCTGCTGATGCGTATTCTGCAGGGGGCGGCGATCGGCGGCGAGGTTCCTGGCGCCTGGGTGTTTGTCGCTGAGCATGTCCCGGAAAAACGCATTGGTATCGCCTGCGGTACGCTGACGGCCGGCCTGACGGTTGGCATTCTGTTGGGGTCGGTGGTGGCGACGCTTATCAACACCAGCCTGACGCCGCAGGGGATCCACGACGGCGGCTGGCGGATCCCCTTCCTGCTGGGCGGTGTATTTGGTCTGATTGCGATGTATCTGCGTCGCTGGCTGCAGGAGACGCCGATTTTTCTTGAGATGCAGCAGCGTAAAGCGCTGGCGCAGGAGCTGCCGGTAAAAGCGGTGGCGCTCAAGCACCAGAAGGCGGTGGTGGTCTCTATGCTGCTGACCTGGCTGCTGTCGGCGGGCGTGGTGGTGGTGATCCTGATGTCGCCGGTCTGGTTGCAGAAACACTATGGCTTCGCGCCGGCGATTACCCTGCAGGCTAATAGCATCGCCACGATTATGTTGTGCATCGGCTGTCTGCTCGCCGGGCTGGCGGCGGACCGCTTTGGCGCCAGCCGGACTTTCATCGTCGGCAGCCTGCTGCTGGCGGTTGCCAGCTGGGCATTTTACCACCTGTCCGGCGCCAGCCCGCAGCGGCTGTTTCTGCTCTACGGCACGGTGGGGCTCTGTGTCGGCGTGGTAGGGGCGGTGCCTTATGTCATGGTGCGGGCTTTTCCGGCAGAAGTGCGCTTCACCGGTATCTCGTTTTCCTACAACTTGTCGTACGCGATCTTTGGCGGCCTGACGCCGATTGCGGTCACCATGCTGATGGGCGTGTCGCCGATGGCGCCGGCCTGGTATGTGCTGGCCCTGTCGCTGATGGGACTCGGATTAGGTATCTGGCTGCGTCAGGGGTTGACGGCGTCGGCGGGGTTACCGGAAGGGGAACTGCAGCGTTGAGTCTGGTTTACCGATGATGACCTGCCGCCGCCCTGTGACAGGACGGCGGCGGACGATTAACGTGGTTCGCCAATCGGCAGCACGGTGCGGCCGAACTGCTCGTTCAGCACTTCACCCATCGCCAGGTAAATGGCGCTGGCGCCACAAACCAGGCCGACCCAGCCAGCGACTTTCACAATGCCTTCGTTATCCACCAGATGACCAATCGCCAGCAGCGCGAACAACACGGTCAGGCTCAGGAAGACAAACTGCAGCATGCGGGCTGCTTTCAGGGTGCCAAAGAACATAAACAGGGTAAAGACCCCCCACAGGCCGAGGTACATGCCGAGGAAGTGCGCGTTTGGCGCTTCCGCAAGACCCATTTTCGGCATCAGGAGGATAGCCACCAGCGTCAGCCAGAAGCTGCCGTAGGAGGTAAAAGCGGTTAAGCCAAAGGTGTTGCCTTTCTTGTATTCAAGCAGGCCGGCAAAAATTTGCGCAATGCCGCCGTAAAAAATGCCCATCGCCAGGATAGCTACATCGAATGCGAACAGGCCGCTATTCGCCAGATTAAGCAGAATAGTGGTCATGCCGAAGCCCATAAGGCCCAGCGGTGCCGGATTAGCCAACTTAGTGTTGCCCATAATTCCTCAAAATTATCATTAAAAGGGAAGCATTACCCCGCGACTTGGCGGCGGGGCGCGGCATAATAATGAGGCGATGAAGGGCTGTCTATGATCTGGCGGGGTATTTTTCACCAATTTCTGTTGCGCCCGACGGCGACGAGCGCATTTGCCGTAAACAGGCAATATGCAGGACCGCGGGGATGGTGACCCGATACGCGCTACCGCTTACCGCTTTGACGCTGTTCAGCGCGGCGCCGAGCGGCCCGCCCAGCCCGGCGCCGCGCACCAGTCCATGTCCAATAACGCTTACGGCGGCATGCGTGCGCAGGATGGCGGTTAAGCGCTCGTCCAGCAACAGGGCGACGCCTTCGCTCAGCTTGCGGTGCCTCAGCAGATGGGGCAACAGATTTTCCAGCTCATGACTCCGGCAATCCACCGCGGCAAGAAATTGCGCCTTTTGCTCCGCATCCAGCTTATTCCAGCTGTGCTGCAGGAAATGCGCCAGCAACAGCTGCTCGATCTGCGGCGTTGTCATCTGTTTGTCGACCTTCGCCTTCAGCCGTTTACACACATCCAGCAGGATCGCGCGATAAAACTTACCGTGGCGGCGTAGGGTGTTGGCGATGCTGTCGCCACCAAAATGCTGTAGCTCTCCGGCAATTAGCTGCCAGTTGCGGCGATAGCGTTCCGGGTGGCCCTCCATTGCTAAAAAAGTCTCGTTGCGCAGCAGCGTACTGGAGAGACGGGGTTTGCCGTTTTCGCCGTGGGTCAGAATACGGGTAAAAGCTTCCAGATGCGCCTCACTGCACTCAGGAAGAAAGGCCAGATCGTCATCTGCCAGATAGTTAATATGCATAAATCATCCCTCCTCAGGATAACGAGGTTAGTCGTCGCCGATAATTTTTAATGAGGCCATGTCAGAGGAGTGGACCGTGTGGCCGGAGAAGGCGATTTTCTTCACACAGCGTTTGCTGTCGTTATCGCTGTTGAGGGTGATCCAGCCGGTGGTGCTGCCCTCGTTGATCCCGGCTGGCACGCTCAGACTGTGGCTGGCGCCGCGGCTGGCCTTAAAGTAGACCGTCGCCCCGGAGAGCTGTATATCGCCGCGCTCAGCGCTGAGCTGAATGCGCTTGACGACCCGACAGACCGGGAGCTTCAGCGTCAGATCGTTGGTTTCATTGCGCGGCATGGCCACCACGCCGAGGATTTTATGGTCGTTGGCGGCCGCCGAGGTGATAAACGACAAGCCGAGGATAATCCCCGCGGAAAGCCGGAATAATGGTTTCATCAATCTGTCCCCTGAATAAGTGAAGTGCGACGGCGAGGGATATTATCACCAGGGGAACGGGGCCATTAGCGCGCAAGTATTGCGGTTTATGTCAATGATATTATGAATATATTTGGTTTTTATATTCGTTATTTATATGTGTATTTCGCTACCTCGTTTGGCGCCAGGCAATGTCGCCCGGGACGCTTTTCACGACTCAGGTCAGGGCGCGGTGCAAAAAATTTTTAGGCTTGCCCCTTGATGACGGGGTGGGCGACCCCATCTTGTAGTCAACCGCAGTGAAGAACCTGAAAAAAAATGATGTCTGGGCAGTTGAAACCGCACGTTTCGCCCTTATTACAGGTTCACAACCACATGTTGATCGAATTTTTAGTGGAGACGTTTAGATGGGTAAAATTATTGGTATCGACCTGGGTACTACCAACTCTTGTGTAGCGATTATGGATGGCACTACTGCACGCGTGCTGGAGAACGCCGAAGGCGATCGCACCACGCCTTCTATCATTGCCTATACCCAGGATGGTGAAACTCTGGTTGGTCAGCCGGCTAAACGTCAGGCAGTGACAAACCCGCAAAACACCCTGTTTGCGATTAAACGCCTGATTGGCCGCCGCTTCCAGGACGAAGAAGTTCAGCGTGACGTTTCTATCATGCCATACAAAATTGTTGCCGCAGACAATGGCGACGCATGGCTGGATGTGAAAGGCACCAAAACTGCACCGCCGCAGATCTCTGCTGAAGTGCTGAAAAAAATGAAGAAAACGGCTGAAGATTACCTGGGTGAACCGGTAACTGAAGCGGTTATCACCGTACCGGCTTACTTCAACGATGCGCAGCGTCAGGCAACCAAAGATGCCGGCCGTATCGCCGGTCTGGAAGTCAAACGTATCATCAACGAACCGACCGCGGCTGCGCTGGCTTACGGTCTGGATAAAGAAGTCGGTAACCGCACTATCGCGGTATACGACCTCGGCGGTGGTACTTTCGATATCTCTATTATCGAAATCGACGAAGTTGACGGCGAAAAAACCTTCGAAGTCCTGGCAACCAACGGTGATACCCACCTGGGCGGTGAAGACTTCGATACTCGTCTGATTAACTACCTCGTTGATGAGTTCAAGAAAGATCAGGGCATTGACCTGCGTAACGACCCGCTGGCCATGCAGCGCCTGAAAGAAGCCGCTGAGAAAGCGAAGATCGAACTGTCTTCTGCTCAGCAGACCGACGTTAACCTGCCGTATATCACTGCAGATGCGACCGGTCCGAAACACATGAACATCAAAGTGACTCGCGCGAAACTGGAAAGCCTGGTAGAAGATCTGGTTAACCGTTCCATCGAGCCGCTGAAAGTGGCCCTGCAGGATGCCGGTCTGTCCGTTTCCGATATCAACGACGTTATCCTCGTTGGTGGTCAGACTCGTATGCCGATGGTGCAGAAGAAAGTGGCTGAGTTCTTCGGTAAAGAGCCGCGTAAAGACGTTAACCCGGATGAAGCTGTGGCGATCGGCGCAGCAGTTCAGGGTGGTGTACTGACAGGTGAAGTTAAAGACGTTCTGCTGCTGGACGTTACCCCGCTGTCGCTGGGTATCGAAACCATGGGCGGCGTGATGACAGCGCTTATCAACAAAAACACCACTATCCCGACGAAACACAGCCAGGTGTTCTCTACCGCAGAAGACAACCAGTCTGCGGTAACCATCCACGTGATTCAGGGTGAGCGTAAACGCGCGTCCGATAACAAATCACTGGGTCAGTTCAACCTGGATGGTATTAACCCGGCGCCGCGCGGTATGCCGCAGATCGAAGTGACCTTCGACATCGATGCTGACGGTATCCTGCACGTTTCCGCGAAAGACAAAAACAGCGGTAAAGAGCAGAAGATCACCATCAAGGCGTCTTCCGGTCTGAATGAAGAAGAAATTCAGAAAATGGTTCGCGAAGCAGAAGCTAACGCCGAATCTGACCGTAAGTTCGAAGAGCTGGTACAGACCCGTAACCAGGGCGACCATCTGCTGCACAGCACTCGCAAGCAGGTTGAAGAAGCAGGCGACAAACTGCCGGCTGATGACAAAACGGCTATCGAGTCTGCGCTGACTGCGCTGGAAACTTCCCTGAAAGGCGAAGACAAAGCGGACATCGAAGCGAAAATGCAGGCGCTGGCGCAGGCTTCTCAGAAGCTGATGGAAATTGCTCAGCAGCAGCACGCTCAGCAGCAGGCGGGTTCCGCTGACGCTCAGACGAGCAACGCGAAAGACGACGATGTTGTCGACGCTGAGTTCGAAGAAGTGAAAGATAAAAAATAATCGCCCTTTGAACGGGTAAAACACTGGCACGGGCGAAGAGGTTTCCTCTCCGCCCGTGCACGCATGTTAAGGGGCTGAAAAACACCGATGGCAAAGCAAGATTACTACGAGATTTTAGGCGTCTCCAAAACAGCGGAAGAGCGTGAAATCAAAAAGGCTTACAAGCGCCTGGCCATGAAGTATCACCCGGACCGCAATCAGGGTGATAAAGAGGCCGAAGCAAAGTTTAAAGAAATCAAAGAAGCGTATGAAATCCTGACTGATGCCCAGAAGCGTGCGGCCTACGATCAGTATGGCCATGCGGCCTTTGAGCAGGGCGGCATGGGCGGCGGCGGCGGTTTTGGCGGCGGTGCGGATTTCAGCGATATCTTTGGCGATGTCTTTGGCGATATCTTTGGCGGCGGACGTGGCCGTCAGCGCGCGGCGCGCGGCGCCGATCTCCGTTACAACATGGAGCTGACGCTGGAAGAAGCGGTGCGTGGCGTCACCAAAGAGATCCGTATTCCAACGCTGGAAGAGTGCGACGTCTGTCACGGCAGCGGCGCCAAGGCCGGCAGCAAGCCGCAGACCTGCCCGACCTGTCATGGCGCAGGCCAGGTGCAGATGCGTCAGGGCTTCTTTGCGGTACAGCAGACCTGTCCGCACTGTCAGGGACGCGGTACGCTGATTAAAGATCCATGCAACAAATGCCATGGCCACGGGCGCGTAGAGAAAACGAAAACCCTGTCGGTCAAAATTCCGGCAGGTGTGGATACCGGCGATCGGATCCGTCTGGCGGGCGAAGGCGAAGCCGGCGAGCATGGCGCCCCGGCAGGGGATCTGTACGTTCAGGTCCAGGTGAAGCAGCACGCTATCTTTGAGCGTGAAGGCAATAACCTGTACTGCGAAGTCCCGATCAACTTCACGATGGCGGCGCTGGGTGGTGAGATTGAAGTGCCGACGCTCGATGGCCGCGTTAGCCTGAAAGTGCCGGGTGAAACCCAGACCGGCAAGCTGTTCCGCATGCGTGGCAAAGGCGTAAAATCCGTTCGCGGCGGCGCCCAGGGCGATCTGCTGTGCCGCGTGGTGGTGGAGACGCCGGTAGGGCTGAACGAGAAGCAGAAGCAGCTGCTGAAAGAGCTACAGGAGAGCTTCGGCGGTCCGACCGGGGAAAACAACAGCCCGCGTTCGAAAAGCTTCTTTGACGGTGTGAAGAAATTCTTCGACGACCTGACCCGCTAATTGCGTTTTTACTGATATCCGGCCCGGGCCTCGCTGCCCGGGCTTTTTTTTGCCTAACGCCTCCTCTTTTATTCGTAAAAAACGAATGTTAAAGCAATTTAAATCTGATTTTTTCGAATTATCAGTGTGTGTATTATGCTTTTATCGAGTTATTCACCAACAGGATGAAAGTAAAAGTGAAACATCTGCAACGATTCTTTAGTAGCGATGCTTCCGGCGGCATTGTCTTAATCATTGCCGCCGTGCTGGCGATGGTGATGGCCAATACCAGCGTGACCAGCGGTCTGTATCACTCCTTCCTTGATACACCAGTCCAGCTGCGGGTAGGGGCGCTGGAGATCAATAAGAACATGCTGTTATGGATCAATGATGCCCTGATGGCGGTGTTCTTTTTACTGATTGGCCTGGAGGTCAAACGTGAGCTGATTCAGGGCTCGCTGGCAAGCCGCCGTCAGGCGGTGTTTCCTGTGATTGCCGCGCTCGGCGGGATGATTGTGCCGGCGCTGGTCTATCTGGCTTTTAACGCCCAGGATCCTGTCGCCAGAGAAGGGTGGGCGATCCCGGCGGCGACGGATATTGCCTTTGCCCTCGGTGTGCTGGCGCTGTTAGGGAGCCGGGTACCGACGGCGCTGAAGATTTTCCTGATGGCGCTGGCGATTATTGATGACCTCGGGGCTATCGTGATTATCGCGCTGTTTTATACCCACGACCTGTCCATGCTCTCGCTGGGCGTGGCGGCGGCGGCGATTGCGGTGCTGGTGGCCCTGAACCTCAGTGGCGTGCGGCGTACCGGGATCTATATTCTGGTTGGCGCGGTGCTGTGGACGGCGGTGCTGAAGTCTGGCGTTCATGCGACCCTTGCCGGGGTGATCGTCGGCTTTATGATCCCGCTCGAGGAAAAGCATGGCAAGTCACCAGCCAAAGCGCTTGAGCATGTTCTGCACCCGTGGGTCGCGTTTATGATCCTGCCGCTGTTCGCCTTCGCTAACGCTGGGGTTTCGCTGCAGGGGGTCACCCTTGCCGGACTGACGTCACTTCTGCCGCTGGGCATCATGGCTGGGCTGTTTATCGGCAAGCCGCTGGGGATCAGCCTGTTCTGCTGGCTGGCGCTGAAGCTGAAGTGGGCATCGCTGCCGGAGGGGACCACCTGCAAGCAGATCATGGCGGTGGGTATTCTGTGTGGGATTGGCTTTACGATGTCGATTTTCATTGCCACCCTGGCCTTTGGCAGCGTCGACCCCGCGTTGATCAACTGGGCCAAGCTTGGCATCCTGATCGGCTCAGTGCTATCAGCGGTCGTCGGATACCTCATACTGCGTCAGCGCGTGACGGATACTCGCCTCGCGGTATAACCTTTCTGCAGGAGAGCCTGCGTGGCTCTCCTGGACATTATCAGGGAGAGAAGCATGTCACATATCAACTACAACCATCTGTACTACTTCTGGCACGTGTATAAAGAAGGGTCCGTCGTTGGCGCGGCGGAGGCGTTGTTTCTGACGCCGCAGACGATTACCGGGCAGATCAAAGCCCTGGAAGAGCGCCTGCAGGGTAAGTTGTTTAAGCGAAAAGGAAGGGGACTGGAACCGAGCGAACTGGGCGAACTGGTCTTCCGCTATGCCGACCGCATGTTTACCCTGAGCCAGGAGATGCTCGACATCGTCAACTACCGCAAAGAGTCGAATCTGCTGTTTGATGTTGGCGTCGCTGATGCGTTATCCAAGCGGCTGGTCAGCGGCGTGCTGGATGCCGCCGTCGTCGAGAGTGAGCAGATCCATCTGCGCTGTTTTGAATCCACCCATGAGCTGCTGCTGGAGCAACTGAGCCAGCATAAGCTCGATATGATTATCTCTGACTGTCCGATCGACTCGACGCAGCAGGAAGGGCTATTTTCGGTGAAGATTGGCGAGTGCAGCGTCAGCTTCTGGTGCATGAATCCGGCGCCGACGAAGCCGTTTCCGGCCTGTCTGGAAGAGCGGCGGCTGTTGATCCCTGGTCGGCGTTCGATGCTGGGACGTAAACTGCTGAACTGGATTAACGTACAGGGCCTGAAGGTGGAGATCCTCGGTGAGTTTGACGATGCGGCGCTCATGAAAGCCTTCGGTGCCGCACATAATGCGATATTTGTCGCGCCGACGCTCTACGCGCATGATTTCTACCATGATGAATCGATTATCGAGATTGGCCGCATGGATAGCGTGATGGAGGAGTATCACGCCATCTTTGCCGAACGGATGATTCAGCATCCGGCGGTACAGCGCATCTGTAATCGCGATTATTCGTCACTGTTTACCGAACCCCGATAGCCTGGAGGCGTGGGCTGGCGTGGCTCGGGTCGCGCCAGTGCGCGCTACCGGGGAAGATGACAGGCATAAAAAAACCCGCTTTCGCGGGTTTCTTTAACAAAGTTCAGCAAGCAGGCGATTAAGCCAGTTTGTTGATCTGTGCAGTCAGGTTTGCTTTATGACGCGCAGCTTTGTTTTTGTGGATCAGACCTTTAGCAGCCTGACGGTCCACGATTGGTTGCATTTCGTTAAATGCTTTCAGTGCAGTAGCTTTGTCGCCAGCTTCGATCGCTGCGTATACTTTCTTGATGAAAGTACGCATCATAGAGCGACGGCTTGCGTTGTGCTTGCGAGCCTTTTCAGACTGAACGGCTCGCTTCTTAGCTGATTTGATATTAGCCAAGGTCCAACTCCCAAATGTGTTCTATATGGACAATTCAAAGGCCGAGGAATATGCCCGTTTAGCCTTCTTTTGTCAATGGATTTGTGCAAATAAGCGCCGTTTAACACCACAGCGCTTCATTACGTAGTGATGGCGCAAGATTCTACCAGCTTGTTGCAGGCGAATACAGCTTTTCCACCATAAAAATCGCCGGGCAGGGGCAGTTTTCCGGCTTTCTCTCGCTGAGTGAATGAATTACTGAGAACTTTCTTTGCCGAGGCGCAATCGTTGGTTAACGTTGACAGTTGTACAAGGTATACTCGGACGATTTTCACTGTTTTGAGCCAGACATGAAGCTGATACGCGGCATACATAATCTCAGTCAGGCGCCGCACGGGTGCGTGCTGACCATTGGCAATTTTGACGGCGTGCATCGTGGGCATCAGGCACTGTTGCAGCGGTTGCGCGAAGAGGGCCGCCAGCGCGGTTTACCGGTGGTGGTGATGATTTTCGAACCCCAGCCGCTGGAGCTATTTGCCGCCGATAAAGCCCCGGCGCGCTTGACCCGCCTGCGTGAGAAGCTGAGCTATCTGGCTGAAAGCGGGGTCGACTATGTGCTGTGCGTGCGGTTTGACCGCCGTTTCGCCGCGCTGACCGCGCAGGATTTTATCAGTGAACTGCTGGTGCGCCGCCTGGGTGTGCAGTTCCTTGCCGTCGGTGATGATTTCCGCTTTGGCGCTGGTCGCCAGGGGGATTTCTTGTTATTGCAAAAGGCCGGAGCGGAATACGGCTTCGACGTGACCAGCACCCAGACCTTCTGCGAGGGTGGGGTGCGTATCAGCAGTACGGCGGTGCGCCAGGCGCTGGCCGATGACGATCTCCTGCTGGCGGAGACGCTGCTGGGCCATCCGTTTAGCATCTCCGGACGCGTCGTTCATGGTGATGAACTGGGCCGTACCATAGGTTTTCCTACGGCGAACTTACCGCTGCGTCGTCAGGTTTCCCCGGTTAAAGGGGTCTATGCGGTAGAAGTAACAGGGCTGGGCGACAAACCGATAGCGGGCGTCGCCAATATTGGCACCCGTCCAACGGTATCGGGGGTGCGTCAGCAGCTTGAAGTACATCTGTTGGACGTTGTAATGGACCTCTACGGTCGCCATATCAATGTAGTACTGCGTAAAAAAATACGTAATGAGCAGCGGTTTGCGTCGCTGGACGAGCTGAAGGCGCAAATCGCACGTGATGAGTTAACGGCCCGCGAATTATTTGGGCTCACCAGGCTGGCCTGAGCCACTGGTGTTTATCAAACCGAAATACGGAACCGAGAATCTGATGAGTGACTATAAATCGACCCTGAATTTGCCGGAAACAGGGTTCCCTATGCGTGGCGACCTCGCCAAACGCGAACCGGGAATGCTGGCGCGTTGGACCGATGATGACCTGTACGGCATCATTCGTGCAGCCAAAAAAGGCAAAAAAACCTTCATTCTGCATGATGGCCCTCCTTATGCGAATGGCAGCATTCATATTGGTCACTCAGTTAACAAGATTCTGAAAGACATTATCGTTAAGTCCAAAGGACTGACGGGCTATGACTCGCCGTACGTTCCGGGCTGGGACTGTCACGGTCTGCCGATCGAACTGAAAGTCGAGCAGCAATACGGTAAGCCGGGTGAGAAATTCACCGCCGCTGAATTCCGCGCCAAGTGCCGTGAATATGCCGCTGAGCAGATCGACGGTCAGCGTAAAGACTTTATCCGCCTGGGCGTGCTGGGCGACTGGTCGCGTCCGTACCTGACCATGGACTTTAAAACCGAAGCCAACATCATCCGTGCGCTGGGTAAAATCATCGGCAATGGCCACCTGCATAAAGGCGCTAAGCCAGTGCACTGGTGCGTTGACTGCCGTTCCGCGCTGGCGGAAGCGGAAGTGGAGTATTACGACAAAACGTCTCCGTCTATCGACGTGGCGTTCCACGCGGTAGATAAAGCCGCGGTACTGGCGAAATTCGGCGTGGCCGACGTCAACGGCCCGGTGTCGCTGGTTATCTGGACCACCACGCCGTGGACCCTGCCGGCTAACCGCGCCATCTCTCTGTCGCCGGAATTCGACTACGCGCTGGTGCAGGTTGACGGTCAGGCGCTGATCCTGGCGAAAGATCTGGTTGAGAGTGTGATGAAGCGCCTTGGCGTGGCGGATTACACCATCCTGGCGGCGGTACAAGGCGCCGAGCTTGAACTGATGCGCTTTAAGCATCCGTTCCTCGATTTCGACGTGCCGGCGATCCTTGGCGACCACGTGACGCTGGACGCGGGTACCGGTGCGGTGCATACCGCCGGCGGCCACGGTCCGGACGACTACACCATCAGCCAGAAATACGGTCTGGAAATCGCCAACCCGGTTGGCCCGGACGGTGCTTACCTGCCTGGTACCTATCCGTCTCTGGATGGCATCAACGTCTTCAAAGCCAACGACATCATCGTTGAGATGCTGCGTGACAGCGGCGCGCTGCTGCACGTGGAAAAAATGCAGCACAGCTATCCGTGCTGCTGGCGCCACAAATCGCCGATCATCTTCCGCGCCACTCCGCAGTGGTTCGTGAGCATGGATCAGAAAGGCCTGCGCGCGCAGTCGCTGAAAGAGATCAAAGGCGTGCAGTGGATCCCGGACTGGGGCCAGGCGCGTATCGAATCGATGGTTGCTAACCGTCCTGACTGGTGTATCTCCCGTCAGCGTACCTGGGGCGTGCCGATGTCGCTGTTCGTGCACAAAGAGACCCACGAACTGCACCCGCGTACCCTTGAACTGATGGAAGAAGTGGCAAAACGCGTTGAGGTTGACGGCATCCAGGCGTGGTGGGATCTCGATTCCCGCGACATCCTTGGCGCTGACGCCGACAGCTACGAGAAAGTGCCGGATACCCTCGACGTGTGGTTTGACTCCGGGTCGACCCACTCTTCCGTGGTTGATGTGCGTCCGGAATTCGCCGGCCACGCCGCCGATATGTATCTGGAAGGCTCCGACCAGCATCGCGGCTGGTTTATGTCCTCGCTGATGATTTCCACGGCGATGAAAGGCAAAGCGCCATACCGTCAGGTACTGACCCACGGCTTCACCGTCGATGGTCAGGGCCGCAAAATGTCCAAGTCTATCGGTAACACCGTTAGCCCGCAGGACGTGATGAACAAGCTGGGCGCCGATATCCTGCGTCTGTGGGTGGCCTCCACCGACTACACCGGCGAAATGGCGGTCTCCGATGAGATCCTCAAACGCGCCGCGGACAGCTATCGTCGTATCCGTAACACCGCCCGCTTCCTGCTGGCGAACCTGAACGGTTTCGATCCGGCGAAAGACATGGTTAAACCGGAAGAGATGGTGGTGCTGGACCGCTGGGCGGTCGGCTGCGCGCAGGCGGCACAGGAAGATATCCTGAAAGCCTACGAATCCTACGACTTCCATGAAGTGGTACAGCGCCTGATGCGCTTCTGCTCCATCGAGATGGGCTCGTTCTACCTCGACATCATTAAAGACCGCCAGTACACCGCGAAAGCGGACAGCGTGGCGCGTCGCAGCTGCCAGACCGCGTTGTTCCACATCGTGGAAGCGCTGGTGCGCTGGATGGCGCCGATCATGTCCTTCACCGCGGACGAAATCTGGGGCTACCTGCCGGGCGATCGTGAGAAATATGTCTTCACCGGCGAGTGGTATGAAGGTCTGTTCGGCCTGGCCGACGACGAAGCGATGAACGACGGTTTCTGGGATGAGCTGCTGAAGGTACGCGGCGAAGTCAACAAGGTGATCGAGCAGGCGCGTGCGGATAAGAAAGTCGGCGGCTCTCTGGAAGCAGCGGTCACGCTGTATGCCGATGCCGACCTGGCGGCCAAGCTCAACGCGCTGGGCGATGAATTACGATTTGTCCTGTTGACCTCCGGCGCCAACGTTGCCGATTATGCCCAGGCGCCGGCTGATGCCTGGCAGAGCGATCTGCTGAAAGGGCTGAAAGTGGTCCTGAGCAAAGCCGAGGGCGAGAAGTGCCCACGCTGCTGGCATTACACCAGTGACGTCGGCAAGGTAGCGGAACACGCAGAAATCTGCGGTCGCTGTGTCAGTAACGTCGCCGGTGACGGCGAGCAACGTAAATTCGCCTGATGAGTAAATCGATCTGTTCAACGGGGCTACGCTGGCTGTGGGTCGTCGTAGCCGTGCTGATTATCGATCTGGGCAGCAAATTCCTGATCCTCCAGAACTTCGCTCTGGGGGAGACGGTTCCGCTGTTCCCGTCGCTTAATCTGCATTATGCCCGCAACTATGGCGCGGCGTTTAGTTTCCTCGCCGACAGCGGCGGCTGGCAGCGCTGGTTCTTTTCCGGGATCGCGCTCGGCATTTGTGTGGTACTGACGGTACTGATGTACCGTTCGAAGGCGACGCAAAAGCTGAACAATATTGCCTACGCCCTGATTATCGGTGGTGCGCTGGGTAACTTATTCGATCGCCTGTGGCACGGCTTCGTGGTCGATATGATCGACTTCTACGTCGGCGACTGGCATTTCGCCACCTTCAACCTCGCCGATAGTGCGATCTGCATCGGCGCAGCGCTGATTGTGCTGGAAGGTTTCTTGCCGAAACCGGCCGCGAAAGAGCAGGCGTAAATGTCAATGCCGGGTGGCGCTACGCTTACCCGGCCTACAGAATTTGTGGCCGCCCGTCGGCCCGGTTAGCATAGCGCCACCGGGCAACCGGTGACCTAAAACAAGCGAGCAATTTGCATGTCTAAATCCGTACAGAGCAACAGCGCGGTACTGGTGCACTTCACACTGAAACTGGACGACGGCTCCACCGCCGAGTCCACGCGCAGCAACGGCAAACCGGCGCTGTTTCGCCTCGGCGACACCTCTCTGTCTGAAGGGCTGGAGCAACAGCTTCTCGGTCTGAAAGAGGGGGAGAAAAAAGCCTTTTCGCTGGAGCCTGACGCCGCCTTCGGCGTAACGAGCCCGGACCTGATTCAGTATTTCTCTCGCCGTGAGTTTATCGATGCTGGCGAGCCGGAAATCGGCGCGATTATGCTCTTTACCGCAATGGATGGCAGCGAAATGCCTGGCGTGATCCGCGAAGTCAACGGCGATTCCATCACCGTCGACTTCAACCATCCGCTGGCCGGGCGCACCGTTCATTTTGATATTGAAGTGCTGGAGATCGATCCGGCGCTGGAGGAGTAACATGCAGATCCTGTTGGCTAACCCGCGCGGTTTTTGCGCTGGCGTTGACCGCGCTATCAGCATTGTAGAAAACGCGCTGACGCTGTATGGCGCACCGATTTATGTTCGCCATGAAGTGGTGCACAACCGCTATGTCGTGGATAGCCTGCGTAAGCGCGGCGCCATTTTTATCGAACAGATCAGCGAAGTGCCGGACGGCGCAATCCTGATTTTCTCCGCCCACGGTGTTTCGCAGGCGGTACGCAACGAAGCGAAGAGCCGCGACCTGACGGTGTTCGATGCCACCTGTCCGCTGGTGACGAAAGTCCATATGGAAGTCGCCCGCGCCAGCCGCCGCGGCGAAGAGTCGATTCTGATTGGCCACGCCGGCCACCCGGAAGTCGAAGGCACTATGGGGCAGTATAATAACCCGCAAGGGGGCATGTACCTGGTCGAGTCGCCGGAAGACGTGTTGACGCTGGAAGTCAAAAATGACGCCCGGCTGTCGTTTATGACCCAGACCACGCTCTCCGTCGACGATACGTCTGACGTTATTGACGCCCTGCGCGCGCGTTTTCCGAAAATCGTCGGTCCGCGCAAAGATGACATTTGCTATGCCACCACCAATCGCCAGGAAGCCGTGCGCGCGCTGGCGGAGCAGGCTGACGTGGTGCTGGTGGTCGGGTCGAAAAACTCCTCAAACTCTAACCGCCTCGCCGAGCTGGCGCAGCGAATGGGCAAAGCGGCTTACCTGATTGACGACGCCTCTGATATTCAGGAAGCGTGGGTCAAGGATGCGGCCTGCGTCGGCGTGACAGCGGGCGCATCGGCGCCGGATATTCTGGTGCAGAACGTCATTACCCGCCTGCAGGAGCTGGGCGGCGGCGAAGCCGTGCCACTGGAAGGCCGGGAAGAGAATATCGTCTTTGAAGTGCCGAAAGAGCTGCGTGTGGATGTCCGTGAAGTAGAGTAAGTTCTTTCCTCCAGCAGTATGAGAAGATGCCAGACTTAACGTCTGGCATTTTTTTAGGGAGAAACCATGCGCTTACCGATCATTCTTGATACTGACCCGGGCATCGACGATGCTGCCGCCATTGCCGCGGCGCTGTTCGCGCCCGAGCTGGAGCTGCAACTGATGACCACCGTGGCGGGCAACGTTTCGGTGGAGAAGACGACCCGTAACGCGCTGCAGCTGCTGCACTTCTGGAATGCCGATGTGCCGCTGGCGCAAGGGGCGTCGATGCCGCTGGTGCGTCCGTTGCGCGACGCCGCCTCGGTGCATGGCGAATCCGGCATGGAGGGGTATGACTTTGTTGAGCATCAACGTCAGCCGCTGGCGAAGCCGGCCTTCCAGGCGATCCGCGATGCATTGATGCACGCTGCCGAGCCGATTACTCTGGTGGCGATTGGCCCGCTGACCAATATAGCGCTGCTGCTGACCCAGTACCCGGAATGCGTGTTCAACATTCGCCGGCTGGTGATCATGGGCGGTTCCGCGGGGCGCGGCAACTTCACGCCGAATGCGGAATTCAATATCGCTATCGACCCGGAAGCCGCCGCGAAAGTGTTCCACAGCGGGCTGGAGATTGTGATGTGCGGGCTGGACGTCACCAACCGAGCGCTGCTGGCGGCAGATTACCTGACGACGCTACCGACGCTGAACCAGACCGGTAAAATGCTTCATGCTCTGTTTAGCCACTATCGCAGCGGCAGCATGAGCAGTGGTTTGCGAATGCACGATCTCTGCGCTATTGCGTGGCTGGCGCGCCCGGAACTGTTCACTCTCCAGCCGTGCTTTGTGGCGGTGGAGACGCAGGGGACCTGGACCGCGGGCACCACGGTGGTGGATATCGAAGGACGACTGGGCCAGCCGGCGAACGCTCTGGTGGCGCTCGATATCGATGTGGAAGGGTTTCAGCGCTGGGCTGCGGAGGTGATTGCCCTGGCGCCGTGATAAATCACTCGATTTTCAAGGAAAGAAGCAATGACCTATGGACAGGCGTATTTGAGCGGCTGGAAAGAGACCTTTAATTTTAGCGGCTGCGCCAGCCGGCAGCAGTTTTGGACGTTTTTTCTTATCAATGTGCTGATCGCCACCGCGCCAGTGGCCGCCTGGAGTCTGGCCACCCTTGTTAACCCTCAATACGGCATCCTCAGCTTTGTTGTCATTCCCTTTGCCGCGCTCTGGCTGCTGCTGATGGCGCTCCCCTTGCTGGCTGTTGGCTGCCGGCGGATGCATGATATCGGCCGCTCCGGGATCTGGTTTGTGCTGGGGGTTATCATTCCGTGGTTTGCAATTATTTCGCTGGCTCTGTGCTGCCTGCGTTCAGCGCCGGCACCGTCTCGCTGAGATAATCAATCATCGCCCGCATCCTGGCGGGCATATGTTTATCTCCCGCCCACAGCAGCCACAGATCGCCGGAGTAGCTGCTGATGAATTCCCACTCGGGCAGCACCTGCACGATATCGCCCTTCGCCAGCGCCTCGCGAGCGGTAAACAGCGGCAGGCTGCCAATGCCCAGATGCTGCTTAACCGCGTCGAGGCGTACGGCGGTATGGTTGGCGGCGTACCGCCCGTAGGTTTGCACCGTTTCGCTTTTCCCTTCCCGGCGGAACTTCCAGCGCGCATCGGCGGGCGTTTCGCCAAGGCTGATGCAGCTATGCGCGCGCAGATCCTGCGGCGTGTGCGGCATACCGTGCCGTTGTAAATACGCCTCAGTGGCGCAGATAACATGCATGACCGGTATCAGCGGTTTGCCATGCAGACCAGGGGAAGGGGTATCGGTGATGCGCAGCGCCAAATCAATACCGTCATCGATAAAATCCAGAGGGCGATCTTCCAGCCGCAGGCAGACGTCAACCTGCGGGTAGCGGTGGAAAAACGCCATCATCAGCGGGTGGATCACAAAGCGGCCGACGGCTTTCGGTACGCTGAGCGTCAGCTTTCCCTGAGCGACCGTTTGGCGACTGCTGGCGGAATCTATCGCCTGCCGCGCCGCTTCCAGCATCTGCTGGGCATGCTGATACACCGTTTCCCCGGCATCGCTCAGTCGCAGCTTACGGGTGGTACGATGCAGCAGCTTGCTGCCCATCTCCCGCTCCAGCCGCGACACGCTGCGGCTCACGGCGGAGGGCGTCAGGCCGCTCTGGCGGGCGACGGCGGAAAAGCTGCCCTGGTCGACTATCTGGACGAAGAGGGCGAGGTCCGGCAGGAGGTTCAGATTCATTTGTGCTCCCGGAGCAAAAGTGCATTGGCGGGTGGTGGGATTATCGCTGTCGATATTATCAATATACTGGTCGGACAGAGAGGAGAATCACCATGACTGAACGAGTTTATTACACCAGCGATGCTACCGACGGGCGCGCCCAGATCATCGCCTGCACTGCAGAAGCGGATGGCCGTTACGCCATCGAACTGGATCGGACGTTGTTTCACCCGCAAGGGGGCGGTCAACCGGCAGACCGCGGCTGGATAGCCGGGCAGGTGGTTGAGACGGTTATTGTGCGCGGCGACAGCGTGCTGCATATCCTGTCGCAACCGCTTCTCCTCGGTGACGTGGAGATGAAAATTGATGCCTCCGCGAGACAGCTGCATGCCCGTCTGCATTCTGCTGGCCACCTGCTTGGCCTGGCGGGCGAACAGCTTGGCTGGCAACCGGTGAAAGCGCACCACTGGCCCGGCGAAGGGCGGATAACCTTCACCAGCAGGAACAATGCCGCGCTGCCGGACGCCAGCGCGCTGTTGGCGCCGGTGAAGTCCTGGCAGGCGCAGGACTTACCGCGTCAGGTGACGTTCGCTGATGGCCTACGCCAGGTGGGATTTGGCGAACTGCCCGCTTATCCCTGCGGTGGCACCCACGTCGCCCGTCTGGCGGAGCTGGGCGACGTCGTCGTCAGCCAGCTTAAAATGAAGAAGGGGCAACTGGTGGTCAGCTATACCCTGGCGTAAGCGTTTTATCTCTGCTCAGGATGGGTCTGCTTGCCGTGATAGATGCGCTCAGGTCGGCCAACCTTGCCGTAGCTGATTTCCGCTTCCAGAAAGTCGTTCTTCACGCCTTGCTCCAGATAACGGCGGGCGGTGGTTTTGCTGCTGCCGAGGATACGGGCCAGCGAGTCGGCGGTATGTACCACCGATGGGTCGGCAAACAGCTGGAGCACGCGCTGAAAGGTACTTTCATCGATCCCGCGCAGCGGTGCGCTGGCGGGTTCCGTTTGCTCCCGAGCCTGAATATTAAACAGCGCGTCGACATGGATCTGGCTGGCCTGTTCGCTGGAGCGCAGCGAGCTACGATAGCGGGCAAAGCGCTCCAGCGTGTGCTGCAGGCGCTGATAGTGCACCGGCTTAATCAGGTAATCGAACACCCCAAGACGCAGCGCTTCGCTGATGGTATCCATGTGATTATCTGCGGTAATAAAGATAATCCGTCCCTTGTAATGCGTACTGACAGCATGGCGGATCAGATCGATACCTTTGCCGTCGGGTAAAAAATTATCCAGCAGGATCAGCTGCGGTTGATACAGCCTGAGCTGTTTCCTGGCGCTCTCAAGCTTATCCGCAATGCCAATGACGTCGAACTGGGGAAACTGTTTAATGTTATCCACCAGGATCTCCGCCAGCATAGGTTCGTCTTCAACGATAAGAGTAGTGATGCTATCCATGATGTTCATCTCGGGTCAGGGGGATATAAAGCGTAAAGATGGAGCCAAAAGGAATATTATTTTCGACGACAATGCTGCCGCCTGCCTGTTCCACATAACTGCGTACCAGCCAGAGTCCGATACCATGATCTTTGCTGGTACTGCTGGTGACGCCGCGCTCGAAGATCCTGTCGCGCAGCGCCTCGTCAATGCCGCATCCCTGGTCGGCGATCTCAATGATCACTTCGTGACCGTCGCTGTTGATCAGGCATTCTATCTGCCTTGACCCCTGCGGCTGACGCAGGCTGGCATTGTAGGCGTTATCAAGCAGATTCCCCACGATCGAGATCCATTCATTGTGAGAAAGGGCGGTGGGTAATCTGTCAACGAAGCAGGCCGGATCGAAAACCAGCTCCAGACCGAGCTCTTTGGCCCGGTAATACTTGCCGATCAACAGTCCGGCCAGATGGTTATCCTGGAAATTCCGCGCGATAAAATCGATCACCTTCTGGTGACTTTCCGACTGCTGTTGGATCAGATCCAGCGCATGATCGTAGCGTTTAAGAAACAGCAGGCCAGCGATAGTGGAGATCAGATTGCGATGCTCATGCTGCACGGCGCGCAGGTTATCGGCGTACTGTTGCACCTGGCTGAGCTGCAGGCTAAGGGTGTTGATATCGTCTTTGCTGCGAAAGCTGATCACCCAACCCTGTGGCTCATTGTTTAAGATCACCGCCATCCGGCTGGCGATCACTTTGATCTGATTGAAGGTGACGATTTCGTCTTTTTTATTGGCCTGTGGCGCATCGTAGAAAAAGGTCTCCTGCGAGATAACGCTGTTGATCCCTTTGCCGATAAGCGTCGGTTCCGGCTGACTCAAATTGAGCAGACGGCGGGCAGTCTGATTAATTGCAGTGATTTTATAACCGGAGTCGATGGCGATAAGCCCTTCGAATACCGATTCAAACAACACGCTTTGCTGGATCAACAGCTGTGACAGCTGTTGGGGTTCCATATTGAGCATCTGCTTTTTGATATGCAGTGAGAAGCGGCGAGCGCAATAGAGCAGGAGCAGTAACATGATGGCCATCGGGATCAGCAGCGAGCTTATCTGCAGGCTGAGCCAGTTCTCCAGTTGCTCGATGGTATAGCCTACCGACACAATGCCGATCACCTTGCCGGTTTCGTCCTGAATCGGCGATTTACCGCGCAAGGAGGATCCCAGCGAGCCTTTGCGCACTGACACGTAGCTTTTGGCGTTTATCAACGCCTCATCGCTATCGCCGCCTTCCATCGATTTGCCGATTTCATCAGGATTGACGTGATAGAGGCGCTGGCCGCTGGCATCACCGACGGTGATGTAGGTGGCGTCGGAGAACGAACGCATGGGGTCGATAAGGGCTTTGATTCTGGCGAGATCGCGTTTCTGTACCGCCTCCACCAGCTCCGGCATCGCCGAAATCTGCATTGCCTGAATCAGCGCCCGTTGCCCGACCTGATAATGCAGACGCTCCTCGGTAATGTCTGTCAGATACCATGACATCGCCAGCATGACGATCGTCGAGGTAAATAAGATCAGCAGGAAGATGCGATTCTGAAACGATCGCCGGGCAAACCAGTGGGTGATTTTTCGGGTGTACATAGCGCCAATGGACATGAAAAGGTTATTTTCCCCGTTTCGCGGCCCGAGAACCCGCTGATGGCGCACAGAACCGCTATTTTCAGAAAAGTGATCGATCGCAGGAGCTTGCTTGTTAATCCTGCCCCGGAGGCGGGGCGACAGCCACACCTCCGGGAAGGATACCGGCCTACATCGCCAGCACGTACTTGAGCATCACCCCGGCGGCGATCGCCGAGCCGATCACCCCGGCCACGTTCGGGCCCATGGCGTGCATCAGCAGGAAGTTCTGCCCGTCTGCCTCCAGACCCACTTTGTTCGACACCCTTGCCGCCATCGGCACCGCCGACACCCCCGCCGAGCCGATCAGCGGGTTGATTTTATGTTTGCTGAAGATATTCATCAGCTTCGCCATCAGCACCCCGGCCGCGGTACCCACGCAGAAGGCGATCACCCCCAGCAGCAGAATGCCCAGCGTCTGCGGCTGCAGGAACTTGTCCGCCACCAGCTTGGCCCCCACCGACAGCCCGAGGAAAATGGTCACGATGTTGATCAGCGCGTTCTGCACCGTGTCGCTCAGCCGGTCCACCACGCCGCTCTCGCGCATCAGGTTGCCGAAGCAGAACATCCCCAGCAGCGGCGCGGCGTCCGGCAGCAGCAGCGCCACCAGCAGCAACAGCACCGCCGGGAAGAGGATCTTCTCCCGCCGGCTCACCGTGCGCAGCTGCACCATGCGGATCTTCCGCTCCTTATTCGTGGTCAGCGCCTTCATGATCGGCGGCTGGA
>NZ_PIBL01000013.1:0-147790 GCF_002806645.1 Klebsiella sp. H-Nf2
TGCCGAACTCAGAAGTGAAACGCCGTAGCGCCGATGGTAGTGTGGGGTCTCCCCATGTGAGAGTAGGGAACTGCCAGGCATCAAACAAAGCAGAAAGCTCAGTCGAAAGACTGAGCTTTTTGTTTTGTCTGTTGTCTGTCGGTGAGCGCTCTCCTGAGGAGGACAAATCCGCCGGGAGCGGATTTGAACGTTGCGCAGAAACGGCCCGGAGGGTGGCGGGCAGGACGCCCGCCATAAACTGCCAGGCATCAAACAAGTGAAGAGCCCATCCTGACGGATGGGCTTTTTGCGTTTCAGTGGACCGGGCAGCATGCCGGCATATCTCCCCCGGTGGCGCTGCGCTGACCGGGGCTACAAACCGGGGCTGACTGGTAGCCCGGACAAGGTGCGCAGCACCGCCTCCGGGGGGGCCCCTGTCTAAGAGTCAGCAGTTGCGACGTCAATCTTAGTCTGCTTCAGCCTGCGGCTCATGTATCAAATTCAATAACGGATACGGTTGCCCCAGATCGTCCGTCTCAGAACGCCCTGTCACGTTAAAACCCATCCTCTGATAAAACCCGACCGCTTGTTCATTCTGCTCATTCACATTCGTCGTCAGCTTTGGCGTTAACGACAGCGCATGCTCAATCAGCAATTTCCCCACGCCACAGCCGCGGACATCCGGATCGACGAACAGCGCGTCCATATGCTCTCCGGTAAGCAGCATAAAGGCGATCGGCTCGTCCTGGGCGTTAACCGCCACCCACAGCGGGGCCTCCGGTAAAAATGCGCGTACCATCTCCTCCAGCTCCTTTCGATACGCTTTTGACAAAAAATCGTGCGTAGCGTCGACCGACCGACACCATATCGCAATCAGTTTATCCCCTTCATCAGGCCGGGAACGGCGGATGCTAATAACCATATTTTCTCCTTTTCTTCATTCTTATATTCTAACTCAACGCGCGCCGTGAAATTTTCTCACCGTGAACATGCAGACTCGACATTCACCCGATTCCTGGTTATCTTCAGCTATCTGGATGTCTAAACGTTTATACGTATGCTATGAGGTAATACAGTTATGCCAATTCGGGTGCAGGACGAGCTACCAGCCGTCAATTTCTTGCGCAATGAAAATGTCTTTGTGATGACGGCAACGCGTGCAACGACTCAGGAAATTCGCCCCCTGAAGGTGTTAATCCTCAACCTGATGCCGAAGAAAATCGAGACGGAAAATCAGTTCCTGCGTCTGCTGTCGAACTCTCCGCTGCAGGTGGACATCCAGTTGTTGCGTATTGATGCGCGTGAGTCGCGTAATACGCCGACGGAGCATCTGAATAACTTTTACTGCAATTTCGATGAGATCTGCGATCAGAACTTTGATGGCCTGATTGTCACTGGAGCCCCCTTAGGCCTGGTTGAGTTTAACGATGTTGCTTACTGGCCACAGATCAAACAGGTGCTGGAGTGGGCGAAGGATCACGTCACCTCCACGCTGTTCGTCTGTTGGGCGGTTCAGGCCGCGCTGAATATTCTGTACGGCATTCCCAAGCAGACCCGCGCCGAAAAGATTTCCGGCGTCTATGAACACCATATTCTGCATCCACACGCCTTACTGACCCGCGGCTTCGACGACTCTTTCCTGGCCCCGCACTCACGCTATGCTGATTTTCCGGCGGGGCTTATCCGCGACTACACCGATCTCGAGATCCTCGCGGAGACGGAAGAGGGCGATGCGTATTTGTTTGCCAGCAAAGATAAGCGTATAGCCTTTGTCACCGGCCATCCGGAGTACGATGCCAATACCCTGGCAAGCGAATATTTCCGCGACGTGGAAGCCGGTTTGGATCCAGAGGTGCCTTACAACTATTTTCCGCAAAACGACCCGCAGAACAAACCGCGCGCCACCTGGCGGAGCCACGGCAATCTGCTGTTCGCTAACTGGCTTAACTATTATGTCTACCAGATTACACCATACGATCTGCGACATATGAATCCTACGTTAGAGTAATACTCTACACGAAACGATCCTAAAGCGTTTCAGCACTTTGCCTCTGGCACCTTCGGGTGCCTTTTTTATTTCCGAAATTCACTTCACGGCCAATGATAACTTTAATTCCATTGTTATCAATATGTTAATGTTATTTTAAAATTAAAATGGAAATTGTTTTTGATTTTGAAAATTAATTGAGTAGTCTTAATTGTGCTGAGCGAAAACTACACAACGATCTTTCGCTCGCTTCCAGCGGATCAACCAAGAGGAACAGCACAATGACGCAGCAGGCGACAATCACCGATGAACTGGCCTTTAGTCAGCCCTATGGCGAGCAGGAGAAGCAGATCTTAACGCCTGAGGCGGTAGAATTTCTGACGGAACTGGTGAGCCGCTTTGCGCCGGCGCGTAATAAGCTGCTGGCCGCGCGTCAGCAGCAGCAGCAGGCCATTGATGAAGGTGTACTTCCGGATTTTATTTCGGAAACCGATTCCATTAGAAATGGAAGCTGGACTATTCGCGGTATCCCGGCGGATTTGCAGGATCGCCGCGTTGAAATCACCGGCCCCGTCGAACGCAAAATGGTCATTAACGCGATGAATGCCAACGTCAAAGTCTTTATGGCGGACTTTGAGGATTCGCTGGCGCCTGACTGGCGTAAAGTCATTGATGGCCAAATTAACCTGCGTGATGCCGTGAACGGGACCATCAGCTACACCAACGAGGCCGGCAAAATCTACCAGCTGCAGCCCAATCCCGCCGTGCTGGTATGCCGTGTGCGCGGCCTGCACCTGCCGGAAAAACACGTCACCTGGCGTAATGAGGCTATCCCCGGCAGTCTGTTCGATTTTGCGCTCTATTTCTTTCATAACTACCAGGCGCTGCTGGCGAAAGGAAGCGGTCCCTACTTCTATCTGCCAAAAACCCAGGCCTGGCAGGAGGCGGCATGGTGGAACGATGTCTTCAGCTTTACGGAAGATCGCTTTGACCTGCCGCGCGGCACCATCAAGGCCACGCTGCTGATTGAGACGCTGCCAGCGGTGTTCCAGATGGATGAGATCCTGCATGCGCTGCGCGACCATATTGTTGGCCTGAACTGCGGCCGTTGGGACTACATCTTCAGCTATATCAAAACGCTGAAAAACCATCCGGACCGCGTGTTGCCTGACCGTCAGGTGGTGACGATGGATAAACCCTTCCTCAGCGCCTACTCACGTTTGTTGATTAAGACCTGCCACAAACGCGGTGCGTTTGCGATGGGCGGCATGGCGGCGTTTATTCCGAGCAAAGATGCCGAACGTAACCGCCAGGTGCTGAATAAAGTCACCGCCGATAAAGAGCTGGAGGCGAACAACGGTCACGATGGGACCTGGATCGCTCATCCGGGGCTGGCGGATACCGCTATGGCGGTGTTTAACCGCGTGCTGGGCGATAAGCCGAATCAGCTCTCGGTGACGCGTAACGAGGATGCGCCAATTACCGCCGAACAGCTGCTGGCCCCCTGCGAGGGCGAGCGCACAGAAGCCGGGATGCGCGCCAACATTCGCGTGGCGGTGCAGTACATCGAAGCCTGGATCTCTGGCAACGGTTGCGTCCCGATTTATGGCCTGATGGAAGACGCCGCGACGGCCGAGATCTCGCGCACCTCTATCTGGCAGTGGATCCATCATCAGAAAACCCTGAACGATGGTACCCCGGTTACTAAGGCGCTGTTCCGCCAGTGGCTGGCGGAAGAGCTGATGGTGATTCAGGAGGAGCTGGGAGAGCACCGTTTCAGCCACGGTCGCTTTGACGATGCGGCGCGGCTGATGGAGCAGATCACCACCTCCGACGAGCTAATTGATTTTCTGACATTACCGGGCTACCGCCTGTTGGCCTAACCGCCAGAAGGTGTTGTTCGCCATTTAGTCCTTCACCAATGAGCCTGGGGAGCCAGGAAATTATATGGAGCATCTGCACATGAAAACCCGTACCCAACAAATCGAAGAATTAAACAAAGAGTGGACGAACCCGCGCTGGGAAGGCATTACCCGCCCGTACAGCGCGGAAGAGGTGGTGAAGTTACGCGGCTCGGTGAATCCGGAATGCACGCTGGCGCAGCTTGGCGCGGCGAAAATGTGGCGTCTGCTGCACGGTGAGGCGAAAAAAGGGTACGTCAACAGTCTCGGCGCGCTGACCGGCGGCCAGGCCTTGCAGCAGGCGAAGGCGGGTATCGAAGCCATTTATCTCTCCGGCTGGCAGGTGGCGGCGGATGCTAACCTGGCGTCCAGCATGTATCCGGATCAATCGCTGTATCCGGCCAACTCGGTACCGGCGGTGGTGGATCGGATCAACAACACTTTCCGCCGCGCCGATCAGATCCAGTGGTCGGTCGGGATTGAACCGAACGATCCGCGTTATATCGACTACTTCCTGCCGATCGTGGCGGATGCGGAGGCCGGTTTTGGCGGCGTCCTTAACGCCTTTGAGCTGATGAAATCGATGATTGAAGCCGGTGCAGCGGCGGTTCACTTCGAAGATCAGCTGGCGTCAGTGAAGAAGTGCGGTCATATGGGCGGTAAAGTGCTGGTCCCGACTCAGGAGGCGATTCAGAAGCTGGTTGCGGCACGTCTGGCAGCCGACGTGATGGGGGTCCCGACGCTGGTGATTGCCCGTACCGATGCCGACGCTGCGGATTTAATTACCTCAGACTGCGATCCGTACGATCGTGAGTTTATTACCGGGGATCGCACCAGCGAAGGGTTCTTCCGCACCCACGCCGGGATCGAGCAGGCGATCAGTCGCGGGCTGGCTTATGCGCCGTATGCGGATCTGGTGTGGTGCGAAACGTCGAAACCGGATCTTGAGCAGGCGCGCCGCTTTGCCGAGGCTATTCATGCACGTTTCCCAGGCAAACTGCTGGCCTATAACTGCTCGCCGTCGTTTAACTGGAAGAAAAATCTCGACGATAAAACCATCGCCAGCTTCCAGCAGCAGCTGTCGGACATGGGATACAAATACCAGTTTATTACCCTCGCCGGGATCCACAGCATGTGGTTCAACATGTTCGACCTCGCCCATGCCTACGCTCAGGGTGAGGGGATGCGCCACTATGTTGAGAAAGTGCAGCAGCCGGAATTCGCTGCCGCGCCGGAAGGCTATAGCTTCGTCTCGCACCAGCAGGAGGTGGGCACTGGCTACTTCGACAAAGTCACTACCATTATCCAGGGCGGCGCCTCATCGGTGACGGCGCTGACCGGCTCGACCGAAGAAGATCAGTTTTGAGCCATGCCCGGTGGCGCGACGCTGACCGGGCCTGGGAAGGGATGCAGGCCGGATAAGCGAGCGCGCCATCCGGCATGACGTGGTGCCGGATGGGGGAAAGCGATGACGCGTGGCCTGGAACTACTGATTGCCCAAACCATTTTACAGGGATTCGACGCCCAGTACGGGCGTTTCCTGGAGGTGACCTCCGGCGCGCAGCAGCGCTTTGAACAGGCTGACTGGCACGCCGTACAGCAGGCGATGAAGCAGCGTATCCATCTCTACGATCACCACGTTGGCCTGGTGGTAGAGCAGCTGCGCTGCATTACCGAAGGGAAAAGTACCGACGTCGATTTTCTTTTGCGGGTGAAACAGCAGTACACCCAACTGTTGCCGGATTACCCTCGCTTTGAAATTGCCGAGAGCTTTTTCAATTCGGTCTACTGCCGACTGTTTGACCACCGCTCGCTGACCCCCGAGCGGCTCTTTATTTTCAGTTCGCAGCCCGAGCGTCCCTTTCGCACCCTCCCGCGACCGCTGGCGAAAGATTTTTTTCCGGAACGCGGCTGGTCGCACCTGCTGGGCAAAGTACTGTCCGATTTGCCGCTGCGGTTGCCGTGGCAGAACAAAGCGCGGGATATCGGCTATATCATTGCCAGTCTGCAGGAGGCGCTGGGGGAGGAACTGCTCGCCACCTGTCATCTGCAGGTCGCCAACGAGCTGTTCTATCGAAATAAAGCCGCCTGGCTGGTGGGCAAACTGGTGATGCCGATGGCGACGCTGCCTTTTTTGCTACCGATCCACCGCAGCGATGAGGGCGAGCTGTTTGTCGATACCTGCCTGACAACCCATGCCGAAGCGAGCATCGTTTTTGGCTTCGCGCGTTCCTATTTTATGGTTTATGCGCCGTTGCCCGGCGCTCTGGTGGAATGGCTGCGTGAGATCCTGCCGGGTAAAACGACGGCCGAGCTGTACATGGCGATTGGCTGTCAGAAGCACGCCAAAACCGAAAGCTATCGCGAATATCTGCACTACATTACGCGCTGCGATGAGCAGTTTATTGAAGCGCCGGGCATTCGCGGGATGGTGATGCTGGTGTTTACCTTGCCGGGGTTTGACCGGGTGTTTAAGGTGATCAAAGACCGCTTCGCGCCGCAGAAAGAGATGACCGCCGCCCACGTGCGCGCCTGCTATCAGTTGGTAAAGGAGCATGACCGCGTCGGGCGGATGGCGGATACCCAGGAGTTTGAAAATTTCGTGCTGGATAAACGGCAAATCGCGCCGGCGCTGATGGCGCTGTTGCAGGCGGAAGCGGGGAACAAACTCACCGATCTCGGCGACCGCATCGTCATCAGCCATCTCTATATTGAGCGGCGAATGGTGCCGCTCAACCTGTGGCTGGAGCAGGTTAATGGCCAGGCATTGCGTGATGCGGTAGAAGAGTATGGCAATGCTATCCGCCAGCTGGCTGCCGCCAACATCTTTCCCGGCGATATGCTGTTTAAAAACTTCGGCGTCACCCGCCACGGCCGGGTGGTGTTCTACGACTATGATGAAATCTGCTATATGACGGAGGTGAATTTCCGCCAGATCCCGCCGCCGCGCTATCCGGAGGATGAGCTGGCCAGCGAGCCGTGGTATAGCGTCTCGCCGGGGGATGTGTTTCCGGAGGAGTTCCGCCACTGGCTGTGCGCCGACCCGCGCATTGGGCCGCTGTTTGAGGAGATGCATGCCGACCTGCTGCGCGCGGACTACTGGCGCGAACTGCAGACGCGGATTAAAAACGGCCATGTGGAAGATGTCTACGCCTACCGGCGTAAGCAGCGTTTTAGCGTGCGCTATGGCTGATGTAGCCCGGCCGAGCGAAGCGACGCCGGGGTTTTGTGCCGTGCTTCCCCGGCGTCGCTTCGCTCGGCCGGGCTACTTAATCTTTCTTTATTTAACCCCGCCGTATGCCAGCGTGACCTCTTTCGCGGCCTTAATGACCAGCGCGCCAAGCTCGGTTACCCGATCATCGGTCATACGCGAGATGGGGCCGGAGATAGAAATCGCCGCGAACGGTTCGCGATGTTCATCGTAAATGCAGGCGGCGACGCAGCGCAGGCCGAGCGCGTGCTCCTCGTCATCGAAAGAGTAACCCCGCTTGCGGATCTGGGCTAAATCTTCCTTCAGATGTAGCGGGGAGACCAGCGTGGCATGCGTATAGGCATGAAGCCCTTTACGGTGCAGCAGGCTGGTGACCTGCTCTTCGCTCAATTGCGAGAGAAACGCCTTCCCGGCGCCAGAGGCGTGCATCGGCAGCTTACCGCCGATCGGCGCCGACATACGCATCAGCTGGGTGCACTGCACCTGATCGATAATGATCGCCTGGTGGTCGCTCTGGTCGAGCACCGCCAGGTTCACCGTTTCACCGGAATCTTCCATCAGCTGGCGCAGGATCGGGTGGACAATGGCCAGCAGATTACGGCTTTGCAGAAAGCTGCTGCCGACCACGAAGGCATGCGCCCCGACGGCCCAGTGTCCCAGCTCACCGACCTGGCGGACGAAGCCCAGCTGCTGCATGGTGGTCAGCAGACGGTGTGTGGTGGAGTTGGGCAGACCCGCCTGTTGCGCCAGCTCGGTCAGCGCGACGCTGCTGTGGGACTCAGCAATCCATTCGAGTAATTTCAGGCCGCGGGTCAGCGACTGAACCTGACCGCCAGCCTGCTGGGCGGTGGCAGCCGCGGGTTTTCTGCCGCGTTTCGCGGGAACGGGGGTAGTGGCCATCGCGGACTCCTTTTTCTGTATCGTGGAAATGATTTTCGTTTTATTTGGCGATAATGCAATCACAACCGGACTCATCGGATGAGTGAAGCTGAACATGTCTCATATTGCCTGTTGTTGTCTTTTCCGCTCCGGTGGTTTATGCCAGTATGGTTTGTTGGCTATTTGGCCTGAGTTGAGCGTTGTCGGGAGCAAGTGTGAGCAGCAAAGTTGAGCAACTGCATCAGCAGTTAAAAGAACGTATTCTGGTTCTGGATGGGGGCATGGGCACCATGATCCAGGGCTATCGTCTGAGTGAGCAGGACTTTCGCGGTGAGCGCTTTGCTGACTGGCCGTGCGACCTGAAAGGCAACAACGACCTGCTGGTGCTCAGCAAGCCCGAGGTGATCCGCGAGATCCACGACGCCTACTTCGAGGCTGGCGCGGATATCATTGAGACCAACACCTTTAACTCGACGACCATCGCGATGGCGGATTACCAGATGGAATCCCTGTCGGCAGAGATCAACTTTGCCGCGGCGAAGCTGGCTCGCGCCAGCGCCGACGCCTGGACGGCCCGCACGCCGGAAAAACCGCGCTACGTCGCGGGCGTGCTTGGCCCGACCAACCGTACCGCCTCTATTTCACCTGATGTGAACGATCCGGCGTTCCGTAATATTACCTTTGACCAGCTGGTGGCCGCTTATCGCGAATCCACCCGGGCGCTGGTGGAAGGTGGTGTGGATCTGATCCTGATTGAAACGGTATTTGATACTCTGAACGCCAAAGCGGCCATCTATGCGGTGAAAGAGGAGCTGGAGGCGCTGGGTGTTGACCTGCCGCTGATGATTTCCGGCACCATCACCGATGCTTCCGGCCGCACGCTTTCCGGGCAGACCACCGAAGCCTTTTATAACTCGCTGCGCCACGCCGAAGCCTTATCGTTTGGTCTGAACTGCGCCCTCGGGCCGGACGAACTGCGGCAGTATGTCCAGGAGCTGTCGCGCATCGCCGAATGCTACGTCACCGCGCACCCGAACGCCGGTCTGCCCAACGCCTTCGGTGAATACGATCTGGATGCCGACACCATGGCGACGCAAATTCGCGAATGGGCGGAAGCCGGTTTCCTCAATATCGTCGGCGGTTGCTGCGGTACGACTCCGGAGCATATTGCCGCCATGAGCCGGGCGGTGGCCGGTTTACCGCCGCGCCAATTGCCGGAACTGCCGGTGGCCTGCCGCCTCGCCGGTCTGGAGCCGCTGAACATCGGCGATAACAGCCTGTTTGTTAACGTCGGCGAACGTACCAACGTCACCGGTTCTGCTAAATTTAAGCGCTTGATCAAAGAAGAGAAGTACAGCGAAGCGCTGGACGTTGCCCGTCAGCAGGTCGAAAGCGGCGCGCAGATTATTGATATCAACATGGATGAGGGGATGCTCGACGCGGAAGCGGCGATGGTGCGCTTCCTCAACCTGATTGCCGGCGAGCCGGATATTGCCCGCGTGCCGATCATGATCGACTCCTCCAAGTGGGAAGTCATTGAAAAGGGTCTGAAATGCATTCAGGGCAAAGGCATTGTTAACTCGATTTCGATGAAAGAGGGTGTCGAACCCTTTATCCACCATGCGAAGCTGGTTCGCCGCTATGGCGCCGCGGTAGTGGTGATGGCCTTTGACGAAGTCGGCCAGGCCGACACTCGCGAACGCAAAATTGAGATTTGTCGTCGCGCTTACAAAATCCTCACCGAAGAGGTCGGCTTCCCACCAGAAGATATCATTTTTGACCCCAATATCTTCGCGGTTGCGACCGGTATCGAAGAGCATAACAACTATGCGCAGGACTTTATCGGCGCCTGTGAAGACATTAAGCGCGAGCTGCCGCATGCGCTGATCTCCGGCGGCGTCTCCAACGTGTCGTTCTCCTTCCGCGGTAATGACCCGGTACGTGAGGCGATCCACGCCGTATTCCTCTACTACGCGATCCGTAACGGCATGGATATGGGGATCGTTAACGCTGGCCAGCTGGCGATTTACGACGATCTGCCGGGCGAGCTGCGCGACGCGGTCGAAGACGTGATCCTCAACCGCCGCGATGACAGCACCGAAAGACTGCTTGAACTGGCGGAAAAATATCGCGGCAGCAAAGCGGACGATGGCGCGAATGCCCAGCAGGCGGAATGGCGCAGCTGGGACGTGAAAAAGCGTCTCGAATACTCGCTGGTAAAAGGGATCACCGAGTTTATCGAGCAGGATACTGAAGAGGCGCGCCAGCTGGCCGCCCGCCCAATCGAGGTGATTGAAGGGCCGCTGATGGACGGCATGAACGTGGTCGGCGACCTGTTCGGCGAAGGCAAAATGTTCCTGCCGCAGGTGGTGAAATCCGCACGCGTGATGAAACAAGCTGTGGCCTACCTCGAACCTTATATCGAAGCCAGTAAAGAAAAAGGCTCCAGCAACGGTAAGATGGTGATCGCCACCGTGAAGGGCGATGTGCACGACATCGGCAAAAACATCGTCGGCGTGGTGCTGCAGTGCAACAACTATGAAATTATCGATCTGGGCGTGATGGTACCAGCGGACAAAATCCTTAAAACCGCCAAAGAGGTGAATGCGGATCTGATCGGCCTTTCCGGGCTGATTACCCCATCGCTGGACGAGATGGTTAACGTGGCGAAAGAGATGGAGCGCCAGGGCTTCACCATCCCGCTGCTGATCGGGGGGGCGACCACCTCGAAAGCGCACACGGCGGTGAAAATCGAGCAGAACTACAGCGGCCCGACGGTCTACGTGCAGAACGCTTCGCGCACCGTCGGCGTGGTGGCCTCGCTGCTCTCCGATACGCAGCGCGATGATTTTGTCGCCCGCACGCGCAAAGAGTATGAAACCGTGCGTATCCAGCACGGGCGTAAAAAACCGCGTACGCCGCCAGTGACCCTGGCCGCCGCGCGAGAGAACGATCTGGCCTTTGACTGGGAGAACTATACCCCGCCGGTGGCCCATCGGCTGGGCATCCACGAGGTCGAAGCGAGCATCGAGACGCTGCGCAACTACATCGACTGGACGCCGTTCTTCATGACCTGGTCACTGGCGGGCAAATACCCGCGGATTCTGGAAGATGAAGTGGTGGGGGAAGAGGCGCAGCGCCTGTTCAAAGACGCCAACGAGCTGCTGGATAAACTCAGCGCGGAGAAAACCCTGAACCCGCGCGGCGTGGTGGGGCTGTTCCCGGCCAACCGCGTCGGCGACGACGTGGAAATCTATCGTGATGAAACCCGCACCCACGTGCTGACGGTGAGCCATCATCTGCGTCAGCAGACGGAAAAAGTCGGCTTCGCCAACTACTGTCTCGCCGACTTTGTTGCGCCGAAGCTGAGCGGCAAGGCGGACTACATCGGCGCCTTTGCCGTGACCGGCGGCCTGGAAGAGGATGCGCTGGCGGACGCCTATGAAGCGCAGCATGACGACTACAACAAGATCATGATCAAGGCCATCGCCGATCGTCTGGCGGAAGCCTTCGCCGAGTATCTGCACGAGAAAGTGCGCAAGGTGTACTGGGGGTATGCAGCCAATGAAAACCTCAGCAATGAGGAGCTTATCCGCGAGAACTACCAGGGGATCCGTCCGGCGCCGGGGTATCCGGCCTGTCCGGAGCACACCGAAAAAGGCACCATCTGGCAGCTGCTGGACGTCGAAGCCCATACCGGTATGAAGCTCACCGAATCGTTCGCCATGTGGCCGGGCGCCTCGGTTTCCGGCTGGTATTTCAGCCATCCGGACAGCAAGTACTTCGCCGTGGCGCAGATCCAGCGCGACCAGGTCGAAGACTACGCGCTGCGTAAAGGGATGACGCCGGCGGAAGTCGAACGCTGGTTAGCGCCTAATCTGGGCTATGATGCTGACTAAGCCGTCATCTTTCCTTACAACAAACAAGGCGCTCTGTGAGCGCCTTGTCTCTTTATTGAGGTTAACCCCTTATACTGAGAGAAGTTCCAGAACGTCGGAACACCTGTAACGATAAGGAGAAGCTGATTCCGTGTTAACTCTGCTACACCTGTTGTCCGCGGTTGCTCTGCTGGTGTGGGGCACGCATATTGTGCGTACCGGGGTGATGCGCGTCTATGGCGCTCGCCTGCGTACCGTTCTCAGTAGCAGCGTAGAGAAAAAGCCGCTCGCCTTCTGCGCGGGTCTTGGCGTCACTGCGCTGGTACAAAGCAGCAATGCCACTACCATGCTGGTGACCTCGTTTGTCGCCCAGGATTTGGTGGGCCTGACGCCAGCGCTGGTGATGGTGCTGGGGGCCGATGTCGGGACGGCGCTGATGGCGAGGGTGCTGACCTTCGACCTGTCGTGGTTGTCGCCGCTACTCATTTTTATCGGGGTGATCTTCTTCCTTGGCCGCAAGCAAACCCGCGCCGGGCAGCTGGGGCGGGTGGGGATTGGTCTGGGGCTGATCCTGCTGGCCCTGGAGCTGATTGTGCAGGCCGTGAACCCCATCACCCAGGCCAACGGCGTGCAGGTGATTTTCGCCTCGCTGACCGGCGATATCATGCTGGATGCCTTAATTGGCGCGGTATTCGCGATCATCAGCTACTCCAGCCTGGCGGCGGTGCTGCTGACGGCGACGCTGACCGCGGCGGGAGCGATCTCCTTCCCGGTGGCCCTGTGCCTGGTGATTGGCGCCAACCTGGGATCCGGGCTGTTGGCGATGCTTAACAACAGCGCGGCAAACGCGGCGGCGCGCCGGGTAGCGCTGGGTAGCCTGCTGTTTAAGCTGGTGGGTAGCCTGATTATTCTGCCGTTCGTGCATCCGCTGGCTGCGGCGATGCACAAGCTGCCATTGGCGGAGTCCGAGCTGGTTATCTACTTTCACGTCTTTTACAACCTGCTGCGCTGCGTCGCGATGGTCCCCTTTGCCGGACCGATGGCAAAGCTGTGCCAGCGTATGATCCGCGATGAGCCCGAGCTGGATAACCAGCTGAAACCCAAGCATCTCGACCCGTCGGCGCTGGATACGCCGGCGCTGGCGCTGGCCAATGCTGCGCGCGAGACCCTGCGCATTGGTGATGCGATGGAGCAGATGCTGGAGAGCCTGCGCAAGGTAATGCATGGCGAACCGCGTCAGGAAAAAGAACTACGTCGTATGGCGGACGATATCAACGTGCTGTACACCGCCATTAAGCTCTATCTGGCGCGAATGCCAAAGGATGAGCTGGCGGAGGAGGAGTCCCGGCGTTGGGCGGAAATTATTGAGATGTCGTTAAACCTCGAACAGGCCTCCGATATCGTCGAGCGGATGGGCAGCGAAATTGCTGATAAATCGCTGGCGGCGCGGCGCGCCTTCTCGGTGGAAGGATTAAAGGAGCTGGATGCGCTGTACGATCTGCTGCTCAGCAATCTGCAGCTGGCGATGTCGGTCTTCTTCTCCAGCGATGTACCCAGCGCCCGCCGTCTGCGGCGCAGCAAACACCGGTTCCGCATTCTTAACCGCCGTTACTCGCATGCGCACGTTGACCGTCTGCATCAGCAGAACGTACAGAGTATCGAAACCAGTACGTTGCATCTGGCGCTGCTGGGGGATATGAAGCGCCTGAACAGCCTGTTCTGCTCGGTGGCCTACAGCGTGATGGAGCAGCCGGATGAAGACGACGAACGGGATGACTACTGAGACGGATTATTTTCCGTTTATGTCGCCTCTTTTCTGGCGAGATAGCCCTCCCGGGACGTGGCTGACGCCTTTCCCGGGAGGGGCATCCTAGCTTCTGGCAAACGCCGAGGCCTCTGCCACCAGCGCGCTATCCGGCCGTACGCCGGTATAAAGGACGAACTGCTCGACGGCTTGCAGGGCAATGACTTCCGCGCCGCTGATGGTTTGCTTACCCCGTTGCTGCGCCAGGCGGATCAGCGGGGTTTCCGCCGGCAACGCGACCACGTCAAACACGACGCTGGCCTGGGCCACCATGGCCTCGCTGAACGCCAGCGTGGTGCTTTCCGCTCCCCCCGCCATGCCCAGCGGTGTGACATTGACCAGAATCTCGGCTGCGATCCCTTCCGGTAGGGGCTGCCACTGAAAGCCATACTGTTTTGCCAGCGCCAGGCCGCGCTGGCGATTGCGGGCCGCAATGATCACGTCGCGGAAACCGGCATCACGGAAGGCGGCAATGACGGCTTTCCCCATGCCGCCGCTACCCTGAATCATCACTCTGGCGTTGGTATCGAGCCGATGGCTGGCGATCAGGCTTTTGACCGCGATGTAATCGGTGTTTAGCCCGGTTAACTTCCCGTCGTCATTGACGATGGTGTTGACGGAGTCGATGACTTTTGCTGACGGATCGATAGCGTCAAGAAACGGTATGCAGCTCTCTTTAAACGGCATGGAGACCGCACAGCCGCGGATACCCAATGCGCGAACCCCTTTTACCGCCGCCTCAATATCCTTAGTCGTAAAGGCTTTGTAGAGGTAGTTCAATCCCAGCTTGTCATACAGATAGTTATGAAAGCGGGTGCCGAAGTTGCCGGGGCGACCCGCCAGGGAGATGCACAGCAGCGTATCGCGGTTAATCATGCGTAATATCCTCCGCGTGGGCCAGCAGATACGCTTCAGCCTCCTGGGACCAGATCCCATGGTGACGTGCCACAATCGCTGCCAGTTCGGGATCGGCGATCTCGCCCAGCGGCGTGAGCGGGAAGGCTTTTCCGGTATACACCAGCTTTTTTCCCCCGCCGACGGCAGGCAGATCGAGGGTGGTTTCGCCCGCGGCGTTCAGGCCGAGAATATGGGTGACCACTTTCGCCGTCTGGACCTTTTTCGCCTGCATCAGCGCCACCGCGGCGCGCATATCGTCAGTATTACCGCCGGAGGTGCCGACGTAGTGGGTGAAGGCGTAGTGCACGTCGTAGAAGTTGATCGGGGCGCTGAATTGCTTATCCTGGGGGCCAGCAAAGAAATTCAGGCAGCCGTCCGGGGCCAGCAACGAGGAGGCCAGGGTGATCAGCTGTTCGTTTGGCACAAACACGAAGATATCGTCGAAGCCATGGCCGCCGCTGAGCGCCAGCAGCGTATCGCGACTGGCCTCATGGCCGTCGAGGTAGTGGATCAGCGTCTGCGGCTCAGAGGGGTAATGACGGCGGGCGTAGCTGAGCTTCGGCTTATTGGTATCGGTCACTACCAGTAGTGAAGGATTGATGGGGCCGTGCAGCGCATAGTCGATGGCCAGCAGCCCCATCGGCCCCGTCCCGCCCAGGATCAGGGTGCGTCCCTGAGGACGGATCCCCATCACGTGGTTGTAACTCCCCTCCTGCAGATGATAGTTGGCGTTGAAGGCGCCAATGACGCAGGAGAGCGGCTCCACCAGCGATCCTTCAAACCAGGTATCCCCCTCCCAGGTGAGCAGGCAATCCTGCGCCATCACCTCATTGGGGATCACCACATGGGTGGCTTCGCCACCGATCCATGGGAATGAGTAGCCGGGGCAGTCGGGTCGGTCGGGCAACTGCAGGTTGGCCTGGATCACGTAGCGCTGCCCCGGCTGAAACTTATGCTGCCACTTTTTACCGACGGCGAGGATTTCGCCGCAGAATTCATGACCGATAATAATGGGCCTGGTGGCCACATCATCTGGCACCTTTTTATGATCGGCACCCTGATTGGCCTCTTTCCATGAGGAAAGACACAGGCTGTCCGTGACCACCCGGGCGAGGATCTCATCGTCCTGCATCGCCGGGAGGGTAAAGGTTTCCAGGCGCAGGTCTCGTTTGCCATACAGGCGCAGGGCCGTTGTTGTTTGCATAAACCACCTCATCCCCTTCATCTTTCGGGGCTATGTTGTTGACGTCACCCCGGCATCGCCGGGGCGGAATAATCAGGACAGAAAGCCGAGGGCGTTGCCGATAATGCCTAAGCCGAAAAGGGCGAAAATCAGCCAGACCGGATTCACTTTCTTGTTCAGCAGACGCACCATCAGTAGCGTCAGGCCCAGCGCCAGCAGGCCGGGGCAGAGCTGATCGAGAATGTTCTGGACGGTCATCGTGACGGTGGCGCCGTCTGCACCGGGCGTTTGGGACACCACCAGCGGCACATTGATGGTGGTCCATTTGGTCACCAGCACCCCCATGACAAACAGGCCGAGAATGGAGGCGCCTTCGGTCAGCTTCTGCAGCAGGTTACCGCCCATATCGCTGACGATATTGACCCCTTTACGGAAGCCCAGTTGCAGGCCATACCACTTCATTGCCAGCCGCACTGCATTGAAAATAAAGAAAAATAACAAAGGTCCCAGAATATTGCCGGAGAGGGCCAGCGAGGCGCCAAGGGCCGCGGTAATCGGCCGCAGCGTGCCCCAGACCAGCGGGTCGCCGACGCCGGCCAGCGGGCCCATCAGACCCACTTTGATGCCGTTGATAGCGCCATCGTCAATGGCCGCGCCGTTGGCCCGGGCCTCTTCCATGGCGGCGGTGACGCCGATCACCGGGCCGCATACCGCCGGCGTGGTATTAAAGAACACCAGATGACGCTTCAGCGCCGCGACCTGATCGGCTTTGAGCGGATACAGGCGTTTGATCGCCGGGATCATGTCGTAGCAAAATCCCAGGCCATGAATACGTTCGAAGTTAAAGGAGGCCTGCTGGAGGTTGGAGCGGAGAAACATGCTCACCAGGTCGCCTTGCGTGATTTTTTTCTGTTCCATTTTCGGCTCCGTTAGTCGTCAAGCTGGTCAAGGGCGGGTGCAGAGGGGGCGGTGGAGGCGGCGGGTTCAGCCTTACGCCACTGTGGATTGAGCTGGAGGTAGATCAGCGCGATGATGACGCCCACGCCGCCGAAAGCCAGCAGGCTGAGGTCGAGATAACCGCCAGCGAGAAAACCGAGGAAAAAGAAGGGCATCAGGTACTTCACGCCCATCATTCGCAGCACCATCGCGTAGCCCACGACGACAATGAAACCACCGGCAATCTGCAGGCCGCGGGTGACGAATTCCGGGATCGCGCTGAGCATACTGCTGACCATGTCCGCACTAACGAACAGTGAGACCACCAGCGCCGGGATTGCCACGCGCAGTGCCTGCACCCCCAGCGCGGAGACATGCAGCAGGTCGATGGTGCGAAAGCGCGCCTCCTCGGCCGCTTTGTCCGCGGCGTGCTGGAACACCACGGTAATGGTACGGGCGAAAACGGTCAGCACCTGCCCGGCAGCGGCCACCGGCAGGGCAATGGCAATGCCGGTGGCAATGCTCTGGTGGCCCACAATCACCAGAATGGCGGAGATAATGCTGGCCAGCGCCGAATCTGGTGACTGTGCTGCCCCCACGTTCATCCAGCCGAGGGCGATCAGCTCCAGCGTACCGCCGAGCATAACCCCGGTTTTTAAATCACCCAGGATGAGGCCAATCACGGTACAGGCGATAAGGGGCCGATGGGTCTGAAATTCATCCAGCACGCTGCCCATTCCGGCAATACAGGAAAAAATAAATATGGCTATTATCTGTAGGGTACTAATTTCCATAATTTATGACCTTTAAGGTGTGAGTCATCCTGCCTGCTACGGCATATCACAACAGGCGCTATTTTTTATTCGCAGAAAGCTGTTTCGTTAATTTTGTCGAGAATATTGACTGACGGATCTGATGCGACCACGCGTAAATCGAGTTTTACGCCCAGTTTATCGAGTTCACGGAATGCCTGAATATCCTGCGGATCCAAAGAAACGGCTTTGGTTAGCTGTTTTTTTCCGGGGCGCCAGGCCATGCCACCAATATTTAACGTGGCGATCTTCACCCCCTGGCGCACCATCGTTAAAACATCATGTGGATTGGTAAATAAATAAAAGACGGTCTCATCCTGATATTGCGGGTTATGATAGACCGCAACCGCTTTTTCCAGACTGACAACGTTTACCTTCATGCCTGGCGGGGCCGCCTGACGCAACAGGGTCCGGCGAACCTCATCGTTAGATACATCGTCATTGCAGATAATTATCCGCTGGGCGTTGGCGACTTTTGACCACACGGTGGTGACCTGGCCATGAATCAGTCGGTCATCAATACGGGCGAGGGTAATTTGCATCAGAACTCCTCCTCAACGGTTTCTGGCTGCTGCCAGACCACACAGCACTGACTGGCGATGGCCTGCAGATGCTGGCATAAGTCATCGGCGCTCAGGGTATGCTGGTTATCCACCAGCTCGAGCGCCAGCGGCAACGACAGGCCGCTAATCACCCGGATCTGCGGGTGACGCATTGCCAGCCCGGCTGCGGCATTCCATGGGCTTCCGCACTGCAAATCTACCGCGATTACCCACTCCTCATCGGTGTGGGCGCTTACTAACTTTTCCAGGTTAATGGCGATATCCGCCGCGTTTTCACCGGGAACAAACGCGACGGCGCTGACGTAAACCTCGCCGTAGACCATGCGTACCGAATCAAGCATGGCCCCGGCCAGCTGGCCGTGGGCGCAGAAGATAGCGTGAACCATACTTCCTCCTTAACCGCGCGTTTTTCCGCCGGCAATGTTAGTGGTGACTCCGGTGATGTAGCTGGCGCGCGCTGACAAGAGATAGCAAACAAAATCAGCGACTTCCGAGAGCTTTCCTGCCCGCCCGATGGGAATGGCGTTTTTGGTATATCCCTCGCGAAGTTGCTCGACGGTGATATTGCGCGTCCAGGCCAGCGCCTCTTCATATTCCGGCGTCCGCAGGCCGGTTTTTTCGAGGATCCCCGGCGCAACGCCGACTACACGGATCCCATATTTACCCAATTCTTTGGACCAGGAGCGGGTAAAGCTGTTGAGCGCGGCCTTGGTCGCGGCGTAGCAGCTTTGACCTTCAGAGCCTTCCAGGCCGCTCTCCGAAGAGACATTGACAATCACACCGGCGCGCTGTTTGACCATTTGACGCGCCACCGCCTGCGACATGAAAAACACCCCTTTCTGGTTGATATTGACCATTTTTTCAAAAGCGGCTTCGTTTAATTCATAGCGGCCGGCCGGTGCTTTTTCATCGACTAATAAACGCGGGAAATTCACGCCGGCGTTATTGACCAGGCCATCAATACGCGACCAGCGCTGAATAATGGCATCGATAGTCTGTTGCACCTCTGTTGCGCTGGAAATATCCGTCGGCCAGAAGTGATAATTATCGTCATTGTGATGGCGATCGCCGCCATGAATATCAATCATCTGGACATGAGCACCTTGTGATAATAATTCATCGACAATGGCCAGCCCAATTCCCGAGGCGCCGCCGGTCACGATAATGACGTTATCTTTTAAATTTAACCATGTATTCATTATTCACTCCCATTTCTTTAGATAAAGGGATCCCCCGCAGCGCGTGCTGCGTGAAATCATATCCTGTGTTATTTAAGTAATAATTCAGCCGTTTCTCTGTTTGTCACCAGACAGTTAATATAGCGTCCGTGCAATGCGCCAAGAATGCCAGAGTATTTCTCTTCCCCCATGGCGATGCCGATGGAATAGCGAGCCTGGCGCAGCTTCGCCATTTCGATCGACAGGGTTTTTTCGCTCATATTGGTATCGACTAACCCACCGTTAATATCGTAGAAACGCGAACAGATATCCCCGGCGACGTGGCGGGCGTTCAGATCGTCGCTCTCTTCGCTGCCGTAGAAGGCGTGCCAGTTTGCGCCGTCGCGAATGGCCGGTGAACCAATACCCACCAGCGCCACATCCAGGCTGTCCCAGTAGGATGAGATGGTTTTAAAGTGCTGGGACTGCATGATGCCGTTGCGGATCAGCGGGTTATCCAGCAGGGCTGGAAAATCGGCAAGGTGGGATTCCGCTTTCAGTCTGGCTGCCGCGCCGTAGGTTAGCGTATTCACATGGTAGCGGCTCTCCAGTTTACCGGAAGGCCCGCCGATGATGGGGACGCAGATCACCTGGCGTGACTGGCTGGCCTGCGGCAGGTTCTCCACCAGCGAACGCACGGCGCGGCCCCATGAAAAACCGATGATATCGCCTGGCTCCAGCAACCGGTCGACAAGCAGGGCGCCATGCTGGCCCATCGCACTCAGCTGTTCTTCTTCCAGCAGCCCATCGCTGCTGGCAACCACCGCCTCTTTCAGACCAAATTTTTGCTTGAGCTGTTGCTCGAGCCACAGGTTCTCGTTGTAGTCATAGTTGATGGCGATGGTGACAATGCCCTGCTCGCGGCCGCGCTTCAGCAGGCGACTGATGGTGGTGCGATAGATCCCCAGCTCACGAGCGATTTGCGCCTGAGTCATATCCTGCTCGTAATAGAGCTGGGCGATTTTGACAATCAGCCGGATATCGTCACTGTTTTCCATGGTCATCTGCAGGCTCCTGCACATTTGTGCAAATCGCGGGTTTGTGCTGTTGATCTGATATAACCCTATTAGAGCCACCGTTTAAAGCGATTTTCTTTTATTTCATCACCCTAATCTGGCGAATAATCTTGCACATTTGCGTTATCAATAGCGGGTTGTTGGCACCTTTGTGCATTGCACGCTAAATCGCTGATTCTGTGATATTTCATCATGCAAAGTTGCCAGGCGTTGAGCGGGACACTTTTGTGAAAAAAGGCGTAGTCGATCACACCTTGCGCCGGAGGGCGCAAAGGCACATCTTTTTTCTCGCCCACAAGGTAGGGTATATTTCGCTTTTACAGGAGAATCTATGCTGCCCGACTCATCAACCCGATTAAATAAATACATCAGCGAAAGCGGCATCTGCTCGCGTCGCGAAGCGGACCGCTTTATTGAACAAGGCAACGTCTTTATCAATGGCAAGCGCGCCACCATTGGCGATCAGGTGAAGCCTGGCGATTTAGTCAAAGTGAACGGACAGTTGATTGAGCCGCGTGAAGCGGATGATCTGGTGCTGATTGCGCTGAATAAGCCGGTCGGCATTGTGAGCACCACGGAAGACGGCGAGCGCGACAACATTGTCGATTTCGTCAACCACAGCAAGCGAATCTTCCCTATCGGCCGTCTGGATAAAGACTCTCAGGGGCTGATCTTCCTCACCAACCACGGCGATCTGGTGAACAAGATCCTGCGCGCCGGCAACGACCATGAAAAAGAGTATCTGGTGACGGTCGATAAGCCGGTGACCGATGAGTTCATTCGCGGCATGGGCGCGGGTGTACCGATTCTCGGGACTGTGACGAAAAAATGTAAGGTAAAGAAAGAAGCGCCGTTCGTTTTCCGCATCACTCTGGTGCAGGGGCTGAATCGCCAGATCCGTCGTATGTGCGAGCACTTTGGCTATGAAGTGACGAAGCTTGAGCGTACGCGGATTATGAACGTGAGCCTGACGGGGATCCCCTTGGGTGAATGGCGTGATCTAACCGATGACGAGTTGATCGACCTGTTCAAGCTGATTGAAAACTCCTCTTCCGAAGCGAAGCCGAAAGCCAGGCCGAAGGCCAAAGCGGCGACCCCCGGGATCAAGCGCCCGGTGGTGAAGATGGAAAATAGCAACGATAAAGGCCGCCCGGCTGCTAACGGGAAACGTTTCACCCAGCCGGGACGTAAAAAGAAAGGTCGTTAACGCCTGCCGCGGGTCGGCGTATTCGCCGACCAGGAAAAGGTCGCTTCTTTATCCGTTTTATAAGCCTGCTGTTTTTTCACCTGGCGGGCTTTCTTCGCATCCGCTTCACGCTGCGCCATCAGCTTATCGATATATTCCTTTTTCACGCTGTTCGTTTCCGCATTGCTCAGCGGGCGGCCATGCGCAATGCGCGCGCGGTCAAGCAGCGTTTTCAATTCGCGCTGTTCGCGCTCGGTCATCTCTTTTTGTGTAATACGGGGGAGTGCCATGGTGGTGCCCTCAGTCAGACCAGAGCACCCAGTGTACGGCAATGAATATTTTACTGATAGCCTGTATGGCAACTAAAGCAGGCACACGCCCGGGCCTGCGCCCGGACGTATCACGCTCAGCGCTTGTCGGCTTTTTTGGCGATGGGCTTTCCTGACCAGTACCCGGCCAGCAGCGAACCGGACAGGTTATGCCAGACGGAGAACAGCGCGCCTGGCAGCGCCGCCAGCGGGCCGAAGTAAATTTTACCCAGCGCGGCCGCCAGGCCGGAGTTCTGCATCCCCACCTCGATCGCCAGCGTACGGCAGGTGGATTCATCAAAACCAAACAGACGTCCGCCCCAGTAGCCGCCAAGCAGGCCAATGGTGTTATGCAGGATCACCGCGATAATCACCACCAGGCCGACGGAGGCGATATGGGCGGCGGAACCCGCCACCACCGCGCTGATGATCGCCAGAATGCACACCATCGAGAAGGCAGGTAAGAACGGCTCTACCGCTTTCACCACCTTCGGCAGCAGATGATGGACAATCAACCCCAGCGTGATGGGAATGACCACGATCTGCAGAATGCTGAGCAACATCCCCATGATGTCGACCTGAATGTGCGCGTCGACGTACAGACGGGTGAGCAGCGGTGTCGCCACGACGCCGACGAGAGTGGAGACCGAGGAGATGGTTACCGACAGTGCAACATCCCCCTTGGCAAGAAAGATCATCACGTTGGAGGCGGTTCCGCTGGCGACGCTACCGACCAGTACCATCCCGGCGGAGAGCTCGGGCGGCATATGAAACAGCAGCGCCAGCAGCCAGGCGGCGAGCGGCATCACCAGATAATGGAGAAAGATCCCCGCAGCGACCGGCGCCGGGCGCGACAGGACGCGCTTAAAATCTTCCAGCTTCAGATGCACGCCCATACCGAACATGATCAGCATCAGCAGAGTGGTGACCCACGGGCCAATCGGGGTGAAGGTGGTGGGAGTGTAATAGGCCAGAACGGAGAGCAGCAGTGCCCATAACGGGAACAGCCGCGTCAGAGTTGCGAGCATGTTGTGTTCCTTGCGATACGCGAACCGGGCCGCGCCATCCCGATGGGGCAGCGAGCAGGTCAGCTGGTTGTGTTGATGTTGTTATAAAAAAGCCGGGTTCGAGCCCGGCTATAGGTATTGTTTATCGTGCTAAGGAGTTTTATTCAAACAAATTATGATGCAGCTTCTGCACCACCTTCTCCGCATCGGGGCCAGGCACCAGGAAGCAGAGGTTATGACTGGAGGCGCCATAGCAAATCATGCGGATGTTAAACGGCTCGAGGACGCCAAAGACCTCTTTGCCGACGCCGCAGGCTTTCGACAGCTCATTGCCAATCAGGGCCACCAGCGCAAGGTCTTCCTCCACTTCCACGCGGCACAGCGAGGAGAGTTCAGTCAGCAGCGCCTGGGTCAGCAGGGTATCGCCTGCAGAGGTTGAGCCGGTGGTATCCATGGTCAGGGCCACACTCACTTCGGAGGTGGTGATCAAATCGACGGAGATGTTATGGCGCGCCAGAATGCCGAACACTTCGGCGAGGAAGCCGCGGGAGTGCAGCATATTCAGGCTATGCAGTGTCAGCAGCGTCTGACGGCGACGCAGGGCCAGGGCGCGGAACAGCGGTGGGTTCTCGGTGGTTTTACACACCAGCGTACCGCCCGCTTTAGGCTCTTTACTCGAGCCGACAAACACCGGAATATCGCTGCGCACGGCAGGCAGCAGGGTCGCCGGGTGCAGCACTTTGGCGCCAAAGGTGGCCATTTCTGCCGCCTCTTCAAAGGCGATGACGTCGATGCGTTTCGCCGCCGGCGCCACGCGAGGATCGGTAGTATAAATCCCCGGGACATCGGTCCAGATATCGACGCGGGTGGCATTCAGCGCTTCGCCGAGCAGAGCGGCGGTATAATCGCTGCCGCCGCGGCCGAGGGTGGTGGTGCGGCCTTTCGCTTCGCTGCCGATAAAGCCCTGGGTCACCACCAGGCCTTCCGCCAGACGCGGCGCCAGCTGCAGCTGTGTCAGTTCGGCGACAGCGGCGATGTCCGGTTCGGCGCGGCCAAAGCGATCGTTAGTGCGCAGCACTTTACGGGCGTCAAACCACTGCGCCTGAATGCCGCGCTCACGCAGGATTTCCACAAACAGCAGGGTGGACATCAGTTCGCCATGGCTGACCAGTTCGTCGGTCAGGGCGGTCGAGGAGGCGAGCGCGGCGGCTTCCGCCAGCGTCGTGATGTTTTCCAGCAGGCGCTCAATCTCTTCGCGGATCACATTGGGATAGCGCAAACGCTCCAGAATATTGGACTGGATCTGGCGCAGAGCGTCCAACTGGGTAAAACGTTCGGTGGGTTCCAGCCCTCCCGCTAAGGCCACCAGAATGTTGGTCACGCCAGCAGAGGCGGAGAGCACAACAATACGGGTGTTAGCATCGAGCAACGCCACATCGATGCTGCGGTTCATGGCGTCAAAATCGGCAACGCTGGTGCCGCCAAATTTGGCGACGACTAGATCTGTCATAACAACCTCGTGTCAGGGGGCCTGACTTATTAAAACGATTCCTGAACACCGATCGTGGCAGGGGCTGGACGCCGCCGGATCGCAACAAAATGTCTTAATAAGCCAGGCCAAATTATTCAGCCATGGCACAAGGGAAGAGCGATAAACAGGGTGGCGCAGAGTGATAAACAACTACGATGTCACCCAGAAGTGCTCCACCTTGTAGACCCGACTCACCGCTCTGGGCGCTGAGGTGTTCGGGTATGAAACGCCCGACTGCGAACGTTTCTGGTGACAACCCAGGGGATTCAGCCCCTGTGGCCGGTGAGGAGCGTGACCAGACGCTCTTTCACCTCGGCGTTGCTCCCCCTCACGTATTTTCCCCGGACTGGTTCCTCCAATACGGTTACCTGGGCAACGCACCTCTTCTGGCAATTACCGACGTCTTTCACCAGGCCGGGGGATTTGAGACATTATATCCCCCGCGAATACCCTTTCGCTGTAGCGTGAAATGCGCGAGCAATAGATACCTACCAATACGTAAGCACTGCGGATATATAAAGGCTTAACACTAGCTATGTCAACGCTGCGGTTATGCGGATTTTTCATGCCCCTGCGGCTAACAGAAAAAAGCCTTATGATAGCTATACTAATGGGGCTTTTTACTCCGTTTTGACCCGATTCCTGACCGGCGTCAGGGACAAGTCACAAAAATCATCACAATTTTCCGTCACCGGCGCTACAATCGACCGAAGTCACAATCTCAAATCAGAAGAGTATTGCTAATGAAAAACATCAACCCAACGCAGACCTCTGCCTGGCAGGCATTACAGAAACACTTCGACGAAATGAAAGATGTCACTATCAGCGAGCTGTTCGCCAAAGATAGCGACCGTTTTTCTAAGTTTTCCGCGACGTTCGACGATCTGATGCTGGTGGACTTCTCCAAAAACCGTATCACCGAAGAGACGCTGGCTAAACTGCAGGATCTGGCGAAAGAGACCGATCTGGCAGGCGCCATTAAGTCGATGTTCTCCGGCGAAAAGATCAACCGTACCGAAGACCGCGCGGTTCTGCACGTCGCGCTGCGCAACCGCAGCAATACGCCGATTGTGGTTGATGGCAAAGATGTGATGCCGGAAGTAAACGCCGTGCTGGAGAAGATGAAAACCTTCTCCGAAGCGATTATCTTCGGTAGCTGGAAAGGCTATACCGGCAAACCGATCACCGACGTGGTGAATATCGGTATCGGCGGCTCCGACCTCGGTCCGTTCATGGTGACCGAAGCGCTGCGTCCGTACAAAAACCACCTCAACATGCACTTTGTCTCCAACGTCGATGGCACCCACATTGCTGAAGTGCTGAAGAACGTCAATCCGGAAACGACCCTGTTCCTGGTGGCGTCCAAGACCTTCACCACTCAGGAAACCATGACCAACGCCCATAGCGCGCGCGACTGGTTCCTGGCGACCGCGGGCGACGACAAGCACGTGGCCAAACACTTCGCCGCGCTCTCTACCAATGGTAAAGCGGTTGGCGAATTTGGTATCGACACCGCTAACATGTTCGAATTCTGGGATTGGGTTGGCGGCCGTTACTCTCTGTGGTCAGCGATTGGCCTGTCCATCATTCTCTCCGTGGGCTTCGACAACTTCGTTGAGCTGCTGTCCGGCGCGCATGCGATGGATAAGCACTTCTCCACCACCCCGGCGGAGAAAAACCTGCCAGTGCTGCTGGCGCTGATCGGTATCTGGTACAACAACTTCTTCGGTGCAGAAACCGAAGCGATTCTGCCGTACGACCAGTATATGCACCGTTTTGCCGCTTACTTCCAGCAGGGCAACATGGAGTCCAACGGTAAGTATGTTGACCGTAACGGCCACGCGGTAGACTACCAGACTGGCCCGATCATCTGGGGTGAGCCGGGCACTAACGGTCAGCATGCGTTCTACCAGCTGATCCACCAGGGCACCAAAATGGTACCGTGCGATTTCATCGCCCCGGCTATCACTCACAACCCGCTGTCCGACCATCATCCGAAGCTGCTGTCCAACTTCTTCGCCCAGACCGAGGCCCTGGCCTTCGGTAAATCCCGTGAAGTGGTCGAGCAGGAATATCGCGATCAGGGTAAAGATCCGGCAACTCTGGAGCACGTGGTGCCGTTCAAAGTGTTTGAAGGCAACCGCCCGACGAACTCCATCCTGCTGCGTGAAATCACCCCGTTCAGCCTTGGGGCGCTGATTGCCCTGTACGAGCACAAAATCTTCACCCAGGGCGCGATCCTCAACATCTTCACCTTCGACCAGTGGGGCGTTGAACTGGGCAAACAGCTGGCTAACCGCATCCTGCCGGAGCTGAAAGACGGCAGCGAAGTTAGCAGCCACGACAGCTCAACTAACGGCCTGATTAACCGTTATAAAGCCTGGCGCGCATAATCTTGCGCAGCTAAGACGCAATGCCGACCCTTAGGTCGGCATTTTTTTACAGCCGCCGCAGCAGGCGGGCTGGATTTCCCGCCCACACTCCTTTCTCGGTAATGGACTTCGTCACCACGCTGCCCGCGCCAATTACCACGCCGTCGCAGATGCTGACGGCCAGAATTGTGGCGCCGCTGCCGATCGACACGTCATCGCCAATCTCAATCCGCCCCCAGCTGGTGCGGTCGGCATTCGGTTTGCCGTCGCGAAACAGGTCGTTGGCAAACATCACGCCGTGACCGATAAAGCAGCGCTGGCCAATGGTGACGTACTCGCAGATAAAAGTATGGGACTGAATTTTACTGTTCGCGCCAATGCGGGTATTGCCCTGGATCTCAACGAACGGCCCGACGAAGACGTTATCGCCAAGGACACAGTCGTACAGGTTGGCGGGCTGGTAGATCACCACGTTCTCACCGCTGGTGACGTTGCGGATCGCCGTTTCCCGAAGGGTATGCATAGTGCCTCTCAGATCGGTTTGGCCAGAATATGTAAGGTGCTTTGCTGGCTGGCGGAATGAAATGCGACATCTTTCACGTGCTGCATCCCCTGACGTTCGTAAAAACGGCGCGCAGCGGGGTTATCGGCGAGCACTTCCAGCCACAGCCAGCTTTCACCGGCCGCTTTTGCTCTCGCCTCGACGGCGCGAAATATCTGCTCACCGTAGCGGTGGCCCGTTGTGTCAGGCAGCAGATAGAGCTTATGCAACAGCGTACCGGACGGACCTTCAGGACTTATCGCCTGACGACAGGCGTATTTCGCAAAGCCGACAGGGTGGGGGGCTTCAGCAATCAACCAACAGCACCGGGAATCGGTCAGGCTGCGTTGCAGCGAGGCCAGGGAATACTCTTGTTGCAGGTAGCACGCCAGCTCGTCGGCGTTATGCCAGAGGTGAGCAAAGTGATGGCGATAGCTGGCATTGCCCATTTCATTGAGTAAAGCCGCATCCTCTGCGCGTGCGGTACGAATCTTTAGCATGGTTGTTTCCTTTTTAACCCGTCCGTCTGGGCTGTGATTGTTACATCTTCGCCGGTGGTGGCAAAAAGTTAGCGAATAATGTCGATCTGGATCACATTTTTGCGTTATACAGGTCTCAAAGAAGCATAATGATGAGGTGTATTTATGTCGTCGGTTTATCGTCCGCTGGTGAATTTTATCGCCACCGCGATGCAAACGGTTTTGAATCTTGGGCTGCTGTGCCTGGGGATTATTTTGATCGTCTTCCTCGGGAAAGAGACGCTGCATCTGGCCGATGTCCTCTTTACCCCGGAGCCGACCAGTAAGTACCGGCTGGTGGAAGGTCTGGTGGTCTACTTCCTCTACTTCGAGTTTATCGCGCTGATCGTCAAGTATTTTCAGTCGGGGTTCCACTTCCCGCTGCGCTATTTCGTCTATATCGGCATCACCGCGATTGTGCGCCTGATTATCATCGACCATGAGTCGCCGATGGCAGTGCTGATTTACTCCGCCGCGATCCTGATCCTGGTGATTACGCTCTGGCTGTGTAACTCCAATCGCCTGAAACGCGAATAAAAAAAAGCGGCCTCCAGGGCCGCTGACCAACAGTCACAAATAGAATTTATGTAGGGTCCAGTTGAGGATAGCAGTGGCATTGGCCTTACTTTTTCAGCTGAGGGCGACGGCGACAATACCCGGTTGGGGTCGTGTATTGCGGCTAGACCGTCGGCCCTCATCTGAAATTTGGGGCCGGTGTTACAAAAAAACTTAACCTTTCACCCCACCCGCCGTCAGGCCGTTAACCAGCCAGCGCTGCGCCAGCAGGAAGACGACCGTGATCGGGATGGCGGAGAGCACCGCCGCGGCGGCGAAGTCGCCCCACAGATAGTTCTGCGGGTTGAGATACTGTTGCATACCTACCGCCAGGGTATAGCTGTTCACATCGCGCAGCAGCAGCGAGGCGACGGGCACTTCGGTGATGGCCGCGATGAACGACAGAATAAACACCACCGCCAGAATCGGCACCGACAGCGGCAGCAGCACGAGGCGGAAAGCCTGCCATGGGGTCGCGCCATCCAGCGCCGCCGCTTCTTCCAGCGAACCATCGATGGTTTCGAAGTAGCCTTTAATCGTCCAGACGTGCAGCGCGATACCGCCCATATAAGCGAAGATCACGCCGCCGTGGGTGTTGAGGCCGACGAACGGGATGTACTGGCCCAGGCGGTCAAACAATGCATACAGGGCCACCAGCGACAGCACCGCCGGGAACATCTGGAAAATCAGCATCCCTTTCAGCAGCGTCGCTTTCCCCGGGAAGCGCATACGGGCAAAAGCGTAGGCGCAGGTGGTGGAAAGGGCGACGATACCGATCGCGGTAATGCCGGCGACCTTAATCGAGTTCCACAGCCACAGCAGTACCGGGAATGGCGGCGGCGTGACGCGGCCATCCGCGTGCTCAACGCTGAAGCCTAATGCCAGACGCCAGTGTTCCCAGGAGATGGTATCCGGGATCAGGCTGCCGGTGGCGAAGTTGCCTTCGCGCAGCGAGATAGCGATAACCATCAGCAGCGGGAACATAATCGCGGCGATAAAAATCAGTAACAGAAGATGCGTAGTGAAGAGACGCAGCTTTTGAGATTTGGGTTGGACCATAGCCATTATCGTTATCTCCCTTAATCAAACTTCATGCGTGTGGCTTTCAGATTCACAATCGCTAACGCGCCAACCAGCAGGAAGATAAGCGTTGCGATAGCCGCCGCCAGGCCGAAGTCCTGACCGCCGCCGCCTTCAAAGGCGATGCGATAGGTGTAGCTCACCAGCAGGTCGGTATAACCGGCCGGGGTGGTGGTGCCGAGACGGTCCGGACCACCGTTGGTCAACAGCTGAATCAGCACGAAGTTGTTAAAGTTAAAGGCGAAGCTGGCGATCATCAGCGGCGTCAGCGGCTTGATCAGCAGCGGCAGCGTAATTTTAAAGAAGTTCTGGAACGGACCGGCGCCATCCATCGCCGACGCTTCGTACAGATCGTCCGGAATCGCCTTCAGCAACCCCATGCACAGGATCATCATGTACGGGTAGCCCAGCCAGGTGTTGACGATGATGATCATGGTGCGCGCGGTGGTCGGGTCGCTAAACCAGGCCGGCTTAATGCCGAACAGCGCGCTGAGCATCATGTTGATTTCACCAAAGCTCTGGTTGAACAGCCCTTTGAAAATCAGAATCGAAATAAACGACGGTACGGCATACGGCAGAATCAACAAGACGCGGTAAATTGCTTTGCCTTTCAGTGCTTCCCACTGCACCAGACAAGCCAGCACCATTCCCACGGCCACGGTCAAAATCACCGTCAGCACCGAGAACACCACGGTCCAGACGAAAATAGCGAAGAACGGTTTCTGGATCCCTTCGTCCTGGAAGACGCGGGTGAAGTTATCCCAGCCGATCGTCACGGTGTAGCCCGGGCTCAGCTTTTCAGTGCCCCAGCTGCCGTCGGCGTTAATCGCCTGGTAGAAGCCTACGTCATTGTTCGGGCGATATTTGACGTGGGTCTGATTGTTGGTCAGCACCCCATCTTCGCTAAGCGTATACAGCGGTTGAGTGCCGGAGAACTGACGCAGCGAGCTCATGATCACTTTGCTGTCATCCGGCAGCACGGCGGTCAGCTGGTTCAGCGCGGTGCGGTTCTGAGTAATGACGCGCAGGCCGACGCGCTCGCCTTCCGGCAGGGCGTCGGTTTCTTTTAACGCCAGCTTCTGCTCACCGCCGAATTTAAAAGCATCGGAAAGGTAGTTTTTACCGCTCTCGCCATCGGTCAGGGCCAGTTTCCACTCGTCCCCCGCCGGGATCAGCGTGAAGTTATAGGCTTTGCCAGCCTGGAAAGAGCGATCCATCAGCACCTGCTGCGCACGTTCAAAGGTCAGCTGGTTGGTGCTGCTGTAGTTCGTGAAGGCGATGGCAATGGTACAGATCAGCGGAAACAGGACGAACAGGCCCATGCCGGCGAGGCCGGGATAGACATAGCGCCAGGCATAAGCCTTGCGATTAGCGAAAATATACAGGCCAACTGAGCTTAAAATCAGCGTCATGATGGCGAACAGGTACTCCCCCTGGGCGTACATCAAAACAACAAGGTAACCCACCAGCAGGCACAGTAAGCCAATCACAGACCATGTGAGTTGCGGACTTTGCCACCAGTGTTTCTTTTTAACGGCATCCATGGGGATCATCCTCTACAGCGGTGAAAACTTATTTGTCAGGTGGCGCTTCGCTTACCTGACCTACGGTCCGAGCCGCAGTGGTAGGGCGGGTAAGCGCAAGCGCTACCCGCCGTTTTCTTACTTAGTGATACGACTCTGTGCATCCTTCAGTGCAGCATCGACAGTCTGGCGACCGCTGGCGGCGTTGATAACCGCGGTACGAACGGCATACCAGAAGGCAGACATCTGCGGGATGTTAGGCATGATTTCGCCATTCTGGGCGTTCGCCATGGTGGCGGCGATGCGCGGATCTTTTTCCAGTTTCTCCTGGAAGGATTTCAGCGCGACAGCACCCAGCGGTTTGTCGTTGTTAACCGATTCCAGACCCTGATCGGTCATCAGGTAGTTTTCGAGGAACTCTTTCGCCAGCTCTTTGTTCGGGCTGGCGGCGTTGATACCCGCGCTCAGTACGCCAACGAACGGTTTCGATGGTTTGCCTTTAAAGGTCGGCAGCAGGGTGACGCCGTAGTTAACTTTGCTCTTATCAATGTTAGACCACGCCCACGGACCGTTGATGGTCATGGCGGTTTCGCCTTTGTTGAAGGCGGCTTCCGCGATGGAGTAATCCGTGTCGGCATTCATGTGCTTGTTCTTGATCAGGTCAACCAGGAAGGTGAGACCCGCTTTCGCGCCTGCGCTGTCTACGCCGACGTTTTTCACGTCATATTTGCCGTTTTCAAACTTGAAGGCGTACCCGCCGTCGGCAGCGATCAGCGGCCAGGTGAAGTACGGTTCCTGCAGGTTGAACATCAGCGCGCTCTTACCTTTCGCTTTCAGTGCTTTATCCAGCGCCGGGATCTCTTCCCAGGTTTTCGGCGGGTTCGGTACCAGGTCCTTGTTATAAATCAGGGACAGGGCTTCAACCGCCACCGGATAGGCGATCAGTTTGCCGTTAAAGCGCACGGCATCCCAGGTGAATGGGTAGAGTTTGTCCTGGAACGCTTTGTCCGGGGTGATTTCAGCCAGCAGGCCGGACTGTGCGTAGCCGCCGAAACGGTCATGCGCCCAGAAGATGATGTCCGGGCCATCGCCAGTCGCCGCAACCTGCGGGAACTTCTCTTCCAGCTTGTCCGGATGTTCTACGGAAACTTTAATGCCGGTGTCTTTTTCAAACTTTTTACCCACTTCAGCGAGGCCGTTATAGCCTTTGTCGCCATTAATCCAGATAACCAGCTTACCTTCTTCAATTTTCGCGAGGGCAGAGGCGGAAAACATCATCGTGGTCAGTGCTGACAGCGCGAGGATGCGAGCGCCAGTTTTGATTTTCATATACCCGTCCTATTTGGTGATGTACTCGTGGATACACTTCGGTGGCTTAACGATGATGAGTTTCCTTTTTTAACAACCCCTTTCCATCCTCCCCTGGTCTACGCCCCACCCGCTGGTTGTGTGATCTCCATTGCAAAAACGGCCGTATTGCGTCCTGGAGCACAGAAAAAAGTGCCCAATTTTGTCGTCCCCATCACGAAATCACGCTTCGTCCGCCATCCCCCGTGGCGAGAGGCAATCTCTCATCCTCCCATCTCCTCCCCCATAAAAAAGCCGGGGGGTGGAGGATTTGCCAGCCTAAGGAATGCCGCATAGTCGACCCATCTTGAATGTGTCTTTAAGTGACAGGTTGTAACGAAGGGAGAAGGGCATGGCGAGCGTACAGCTACGAAATGTAACGAAAGCCTGGGGCGACGTGGTGGTATCTAAAGATATCAATCTCGAGATCCAGGATGGGGAGTTCGTCGTGTTTGTTGGACCGTCGGGCTGCGGCAAATCCACTCTGCTGCGTATGATTGCCGGACTGGAAACCGTCACCAGCGGCGATCTGTTCATTGGCGATACCCGGATGAACGACGTGCCGCCCGCTGAGCGCGGCATCGGCATGGTATTCCAGTCATATGCGCTTTATCCCCATCTTTCCGTTGCCGAAAATATGTCTTTCGGCCTGAAGCTGGCCGGCGCGAAAAAAGAGGTCATTAACCAGCGAGTGACTCAGGTGGCTGAGGTCTTACAGCTGGCGCATCTTCTGGAGCGTAAACCGAAAGCGCTTTCCGGTGGTCAGCGCCAGCGTGTAGCGATCGGCCGTACGCTGGTGGCAGAGCCAAGCGTCTTCCTGCTGGATGAACCGCTCTCTAACCTGGATGCCGCCCTGCGTGTCCAGATGCGTATCGAGATCTCCCGTCTGCATAAGCGGCTGGCCCGTACCATGATTTATGTTACCCACGATCAGGTGGAAGCGATGACCCTCGCGGACAAGATTGTGGTTCTGGACGCCGGCCGTGTGGCACAGGTCGGGAAACCGCTGGAGCTCTATCATTATCCGGCTGACCGCTTCGTTGCCGGCTTTATCGGTTCACCGAAGATGAACTTCCTGCCGGTGAAAGTCACCGCGACGGCTATCGATCAGGTGCAAGTAGAACTGCCGAACCGCCAGCAAATCTGGCTGCCGGTAGACAGCGCCAACGTTCAGGTTGGCGCCAACATGTCATTAGGTATCCGCCCCGAGCATTTACTGCCCAGCGATATCGCCGATGTGACCCTCGAAGGTGAGGTTCAGGTCGTCGAACAGCTCGGTCACGAGACGCAAATTCATATCCAGATCCCCGCCATCCGTCAGAACCTGGTTTACCGCCAGAATGACGTGGTGTTGGTAGAAGAGGGAGCCACATTCGCCATCGGTTTGCCGCCAGAACGTTGCCACTTATTCCGTGAGGATGGCACCGCTTGTCGTCGGCTGCATAAAGAGCCGGGCGTGTAAGGCTTCCCATTAAAAAAAAGCGCGAACCCGGCTGGCGGTACACCGGCGAAGCGTTCAAAGAAAAGCAATGATCTCAGGAGATAGAATGATGATTACTCTGCGCAAACTTCCTCTGGCGGTCGCCGTCGCAGCAGGCGTTATGTCTGCTCAGGCGCTGGCTGTCGATTTCCATGGTTACGCGCGTTCCGGCATTGGCTGGACCGGCAGCGGCGGCGAGCAACAGTGTTTCAAAGCGACAGGCGCACAAAGTAAGTACCGTCTTGGTAACGAATGTGAAACCTATGCGGAACTGAAGCTGGGCCAGGAACTGTGGAAAGAAGGGGATAAGAGTTTTTATTTCGATACTAACGTTGCCTATTCCGTGAATCAGGAAGATGACTGGGAAAGCACCTCTCCGGCGTTCCGTGAAGCCAACATCCAGGGTAAAAACCTGATCGACTGGCTGCCGGGCTCCACGCTGTGGGCAGGTAAACGCTTCTATCAGCGTCATGACGTTCACATGATCGACTTCTACTACTGGGATATCTCCGGCCCGGGTGCAGGTCTGGAAAACGTTGACCTTGGCTTTGGCAAGCTCTCTCTGGCCGCTACCCGCAACTCAGAAAGCGGCGGCTCTTACACTTTCTCCAGCGATGACACCAAAAAATACGCAGCGAAAACCGCAAACGACGTCTTTGACGTCCGTCTGGCGGGCCTGGAAACTAACCCGGGCGGCGTGCTGGAGTTAGGTGTCGATTACGGTCGTGCGAACCCGCAGGATGATTATCGTCTGGAAGACGGCGCGTCGAAAGACGGCTGGTTGTGGACTGGTGAACATACCCAGTCTATCTGGGGCGGCTTCAACAAGTTCGTGGTTCAGTACGCGACCGACGCGATGACCTCCTGGAACAGCGGCCACTCTCAAGGGACCAGCATCGATAACAACGGCAGCATGATCCGCGTTCTGGATCACGGCGCGATGGACTTCAACGATGATTGGGGCCTGATGTACGTGGCGATGTACCAGGACGTGGACCTGGACAGCAAAAACGGTTCTACCTGGTACACCGTGGGTGTCCGTCCGATGTACAAATGGACGCCGATCATGAGCACCCAGCTGGAAATCGGTTACGACAACGTGAAATCCCAGCGTACCAGCGAAAACAACAACCAGTACAAAATTACTCTGGCTCAACAGTGGCAGGCAGGCAACAGCGTCTGGTCTCGTCCGGCTATCCGTATCTTCGCAACCTACGCGAAGTGGGATGAAAACTGGGGTTACAGCAACGCCTCCGGTCTGCAGACTAAAGACAGCAGCGGAAGCGGCATGTACACCTCCAGCCGCGGTGACGACAGCGAAGTTACCTTCGGTGCCCAGATGGAAGTGTGGTGGTAATACCGTCCGCAGGACGGGTGTAACCTGGGAGGGGCGTCAGCCCCTCCTGACAATTCAGGGTTAGCGCGCTATTGCCTGGCTACCGCTAAACCGATGCTATCCAAGGTGAGAACAATGAAAATGAAGAAAACTCTCGTCGCTCTGTGTTTATCCGCAGGGATGTTGGCATGCGTGCCGGGAATGAGCCTTGCCGATGTTAACTTTGTCCCGCAGAACACCAGCGCCGCGCCGTCTATTCCAGCCAGCGCGCTGCAACAGCTGATCTGGACGCCTGCCGATCAATCAAAGACGCAGAGCGTTGATTTAACCACCGGCGGTCAACGCCTGGATGTCCCGGGGATCGTCGGACCGGTCGCCGCCTGGAGCGTACCGGCCAATATCGGCGAGCTGACCCTGACGCTCGACAGCGAACTGAACAAACATAAGCAGATTTTTGCGCCGAACGTGCTGATTCTGGATCAGAACATGACGCCAGCGGCGTTCTTCCCCAGCAACTACTTTACCTATCAGCAGCCGGGCGTGATGACCGCCGATCGCCTGGGCGGCGTGATGCGCCTGACTCCGGCGTTGGGCCAGCAGAAGCTCTATGTGCTGGTATTTACCACTGAAAAAGATCTCCAGCAGACCACGACCCTGCTGGATCCGGCGAAAGCCTATGCCAAAGGCGCCGGAAATGCGGCCCCGGATATCCCGGATCCGATCGCTAAACATACCACCGATGGCGTGCTGAAGCTGAAAGTGAAAACCAATAGCACCTCCAGCGTGCTGGTGGGCCCGCTGTTCGGCTCTTCCGGCCCGGGACCGGTGACCGTCGGCAATACCGCCGCGCCGGTAGCCGCGCCAGCCGCCGCAGCCGCTGCGGCGCCGGCAGCCAAAAGTGAACCGATGCTCAGCGATACCGAAACCTACTTCAACAACGGTATTAAGCAGGCGGTGAAACAAGGTGACATCGACAAAGCCCTGAAATTGATGAACGAAGCTGAGCGCCTCGGCTCGAAATCCGCTCGTTCCACCTTTATCAGCAGTGTAAAAGGCAAGGGGTAATCGTCTCCCCACAATGCTGATGTTTAGGCACAGCCTTTAGGTGCATCCTCCGGGATGCACCTTTTTTTGCACGCGCGGCAGCCTGTTGCATGGCTGTTGCGTGAATGATCGTATATTGACGTTTGCCCGCCACCAACCGCCTATTCTGCGATACAATGCTCTCACGTTATGTACCGGAGAATCAGGCATGTCCCATCCTGCGCTTACGCGACTGCGCGCGCTGCGCTATTTTGCCGTTATGCCATCCCTGGCGCCGCCCCTGAGTGACTGGCTGCTGCTGGAGGACTCAATGACCCAGCGCTTTGAGCAACAAGGAAAGCAGGTCACCGTGACCCTGATTAACGAAGGGTATATTGAGCGTGAGGCGCTGACTGACGAAGCGGCGCTGCTACCTGACGAGCCGCGCTACTGGCTGCGGGAGATTATACTCAACGCCGATGGCGAGCCCTGGCTGGCCGGGCGCACGGTGGTGCCGGAGTCGACGCTGTGTGGTCCGGAGCTGGCGCTACAGCAGCTCGGGCAGATCCCGCTGGGCCGATACCTGTTCACGTCGTCGACATTAACCCGCGATTTTATTGAAATTGGTCGCGATGCAGCGCTGTGGGGGCGTCGTTCCCGTCTGCGGCTGAGCGGCAAACCCCTGCTGCTGACCGAGCTGTTTTTGCCTGCGTCGCCGTTGTACTAAGAGGAAGAAAAAATGGAGTGGAGTCTGTCGCAGAATAAGCTGTTGGCGTTTCATCGCCTGATGCGCACTGACAAACCGATCGGCGCCTTGCTGCTGCTGTGGCCGACGCTGTGGGCGCTGTGGGTAGCCTCGCCGGGCGTACCGCCGCTGTGGATCCTGGCGGTATTCGTCGCCGGCGTCTGGCTGATGCGCGCCGCCGGCTGCGTGGTGAATGACTATGCCGATCGAAAATTTGATGGTCACGTTAAGCGTACCGCCCGTCGTCCGCTACCGAGCGGCGATGTTACCGAGAAAGAGGCGCGAACGCTGTTTATCGTACTGGTGCTGCTCTCCTTCCTGCTGGTGCTCACCCTCAACACCATGACCATCCTGCTGTCGGTCGCGGCGCTGGCCCTGGCATGGGTCTATCCGTTTATGAAGCGCTACACTCATCTGCCGCAGGTGGTGCTGGGGGCCGCCTTTGGCTGGTCGATCCCGATGGCCTTCTCGGCCGTTAGCGAATCGCTGCCGCTGAGCTGCTGGCTGATGTTCCTCGCCAACATTCTGTGGGCGGTGGCCTACGATACGCAGTATGCGATGGTGGATCGAGATGACGATGTGAAGATCGGCATCAAGTCGACGGCGATCCTGTTCGGCGAAAACGATCGTCTGATTATCGGTATTCTGCAGGTGGCCGTGCTGGCGCTGATGGGCGCGGTGGGCTGGCTGAATGGGCTGGGCTGGGAATACTACTGGTCGTTATTTGTCGCGGCGGGTCTGTTTGGCTGGCAGCAGAAGCTTATCTTCAATCGCGACCGCGATAACTGCTTCAAAGCGTTTATGAACAATAACTACGTCGGGCTGGTGCTGTTCCTGGGCCTGGCGATGAGCTACCTGTAACCCCTGTCCGCTTCCCCCCGGCATACCGGGGGGAAGCGAGGGCAGAAAACTCCGCGTTACGCGTCGTCCTGCGTGACGCTTTCAATCGTCAGCCGCACATCCGACGTAATCAATTCCGCCAGCATCCGATAAACCTTCAGCGTCTCTTCCGGCTCGGCATCGCCGGTGTCGCTAATGTAGCCTTCGTCGCGCAGGGTCAGCACCAGAGTACTGAACACCGCTTTGTCGAAGAATTCCGGCGCGTTAATGCCATGCAGCACCGACAGACGCTGGGCCACGGTACGACTCTCTTTTTCCAGCGAACTGCGGTTGATCGACGGGTTGGCGCTCAGCAGCCAGAAGGTAATGGCATAGCGCTGCAGCGTCTCGCGCGCGCCAGCGGCCAGCAGTTGCAGGGAGCGAGAGTGCGACGGATTGAGGCTCATCACATCGCCATCGACGACGATCAGCTCCTGACGCAGCATCTCGGCAATCAACGCATCCACCACCCCGGCCAGCTCTGCTTTCTCCCAGCGCAGGAACAGCTCGGCCTTGAGGAACGGATACAGCGTTTCGACATGGCGCAGCACTTCGGTGCGGCTGAGTTGACGATGCTGAGTCACCAGGGCGGCTAACAGCGACGGAATCACCAGCATATGGGCGATGTTGTTGCGATAGTAGGTCATCAGCACCGCCTGCTCGCGCGGCAGGATGATGATATCGCCGATGGTGTCCTTCTCCACTTCGAACTTGTTCATCTGCAGCGCATGGTCGATAAGCTCGCTGGCCGAAGCGGAAGGGGCGGTCGCATCTGGCGAATAGGGCACATTGCGCAGCAGTGCGAGGTAGCACTCCAGCTGTTGGGTCAGTTGCTCACGGGTGAGCGAACGCTGGCGCGAGGCCAGCAGCGCCGTGCAGCACAGGTTCATGGCGTTGGCCGCGCCGGCGTTGTTGATGCGCACCATCAGGTCTGCGGCGATGTTATTCACCGTTGGCGTCAGCCAGGAAGGGCGGATGGCTTCGATTGGGTCGATGGCTTCCCGCCACTCCGGCACATGGTGGTTGAGGTAGGTCATCAGCGGCAACGGTTCGCCGAAGTTGACATAGCCCTGGCCAAGATTGCGCAGCTTACTCAAGCCGCGCACCATCTGCGGCAGGCTCTCTTTCTCTTTAGTGGCGCCGCGCAGCTCTTTGGCGTAGGTTCCTACTTCCATCACGTGCTCATAGCCGATGTAGATAGGCACCAGAGTGATAGGCCGGGTACCGCCACGCAGCATCGCCTGGATGGTCATCGACAGCGTACCGGTCTTCGGATCGAGCAGACGGCCGGTACGGGAGCGGCCGCCTTCGACGAAATACTCGACGGAATAGCCGCGGCTGAACAGTTCGCCAAGATATTCGCGGAACACCGTGGAATAGAGCTTGTTGCCCTTAAAGGTGCGGCGAATAAAGAACGCGCCCAGGCGGCGGAAGATTGGCCCGGCTGGCCAGAAGTTGAGGTTGATGCCCGCCGCGATATGCGGTGGCACCAGGCCCTGATGATACAGAACGTAGGAGAGCAGCAGATAGTCCATGTGGCTGCGGTGGCAGGGGACATAGACAATCTCATGGCCGTCGTGAGCCAGCTGACGCACGCGCTCGGCGTTATGCACGTTGATCCCCTGGTACAGGCGGTTCCAGGTGAAGCCGAGAATGCGGTCGGTCAGGCGGATCATCTCGTACGAGAAGTTCGCGGCAATCTCTTCCATCAGCGCGATAGCGTTCTGCTGAGCCTTCTCGTGAGAAATTTTCTTGCTGCGCGCTTCGTCTTCCACCGCGCGGGCAATCGCTTTCGAGGCCAGCAGTTTATTAAACAGATCCTGGCGGGCCGGCAGACGCGGGCCGACGGCGGCCAGGCGCTGGCGGGCAAAGTGCATCCGGGCGACGCGAGCCAGCTTCTGGGCGATGATCTTATCGGTGCCGTGTTCATCCGCCATGCGGCGCAGCGACACGGAAGGCGAAAAGCGCACAAAGCTGTCGCGGCCAAGCCAGGAGACGGCGAAAAATTTCTGGATACCGTTAAGCATCCGCAGCGGTGGATTGACTTCTCCTTTCTCACGACCCGGCGAGCGGCCGAACATCACCGAGACCGGCACCATTTGCACATCGAGGTCCGGATGGTTGCGGTGCAGATCGAGGTAGTCGTGGAACAGCTTGATGGACTCTTCTTTTGGCGTGTAATAGGTAAATACGCGCGGCCCACCGTGGATGAATACGTAACGCGGCAGCAGCGCGCCGTCGATCTCCAGCGGTTCAAGCGGATCGGGTAAATCATGCGCCAGGCATTGGGCGCGCAGCGTCAGCAGGTCCGCCTTGGAATTATAGGGCAGGACGTACATGACCGGACGCGAGGTATCGAGTCCTAATTCCTGAGCAGGCTCTGCCGGAATAGACTTGCTTTTTACCAGCACCCGTAATGGTAAATTCAGTAATTTATAGTAAATTCGTTGCCAGCCGGACATAAACGATGTGAAGCCTCTGGTTAATCATGCAAATGCGCGGCAAGAATAACAGAAAGTGGGCAAAATTTCCGTTACCACGCGGCAAACGCGTACACTCATCGACGTCATTTACGTAAAAAGGTTTTGTGATGGCCAATAATACCACCGGGTTAACCCGAATCATTAAGGCGGCAGGTTACTCCTGGAAAGGATTTCGCGCGGCGTGGATCAACGAGGCCGCGTTTCGTCAGGAAGGCGTCGCCGCCATCGTGGCCGTCGCGATAGCCTGCTGGCTGGACGTCGACGCCATCACCCGCGTATTGCTGATTGGGTCGGTCCTGCTAGTGATGATAGTCGAAATTCTCAACAGCGCGATTGAGGCGGTCGTGGACCGTATAGGCTCGGATTATCATGAGCTTTCAGGGCGCGCCAAAGACATGGGGTCGGCGGCGGTCCTGCTGGCGATTATCATCGCGCTGATCACCTGGGGAACGCTGCTGTGGAGCCATTACCACTAACGTTCTTCGCTAAGCCTCGCAAAATATAAACAATCTACCGATTTTTGTGTGCCATGTGGTTCCAAAATCACCGTTAGCTGTATATACTCACAGCATAACTGTATATACACCCAGGGGGCGGAATGAAAGCGTTAACGACCAGGCAGCAAGAGGTGTTTGATCTCATTCGGGATCATATCAGCCAGACGGGCATGCCGCCGACGCGTGCGGAAATTGCTCAGCGCTTGGGGTTCCGTTCCCCAAACGCGGCGGAAGAACACCTGAAAGCGCTGGCGCGTAAAGGCGCGATCGAGATCGTCTCCGGCGCATCTCGCGGTATCCGCCTGCTGACGGAAGAAGAACACGGCCTGCCGCTGATCGGCCGCGTCGCCGCTGGCGAGCCGCTGCTGGCGCAGCAGCACATTGAGGGCCACTATCAGGTCGACCCGTCGATGTTTAAACCCAACGCGGATTTCCTGCTGCGCGTCAGCGGCATGTCGATGAAAGACATCGGTATCCTTGATGGCGATCTGCTGGCGGTACACAAAACCCAGGACGTGCGTAACGGCCAGGTGGTCGTGGCGCGCATTGACGACGAAGTGACGGTGAAGCGCCTGAAAAAGCAGGGCAACGTCGTCGAGCTGTTGCCGGAAAACAGCGAGTTTTCCCCTATCGTTGTCGATCTGCGCCAGCAGAGTTTTACCATTGAGGGTCTGGCCGTTGGCGTGATCCGTAACGGAGAATGGCTGTAGCGCCTGCCCCTGCGCAGCGTCATCTGATGCATGACGCTGCGACGTTTTTCCTCAATCAGGTCCCCCATCATGCTGCTCAACGCTGCCGATAAAGCGCTGTGGCGCCTTGCTATCCCGATGATCTTCTCCAACATCACCGTCCCGCTGCTGGGGCTGGTAGATACGGCGGTGATCGGCCACCTTGACAGCCCGGTATACCTCGGCGGCGTCGCGGTCGGGGCGACGGCCACCAGTTTTCTCTTCATGTTGCTGCTGTTTTTGCGCATGAGCACCACCGGGCTCACCGCTCAGGCCTGGGGTGCCAAAGATCCGCTGCGTCTTGCGCGCGCGCTGGTGCAGCCGCTGGCCCTGGCGCTGGGCGCTGGGGCTCTCATCATCCTGTTTCGCCTGCCGCTGATTAATCTCGCTCTGCATATTGTCGGCGGCAGTGAGGCGGTGCTTGAGCAGGCGAGGCGGTTCCTTGAAATTCGCTGGCTCAGCGCCCCCGCTTCGCTGGCCAACCTGGTGCTGCTCGGCTGGCTGCTGGGCGTCCAGTATGCCAGGGCGCCGGTGATTCTGCTGGTGGTCGGCAATCTGTTGAATATTGTACTCGACCTGTGGCTGGTGATGGGCCTGCGGATGAACGTCCAGGGGGCGGCGCTGGCCACGGTTACCGCGGAGTACGCGACCTTGATTATCGGCCTGATGATGGCGAAGCGGGTGCTGACGCTGCGCGGCGTGTCGCTGAGCATGTTGAAAAACGCCTGGCGCGGGGATCTGCGCCGTTTGCTGGCGTTGAATCGGGACATCATGCTGCGTTCCCTGCTGCTGCAGCTGTGCTTTGGCGCGCTGACCGTGTACGGCGCGCGTCTGGGCAGCGACATTGTGGCGGTCAATGCGGTACTGATGACCATGCTGACCTTTACCGCCTATGCGCTGGATGGCTTTGCCTATGCCGTGGAGGCCCACTCCGGCCAGGCCTACGGCGCGCGCGACGGCAGCCAGCTTCTTGAAGTCTGGCGGGCGGCCTGCCGCCAGTCTGGCATGGTGGCGCTGGCGTTTGCCCTGATTTACAGCCTGGCGGGGGAGTACATCATCGCGTTGTTAACCTCGCTGCCTTCCCTGCAGCAGCTGGCCGATCGCTATCTGATCTGGCAGACCATCCTGCCGGTGGTGGGCGTCTGGTGCTACCTGCTGGACGGCATGTTCATCGGCGCGACGCGCGGCGCGGAGATGCGGAACAGCATGGCGGTCGCCGCGGTGGGGTTTGCCGTGACGCTGCTTTCGGTCCCGGTACTTGGCAACCACGGACTGTGGCTGGCGCTGGCGGTGTTCCTCGCCCTGCGCGGCCTGTCGCTGGCGCTGATCTGGCGTCGCCACTGGCGACACGGCACCTGGTTTAGCTAGTCAGTGCCGTTCATCACGGCCATCCATGAATTTCCACGGTTGCGCACCGCTTACCGGGGCAACTCAGTAGCCCGGCGCAGCGCAAGCCGGGAAAATCTCTTCAGCCTTATCCATCGGTATGATGGTTAAAAATTCCGAATAACGAATCGGTACCAGCATTCTCATCTATAGTTAATACCATGTCCGGTACAAAACGGGCTGTAAACCCACCGAATGATGAGGACGTTATCATGAATAAAGACGAAATCGGCGGTAACTGGAAACAGTTGAAAGGTAAAGCCAAGGAACAGTGGGGCAAACTTACCGATGATGATATGACCGTGATCGAAGGTAAGCGCGATCAACTGGTCGGTAAAATTCAGGAACGGTACGGCTATGCGAAGGATCAGGCTGAGAAAGAAGTCTCAGACTGGGAGCATAAGAACGACTACCGCTGGTAGCGTTCCGTGGCTCAAAGAATAAAGCATTTGTGTTAGTGCCTGTCTGAATGGCGTAAGGACGCGCCGTTAACCCTGTTTCCCGCTGCGGCTGACGCTCAGCGGGCTTTCTTTTTCAGCTGAATGGTATGGTCGTGCTGGCAGTGTCCCGGTGTGCTGCAGGCTTCGACTTCCACGCAGTCTGCACAAAGGCCGTGGGCTTCAATCACGTTATGGCGCAGGGCAAAGCCCATTCTGGCCGCTAACGTATGCATGATATCTTCCACCCCTTCCGCCGCTTCTTCCTTCACCACGCCACAGCGGTCACAGATAAACATGGCTGAGCTATGGGTCGGCTGGTCAAAGAGATGGCACAGCACATAGCTGTTGGTTGACTCCACCTTATGAACAAAACCCTGCTCGAGTAAAAACTCCAGCGCGCGGTAAACCGTCGGTGGTTTAGCCTGCGGCTCTTTGTCACGCAGGAGATCCAGCAGGTCGTAGGCGCTGATCGCCCCTTGTTGCAGGCTCATCAGGCGCAACACCTCCAGACGCTGTGGGGTCAGGCGTACGCCGCGCTGCGCACATAGCTTTTCAGCATGCGCTAACATCTCTTGCGAAGGGGTCTTATCCATGAGCATCCTCGGGTTGCGTGAATTTGAATCTGTTACTTTATCACGTTCCTCAGAAAACACCGAGAGCCGGCGGGTGATACGGGTCATACTTCAGATTGTCGGTACCTGCGCCAGCTCCGGGTGCTGGCCGCTGACTTTCGTACAGACCACGCCTTAGTCGATCGCTAAAACCGTCCTGCCCGATTTAATCGCAACACGCCTGACCCAGGGTATGCTATATCTGAAGTGTCTCATTTTCGGGAGAAAACGATGAAACGACCTGATTGCATTCGCCACTGGCGCGAACTGGAAGGGCCCGACGATGCCACTTATCCCGACAGCCCGGAGCGTTTTTCGATTGGCGCGCCGCTGGGGCGCGGTTTACGGCTCAACCGGCTGGGGATACATCACGAGCGACTGCCTCCGGGACGGCGCACCTCTTACCCGCACGCCGAGAGCGATGAGGAAGAGTTCATCTATGTGCTGGAGGGCTATCCGGAGGTATGGATAAACGGCTATCTCTGGAAGCTGGAGCCGGGCGACAGCGTGGGTTTTCCCGCGGGTACCGGCATCTGCCACACTTTTCTCAATAACACCGAGCAGGAGGTTCGTCTGCTGGTGGTGGGTGAGTCCAACAAAAAATACAATCGCATCTATTACCCGCTTAATCCCGGCTATGCCGCGACGCGCCAGGATCGCTGGGTTGACCATCCGCCGCAGTTCTTTGGTCCACACGACGGCAAACCGCGGAAAAAGTAATCGACCTGGGGGAGGGGTGACGCTCGCCGCACTATGCGCCAGTGGTTTATCTTTATGCTATAGTAGCGCCCCTTTTTACCCGGATGCTTATTTATTCGCCATGATGCCTGAATCAACGTCACCTGCTTTCCCTGCTCACCGCTTCTCCATCGCGCCGATGCTCGACTGGACTGACCGACACTGCCGCTATTTCCTGCGGCTGCTGTCGCGGCATACGCTGCTGTATACCGAAATGGTGACCACCGGGGCGATTATTCACGGCAAAGGTGACTATCTGGCCTATAGCGAAGAAGAGCACCCGGTTGCTCTGCAGCTCGGCGGCAGCGATCCGCAGGCCCTGGCGCAGTGCGCGAAGCTGGCCGAAGCGCGCGGCTACGATGAGATCAATCTCAACGTCGGTTGCCCCTCCGATCGCGTGCAGAACGGGATGTTTGGCGCCTGCCTGATGGGCAATGCGCCACTGGTGGCCGACTGTATTAAGGCGATGCGCGATGTGGTGTCGATTCCGGTCACGGTGAAAACCCGTATCGGGATCGACGATCAGGATAGCTATGAGTTTCTGTGCGATTTCATTGAGACGGTCTCCGGCAAGGGCGAGTGTGAGATGTTTATTATTCACGCCCGCAAAGCCTGGCTCTCCGGCCTGAGCCCAAAAGAGAACCGCGAGATCCCGCCGCTGGATTACCCCCGCGTCTGGCAGCTGAAGCGCGACTTCCCCCACCTGACGATGGCGATCAACGGCGGGATCAAATCGCTGGACGAAGCCAGACTGCAGCTTGAACATATGGATGGGGTAATGGTCGGGCGTGAGGCCTATCAGAACCCGGGCATTCTGGCCTCGGTCGACCGCGAAATTTTCGGCATCGCAGGCGCGGATGCCGATCCGGTGGCGGTGGTGCGAGCCATGTACCCGTATATTGAGCGTGAGCTCAGCAATGGCACCTATCTGGGCCATATCACCCGCCATATGCTGGGGCTGTTTCAGGGGATCCCCGGCGCTCGCCAGTGGCGTCGCTACCTGAGCGAGAACGCGCATAAAGCCGGCGCCGATATTGCGGTGCTGGAGCATGCTCTGAAGCTGGTGGCCGATAAACGTTAATTTCTGACGAAAACCTGGTGAAATTGACCACGCCCCGCGCACTGACGCGGGGCATTTTCTTTTAAAGTCAAAGGCTTATGTTTGGCATGCTTTTTGTAATACCTGCAGAGTGAAGTATTCATTCGTTGGGGAGAGAACCATGCTGGAACTGCTATTTGTCATTGGATTTTTTGTCATGCTGTTGGTGACCGGCGTATCGCTGCTGGGGATTATCGCGGCTATCGTGGTCGCTACCGCGCTGATGTTCGTCGGCGGCTTGTTTGCCTTGATGATCAAATTACTGCCGTGGTTGCTGCTGGCCGTGGTGGTGGTGTGGATTATTCGGGCGCTGAAATCCCCGAACGGAAACGCTTTTCGCGACAATAACCGCTGGCGTTACTAAGGTATTGAGGGGTCTGTCACAACCTGAACAATTTTGCAGACAACCGCGTAGGCATTACTGAGCAAATCTGTCACTATTAGCGCGTTAACGAATTCATCGCGCTGTACCCTACATACAGCCGAACTAAAAAAAAGTAAGGGCTTCCCAGGTGGAAGCCCTAAACTTTTGTCCCTCTGTCCGCTTACGGCAGCAGCAGACTCGACCCCTGAGTTACCCGGCTTTCCAGAACTTCATGCGCCCGACGGGCCTCGGTCAGCGGATAGGTCTGACTCTCGGGCACGTCCACTTTAATTACCCCACTGGCGATCAGCGAAAACAGTTCACTGCAGGCTTCCGCCAGCTCTTCCCGGTTGGTGATATAGCCCTGCAGAGATGGTCGGGTGACATACAGAGAACCTTTCTGATTCAGGATCCCCAGATTGACGCCGGTCACCGGGCCGGAGGAGTTGCCAAAGCTGACCATCAGGCCGCGTCGCTGCAGGCAGTCCAGAGAGGCTTCCCAGGTATCTTTCCCCACCGAGTCGTAGACCACGGCCACTTTCTTACCGTCGGTAAGCGCCTTGAGCCGCTCCACGATTTGCTCTTCGCGATAGTTAATCACCTGCCAGGCGCCAGCCTCTTTGGCACGCTGTGCTTTCTGCGCGCTGCCGACGGTGCCGATAAGTTTCGCGCCCAGCGCTTTCGCCCACTGACAGGCAATCAGCCCCACGCCGCCGGCGGCCGCGTGAAACAGGAACACTTCATTAGGCTTAATTTCATAGGTTTTGCGCAGCAGATACCACACCGTCAATCCTTTCAGGAACGATGCCGCGGCCTGTTCGAAAGAGATGGCATTCGGCAGAACCGCGGCTTTGTCGGCCAGCACATTGTGTACCGTGCTGTAGGCGCCGAGCGACGACTGGGCGTACACCACCCGATCGCCTACCTTAATGTGCGTCACCCCGTGGCCGACTTTACTGACGATGCCGGCCGCTTCGGTGCCCAGACCGCTCGGCAGCGACGGCGGTGGATAGAGGCCGCTACGAACATAGGTGTCGATATAGTTGATGCCGATGGCTTTGTTTTCGACCTGAATTTCATGCTCTGCGGGATCGCGGGGCGTGAACTCAACCGCCTGAAGCACCTCCGGCCCGCCGTGTTTTGAAAATTCGATGCGTGTTGCCATGTTCGCTCCTGTGTTGTTCTGAGATTATCCAGTAAGCTTAACAGCCTGCGGCGGCGGTGACGGATTTTCTTACCCGCCATAAGGTCAGGTCGCGCAGAAGGAAAAAGGAGAGAGCCGCCATCGGGCGGACAGGGAGAGTAAATGACGAATTTTCATTACGATGGCCTGGTCATTCTGGCCATTGCGGTAGGCCTGGCACTGGCAGGCCTGATTTGTCTGTTATTTTTTTCGTTAAAAGCAGGGGCAGGCAGAAAATTTTTTATATTTATCTGCATGATAATGCTTATGTTCCTGGTGCTGGCCGTCGTCGGTGGATGAGGCGAGGCTGAACGTATTGCCTGGTCCGGTTCTTTAGCGGCAATGGGTTTCTCGCTATACTGTCACGCTCTTTTCCGTATCGGTGAAATGTTAGGCTATGGCAGGAAATAAACCCTTCAACAAACCACAGACAGAAACCCGCGAACGCGATCCGCAGCTCGCCGGGCTGAAAGTCCCGCCGCACTCGATTGAAGCGGAGCAGTCGGTGTTGGGCGGTTTAATGCTGGATAATGAGCGCTGGGACGACGTCGCCGAACGCGTGGTGTCGGAAGATTTCTATACTCGTCCGCATCGTCATATCTTTACCGAGATGGCGCGTCTGCAGGAGTCAGGTAGCCCGATTGATCTGATTACCCTTGCGGAGTCGCTGGAGCGTCAGGGGCAGCTGGACAGCGTGGGTGGCTTCGCCTACCTGGCCGAACTGTCCAAAAACACGCCCAGCGCGGCGAACATCAGCGCCTATGCTGACATCGTGCGCGAACGCGCGGTGGTGCGCGAGATGATTTCGGTGGCCAACGAGATCGCCGAAGCCGGCTTCGACCCGCAGGGGCGAACCAGCGAAGATCTGCTCGATCTCGCCGAATCCCGGGTTTTCAAAATCGCCGAAAGCCGGGCCAATAAAGACGAAGGGCCGAAAAACATCGCCGATGTGCTCGATGCCACCGTCGCCCGTATCGAACAGCTGTTCCAGCAGCCGCATGACGGTGTCACCGGGGTGAATACCGGCTACGACGACCTCAACAAAAAGACCGCTGGCCTGCAGCCGTCGGATCTGATTATCGTCGCCGCCCGTCCGTCGATGGGTAAAACGACCTTCGCGATGAACCTCGTGGAAAACGCGGCAATGCTGCAGGATAAGCCGGTATTAATCTTCAGTCTCGAGATGCCCTCAGAACAGATCATGATGCGTTCTCTGGCCTCGCTGTCGCGCGTCGATCAGACCCGCATTCGTACCGGTCAACTGGACGATGAAGACTGGGCGCGGATCTCCGGCACCATGGGGATCCTGCTGGAAAAACGTAACATCTACATCGATGACTCCTCCGGCCTGACGCCGACGGAAGTGCGTTCCCGCGCCCGGCGTATCGCCCGCGAGCACGGCGGCATCGGACTGATTATGATCGACTACCTGCAACTGATGCGCGTGCCGTCGCTCTCCGACAACCGTACGCTTGAGATCGCCGAAATCTCCCGCTCGCTGAAGGCGCTGGCGAAAGAGCTGCAGGTGCCGGTGGTGGCGCTGTCGCAGCTGAACCGCTCCCTGGAACAGCGCGCCGATAAACGCCCGGTCAACTCCGACCTGCGTGAGTCCGGCTCTATCGAACAGGATGCCGACTTAATCATGTTCATTTACCGTGATGAGGTTTATCACGAGAACAGCGATCTTAAAGGCATCGCGGAAATTATCATTGGTAAACAACGTAACGGCCCGATCGGCACCGTGCGACTGACCTTTAACGGCCAGTGGTCGCGTTTCGATAATTATGCCGGCCCTCAGTATGACGATGAGTAAACCTCCGTCAGTCTTTTTTTAAGGAATTCAAATGCAAGCGGCAACTGTAGTCATCAACCGCCGCGCTCTGCGACACAACCTGCAACGTCTACGTGACCTGGCGCCTGCCAGCAAACTGGTTGCGGTGGTGAAAGCGAACGCCTACGGACACGGTCTTCTCGAGACCGCGCGAACGCTGACCGACGCCGACGCCTTTGGCGTCGCCCGCCTGGAAGAGGCGCTGCGCCTGCGAGCGGGGGGCATCGCCCAGCCGATCCTCCTGCTGGAAGGCTTTTTTGCTGCGGAAGACCTGGCGGTGATCGCCGCCCAGCGCCTGCATACGGCGGTGCATAGCCCCGAACAGCTGGCGGCGCTGGAGCAAGCCGATCTCCCCGAGCCGGTAACCGTGTGGATGAAGCTGGATACCGGCATGCATCGCTTAGGGGTGCGCCCGGAAGAGGCCGAGGCGTTTTATCAGCGTCTGAGCCAGTGTAAAAACGTCCGCCAGCCGGTGAACGTGGTGAGCCATTTCGCCCGCGCCGATGAGCCGACCTGCGGCGCCACCGAACGCCAGCTGGATATCTTCACCACCTTTACCGAAGGCAAGCCGGGGCTGCGCTCTATCGCCGCCTCGGGCGGCATTCTTCTGTGGCCGCAATCGCATTACGACTGGGTGCGTCCCGGGATTATCCTGTATGGCGTGTCGCCGCTGGACGATCGCTCCACCGGGAAAGATTTTGGCTGCCAGCCGGTGATGACCCTGACGTCCAGCCTGATTGCGGTGCGCGAGCATAAAGCAGGGGAGCCCGTCGGCTACGGCGGCACCTGGATCAGCGAACGCGATACCCGTCTCGGCGTGGTGGCGATGGGCTATGGCGACGGTTATCCGCGCGCCGCGCCGTCGGGCACGCCGGTGCTGGTCAATGGCCGCGAAGTGCCGATTGTCGGCCGGGTGGCGATGGATATGATCTGCGTTGACCTCGGACCGCAGGCCCAGGATAAAGCCGGCGACGCGGTGGTGCTGTGGGGAGAGGGGCTCCCGGTAGAGCGCATCGCCGAGATAACGAAAGTGAGTGCTTACGAACTTATTACGCGACTGACCTCCCGCGTCGCCATGAAATACCTCGACTAAGCACCAGCCGTACCGGATAACCCTGATGGTTATCCGGTACGCAATGGGCATAGCCGCGAGCGAAAAAGCGGTTTATGCCACTTCGCGGTCATTTTCCCCTCAACATCCTCTCGACCTGCCGTCATATCCGGTTTATTGTGTAAGAACCTGCCCTATGTAAACCTGGAGATACATCGCGTGTTTCAAAAAGTTGACGCCTACGCCGGCGACCCTATTCTTTCTCTGATGGAACGCTTCAAAGAAGATCCGCGAAGCGACAAAGTCAACCTGAGTATCGGGCTGTACTACAACGATGACGGTATTATTCCGCAGCTGCAGGCGGTGGCGGAAGCGGAAGCGCGCCTGAACGCCGAGCCGCATGGCGCCTCGCTGTATCTGCCGATGGAAGGGTTGAGCGGCTACCGTCAGGCGATTGCGCCGCTGCTGTTTGGCGCAGAGCATACCGCGCTTAAGCAAAATCGCATTGCCTCCATTCAGACGGTCGGCGGTTCGGGCGCGCTGAAGGTCGGGGCCGACTTCCTCAAACGCTATTTTCCAGAGTCTCATGTCTGGGTCAGCGATCCGACCTGGGAAAACCACATCGCCATTTTTGAAGGGGCTGGCTTCGAAGTAAGTACTTACCCCTGGTTTGATAAAGCCACCAACGGCGTGCGCTTTGAGGACCTGCTGGCCACGCTGCAAACGCTGCCGGCGCGCGATATTGTGCTGCTGCACCCTTGCTGCCACAACCCGACCGGCGCCGACCTGACGCCAGCCCAGTGGGACCGCGTGGTTGAGGTGTTACAAGCGCGTCAGCTGATCCCCTTCCTCGACATCGCCTACCAGGGCTTTGGCGGGGGGCTGGAAGAGGATGCTTACGCCATTCGCGCCATCGCCAGCGCCGGGATGCCAATGCTGGTCAGCAACTCGTTCTCCAAGATTTTCTCCCTGTACGGGGAGCGCGTCGGCGGCCTGTCAGTGGTCTGTGACGACAGCGAAACCGCAGGCCGCGTGCTGGGTCAGCTGAAGGCCACCGTGCGCCGCAACTACTCCAGCCCGCCAAGCTTTGGCGCGCAGGTGGTGGCGACGGTGCTGAATGATGCAGCTCTGAAAGCCACCTGGCAGGCGGAAGTGGACGCCATGCGCGCGCATATCCTGACCATGCGTCAGGCGCTGGTCGACGCGCTGCAGCAGGTTGCCCCGGGCAGCAAGGTGGATTACCTGCTTAAGCAGCGCGGGATGTTCAGCTACACCGGCTTCAGCGCGGCGCAGGTTGATCGTCTGCGCGACGAGTTTGGCGTCTACCTGATTGCCAGCGGTCGTATGTGCGTGGCAGGGTTAAACTCACGTAATGTTCAGCAGGTGGCGAAAGCCTTTGCTGCGGTGATGTAAGCCGCTCCCCGGTGGGTTGCCGCTGCCGGTCAACGGGCAGGGGCAACCTCCTCTCTGATTGTGATCATCCTCTTTTTCTATGACATCTACGCGAAAAAGGCTTTTCATCCACGCGATCGGCGGGTAAGGTCGGGGCGTTGCTAAGCATGCACATTATTAAAAATAATAATGATTGATAGATTTAGGGATAAATATGCGCAAACTTACTCTCGCCTTTGCGGCGGCTTCTCTCTTGTTCACGCTGAACAGCGCCGTTGTGGCGCGCGCCTCTACGCCACAGCCGCTGTGGGTGGGCACCAATGTGGCCCAGCTGGCCGAGCAGGCGCCGATCCACTGGGTTTCGGTGGCGCAAATCGAGAACAGCCTGCTGGGGCGGCCGCCGATGGCCGTCGGCTTTGATATCGATGACACCGTCCTCTTCTCCAGTCCGGGCTTCTGGCGCGGGCAAAAAACCTTCTCTCCCGGCAGTGAGGATTACCTGAAAAACCCGCAGTTCTGGGAAAAAATGAACAACGGCTGGGATGAATTCAGCATGCCGAAAGAGGTGGCGCGCCAGCTGATCGCGATGCATGTGAAGCGTGGGGACAGCATCTGGTTCGTCACCGGCCGCAGCCAGACCAAAACAGAAACCGTTTCTAAAACCCTGCAGGATGATTTTCTCATTCCGGCCGCCAATATGAATCCGGTGATTTTCGCCGGCGATAAGCCTGGCCAGAACACCAAGACCCAGTGGCTGCAGGCGAAGCAGATGAAGGTTTTCTACGGCGATTCGGATAACGATATCACCGCCGCCCGTGAGGCCGGCGCCCGTGGGATCCGCGTGCTACGGGCCGCCAACTCCTCCTATAAGCCGCTGCCGATGGCAGGGGCGCTGGGCGAAGAAGTGATCGTCAATTCCGAATACTGATGATCGCCTGAACGCGATAAACGGCAGCGGCAGCGCGGCCGTTTTTTTATGCAAAATCAGGGGTGGAAGGTTTTACCTTTTCACGTATTGCTGCACACTTAGAAGGATTCATTCGCAAAAGGAGTCGATGATGTGGTATCAGCAAACCCTGACGCTTGGGCCAAAATCCCGCGGTTTTCATCTGGTCACCGATGAGGTCCTCGGCCAGATCCGCGGGCTGTCCGGGGTGAAGGTTGGCCTGCTGCACCTCCTGCTCCAGCATACTTCCGCTTCCCTGACGCTCAACGAAAACTGCGATCCCACCGTCCGCTATGACATGGAGCAGTATTTTCTCAACGCCGTGCCGGACAATGCGCCGTACGAACATGATTATGAAGGTCCTGACGATATGCCTTCGCACATCAAATCATCGATGCTTGGCGTGTCGCTGATGCTGCCGGTCGAGGACGGGCGCGTCAGGCTGGGAACCTGGCAGGGCATCTGGCTGGGGGAGCATCGGATACACGGCGGTTCGCGGCACATCGTTGCGACGCTCATGGGGGAATAAAAGATGACAATTTCGGAGTTATTGCAGTACTGCATGGCGAAACCGGGAGCGGAGCAGAGCGTCCATAGCGACTGGAAAGCCACGCAGATCAAGGTCTCGGACGTGCTGTTTGCCATGGTGAAGGAAGTTGAGGACCAGCGGCCGGCGGTCGCGCTGAAAGCGAGTCCGGAACTGGCGGAGCTGCTGCGAGAGCAGCATCGCGATGTCCGGCCCAGCAAGCATCTTAATAAAGCGCACTGGAGCACCGTCTTTCTGGATGGCTCGCTGCCGGATTCGCAAATCTACTACCTGGTCGATGCATCTTACCAGCAGGCGGTGAAAATGCTGCCGGAGCCAGTCCGGCAGCAGCTATCCCGCTAATTATTTCAGCATCGGTTTCAGGAAGCGCGCGGTGTGCGAGGCTTCGCACTCGGCGACGGTCTCAGGCGTTCCGGAGACCAGTATTTCGCCGCCGCCGCTACCGCCTTCCGGACCCAGATCGACAATCCAGTCGGCAGTTTTAATCACATCGAGGTTATGCTCAATCACCACGATGGTATTGCCCTGATCGCGCAGCTGATGCAGCACTTCCAGCAACTGCTGAATATCGGCGAAGTGCAGACCCGTGGTCGGCTCATCGAGGATATACAGCGTCTGGCCGGTACCGCGTTTGGATAGTTCGCGCGCCAGCTTCACGCGCTGCGCCTCGCCGCCGGACAGCGTCGTCGCCGACTGGCCGAGACGGATATAGGTCAGGCCGACGTCCATCAGGGTTTGCAGCTTGCGCGCCAGCGCCGGTACGGCATCAAAGAATTCACGCGCCTCTTCAATGGTCATATCCAGCACTTCGTGGATGGTCTTACCCTTGTACTTAATCTCCAGCGTTTCGCGGTTATAGCGTTTGCCTTTGCACTGGTCGCACGGTACGTAGATATCCGGCAGGAAGTGCATTTCGACCTTGATCACCCCGTCGCCCTGGCAGGCTTCACAACGGCCGCCGCGGACGTTAAAACTAAAGCGCCCCGGCGTATAGCCGCGTGAACGTGATTCCGGCACCCCGGCGAACAGCTCGCGCACCGGCGTAAACACCCCGGTATAGGTCGCCGGGTTGGAGCGCGGCGTACGGCCGATCGGGCTCTGGTCGATATCGATCACTTTATCGAAGTGCTCCAGCCCCTGGATATCGCGATACGGCGCCGGTTCGGCAATGGTCGCGCCGTTAAGCTGGCGCTGAGCAATCGGGAACAGGGTGTCGTTAATCAGCGTCGATTTACCCGAGCCGGAAACGCCGGTAATGCAGGTAAACAGACCGACCGGCAGGGTCAGCGTCACATCCTTCAGGTTGTTGCCGCGCGCGCCGGTCAGCTTCAGCACTTTTTCCGGATTGGCGGGCACGCGCTGTTTCGGCACTTCGATTTTGCGCTTACCGCTCATGAACTGCCCGGTGAGGGATTCTGGTACCGCCATAATGGCGTCCAGTGGCCCTTCGGCCACCACCTGGCCGCCGTGAACCCCGGCGCCAGGGCCGATATCGATCACATGGTCGGCGGCGCGAATCGCGTCTTCGTCATGCTCAACGACGATCACCGTGTTGCCTAAATTACGCAGATGGATCAGGGTACCCAGCAGGCGTTCGTTATCGCGCTGGTGCAGGCCAATGGAGGGCTCATCCAGCACGTACATCACGCCAACCAGCCCGGCGCCAATCTGGCTCGCCAGACGGATACGCTGGGCTTCACCGCCGGAGAGGGTTTCTGCCGAGCGGGAAAGCGTCAGATAGTTCAGACCGACGTTGACAAGGAACTTCAGGCGATCGCCGATCTCTTTCAGCACTTTCTCAGCGATTTGCGCACGCTGGCCGGAGAGCTTCAGGTTGTTGAAGAAGTCCATCGCGTGGCCGATGCTCATATCGGAAATGGTCGGCAGCGGGGTGTTCTCTACAAACACGTGGCGCGCTTCACGACGCAGCCGCGTGCCGTCACAGCTGGCGCATGGGCGGTTGCTGATGAATTTCGCCAGCTCTTCGCGCACGGCGCTGGATTCCGTCTCTTTGTAACGGCGCTCCATATTGTGCAGCACGCCTTCGAACGGGTGACGACGTACCGAGGTGTCGCCGCGATCGTTCATGTATTTGAATTCAATATTCTCTTTACCGGAACCGTACAGGACCACTTTCTGCACGCTGGCGCTGAGGGTGCCCCACGGCGCTTCGACGTCGAATTTATAGTGCTCCGCCAGCGACTTCAGCATCTGGAAGTAGTAGAAGTTGCGCCGATCCCAGCCGCGGATAGCACCGCCCGCCAGCGATAGCTCCGGATTCTGCACCACGCGGTCGGGATCGAAATATTGCTGAACGCCGAGACCGTCGCAGGTCGGGCAGGCGCCCGCCGGGTTGTTGAAGGAGAACAGGCGCGGCTCCAGCTCGCGCATGCTATAGCCGCAGATCGGGCAGGCGAAGTTAGCGGAAAACAGCAGTTCTTCCGCTTTTTCATCATCCATATTGGCCACGACGGCGGTACCGCCGGAGAGCTCCAGCGCGGTTTCGAACGACTCGGCCAGGCGCTGCGCCAGATCGTCGCGCACCTTAAAGCGGTCGATCACTACCTCGATGGTGTGCTTCTTCTGCAGCTCCAGCTTCGGCGGATCCGAGAGATCGCAGACTTCGCCGTCGATCCGTGCGCGGATGTAGCCCTGGCTGGCGAGGTTTTCCAGGGTTTTGGTGTGCTCACCTTTGCGCTCTTTAATAATGGGCGCCAGCAGCATCAGGCGCAGGCCTTCCGGCTGGGCGAGGACGTTATCGACCATCTGGCTGACGGTTTGCGCCGCCAGCGGCACATCATGATCCGGACAGCGCGGTTCACCGACGCGGGCGTACAGCAGACGCAGGTAGTCGTGAATTTCGGTAATGGTACCCACCGTCGAGCGGGGGTTGTGAGAGGTTGATTTCTGTTCGATGGAAATCGCCGGCGACAGTCCTTCGATATGGTCGACGTCCGGCTTCTCCATCAGCGACAGGAACTGTCGCGCATAGGCGGAGAGCGATTCGACGTAGCGACGCTGGCCTTCGGCATACAGGGTGTCGAAAGCGAGTGAAGATTTGCCAGACCCGGAAAGCCCGGTGACGACAATGAGTTTGTCGCGCGGGATAACGAGGTTGATGTTTTTGAGATTATGGGTGCGGGCGCCCCGAACTTCGATCTTATCCATTCACCTTTCCCGGTAGGTAGATACACGGATTGCCTAGTTTGCTTGAAGGACAAACGGCAGAAACGGCTAATTATGACACAATTTAACCTGAATGAATATACAGTATCGGAATGCAAATTCAGGGGGAGTGTGCAACAATGTCTTGTACGAGTGCTATCTCTGGAATCAGCCTCGCAGCTATCAAAATGCTACGTGGAAATGGTACACTCGCGCGTTTACACTATTAAGAAACGTATTCAGGAGACACGAACATGGCCAGCAGAGGCGTAAACAAGGTGATTCTCGTCGGTAATCTGGGGCAGGACCCGGAAGTACGCTACATGCCAAGTGGCGGCGCTGTCGCCAACTTCACGCTGGCAACTTCCGAATCCTGGCGTGACAAGCAGACCGGCGAAATGAAAGAGCAGACCGAGTGGCACCGCGTTGTGCTGTTCGGCAAACTGGCGGAAGTCGCTGGCGAGTATCTGCGCAAAGGTTCGCAGGTGTATATCGAAGGCCAGCTGCGTACCCGCAAGTGGACCGATCAATCCGGTCAGGAGAAATACACCACCGAAGTCGTGGTTAACGTTGGCGGCACCATGCAGATGCTGGGTGGCCGTCAGGGTGGCGGCGCACCGGCAGGCGGCGGCCAGCAGCAGGGCGGTTGGGGTCAGCCTCAGCAGCCGCAGGGCGGCAACCAGTTCAGCGGCGGCGCTCAGTCCCGTCCGCAGCAGCAGGCCCCGGCAGCGCCTTCTTCTAACGAACCGCCGATGGACTTCGACGACGACATCCCGTTCTAAGGCTTGCCTTAAACGCGTTGCCTGCGCAGTAAAAAAACAGAAAGCCCCGGTTTCGCCGGGGCTTTTTCTTTATCCTTTCAGCACTTTCAGCAACATTTCTGCACCACCGTCTCAGAACAGGTTTTAACCTGTGGCGACGAGCGTTTCAGGCAGAGGGCGCCTGAGCGGTCTCCGGCGTCGCCACGCTGGGCTGCGGTTTCACTGGCTCTGCTGGCTCCTGTCGCGGCGCGGCCGTCGCTTTCTGTTTGCGGGCCATATCATCGACGATCAGCCGATAGGCGATGTAATACTTATAGATATTACTGACGTAGGTGACCGTCTCGGCGCCAATTTTTTCTGCTGCCAGATTTTCGACGTTACCGAACCAGACGTTTGGGTCAAACCCGCGCTGTTTGGTCATGGTGCGCAGGCGGGCGATACGCGCCGGACCCGCGTTATAGGAGGCAAAGGCAAACAGCGCCTTATCGAGCCGGGTCATGGGCTCATCAGCATAGTAGCGATCTATCATCCAGCGCATGTATTTCACGCCAGCATGGATGTTGGGATCCAGCTGTTTAATATCGCCCACTTTCAGCTCTTTTCCGGTGCTGGGCATCACCTGCATCACCCCGACGGCGCCGACGTGGCTTCGCACCGACTGGTTCAGTCGCGATTCCTGGTACCCCTGGGCCGCCATCAGCAGCCAGTCGACATCGTAGCGATCGCCATATTTGCGGAAGACTTCCACCATGGCGAGGAACTTGCGCCGTTCCTTACTCGCGGCGGCATTTTTGACATATTTGGCATTTTTCAGGTAACGCAGCAGGAGGGTATTACCCAGCGTGGTGCCCTGACGATTCTTTTTGACGAAGTTGTTTAGCACTGCCAGCAGCTGCGGGCTGTCTTTGCGTACCGCCCAGGCAATGTTGCCGCCGTCGCGCAGCACCACGTTGTCATGGACCTGAATTTTCGGAAACACCTGTTTCCAGAAAACGGCTTTGTGTTGATCGACGACGTTCAGCGGAATCAGCCCGGCGTTGAGCATTTCCAGCAGATCTTCATCCTCCAGCGCCTCCGGCGCTGCCTCCAGGACAACCGGCGGCCGCGACTCACTGGCAAATCGGGCATTCAGCGCCTGCAGACTCTCGTAATAGCTGGAGGAGCGACGAACAAAGACGGTTTGACCAGAGAGCTGCTCCAGGCTGTCGACCTTCGGCGATGCCGGGCCGGAGATCAGTAATTCTTTCACGTTGCTGTAGAGCGGTTGGGCGAAATCGACCTGGGCTTCCCGCGAGGGCGTGATGGTCAGATTGGCAGCCGCAATATCGCCTTTACCTTCATTAAGCGCGGTAAAGAGATTATCCCGACTGACCGGCACAAAAACGATATGTAGCTTCAGGTGGCGCTGTTTGAACTTTTTATCCTTCGCCAGCTGCTTATTAAGATCTTTTTCCAGCGCCATAAAGATGTCGTGCGTTGCGCCACGCTGGGTGCCTTTATCAATAAAAAAGAAGGTTTTACTGTAGGTGGTTAATACCCGAATGGTGCGCCGGTCGGTCATGCCGGGCAGATCGCCTTTCCACGGCTGCAGCATATCGTCGATGTGGATCGACAGCGTATTGTCTTCGGTTGCTACTGGCGGCGCTTTTTCCGCCTCCGCCGCAAGCAGAAGAGGGGCGAATAACAGCGCCGCGAGGCAGGTGAGCCAGGTGATAAACAGGCGTGATAGCAAGTTGGCGTTCATGGAGGAACACTCCGCAGGGGGATGTGATTATTTTAGCAGAACGGCTGTCGTTAGCCGGGCTCAGGGCCAGGGAAATAGCGCGAATAAAACCGGAAGTGCAGGCCATGGATCGTTTGGCCGATTATTATTATTTGGCTATGCAGATAAGTAAAAATATCGCTGGGCGCGTGGTTGATTCTATTTTGAGTCCGGTCGCGGCTATTTCGTCCGCGCGGGCTGTCATTTATCATCGACAGTCTCATTGAGTTTAAATAAAACGCAGGCAGGTCCAACGGGCCTGCCTGCCGTGTGGATCAGGGCTGCACCACTTTCCAGATGGTATATTTCTCTTCTCCCGGTTTTACCGCCTGAGCGAAGTGCTGGTTTAAATGGCTGGCGGTGAACATTACCGCGCCATCCGGGCCGATAGTCGGCGTATCGGGCCAGAACACGCGGTCGTCAGCGGCCAGCAGGGTGAACCGCCCGCTCTGCGGGCGATAACGGACAATACCGTTATGGGTCACATCGGTGATATAGAGTGCGCCATGCTTATCGACCACGATCCCATCGCTATTCCCGCCGACCTCACCCGCGGTACGGATGGCCGCGGCGAGCTGGCGTTCGTTCATCGCGGGATCGCGCAGCGCGGCGGTGGCGATGGTCCGCGCCGTGGTACCGGTGGTGACCGTCCAGTAGAGGGTTTCCTGGTCCGGTGACAGCGCAATACCGTTGATACCAAGCATAATCGGGTTGCCCGGCCAGACCGTTTCCCCATGTGAAACCACCTGCAGGCCGGCAACCGGCATCAGCGCCGGGTGCTGGTTCAGTACCCGGCGGACCGTCCCGCGGTTAGCATCCACGACGATCAGTCCGGCCTGATTGTCCGGCGCGCTGCGCAGGCCGCTGTCGGCGATATATGCCACCCGGCGCGCCTCATCGACCACAATATCGTTGAGGAAGCTTCCTTCCCGGTCGGCGACGCTGTCGAGTGGAATGCGCTGCACCAGATGACCGTCGCTGAGCGCATAGATCATGATTTTTTGCGCCCCCGGCGGCGCCGTCTTTTCGCCTGCGACAAAGCCCTGATCTAACGCCCATAGCCAGCCGTTGCGGTTATCGACGTAAAAGCCCAGCACATTGCGCAGGTGCGTGCGGGGATCGGCGCTGATGCTGTTGGCCGCGGTGGACGGAAAGGCAGTGAGTCGTGCCGGGCCGCTCAGGGACTCGGTATCGAGCAGACTGAGCGTGGCGGGCGCCTGGGTCGAAATCAGACGTGGGGTGCTGACAAACGCCCGACCGGCGGCGTCAAAGTGCAATCCTGCGATGGGCGCATTGACGGAATGCGCATCGACGCGCTGCTGCCAGGTGACCCCGGTATAGCTGCGCCATAGCGCCAGATGGGCAGGGGCGTCAGGCCCGGCCGCCAGTGCGGTCTGCCCCAGGGACAGCAGGCCGAGAACGAAGAGTGAAAAACGATGCATCATGGTCTCCAGAAAGCAGTAAAAAAAGAGGGGCAGATAGCCCGGTTAAGCCTCGGTAAACGATTTTATTAAATCCCTTCGGGAAGATAAGATGCCTGGAATGACAATCATTTGTTCTCTGGAGAACCAAATGGCCCGGCGGTTTGATTATCTTGCGGATGTGGAAGTCTTTCTGGCGGTGGCCGAGCGCGGGTCGTTTACCGCCGGCGCGGTGGCGCTGTCGTCGACGCCGTCGGTGTTGAGCCGGGCTGTCACCCGTCTTGAAGCGCGCCTGGGGTGCCAGCTGCTGCGTCGCTCCACCCGGCGGATCAGCCTGACCGAGGCCGGAAGCGCCTATCTGAGTCAGGTCCGCCAGGCGTTTGAGGTGCTGGATAATGCCGAACGGGAGACGCAGGGGCAAAAAGGGGCGTTATCCGGGCGCGTTAAATTGAGCGCTCCCACCACCTGGGGACACTATCGTTTGCCCGCCCGGCTGGCGTTGTACCGTCAGCTGCACCCCGACGTACAGATTGAGCTGAATATTACCAACCGTAATGTCGATATTATCGCTGAGGGCTTCGATCTGGTGGTGCGCCAGGGACATTTACCCGACAGCGGCCTGGTGGCAAAAAAGCTGGAAGATGCGGCGCTATGTCTGGTGGCCTCGCCGGCCTATTTACGCTCGACAGCGAGACCGCTGAGTAAAATAGCCGATTTGCGCCACCATTCATGCCTGACATTTATTATGCCGGCAACGGGAAAAGTCGCCGAATGGGTATTTCGTGAGGATGGCCAGGATATCAGCTGGCTGCCAACGTCATCTCTGCATGTTTCCGATGATGTGCTCGGGGTGGTCTCGCTGGCCCTGCAGGGGGCGGGGATCTGTCAGAGCTATGCGTTTATTGTGCAGGAGGCGATCGCGCGCGGGGAGCTGGTTCCTGTTCTTCCGGCGTTCGCCGGACGTTCACGGCCTTTCTCGGTGCTTTACCCGCCGCATAAAAGCCAGTCAGCCGCTGCCCGGGCATTAATTACCCTGCTGACCATGCCAGTCGAGGCGCTGGCGACGCTGCGCGCGACATTGCCTGATACCCATGACTGAGAGCTCATCCACAAGGACTAAGACGTTTTGTCAATTATGTTTATATTATCTTATTTTTTATTATATTTTCTTTTCTGTGGTTAATTTATTTCTTTTTTTATAGAGGCTAATCATTAATCTCTTAATGAAGAATTAAGGTTACCGATAATGGGTTATGTTGTTAGGGATTGTCTTAAGTCACATAATTGTCAGGTGTGCTTGCAGTTTATAATAATGGATGCTATCACTATATAAGCTAATAATTTGTAACATCTGTTATAAGGAAGGAATATGAAATGGACTATTCTTAATACTCTCATCTGCCCACAATCCGGCATCGCCTTTTCGGCAATATCCAGCCTGCGTTTCTTAAAGTTTATTATGTGGTACGAGGCCGATGTGATACTGCTGCCCGGCGAGTCGATGAAGCTCTATTCCTCGAGAGTTTTAATTAATGACCAGTATCATTCATTAAAAATCTACAATATTGCGGTGTATGACGAGGCGCAGTGGGAGAAATTACGCGAACGGCCATCATGCCCGTATCAGGCTGGCGGCAAGCGGTCTGACTCCTGTTTTTTCCAGTCCTTTTGCGCGATTAAGCGCTGCCCGAATAATATTCCCCGCGGTGAACCCTGGCGTTAGCCCGAGAACGCCGCCGGTCGGCTACCGGCGGCGCGATGTTATTTGACCAGCAGGGCGGCCATTCGTGGCTGGACGCTTGCGCAGCCGGCGAGGACGAGGTTGCCTTGCCGCAGCCCTTCATTGGCGAGAAATGCATTGCACGTTCCCCCCGCCTCCTCAATCAACAGCATCCCCGCCAGCGCGTCCCAGCTGTTCATATGCGCTTCAAAATAGCCATGGATCTGACCGGCAGCGACATGCGCCAGCATCAGGGCGCCCGCGCCAAAACGGCGATACTCCAGGCCGGCGTCGAGCAGCGTGTCGATGGCCCGGGCATAGTCGCTGGCCGGGGCGCGGCTTGAGCGCCCCATGCCGATCACCACCGCGTCGGGATCCGGCTCGCGCAGCGTCAGGCGACGACCGTTGAGAAATGCCCCTTCGCCGCGGCCGGCGAAGAAAAACTCATTGCGATCGGGGGCGTAGATGATGCCGAGCGAGAGTTCGCCCTGGCACACTCTCGCCAGTGAGATACACCAGTAATCCATGCCAAGGATAAAGTTGGTGGTGCCATCCACGGGGTCAAGCACCCAGACGGTGTGCTCATCGCCTTCGAAACCGCTCTCTTCACCGAGGAAACCCTCCTGCGGAAAGTGCGCCTTCAGCCACCCTTTAATCTCCTGTTCTACCGCGAGATCCGCTTGCGACACAAAGTCCTGGCGCGATTTTTTATCGACCTGCAATCCCGCATCGCGCAGCGCCTGGGCGTGGGCGCCTGCCTGGCGAATCAAGGCGCATAATGACTCTCGTTGTGCTTCCGTCATGGTCCTGCTCTCAGATAACAAAGGGCGACGTGCGCCGGTGAATTAACGTCACCTCCACCCAGGTGGTGCGTGAAGGTTGTAAAGGGTCGACGGTGCGCTCCTGCAGCCGGGCGAGCGCCTGGCGGGAGATCGCCGCCACATCCTGATGTAGCGTGGTGAGCTGGTAGCTATATTGCGCGGTCGGCGGCGTGTTATCAAAACCAATTAGCTGGTAATCCTCAGGCGCCTGTTTGCCGCGCTGGCGCATTCCATCGAGAAAGCCGCAGGCAAGCTGGGCGTTGGCGCAGAAGATCCCCTCCAGCGCCTCGTCGGCGAGCGCTGCGGCCTGAAACCCGCCCGTATAGCCCTCTTCCGGGCAGGTGAGGATCGCCAGATCGCGTTCGACGTCCGCTCCGCGCGCCTGCAGTGCCCGGCTGAATGCTTCCCCACGCATGCGCCCGGCCCAGGTGGAAGGAGAGTGGTTGAGCCAGCCAAACCGCCGGCAGCCGCTGCGCAGCAGCTGGTCGGCCGCCAGTTCGGCTCCCGCGACGTTATCAGAGCAGACGTAATCCACCCCGGGGATCGTCGGCTGGCGGTTTATGCCCACTACCGGGATATGCTGCTGGACGCACTCGTTCACCAACGCCTCCGGCGGCTGGCCGGAGGTGACGATAACGCCGGAGACGCGAAACTGCGTGAAACGGCGCAGGGTGTGCGCCAGGTCCTGCTCGCTGTGGATCTCGCTCACCAGCGCCTGAAAGCCCTGGCGCTGGATCTCGTTGAGCAGCGCATCAAGCAGAGCGCTGCGAAAAGGATCGCTGATGCGCGAGACGACCACGCCGATTAAGTGGCTGCGCTGGCGATTGAGCCCCTGGGCAAGGAAGTTAACCTGGTACCCCAGCTCTTCGGCGGCGCGCAGTACCCGCGCCCGGGCGTCGGGAGAGATGCTACCGTTGCTGCTCAGCGCGCGTGACACCACCGCCCGGGAGACGCCGGCCAGTCTGGCAACGTCCTGGGCGGTGACGCTGGGTTTACGTGGGCTCATAGGGCATGCGCCTCATCGGCGAATGCGGGACGCGGCAGCGTAAAGTGGTCCCCATCCTGCGACACGAATAATCCCTGCCACGGCTGACAGGCTTGCTTCAGCGCCGACAGGGCGGCGTCCTCGCAGTGATAGAGCCCCAGCGCCGGGAGCTGCAGCGTTCTGAACAGCATCAGGCAGGAGGGGAAATCGCCATGAGAAGCATCGTCGTCAAGGGCCGCCACTGAGGCACATTCCTGAAACGCCAGCCCGGCGCCGGCCATCAGGGCTATCGAGTCGGCGGTTGGCCGGCCATCGCCGCTGTAAAACAGCGTCTGCCCGGCAATGGTGATGCGGATGGCGCGATTACTCAGCTCATGCTGGGTGGCGGCGGTGCGGATCTGCCAGTCCTGCCACGTCCAGGCTTCGCGGCATTCCTGCCAGTCGATGGTGAAACCAGGGTCCGCCTGAGGCCAGTTCGCCAGCGCGGCCAGCTGCATGAGCACCGGCTGCTGCGCTGGCTGGCAGTAGATAATCAGCGGCTTCTGACGGGAGCCACTTTTCCAGTAATTCAGCAGCGCCGTCAGACCGGTACAGTGATCCGGATGGACGTGGGTGAAGTAGATTGCGTCAATATCATTGACCCCACCGCCGCGCTGCCAGAGTGCGCGGGGAACGGTGGGGCCGCAGTCGATTAACCACTGTTTGTTGTCCGCGTCGATCACCCGCAGCGCGGAGGTATTTTGCGTGCAGGAAAAGGCGCTCCCGCAGCCAAGCACATCTATTTTCATTGACCCTCGCCAAAATTTTTTGCCGCTTAATTAAATTGTCATAAATACCCGACAAAGTAGGCTCACATCATGTCGAGTTAACGTTGCATTTTTTTTACAGCCAAATGAACACGTGTTCACCTTGCTAAAAAAATGCCGCAGCAGCGCTTTCAGGTAGCGAATATGAGTTATTTACAGATCACCGGCCTTAAAATTAGTTATGGCGATAACGTGGTTTTACATAATATTGATCTGGCGGTCGAGCAAGGGGAAATGATTGCCCTGCTGGGCCCATCGGGATGCGGAAAAACCACGCTGCTGAACGCGCTCTGCGGCTTTATTCCGGTGCAAAGCGGCGAGATGGCTATTGCCAGTCGAACGATCACCCATCTTGCGCCGGAGCAGCGCAATATCACCATGGTGTTTCAAAGCTACGCCCTGTGGCCGCACCTGACGGTAGCGCGCAATATCGGCTATGGCCTGAAGCTGCGCAAGTGGCGCGGGGCGGATATCGCGCGGCGTGTGGCGGAGCTGCTGCGAATAGTCAATCTCGAAGGGCTTGGCGAGGTGAAAGTGACCGAACTGTCGGGCGGTCAGCGGCAGCGGGTGGCGCTGGCGAGAGCCCTGGCCATAGAGCCCCAGGTGCTGGTGCTGGATGAGCCGTTATCTAATCTGGATGCCAAAGTGCGCCTGAATGTGCGCCATGAAATTAAATCTCTGCAAAAGAGATTGGGTTTCACGTCATTAATTGTCACCCACGATCAGCAGGAAGCCTTAGTGATGGCGGACCGCATTGCGGTATTAAATCAGGGGCGTATTGAGCAAACTGGCACCCCGGAACAAATATATCAACATCCCGCGACGCCCTTCGTCGCTGATTTTATGGGCGCCGATAATAAAATAACCTCCGGTGAATTATCCGCTGCCGCAATATCCGGTTTATCCGCCGCTCAGCAGGGTGAAAAAGTTATTTATTTTCGCAGCGCCGATGCCGCGCTCGGTGAATTAACGCAGCCTGCGCCGCAGGAGGGACTTGCTCTGGAGGGCGTGGTGGAGCAAAGCGCGTTTCTGGGCAATCTGTATCGCCACAGCGTGCGCTGCCATGACCGCCTACTGCTGGCCGATGCCGCGCAATGCTGGCCGACGAGAAGCCGCGTCCGACTCCATGTGCCAACGCCGGCTCTGCATATTTTTCCTTTACCACTATCACAGTGATATCAGCGTGTTCATTCTGGGGACAATCCATGTTGACTAAGACGAAAGCAGCGATCGTAACGACCCTCTTCCTGAGCGTTGGCGCACAGGCCGACACCATTCTTAACGTCGCCACCGCGGGCGATCAGAATATGGTGGATTATGTAAAAACCTGGCTGGGGCCAAAATTTGAAGCCGCTCATCCCGGCGTCAAGGTGCGGGTGATCGGTACCGGCCCCGGCGACGCCGGGTCGAATAAAATCAGCGAGAAGCTGACGGCCCAGCAGGAGAGCGGCGCGCAGCAGTGGGATATCGACGTCGCGGTGGTGCACCAGAAGGCGGGCGGTGAGCAGGTGGAAAAGGGATTACTGCAAAAATACCGTCAGGATATTCAGACCGGCGGCATGGTGAGTTCGCCGAGCGCCACTCAGGCGCTGGGCGTTAACGTCGACGGATACGTCATGCCGATGTTCTTAAGCCAGACCGCTATCGCCTGGAACAGCGATCTGGTCAGTACCCCACCGGCGTCGTATGACGAGCTGGTGGCCTGGACGCAGAAACATCCGCAGGCTTTTGGCTATAACGGCATCAAAAACGGCATGTCCGGCGTCAGCTTTGTGGTGGGCTGGATCTACGCCTACGGGACCGACGCCCAGCGTCTCTCCGCCGGGCCCTATGATAAAAGCGTCGAAAAAGGCTGGCAGCAAGCCTATGAAAAGCTGAAGGCATTCAATAAAAATGTGACTTTCACTCCGGGCAACGCCGGGACGCTCGACATGCTGAGCCGGGGGGAAATCGCCATGGGCCCGGTGTGGGTCGATATGTTCTATAGCTGGAAAGATCAGGGCAAGCTGCCGCCCTCGATCAAGCTTGCTTTACTGGCGCCGGGTATGCCGGGTCAGCCGATGTATTACGTCATCCCGGCGAAGGCGGCGAATCCGCAGCTGGCGCGCGACTTTATCACGCTGGCCACCAGTCCGGAAGTGCAGGCGCAGGGGATCGTTAAGCAGTTTAACTGGTATCCGGGCATCGACGCCGGGCAGGTGAAGCCGAAGCTGGATACGGCGACCTGGCAAAAGCTGTTTGCCGAAATCTCGCCGGAAGCGCTGGCAAAGTATGGCAAAAGCTTCCCGATCGCTCCCTATTTTGACGACATCAAAGAGGGTTACGAAAGCCAGGTGGCCAACTAACGCCTTCTCCCGCCCGGGTTGTCGGCCCGGGCGCTTTCTTGTGCTGACGCCAGGTGCATTATGTCCAGTTCATTAAAATATCTGCTGCTGGTTGCTCCGGCGGCGCTGATGATCGCGATCCTGTTTTTGTATCCGCTGGGTTTTTCGCTGGTCTCGGCGTTTACCGCGCCGGGACAGCCGTTCACGCTCGATCACTTCCGCAAGGTCTATGCGCTTTACGCCAGTGATGTGCTCTTTTCGCTGATTATCGTACTGGTCTCAGTGGCGCTGTTAGCGCTGATCGCCATTACCCTGTCGGCAGTGATTGCGCTGTCACCGTGCCGACCCGTTGTTCGTCTGCTGGGTTTTTTGTATCGCTTACCGCTGTTTATTCCGTTTATTGTCGTCGCCCAGATGATGCGCACTTTTCTCGCCAAAAATGGCCTGATGAACAATGCGCTGGTGGCGGCTGACCTGGTCACGCCGCTGGAGACGCTCTCCTGGCTGGGATGGAAAGGGATAGTGATCACCTTTGTCTGGAAGCAACTGGCCTTTGCCACGCTGCTGATCTGCGGGGCGATGGCGGCGCTGGAGTCGTCGCAGATCCTTGCTGCGCGTAACCTTGGCGCCTCCCGGCCGCGGATCCTGTTCGATATTATGCTGCCGCAGGTTCTGCCGACCATCGGCGTGGCGCTGGTGCTGTCGACGGTGACCATGATGTCGGTGCTGTCGGTACCGTTGATGATCGGCGTAGGGACGCCGACGATGCTGACGGTGGATATGGCGTTTCGCGTGAATTCCTATGGCGATTACGCAGTGGCGAATGCGCTTGGCGTGGTGTCGCTGGCGATCTGCGGCGCGCTGTCGTGGTTTTACCTGCGCCACAGCCTGCAGCAAAAAGGAGGGGAATCATGAAAGCGCTGACCCTCGCCTCATCCCCGTCATGGTGGATGAAAGGGCGCCGTAAAGTGCGCGCCAGCCTGGCGCTGCAGACCCTGCTGCTGCTGTTTATGCTGCTGGCGATGTTTGGCCCGCTGCTGAACCTGTTGATCTGGACCGTAGCGGAAAGCTGGTATTTTCCCCATTCGCTGCCCAGTCAGTGGGGGCTGAAGTACTGGTATCAGGTTTTCAACCCATACAGCGATGTGTCCGGTTCGCTGTTAACCAGCGTGTTGATCGCCCTGTTGTCGGTGGGGGTCTGTTTACTGATTTCCGTACCCGCCGGCTATGCACTTTCCCGGCGGAAAATGCCGCTGCGGGTGCTGTTTATGCTGCTGTTTCTCACCCCGCAGGCCTTTCCCAACCTGACGGTATACATGAATGTTGCCCGATTGTTTTATCAGTGGGGATTGAACGGCAGTATCGCGGGGGTGGTGCTGGTGCATAGCGTCCACGGCCTGATGTATTCGGTGTGGATCTGTGTGGCCGCCTTCTCATCCATCGACCCGCTGCTGGCGCGGGCGTCGCGTAACCTTGGCGCCGGACCGGTGTATACCTTCTGGCACATTGTGCTGCCGCAGGCGGCGCCGGGGATCGTTGCCGCCAGCATCTTCGTTTTTCTGGAATCGCTGGATGAATTTACCGGCACCTTCTTTGTCGGTGCGCCGGATATCACCACGCTGCCGCTACTGCTCTATAACGCCAGCATGTCGGGTAACTATCAGGTCTCGTCGATTACGGCGCTGATTTTGCTGGTGCCATCGCTGCTCTTTATGGTGGTGATCCATAAATTTATGCGTCCGGAGATGATGGCGAAACTGGGGAAATAAGGACGGTAGAAAACAAAAAAGCTTCCCGGTGGGAAGCTTTTTAACATCAGGTCATCATCATTGGCCATTCTGGCGGCGTCTGACTCATGACCTCAATCATCACATCTTTGATATTACCCCAGATTTTTGCGATATCGATCAGGGTGATCCCCAGCAAACCGGTGGCGAACCAGCAGGCGGCGGCAAGGCCGAGGCAGCTGCAGATCACTGCCAGACCGGCATAATCGCTTTTCCGTAGCTGGATATTCAACGAGCTGGCGAGAAACATCAGTACCGCGCTCACCAGGGGCCAGCGCAACAAAACGACACTGGTAGTAATGGCCATTAACCTATCCTCAAAGAAAGTCGGGGAGCCGTAGATGACCTGGCGCGACTGACGATGGCATAGCGCTCTGGTCTCGACTGGCAAACTAGAGAGTGATGAAACGTCATTCCTGTTTCATCAACTTGTGTGAACTATATCACACTTGGCGCTTTATTCACCAGTCAAAAAATGAGCTTTCGCCGCGCTTAATAAGCCTGATATTTATGTGGATATGGGTGAGCGATGGTCATTAATTATTTTCATTCTGCGGCTAATGATTATTATTCTGCGGGTTTTATTACCTGTTCTTGTTTATTACACGGAGAAACCGAGTCAGATGCACGTCTATTCTTAATCTGACGAGAATATCTTTCGAATACCTGATAAATAAGTATTATTCAACACTACCCGCTGGAATGATGGCGCCTGTGAAGGGCCTGCCACTTACTCCGGGTGTCTATCGCAGTCGCGATTGCTAACGTGTTCGGGCTACCTTAATTAAGGCATATCGCATGGATGAAAGCGTAAATGGGTGACAGTGCGCCGCATAAGGCGCTCAGACTCGTCGGGATCGGTGTCGTTATTTTATTGCCGGTGGTGTTGGCATTGTGGTTTGCCCAGCTGCGGGCCAAAGCCGAAACTATTGATCAATTACACTCATTTTCGCAGCTGGCGCTGCAAAAAACGGAAATGGTTATCCGGGAAGCGGATCAGGCTCGGGCGAAAGCTAGCCAGTATCGCGGGGAACTGTGCTCAGCGGAGCACCAGCGTTATTTACTGCATATTGTTCGCGGTCTGCTGTATGTGGAAGATATGATCTACGCTCAGGGCCAGCGCTTTATCTGTTCAACGTCTGTCCATCCCGCGACCGGCTGGCGGATGCCGGCGGCGAATTATACTAAAAAGCCGGATGTGGCGATTTACTACTACCGGGATACGCCGTTTTACCCGGGCTTTGCCATGAATTATATGCAGAAGGGGCCCTATGTAGTGGTGGTCAACCCCTACTCGTTCAGCTCGGTGATTGCCAGCGACCGCGATTTAGCCTATGGCGTTTTCGATACCAAAACTCACCTCTTTTTCTCGCTGAGTGATAATGTCGAACCCGCCGAACTCCAGGCGTTAATTCGCGAAGGCGATGCTTTTTTTAATCAGAATGGTCGGGTGTATACGATAGCCCGCTCTGCTATCCGGCCGATCGCGGTCATCATGTCCACCTCACGGGCCAGCTACTACCACAACTTCTGTGACCAGGCGAGCCTGACCCTGCCGCTGGGGCTGATTTGCAGTATTTTACTGGTGCTGGTGTGGACACGAACCCGTCGGCAGTATCATTCGCCGCGCAATATGCTGCAGCGGGCTCTGAGCTGCCGCCAGCTGCGGCTGCACTACCAGCCGATTATTGATATTAAAAATAACCGCTGCGTTGGGGCGGAAGCGCTACTGCGCTGGCCGGGGTTTGACGGCCCGGTGATGAATCCGGCGGAGTTTATTCCGCTGGCGGAAAATGAAGGCATGATTGCCCAGATCACGGACTACGTGGTGGACGAGCTGTTTTATGAAATGGGTGAGTTTCTTGCCAGCCATCCGCAGCTGTATGTGGCGATCAATCTCTCTGCGTCCGATTTCCACTCGGCGCGGCTTATTTCCCAGATCAGCGAGAAAGCGCACAGCTATGCGGTCTGCATTGGGCAGATCAAAATCGAAGTGACCGAACGCGGGTTTATCGACGTGGCGAAAACGACGCCGGTGATCCAGGCGTTCCGCGAAGCAGGCTATGAGATTGCGATCGATGATTTCGGTACCGGCTACTCGAATCTGCATAATCTGCACGCGCTGAACGTCGATATCCTCAAAATCGATAAAACCTTCGTTGATACGCTGACCACCAACAACACCAGCCATCTGATCGCTGAGCACATCATCGAGATGGCGCGCGGGCTGCGTTTAAAAACTATCGCGGAAGGGGTGGAGACCCCGGAGCAGGTAAGCTGGCTCTACAAGCGCGGCGTGCAATTTTGTCAGGGCTGGCTGTTTGCGAAAGCCATGCCGGCGCGGGAGTTTATGCAGTGGTTAGCGAATGCTCCCACGCCTATAAGCAGGCCTCAGCCGCCGCGTCACGCGGAGATCTGATGGCGGTAGTCGCTGGGAGTGCGGTCGAACTCGCGGCGGAACACCCGGGAGAAGGTTTGCTGCGAGACGTAGCCCAGATCCATCGCGATATCAAAGATAGGTCGCTGAGTGGTTCGCAACGCTTCCGCCGCCAGCAGCAGGCGGCGCTGACGAATATAATCACCCAGCGTCTGATGCATTACGGTACGGAACATCCGCTGCAGATACCATTTCGAGTATCCTGACTTTCTGGCGACTATATCAATGTTAAGTGGTTGATCGATATGTTCATCAATCCATTCAATCAATGTTTGAATAATATCCTGATGGGACATAAAGCGGCCTCTCTCAATTCTCGATTCGTCGTTTTGTCTGCGGGCGAGTATAATTCCTCAAGTTAACTTGAGGTAAAGCGCTTTATGGAAAAGAAATCACCCCGCATCAAAATGCTGCTGACGCCCGGGGAAGTGGCAAAACGAACCGGCGTGGCGGTCTCGGCCCTTCATTTTTATGAGAGTAAAGGCTTGATCCACAGCCAGCGGAATGCCGGCAACCAGCGGCGCTACCGGCGCGATGTCCTGCGCGCGGTGGCGATAATCAAAATTGCGCAACGCATCGGCATCCCGCTGGCGACCATCGGCGACGCGTTTGGCGTACTGCCGGAAGGGCATAATCTGAGCGCAAAAGAGTGGAAGATGCTGTCATCGCAGTGGCGTGAGGAGCTGGACCGGCGTATTCATACCCTGACGGCGCTACGCGACCAGCTCGACGGCTGCATCGGTTGCGGCTGTTTATCACGGCGCGACTGCCCGCTGCGCAACCCAGGCGATAAGCTGGGGGAAGAGGGGACCGGCGCCCGGCTGCTGGAAGAGGAGTAATAAAACTAAAGCGCCACAACTGGGCGCTTTAGTTGTTTTCCGGTCTTTGTCTTTCGCATTATCTCGCTGGTTCACGAGAGGGTTTCCCCCGACATCGACGTCCCTCAGTATTGCGCAATCTGTTGATGGAGGTTCCGGTTTGCGTCGACACTTTAACTATGGCATCTGCCGCCATTTTTTCCTCACTATTTTGCCGAAATTTTCCCGGCAATGAGCGCCAGTTCCTATAGTTAATTCGAACAAACCACGGGAGAGGCCCATGCTGACAGTACACCATCTTAATCAATCACGATCGCAACGCGTACTGTGGGCACTGGAAGAGCTGCAGCTGCCTTATCAGATAGTCCGCTATCAGCGGGAAAAGTCGATGCTGGCGCCGGCGGCGCTGAAGAAAATCCATCCGTTGGGGAAATCGCCGGTGCTGGAAGACAACGGCTATGTGCTGGCGGAGTCCGGGGCCATTCTCGAGTATTTGCAGGAGACCTGGGACAGCGGCGGGCTGCTGAAGCCGCAGGCGATAGAGGACAAACTGCAGTACCGCTTCTGGCTGCACTATGCCGAAGGCTCGCTGATGCCGCTGCTGTTAATGAAGCTGGTGTTCGCCAGCCTGGGTAAACCCCCTGTGCCCTTTGGCGTCCGCTCGCTGGGCGCCCTGCTGGGCAAGGGCATTCAAAAAGCGTGGCTGGATCCCCAGCTGGCCACCCATACGCGGTTTATTGACGACCATCTTTCCACGCGGCCATGGTTTGCCGGCGAGCGACTGAGTATGGCCGATATCCAGATGAGCTTCCCGGTGATGGCGCTGTTGGCGCGCGGTGGCGTGCATGACCTTGTCCATATCGAGGCCTGGCGACAGCGGGTGGAGCAGCGCCCGGCCTGGCAGCGGGCCATCGAGCGCGGCGGCCCCTTTTCCTTACCTGGCGCCTGAGGTATCAGCGGATCCGATGACGCTGATAAATGAAAGCAACTCACTAAAAATTTGTTAGCGGATTGCGCATAGACGATAACGTTTGCGCATCGTCTGGTTATTTTCTGCTCGTCATAAGCGAAATTTAGCGAAATACGATAAACATCGGTTGAAAAGGGTTATCTAAAGGCCGGATAATCGTTTGCCTTTCTGTTTTGCTCCCTCTTTTTTCTGCTATCCAGAGGGAGGAGATAAGGTTGACACACCGTAGTGTATGCGCGGAGTTAAACGTTTGCTTTTTTGCAGCCCCCCTGGCGCTGCGATTCGGTACAAGGAGATCGCGTTTAACTGGCAGTGGAGGGTCCACCACGCATATCAACGAACAATAAAAATTTTCAGGGGAAGTTTTCTATGTCTACGCCTTCAGCGCGTACCGGCGGTTCATTAGACGCCTGGTTTAAAATTTCGGCGCGCGGTAGCACCGTGCGTCAGGAGATTGTTGCAGGTCTTACTACCTTTCTGGCGATGGTTTACTCCGTCATCGTGGTGCCGGGCATGCTCGGTAAAGCGGGCTTCCCGCCGGCCGCGGTGTTTGTCTCGACCTGTCTGGTGGCGGGCGTTGGCTCGCTGGTGATGGGGTTATGGGCAAATCTGCCGATGGCTATCGGCTGCGCCATTTCGTTGACTGCCTTTACCGCCTTCAGCCTGGTGCTGGGGCAGCAGATCAGTATTCCGGTGGCCCTCGGCGCGGTATTCCTGATGGGTGTCCTGTTTACGGTGATCTCGGCGACCGGCATCCGCAGCTGGATCTTGCGCAACCTGCCGCAGGGCGTGGCGCACGGTACCGGGATCGGGATTGGCCTGTTTCTGCTGCTGATTGCCGCCAACGGCGTTGGCCTGGTGATCAAAAACCCGCTGGACGGTCTGCCGGTGGCGCTGGGCAAATTTGACAGCTTCCCGGTAGTGATGTCGCTGATTGGCCTTGCGGTGATCATTGGTCTGGAAAAAATGAAGGTGCCGGGCGGCATTCTGCTGACCATTATTGGCGTGTCGATTGTGGGGCTTATTTTCGATCCGAACGTCCATTTCTCCGGTATTTTCGCCATGCCATCCCTGAGTGATGATAAAGGCAACTCGCTGATTGGCAGCCTCGACATCGTCGGCGCGCTGAACCCGGTTGTGCTGCCAAGCGTGCTGGCGCTGGTGATGACGGCGGTGTTTGACGCCACCGGTACTATCCGCGCGGTGGCCGGCCAGGCGAACCTGCTGGACAAAGACGGGCAGATCATCAACGGCGGTAAAGCGTTGACCACCGACTCCCTGAGCAGCGTCTTCTCCGGTTTAGTCGGGGCGGCGCCGGCGGCGGTGTATATTGAATCGGCGGCGGGTACCGCGGCCGGCGGTAAAACCGGTCTGACCGCGGTGACGGTCGGTGTCCTGTTCCTGCTGATCCTGTTCCTCTCTCCGCTCTCTTATCTGGTTCCGGCCTACGCGACCGCGCCGGCGCTGATGTACGTCGGCCTGCTGATGCTGAGCAACGTGGCGAAAATCGATTTCAATGACTTCGTTGACGCGATGGCTGGCCTGATCACCGCGGTGTTTATCGTGCTGACCTGTAACATCGTGACCGGCATCATGATCGGTTTTGCTACCCTGGTGATTGGCCGTCTGGTCTCCGGCGAGTGGCGCAAGCTGAACCTCGGTACGGTGATTATCGCCGTGGCGCTGGTGGCGTTCTACGCGGGCGGTTGGGCGATTTAAACCCTTCGTGCTCCTCACGGGCGGCTCAGGCCGCCCGTTTTATTTTTAAGCCACATCCTGTTTCCATTTGCGTTAATCTGGGTGGCGTATGATTCACCGGCACGACGCCTCACAGGTATAAAAGAAAACGCAGCAAACAGGGAACACATGGAAATATTCTTTACCATCCTCATCATGACCCTCGTGGTCTCACTGTCCGGGGTAGTGACACGTGTACTGCCCTTTCAGGTTCCACTCCCACTGATGCAAATCGCCATTGGCGCGCTTCTGGCATGGCCGACCTTCGGTTTGCACGTTGAATTTGATCCAGAGCTGTTTCTGGTCCTGTTTATCCCGCCGCTGCTGTTCGCCGACGGTTGGAAAACGCCGACCCGTGAATTTATTGAACACGGGCGGGAGATCCTTGGCCTGGCGCTGGCGCTGGTGGTCGTGACGGTAGTCGGCATCGGCTTTCTGATCTACTGGATTGTGCCTGGCATTCCGCTGATCCCGGCGTTCGCGCTGGCGGCCGTGCTCTCGCCGACCGATGCCGTGGCGCTCTCCGGTATCGTCGGGGAAGGGCGGATACCGAAAAAAATCATGGGTATTCTGCAGGGCGAGGCGTTAATGAACGATGCCTCTGGCCTGGTCTCACTCAAGTTTGCCGTCGCGGTGGCGATGGGCACCATGGTCTTCACCGTTGGCGGCGCGACCGTAGAGTTTCTGAAGGTGGCGATCGGCGGCGTGCTGGCCGGGTTTGTGGTGAGCTGGTCGTATGGCCGTTCGATGCGTTTCCTCAGCCGCTGGGGCGGGGATGAACCCGCCACGCAGATTGTCCTGCTGTTCCTGCTGCCGTTTGCCTCCTATCTGATTGCCGAACATATCGGTGTCTCCGGCATCCTGGCGGCGGTGGCGGCGGGGATGACCATCACCCGTTCCGGCGTGATGCGTACCGCGCCGTTGGCCATGCGCCTGCGCGCCAACAGCACCTGGGCGATGCTGGAGTTTGTCTTTAACGGCATGGTCTTCCTGCTGTTGGGCCTGCAGCTGCCGGATATCCTCTCCAGCTCGCTGGTGGCGGCGGAAGCTGACCCCAACGTCGAGACCTGGATGCTGTTTACCGACATTATCCTGATCTATGCCGCGCTGATGCTGGTGCGTTTTGGCTGGCTGTGGTCGATGCGTAAGCTTAGCCAGCGCTTCCTGAAGAAGAAACCGATGGAGTTTGGCTCCTGGACCACCCGCGAGCTGCTGATCTCCTCTGTGGCCGGGGTGCGTGGGGCGATTACCCTCGCCGGTGTGCTCTCGATCCCGCTGCTGCTGCCGGACGGGAATGTTTTCCCGGCGCGCTATGAGCTGATTTTCCTCGCCGCCGGGGTGATCCTGTTCTCGCTGTTCGTCGGGGTGATTGCGCTGCCGATCCTGCTGCGCCACATTGAATCGAGTGACAACGTGCAGCAGCGGAAAGAGGAACGACTGGCGCGCGCAGCGACGGCAGACGTGGCGATTGTGGCGATCCAGAAGATGGAAGAGCGGCTGGCGGCGGATACCAAAGAGAATATCGATAACCAGCTGCTGACCGAAGTCAGTTCGCGGGTAATCGGTAACCTGCGCCGCCGCGTCGATGGTCGTAACGACGTGGAAACCTCTATGCTGGAGGAGAGTCTGGAGCGTCGCTTCCGTCTGGCGGCGCTGCGCTCTGAACGCGGAGAGCTATATCATCTGCGCGCCACCCGGCAGATCAGTAACGAGACGCTGCAGAAGCTGCTGCACGATCTCGACCTGCTGGAAGCGCTGTTAATCGAAGATCAATAACCTGTAATCCGGATAGCGCGACGCTTATTCGGGCTACTGGCGAGACTGCAGTAAATGTGTCGCCCCGGTAAGCGTTAGCGCGACCGGGGGAAGCCCGGGCAGCGGCGCAAGCGCCTGACCCGGGCTACCCATTCCTCTGCGAAACGCGTTGTCACCAGGGGATTATTCCAGCCAGAACGCTTTACTGCACGCCAGCCAGGCCTCAGCGCTGCGCGACATATACACGCCCTCCCGCCAAATCATCCCCAGCTCCCAGCGCAGCTCGCTTTGCAATGGGATCCAGCAAAAGTTCTGCGGGTCGAGACGCTGGCAAATCGGCTCGGGCAGGATCGCCACGCCAATGCCGGCCTGCACCATCGCGGCGAGAAAATCCCACTGGCCGCTGCGCACCGCGATACGCGGCTTCACGTCATGCTCGGTAAACAGGCGCATCAGCTGCTGGCTGAGGGCAAATTCTTCGTTGTAGATGACCAGCGGATACGCCGCCAGCTCTGCCGGCGAGAGGGCAGTCACGCCCTCCCACGGCGCGGTTCTTGGCGTCAGGACGCACAGCGGGTGGTTGAACAACGGCAGCGTGGTGAGATGGCTACCCTCTTCGATGGGCAGGGCGGTCATTGCCATATCGAGCTCGCCGTTGCTGACCGCCTGCTGGACCGTCAGGCCGCCAAACTCGGCGATTTTCAGCTCGACGCCCGGGTAGCGCTCGCGGAAGCGGCTGATCGGCTCCGCCATCAGCATTCCGACCATCGGTGGAATGCCAAGCCGCAGCACCCCTTTATGCAGGTGGTTGATATCGCTCAGTTCTGACTCCAGCTGGCTGAACTCGCCAAGGATGGCCTGGCCGCGTTCAAAAACGACGCGCCCGGTATCGGTGAGCAGCAGTTTACGACCATCGCGGATCAACAGTGTGCAGTTCAGTTCATCTTCGAGATTTTTGAGCATCTTGCTGATGGTGGGCTGTGTGACGAACAGCTTTTCCGCCGCGCGAGTAAAACTCTGCTGACGAACCACTTCAACGAAATAGCGCAGCGTTCGGATATCCATAATTATTCCCTGAGACTATACCTGCGATGATTTTAATTCATTTCTGTCGGCTTCGGCGGCTCTCTATACTGCTTGCCTGACTTCTTTTTTCAGGAATCTCGCTCATGGCCTTCGCGCCAGCTCGCGTTGCCCCCGCCGTGGCGCAGCGACTTCAGATCCCGGCGCAGGTGCTCCTCTATGTCGGGTTATTTATTTTTGCGCAATATCTGGTGAATACGTGGCAGGTGCCGTTGCCGCCTAATCTGGTCGGCATGGTGATGCTCCTGCTGCTGATCGTCTGCCGGGTGATCCCCCTGAACTGGGTTCGCGCCGGCGCCCGCTGGTTGCTGGCGGAGATGCTGCTATTTTTCGTCCCGGCGGTGGTCGCGGTGGTCAACTATGCGCAGCTGCTGATGGTTGATGGCTGGCGGATTTTCCTGGTGATTGCCTTAAGCACGCTGATGGTGCTGGGCGCCACGGCCTGGGTCGTCGACAGGGTTTACCGTTACGAAGTGAGCCGGCTAAAAAAATGAATGATGTCATGCTGAGCATTCTGTGTCTGGTGGCGACGCTGGGTCTCTATTACGCCAATAAAAGACTGTATCGCCGTTTTCATAAACTGCCGCTGATGCCACTGGTGTTCACGCCGATCCTGCTGGTGCTGATCCTGGTGCTGGGCCATATCTCTTATCAGAGCTATATGGGAGAGACCCACTGGCTGCTGTGGCTGCTGGGCCCGGCGACTATCGCCTTTGCCGTCCCGGTCTATGAAAATGTCGCGGTGATCAAACGCCACTGGATGTCGCTCAGCGCCGGGGTGGTGACGGCGGTGGTGGTGGCGGTGACCAGCTCCGTATGGCTGGCACGCGGATTGATGTTGTCTGATGAAATCCAGCGCAGCCTGGCGGTGCGCTCGGTGACCACGCCCTTTGCGCTGGCGGCGGCAAAACCGCTCGGTGGCCAGCCCGATCTGGTGGCGCTGTTTGTGGTGATCACCGGCGTCTTTGGCATGGCGGTAGGGGATATGCTGTTTTTACGCCTTGCTATTCGGGAAGGGATGGCGAAAGGGGCCGGGTTTGGCGCGGCGTCCCACGGGGCGGGGACCGCGCGATCCTATGAGCTGGGCCAGCAGGAGGGCGTGGTGGCCAGCCTGGTGATGATGCTGTCCGGCGTAGTGGTGGTGCTGGCAGCGCCGTTAGTGCGCTGGCTGCTGTTTTAACGTTATCCCGTAGCCTGATGTTATGAAATATTGAGGGGGGGAATAGTTATGAACTATTTTCGCCCCTTTTTGTTTATGCCCGTTATTGGTCATCAGAAAAGATTAAGTCAATTCTTATTACTATCCTCTCTTTGTAACTAAATATTACACAGCCAGTGGTGATCTAATTACATCACGAATGATGTATAGATTTTTTATTATCTCCGCGAATTTTATAAGTTTGTATCTCAATGATTTTAAAGGTGGTTTATTTTATTTTGCTAATTCTTTAAGGCGATTTGTTAAAAAATCAATTTTTACATTAATAATTGAGATTTTACCCTCTGTTCGTTATTCTTTTTACGCGGGCTTGTATTATTGAATGGATTCAAATGCTGGTCATTTATTTATGTATAATATTAATTATCATAAATCATATGTCACGTAAATGTGTATGTGACGCTGCGCGGATGCAAATTCATTCTCTAATATATCTGCATAAAACAATTGACGGACTGATTGTCTTTTATAATGGATATGGGAATAAATATGAAGATGAGTAAAAAATTTCTGGCGGGTGCCCTGATTTTCTCTGCCTGCAGCGCGCTGTCTACTGTTGCCCAGGCTGATAACACCATTATCTTTAAAGGTATTGTTTCAGATACCACCTGTACGGCGACCATTGATGGCGGTGTGACTACCATTGATATGGGCACCACCTCAGTGGCGGATCTGAAAGCGTATGAATTCGGTGCAGCCAAGAACTTCTCCTTTAGCTTAGCCGATTGCCCGACCACGGAAGACGGTGGCAACAGCATCGCCCGCGTCACTTTTGGTGGCGTTTCGGATACCGCGAATAGCGATTACTTTAAAAACCAGGCGACAGTTGACGCGGCAACGGGGGTCGCTGTGGCGCTTTATGACGAAGCTGGCAGCCTGATGAAGAATAACGAAGAAGGTTCGGATGTCGATATTTCTTCCGGCGCCGCAACCATTCCGTTCACCGTTAAAATGGTAAAAGCGGGTGCTGCCGACCCGACGAAAGGTACCGTTCAGACAACTGTAACTTATAACGTGACCTATTATTAATTCGGCGTTTTGTTGAATGGAGAAAGGGGAATCGTCTGTTATTCCCCTTTAATTAAACGTATGAGATATCTTTTTTTTGTGGTCGGTTTTTTGCTGTCATCCTCTATTGCGCAAGCCAGCGTGGTCGTGGGCGGCACGCGTCTGGTGTTTGATGGTGCGAAAAACAACGCCGTCATTACGGTTGAGAATAAAGATCAGAGCAGCAATATCGTACAGTCCTGGCTCTCGGTGGTGGATGCCGCTTCGCCAGCCAAAGACGCGTTTATTATTACGCCGCCGCTGTTCCGTCTCAAAGCCGGAGAGAAAGGATTCGTGCGCGTTGTCCGCTCAGGAAAAAAACTACCCGACGATCGCGAGTCGATGTTTTGGCTCAATATCAAAGGGATCCCGGCAACGGAATATGTCCCGGATAAAAATGTGGTGCAGTTTGCCATCAACTCGAAAATAAAATTGATTTATCGACCTGCCGCGTTAAAAGGCAATACACCGGAATCGTATGCCGAAAAATTACAGTGGGCAAAAGAGGGGGCATCGGTGACGGTAAAAAACAACTCACCGCTGTATATGAATTTTTCCCAGGTTAGCCTTAACGGAAAAAATATTTCTGGCGCATGGTTTGCTGCCCCCTTTTCTACCTTAAAAATACCCGTGCAGAGTACCCTGTCCGCGACAGGGAAAAAAGAGATCACATGGAGCGTGATTAATGATTATGGTATGTCAGGGAAGAAATATACCGCTATCATTCAGTAGCGTTGAGCTACTGTTTTCAACCAAAAGTATCTGCGTCGCTATTGTTTTGTGCCTGAGTACCTTATCTTCTCGCGCTGAGGCCGGTGAATATTTCAACCCGAATTTACTCGAAGTCGCCGAGGATCCTGTGGCTTCGGTTGATCTGTCCTATTTTTCGCATGATGGCGTACCGCCGGGTACCTATCACCTGGATGTTTACATCAATGATAAGTACGTCAGTTCAGAATCACTGACCTTTCAGGAAGTTGGCCATGATGCAGGCGCGACCGCTTCTCCCTGTCTTTCCACGGAATATCTGAATTCGTGGTTGATTAATACCACCGCCTATCCGCAGCTATTTGAAGCAGGGGAAACCTGCGCCCGGCTGTCGGCGATCCCCGGGATGACGTTCTCGGTGACTCTTGCCCAGCAGCGAATCGATTTTACCGTCCCGCAGGCCGCGATGCTGAATCGCCCAAGAGACTATATACCGGAGAGCCAGTGGCAGCAGGGGATCAACGCCGGTCTTCTCAACTATAGTGTCACCGGGCAGCGCAATGCGCCGCGGCATAATGGCGCGACCGTAGACAGCCAGTTTGTTAGCCTGCAGCCTGGGGTGAATCTGGGGCCATGGCGTCTGCGCAACTACAGTACCTATAGCCACAGCGACAACAACAGCCGCTGGGAGTCGGTTTACTCGTACCTTGCCCGCGATATTCATACCCTGCGCAGCCAGATGGTGGTGGGCAGCACTTATACGTCGTCCGGTATTTTCGACAGCCTGAGCTTTACCGGTCTGCAGCTCAGTTCGGACAAAGAGATGCTGCCGGATAGTCTGCATGGCTTTGCACCAACGATTCGAGGGATCGCGCGTACCACCGCAGAGGTTTCGGTTTATCAGAATGGTTACAGCATTTATAAAACCACCGTCGCCCCCGGCGCGTTTGAGATTAACGATCTGTATGCCACCGGCAGCGCCGGCGATCTGTACGTCACCGTTAAAGAGTCTGACGGCAGCGAGCAAAACTTTGTGGTGCCTTTTGCCTCGCTGGCGGTCCTGCAGCGCGAGGGCCAGCTGGACTATGCGCTGAGCAGCGGCAGGACGCGCTCAGGCAGCTCCGACGATAAAGAATACAACTTTATTCAGTCTTCCCTGGCCTATGGCGCCACCAGTAACTTCACCCTCTATACCGGCTTCCAGCAGGCGGAAGATAAATACACCAACCTGCTGTTAGGCGCCGGCTTTAACCTTGGCACCATCGGCGCGCTGTCATTCGATGGCTCTCAGTCGTGGGCCGACGTGAAAACCAGCGATACGGCCTCGTCAACCAGCAAAGAACAGGGGCAATCGTATCGCGTCCGCTTCAGTAAAAGCTTTCTGCAGACGGGCACCAACTTTTCCGTGGCCGGCTATCGCTATTCCACCTCGGGATACTATTCGTTTCAGGATTTTGTCGATAACGCCTCCACGCAGCGCGACTGCTGTACGCAGAGCGGCAGGACAAAAGGCCGGTTTGACGCTTCGCTGTCGCAGACGCTGTTCGGCTATGGCTCGCTCTCCCTCTCACTGGTCAATGAAACCTACTGGGACAGCTCGCGCATGGAGTCGGTGGGCGTGGGCTATAGCGGGTCGATCGGCAAGGCTTCCTACTTTATTAACTATTCCTATAACCGCAATGTGCAAAGTACCGATGACAGCGGCAATAACCGGCCGGCCAGCGATACTATCGTCTCCCTGACGCTAAGCATCCCACTTGGCGAGACGCTCTCGGCGAATTACAGCATGAACCATGGTCGGCATAACGACACCACGCACAACGTGGGGCTCAACGGCTCGGCGTTCGAGGATCGCTCTCTCAACTGGAGCCTCCAGGAGGGTTACAACACCCAGGATAAGAGCACCTCCGGCAACCTCAGCGTCAATTATCAGGGAGCAAAAGGCGATGTCGCCGGCGGCTATGGCTACGACCACTACAGCAATCACTACAATTATTCGCTGCGTGGCGGCATGGTCGCCCATGCGGGCGGACTCACGCTGTCACGCTTTCTGGGCGAGAGTTCTGCGCTGGTTGAAACGCCCGGCGTCAGCGATGTGCGGGTTCAGGGCCAGACCAACGTGACAACGGATGGCGCCGGGTATGCCGTCGTACCGTATGTTCGCCCTTACCATCGCAACAGCCTGGCGCTGGATGAACAGCAGGTGGCTGGCGCCGAGGTGGATAACGTCGCCAGAACGGTGGTCCCAACGCGCAACGCGATCGTCAAAGTGCAGTATGACACCCGAATCGGCTACAAGGCGATGCTCACCCTGCGTACCCGCAGCGGTGTGGTGCCTTTCGGCGCGTTGGTGACCCTTGATAATGATCGCGCCAGCGCGGCGCGCAGCAATATTGTCGGCGATGAGGGGCAGGTGTATCTCACAGGGCTGCAGAAAAAAGGCCAGCTGTTAGCGCGCTGGGGGGAGAAAAGCAGTGAGCAGTGTACCGTTCATTATGATTTCTCCAGCACCACATTGAGCGACGATATTCTGTTTTATCAGGCCGAATGCCGGTAATGGACGCACGTTTTCAACATGGAAGAAGAGGTTGATATGAATATGCGAAACAGCAGCACAGTGGGCATCCTGGTGGCCAGCCTTTTGCTGCTCTCCCTTCCGGCGCTGGCTTATGATGGCAGCAGCACGATCAATTTTAACGTCACGGGCACCATCGAGGCGCCTTCCTGCGAGGTGGTGGTGGAACCGTCGAACAGTATCGATTTAGGCACTGTCTCCTTGCAGACGTTCTCCGGGCATGCCGGGGCGAGCGGAGCCAACGTACCGGTTAAGCTGGTCTTTTCCAGCTGTTCCGCCGATGCGTCGGCGGTGACCATCGCATTTAGCGGTACCAGCTTCGATAGCACCCACGCCTCGGTGTATAAAAATCTCCAGACAGGCAGCAACGGAGCCAGCGGCGTTGGTTTACAGCTGATGGGCATGGCCAACCAGCAGCCCCTCGGGCCTGGCGACCAGTATCTTTATACCTTTGGTGGCCGTGCCGACGTCCATACCTTCAATATGGTAGCACGCATGTTTTCGCCCTATGGCCAGGTGAGCCCCGGTATCGTCGGCTTCACTGCCACGTTTGATGTGGCTTACAAATAACGTTTCGACAGGGATAGGTATGAAAAAACTGATCTTCTTGTTCATGCTGGTACTGTGTCCCCTCTATAGCTGGGCGACCTGCGGCGGAATCAACTTTGGCGATGTCTCGATGACCAACCTGCCGGAAAAGATCCTGGTCAACGCCGGGAGCTACACCGCGGGCACCGTGTTGTATGACTCGGGAAAAATCACCCGCGCGCAAACGGAGATTACTAACTGTCAGGGCAGTGTCTACGCGGTGTTTGCCTGGTCCTCGAACAATGCCGGGGCGCTGATAGGGGATAATATTTATGCCACCTCGGTGCAGGGGATCGGTCTTCGTGTCAAAGTGTGGCTCAATATTAGCGGTGAATATGATGGAGATACCGATGATTTCAGCCCTGACTCGCAGGTGCATTATATCGGGGATGTGAACTACTACCTCGGTAAGCCCACCGGTCTGTTTGATTATTATGCTTCCACTTATTACACCCCGGCATATCAGCTGCAGCTGGTGGCCACCGGCGGCGTTATCGCCAGCAATAGTCAATTATCATTTAGCGATCCGGTGGCCACGGTATCAGCAAAGGATAGTGGCGGGACGATCTCCATTTCGCGGCTGCACATCAGCGGCACGACCAGCATCCAGCTAATCCCGATGGGATGTATCGTCAGCAGCAATAATCTCAGTTTTGCCATGGGCACCATCAACGCCAGCGAATTCAACACCGCGACGAAGGTGGGGTCAGCACGGCAGACCCTGACTCTCGCCTGCGAGCAGGGGACCAACGTTTCGATGCGGGTGGCGGCGGCACAAGCGAGTGGGGATAACCCAAACAACACCGTGATGGCCTTAACGGCAGAGGCGAATGCGGCTACCGGAGTTGGGGTTCAGTTGAATATGAATGACGAAGCACTGCCGTTGAATACCGATATCAGCCTCTATACCTCGAGCCGTACCACGGTGACCAACAGCGGCGCGGATGCCAGCTACAGCTATTTCACCAACCCCGACAGCCCCGGCGGCGCAGCAGCCATGCAGACGCTTGTCTTTTCCACTAACTATTACAAGACGGGAAGCACGGTGACCGCTGGCTCGGCAAATGCCACCGGGGTGATCACCTTAACCTATAATTGAGGCCAACCGAAGAGCCCTTCCCCCGGCCATACCGGAGGAAGGGGGAGACGATCAATGCGCCTGACCTTTCTCAATACCAATCCCGGTCTGCGAACGGATAAACTGCGCGCGGAACTGCTCGCGCTCGCGCATCCCTTCCGGTGAGTTATCGGTCGCGGAGAAGACCCAAATGCCGATGAAGGCGATGGCAATGGAGAACAGCGCCGGATATTCATACGGGAACAGCGCTTTCTCATGACCGAGGATCTGCACCCAAATGGTCGGGCCGAGGATCATCAAAATCACAGCGGTCAGCAGGCCCAGCCAGCCGCCGATCATCGCGCCGCGGGTGGTCAGCTTCGACCAGTACATCGACAGCAGAATAATCGGGAAGTTACAGCTGGCGGCGATGGAGAAAGCCAGACCAACCATAAAGGCGATGTTCTGATTTTCGAACAAAATACCCAGCAGAATGGCCACTACCCCGAGGATCAGCACGGTGATCTTCGATACCTTCAGCTCCTGGCGCTCGGTCGCTCCTTTGCGGATGACGTTGGCGTACAGGTCGTGCGACACCGCTGAGGCGCCGGCGAGGGTCAGGCCAGCCACCACCGCCAGAATAGTGGCGAAAGCGACGGCGGAGATAAAGCCGAGGAAAAGATTACCGCCTACGGCATCCGCCAGATGCACCGCCGCCATGTTATTGCCGCCGATAAGCTGTCCGGCTGCGTCTTTGAACGCCGGGTTCGCGCCCACCAGCATGATGGCGCCGAAGCCGATGATAAAGGTCAGAATATAGAAATAGCCCATAAAACCGGTGGCGTAGAAGACGCTTTTACGCGCTTCTTTGGCGTCGCTCACGGTGAAGAAGCGCATCAGAATATGCGGCAAGCCAGCGGTGCCGAACATCAGACCCAGACCCAGAGAGAGCGCCGATATCGGATCTTTCACCAGCCCGCCGGGACTCATAATCGCCGCCCCTTTCGGGTGGACGGCCATCGCCTCGGTAAACAGGTTATTGAAGCTGAAGCCGACGTGCTTCATCACCATAAAGGCCATAAAGCTGGCGCCACACAGCAGCAGAACCGCTTTAATAATCTGCACCCAGGTGGTCGCCAGCATGCCGCCGAACAGGACATACAGCACCATCAGGACGCCAACCAGCACCACGGCGACATGGTAATTAAGGCCGAACAGCAGCTGGATTAACTTGCCGGCGCCCACCATCTGGGCAATCAGATACAGGGCCACCACCACCAGCGAACCGCAGGCGGAGAGAGTGCGAATCGGACCCTGCTTCAGGCGGTACGAGGCGACGTCGGCAAAGGTATAGCGGCCAAGGTTGCGCAGACGTTCGGCGATCAGAAACAGGATAATCGGCCAGCCGACGAGAAAGCCCAGCGAGTAGATCAGTCCGTCGTAGCCGGAGGTATACACCAGCGCGGAGATACCGAGGAAAGAAGCCGCTGACATAAAGTCACCGGCAATCGCCAGCCCGTTCTGGAAGCCGGTGATATTGCCGCCAGCGGTGTAGTAATCGCTGCGCGAACGTACCCGTTTTGACGCCCAGTAAGTGATGTATAAGGTGAGGGCGACGAAAATCAGGAACATGATAATCGCTTGCCAGTTGGTCGGCTGGCGCTGTACCGCGCCGGTAATGGCGTCTGCGGCGTGAGCGCCAAGGGGCAGCAGCGTGGCGGCGAGCGCCGTCAGGACTCTCTTGCTCATGCTTTTACCTCGTTCAGAACGCTTTTGGTCAAACGGTCGAATTCACCGTTGGCCCGCCAGACATAAATACCGGTCAGGACAAACGAAATGACGATCACGCCAATGCCCAGCGGGATCCCACGGGTAACGCTGGTCCCGGCGTGCAGAGGAGTACCGAGCCAGCCGGGCGCGAAGGCGATAAGCAAAATAAAGCCCACATAGATCACTAACATAATCAGTGACAGAATGGCGGCAAACCGTTGCCGTGATGCAACTAACTCCCTGAAATGCGCACTATTTTCTATCCGCTGACAAAGTTGTTCATTCATCTTAGCGTCTCCAGAGGTCTCCCTTTCGTCATCCACTCAGCGGACGCTGGCGACAGCAACCCCTCCGGCGATGGAGCCGGGATACGGTTTACTGACGGCGTTCCTGCGAGTGAAATCCTGGGGGAGGGACTTATTTTTATCCTCTCCCCGGCGGGGGAGAGGGTGTAGGGAATCGGTCCTTGCTTACGATGGCATCGTCATGGCCTGCTTCTCTTCGAGCAGTTTTTCCACGACGCCAGGATCGGCGAGAGTCGAGGTATCGCCGAGGTTGCTGGTGTCGCCCGCGGCAATCTTACGTAGAATGCGACGCATGATTTTGCCCGAGCGGGTTTTCGGTAGCGAATCGGTCCAGTGCAGCACATCCGGCGTCGCCAGCGGGCCGATCTCTTTGCGCACCCAGTTACGCACTTCCGCATACAGCTCCGGGGTAGGCTCTTCGCCGTGATTGAGCGTCACGTAGGCGTAGATGGCCTGGCCTTTGATGTTGTGCGGGATCCCCACCACCGCCGCTTCGGCGATTTTCGGGTGCGACACCAGCGCCGATTCGATCTCGGCGGTACCCAGACGGTGGCCTGAGACGTTCAGGACGTCATCCACGCGGCCGGTGATCCAGTAGTAACCATCTTCATCACGGCGTGCGCCATCGCCGCTAAAGTACATATTTTTGAAGGTGGAGAAGTAGGTTTGCTCAAAGCGCTCATGGTCGCCGAACAGGGTACGCGCCTGGCCAGGCCAGGAGTCGGCGATGGCAAGGTTGCCCTCGGTCGCGCCATCCAGCGGCAGGCCTTCGTTATCCACCAACACTGGCTGGACACCGAAGAACGGACGGGTAGCGGAGCCGGCCTTCAGTTCGATCGCGCCCGGCAGCGGAGTGATCATAAAGCCGCCGGTTTCGGTCTGCCACCAGGTGTCCATCACCGGGCACTTTTCGTTGCCGATCTTCTTCCAGTACCACTCCCAGGCTTCCGGGTTAATCGGTTCGCCGACCGAGCCGAGAATGCGCAGTGAGGAACGGTCTGTGCCTTCGATCGCCTTGTCGCCTTCCGCCATCAGGGCGCGGATAGCCGTCGGGGCGGTATAGAGAATGCTGACCTTGTGCTTATCGACGACCTGGCACATACGTGCCGGGGTTGGCCAGTTCGGCACCCCTTCGAACATCAGAGTGGTGGCACCGCAGGCCAGCGGACCATACAGCAGATAGCTGTGGCCGGTGACCCAGCCCACATCGGCGGTGCACCAGTAAATATCGCCAGGATGGTAGTCGAAAACGTATTTGAAGGTGGTGGCCGCGTAGACCAGGTAGCCGCCGGTGGTGTGCAGCACCCCTTTCGGTTTACCGGTGGAGCCAGAGGTATAGAGGATGAACAGCGGATCTTCGGCGTTCATCTCGACGGGCCGGTGTTCGGCGCTGGCGTTCGCCATCAGGTCGCTCCACCACAGATCGCGGCCTTCCTGCCAGTCGATGTTGCCGCCGGTACGTTTCAGGACCACGACGTGCTCAATGCTTTTGACGTTCGGGTTTTTCAGCGCGTCATCGACGTTTTTCTTCAGCGGGATGGCGCGACCAGCACGCAGCCCTTCGTCAGCGGTGATCACCAGGCGCGAGCTGGAGTCGATAATGCGTCCGGCCACCGCCTCCGGCGAGAAGCCGCCGAAAATCACTGAGTGGATAGCGCCGATGCGGGCGCAGGCCAGCATCGCCACCGCGGCTTCCGGCACCATCGGCATATAAATGGCGACCACGTCGCCTTTTTTAATCCCAAGGTCGAGCAGCGCATTGGCGAAGCGGCACACGTCCGCATGCAGTTCACGGTAGGTGATGTGCTTGCTCTGGCTGGCGTCGTCGCCTTCCCAGATGATGGCGGTTTGATCGCCGCGCTCGGCGAGATGACGGTCGAGGCAGTTGGCGGCGAGGTTCAGGGTGCCATCTTCATACCATTTGATGGAAATGTTACCCGGCGCGAAAGAGGTGTTCTTCACGCGGGTATACGGGCGCATCCAGTCAAGGATTTTGCCCTGCTCGCCCCAAAATGTATCAGGGTCGGTTATGGATTGTTGGTACTGCGCCTTGTACTGATCCGGGTTAATCAGGCAACGTTCCGCGATATTAGCGGGAATAGGGTGTTTGTGTATTTGGCTCATGGCTTTTTTTCTCCTTTTTTGAACTTGTTAAATATATGTCAAACAAACGTTAAGAGTAGGGGTTTTGACAGCTTTGTTTGTTAATTGGGGGGCAGATCACGCAATGATTCAACTGAATGAAATTTCATCAAATGAAACTTTGAAGTGAAATAGTTACGTAAATGAATTTATAGAAACGGAAGGTGTGAAATATTTTTTATTACAAATACTTATGCATTGTAACTGGGGAAAATTCGTGACTTTATGCAGAAAACCAGAAGAAAGCCCTATTCTTAAAGGCTTGCGCAGCATGCCGTGCAAATGATACTGATATTGCGCGTTAAATAACCCCACAAAGCAACGCAACACAATTCATACCCCCTGCAGTGGGTACCATGACGAAAAGGAATGGTGCCTTTCATTGAGGAAGTCAGTAGTGAAGAAAACGAAAAAAGTCAGTCTGGCCTGGCAAATCTTGCTAGCCCTGGTGCTGGGTATCCTTCTGGGCAGTTATCTGCATTACCACGCCGAAAGTCGCGATTGGTTGATTAGCAATTTGCTGACGCCGGCGGGCGATATCTTTATCCATCTGATTAAAATGATCGTGGTCCCGATTGTCATTTCGACCCTGGTGGTCGGGATTGCCGGCGTGGGCGATGCCAAGCAGTTAGGCCGGATCGGCGCCAAAACCATTATCTATTTCGAAGTGATCACCACGGTGGCGATTGTGCTGGGTATCACCCTGGCCAACGTTTTCCAGCCGGGAACGGGCATTGATATGTCGCAGCTGGCGGCGGTCGATATTTCGAAATACCAAAGCACCACTGCCGAGGTGCAGAGCCATGCGCATGGCCTGATGGGTACTATCCTGTCGCTGGTGCCGACCAACATCGTGGCGTCGATGGCGAAAGGCGATATGCTGCCGATTATCTTCTTCTCGGTGCTGTTTGGTCTGGGGCTCTCCTCGCTGCCGGCGACCCACCGTGAGCCGCTGGTGACGGTCTTCCGCTCCATCTCCGAGACCATGTTTAAAGTCACCCATATGGTAATGCGCTATGCGCCGATCGGGGTATTCGCCCTGATTTCGGTGACTGTCGCCACCTTTGGTTTCGCCTCGCTGTGGCCGCTGGCCAAGCTGGTGCTGCTGGTTTACTTCGCGATCCTGTTCTTCGCGCTGGTGGTGCTGGGGATTGTCGCGCGTCTGTGTGGCCTGAGTATCTGGATCCTGATCCGCATCCTGAAAGATGAGCTGATTCTGGCCTACTCCACCGCCAGCTCCGAAAGCGTGCTGCCGCGCATTATCGAGAAGATGGAAGCCTATGGCGCGCCGGCGTCGATCACCAGCTTTGTGGTGCCGACCGGTTACTCCTTCAACCTCGATGGTTCAACGCTGTATCAGAGCATCGCGGCGATCTTTATCGCCCAGCTGTACGGTATCGACCTCTCTATCTGGCAGGAGATCACCCTGGTGCTGACCTTAATGGTGACCTCGAAAGGGATCGCTGGCGTGCCGGGCGTCTCCTTCGTGGTGCTGCTGGCAACCCTGGGTAGCGTGGGGATCCCGCTGGAAGGCCTCGCCTTTATCGCCGGTGTCGACCGTATTCTCGACATGGCACGTACCGCGCTGAACGTGGTGGGCAATGCGCTGGCGGTGCTGGTTATCGCCAAATGGGAGCATAAGTTCGACCGCAAAAAAGCGCTGGCGTATGAACGCGAAGTGCTGGGCAAGTTTGATAAAACCGCCCGATAAAACACAAAGCCCGGCGCGAGCGCCGGGCTTTTTCTTAGCCTTTACTGATCCGGTCAAACTCTTCGCAGCCGGTATCAAACCCCTCCAGGCAGCTGACGTTGAGCCAGTGCAGCGCCTTCTGTTTATTCGGTTCGATAAAACCTTTCTCTCCCAGCTGGAACATCATGCCGGCCCAGTATTCGGCATAGCCGGTCCGTGAGAGCGCCGAGCTACCTTTAAAGTATTCGCTCGCTTTCACATCATCCTCCGGGCCATCCACGCCGCTGGCGTAGATCAACCCCAGCAGCATCTGGGCGTCCACCGCTGCATCGCTTTCGCTATCCTTAGCGGCATCCTGCAGGAGCTTGATGGCGTGCGGCACGTCGGTGGGGCCGGCCTGACTGTTGACCAGCACCCGCGCCAGAACGATCTCCCCGGATTTACTGCCCGCCTCGACGGCTTTTTCCGCCAGCTGGCGGGCCTGCGGATAGTCCGCCTGTTGGGAGTTGCGAATTTTGAGCTGCGCCAACAATGCCAGCGCGTCGCCATCGCCCTGTGCCGCGGCTTTCTGCGCCCAGTATTCGGCTTTCTGATAATCGCCGGAGCTGACCCAAGTATCGGCAAGGTAATATTGCGCGCGTCGATCGCCGGCTTCCGCCTGCTGTTGATACTGGCTGCCGGGTTCGGTGGCGACCGCTGCGCCGCTGGTGAAAACCAGTAAAAATAAAAAGAGGTATTTCATTTGTATTTATTATCAGCAAGGAACATAGCGCGCAGTATAAAGGGAGGCGAAAAAGAAGAAAATGGCGGGAATTAGCGGGGTGAATACCCGGAGAAGGCGCAACGCGCCGCCTCCGGAGAAAATCCCCGGTGGCGCTACCGCTTACCGGGGCTACAGCGTTGTGCGATTTGGTAGCCCGGAGAAGGCGCAATGCGCCGCCTCCGGGGAAAATCCCCGGTAGCGTTACCGCTTACCGGGGCTACAGCGTTGTGCGATTTGGTAGCCCGGAGAAGGCGCAATGCGCCGCCTCCGAGGAAAATCCCCGGTAGCGCTATCGCTTACCGGGGCTACTCAATGGTACAAAGGTTCGAACCTTAACCCATCGCGCTTTCGCGCAGGCGGGCTTTCAGCTTGTTGTACTCATCGATCACGTACTGTTCCGCCGCGCGCTGATCGGCAATCCGCTCAACGTTGACCGCGCAGTACTTGTACTCCGGCGTTTTGGTTATCGGGCTCAGGTTCTCCGACACCAGCTCGTTACAGGCACCGATCCACCACTGGTAGGTCATGTACACCGCGCCTTTATTCGGCCGATCACTGACCTGCGCGCGGGTGATGATCCGACCCTTACGCGAATTCACCCACACCAGCGCTTCATCTTCGATGCCTAACCGTTCGGCGTCGGCGGTGTTGATTTGCGCATAGCCAGGTTCATCCGCCAGCGCCGCCAGCGCCGCGCAGTTGCCGGTCATCGAACGGCATGAGTAGTGGCCGACTTCGCGCACTGTCGACAGCACCATTGGGTACTCGTCGGTGAGCTTATCGATCGGCGCGACCCAGTCGCAGGTGAAGAACTGCGCCAACCCGTTCGGGGTATCGAACTTCTCTTTAAACAGATACGACGTCCCCTGGTCGGCGTCGGACTCATCGCGGCATGGCCACATGACATAGCCAAGCTCACCCATTTTCTCATAGGTGGCGCCGTAGAAGTCCGGGCACAGATGCCGCAACTCGTCCCAGATTTCCTGGGTGTTGTTGTAGTGCATCTTGTAACCCATCCGGGTGGCGATTTCGCTGATGATCTGCCAGTCGGTTTTCAGGTCCCACTTCGGCTCCACCGCTTTAAAGAAGCGCTGGAAGCCGCGGTCCGCTGCGGTATACACGCCTTCGTGCTCGCCCCACGAGGTGGACGGCAGGATGACGTCGGCCGCGGAGGCGGTTTTGGTCATGAAAATGTCCTGGACGATAACCAGTTCCAGATCGTCGAACGCTTTGCGGACCGCCGAGAGTTCGGCATCGGTCTGCAACGGATCCTCACCCATGATGTACGCCGCCCGCACTTCGCCGTGCGCCGCGCGATGCGGCAGCTCGCTGATGCGATAGCCGGTATGTTCCGGCAGGCTGTCGACGCCCCAGGCTTTGGCGAACTTCTCGCGGTTCTCCGGGAACTTGACGTACTGATAGCCCGGATAGGTATCCGGCAGCGCGCCCATATCGCAGGCCCCCTGGACGTTGTTCTGGCCGCGTACCGGGTTGACGCCGACGCTCGGCTTGCCGAGGTTGCCGGTGAGGATCGCCAGGCTGGTCAGCGACCGGACCGTCTCCACGCCCTGATAGAACTGGGTGACACCCATGCCCCACAGGATAGCGGCGGATTTGGCGCTGGCGTACATCCGGGCGCAGGCGCGGATCTCCTGGGCGCTAACCCCGGTGATCGCTTCCACCGACTCCGGCGTATAACCTTCAACGATTTTGCGATACTCCTCGAAGCCCTCGGAACGACTGGCGACGAAGGATTTATCGTACAGATCCTCTTCAATAATGACGTGGCCAATGGCGTTGAGCAGCGCGATATTCGAGCCGTTCTTCAGCGCAATGTGCATGTCGGCGATGCGCGCGGTTTCAATTTTGCGCGGGTCGCAGACGATGATTTTCGCCCCGTTGCGTTTGGCGTTAATGACGTGATTCGCCACGATAGGGTGGGAATCCGCCGGGTTGTAACCGAAGATAAACACCAGATCGGTGTTATCAATCTCCGTGATGGCATTACTCATGGCGCCGTTACCGACCGACTGGTGCAGACCTGCAACCGAAGGGCCGTGTCAGACGCGAGCGCAGCAGTCGACGTTATTGGTACCAATAACGGCGCGCGCGAATTTTTGCATCACATAGTTGGTTTCATTACCGGTGCCGCGGGAGGAGCCGGTGGTTTGGATCGCATCCGGGCCATATTTGGCTTTAATGGCGCTGAGGCGAGTGGCGACGTAATCCAGCGCCTCATCCCAGGAGACAGCTTCCAGCTTGCCGCCGCGTTGACGACGGATCATGGGGGTTTTCAGGCGCGGCGTCAGGATCTGGGTATCGTTAATAAAGTCCCAGCCATAATAGCCCTTCAGGCACAGGGTTCCCTGGTTGGTTTTCCCCTGCGCCGCTTCAGCCCGAACGATTTTGCCGTTATCGACCACCAGGTTGATTTTGCAACCTGATGCGCAATACGGGCAAACCGTGACGACTTTTTTCATCGGTCTTGCTCCAGTTATTCAATGGGCGCGTTTGCGCTATCGCGCCGTCACTATGCATCTTCTATGCCATATTTTCATTGTGGATATTCCTTGATGATACGCGGCTTTTTTGGGCGAAATGCTGACGAAAAACAGCCTGTCGACAGATTTGACGTGTCGATACGCTGGAGATGTGACGGCGCTTGAAAAAATGCCACCGGGAGAGGAATTTGTCGGCGCAGGCTTGCAGAATCGATCAGACTGACACTAATTCCCCGCGGGCAGAGGCAAAGATGAAACCAGTCATTTTGGTGGTGGATGACGACATAGCGATGGGCGAACTGCTCAGCGATGTGCTTGGCGCGCACGCGTTTGAAGTATTGGTCTGCCAGACCGGCGGCGACGCGCTGGCGATGGTGGCGCAGCGGGCAGACATCGCGCTGGTTTTGCTGGATATGATCCTGCCGGATACCCATGGTTTGCAGGTGCTCCAGCAGCTGCAGCGTACGCGGCCTGAGCTGCCGGTGGTGATGCTGTCTGGTCTGGGCAGTGAGTCTGATGTGGTGTTGGGCCTGGAGATGGGCGCCGATGATTACATCGCCAAACCTTTCAGCTCGCGGGTGGTGGTCGCCCGGGTGAAAGCGGTACTGCGACGCAGCGGGGCGCTGGCCGGCGAGACGTCGGGCGTCGGCAGCGGCCTGACGTTTAACGGCTGGCGGCTGGATACCACGCGCTGCGAACTGTATAACCCGCAGCAGCAGGCCGTTCCTCTGACTCAGGGAGAATATGGCTTGCTGCTGGCGCTGGCGCAGAACGCGCGCCGGGTATTGAATCGCGAACAGCTGCTGGCGCTGACTCATAATGAAAGCACTGAGGTGTTCGACCGGACCATCGACGTGCTGATCATGCGCCTGCGCCGCAAAATCGAGTTAAACCCGCATCAGCCGACGTTGATTAAAACCCTGCGCGGTCTGGGCTATGTCTTTTCCGCCGACGTGACCCACAGCGAGAAGGCGGCGTAGGGCGGGGGGCTGCCAACCCGCTCTTGACTTTATTTGGCGCAGCGAGTTTACTTTTTTTATTAAAGTGACACCCTGGGTTAATCTATGCCATCAAAATTAAACTGGCTGCTGCAAAACAGTGCTCCCGGAGATGTGATCCTTCAGTCCTGGTTAAGCCGGCATGCCATCTCGCCCTCTCTGGCCTTTAAATACACGCAAAGTGGCTGGTTAAAAAAACGAGGCAACGGCGTATACGCGCGTGCGGGACGTGAGCCGGAGTGGAACGATGCATTAGCATGTTTGCAAAACCAGCTAGCCGCTCCGGTGTATGTCGCGGGGCTCAGTAGCTTAGTCTGGCAGGGTCGTTCACACTATCTACAGCTCAAACAAAACCAGTGCTGGCTGAGTATGGAAAATAAAGCGCTGCTGCCAAAATGGTTCAGGGAATTCCCGGGTGTGGAGTGGATAGTCATATCGGGGCAAAAACTACCGGTGCTGGATGATAAATACCGCGTAATGCTTGATGTAAAAGGGAAAAGACTCACCGGCAGTGCGCCGGAACTGGCTGCTTACGAGTTGTTGAGCGCGGTACCGGGGACCCTCTCATTTAACCACGCGGCAGCGCTTTTCCAGGGACTGGTTAATCTTAATCCTCGTAAAGTAGAGTATCTGCTTTCTGTCAGCCAGTCCGTGCAGACCAAGCGTTTGTATCTCTTTTTCGCCAGTTTTTACGAGCATGGTTGGCTCAGACGAATCGATAGCCAAAAAATCGATCTGGGAGCGGGTAAGCGGCAAATCGTGGTAAATGGCAAGTTCAATGCTCAATACCAAATCACTGTGCCTGAACGCTTTCAAAAGGAATAAAAAATATGGATATACAGGCGCCCTATTATCGGCAGGTTGCTCTGTTAATGCAGGTTTTACCCTATGTTGCCGTCGAACGGGAATTTGCTCTGAAAGGTGGCACGGCAATCAATCTCTTTATCCGTGATTTCCCACGATTATCGGTGGATATCGACCTCGCCTGGGTGCCCCTGGAAAGCAGAACGATCGCTTTACCTCATATAAGGGATGCGCTTGCACGTATTGCCGCCAATCTGCAACAACAGGCAGGTATGAACGCTGTATTACAAGCTAATCGTTCCGATGAGATGCGTGTCGTTGTTACTACCGATAGCGCACAAATAAAGATAGAGGTCTCACCGGTCGCACGGGGAACATTATATCCACCACAGGAGCGAGAAGTGGTGGGGGCGGTAGAGGACGTTTTTGGCTATGCCAGCCTTCCGGTGGTTTCGTTGCCCGATCTCTACGGTGGAAAATTATGCGCGGCGCTGGATCGCCAGCATCCCAGAGATTTTTATGATGTGAAATTACTTCTTGATGCGCAGGAGCTTAACCGTCCCATTTTCAATGGGTTTATCGCGTATTTACTTAGCCATAATCGGCCTCTGGCTGAAGTGCTTAGTCCTCGCTGGAAAGATATTGCTGAACCCTTTTACCGTGAATTCAGCGGGATGACATTTGAGACGATAGCCCTGAAGGAACTGACAGCAGTCCCTTACAGGATGATTGATGCGTTAAAATCCTGTTTCACGCAACAGGATGTCGATTTTTTGCTGTCATTTAAACGAGGCGAACCAGACTGGCGTTTAGCGCCGGAAACGCGTATTCAGGATTTGCCTGCCGTGCAGTGGAAATTGCGCAATATTCATCAGATGCCAGCGATAAAACGCGCTGAGTCATTAGATAAACTGGAAAAGGTGTTGGCCGAGTGGCGCAGTTAGTCATCTGGCCCGCCCTTGTTGAACTCAGCGTAAAACAGGCGTGATTTGAATAAACCGTATCCCTTTTCTCGCCATGATACGTCGTTCTCCTGTGGCATCGCCCTGATAGCGGGATCTGCCCAGTCTAACCATTCTGCAACTGAATAAACGCCTGCAGCTCAGGGAGCGTTTTGGCGCCGTCGATCGCATTGGCGGCCTGCAGGCTGGCGCGGGCGCAGGCGTGGGCCAGCTGCAGACTGTCGGTTAACGGCCAGCGTTCGTGACTGCCATACAGCAGGCCGGCGCAGAAGGCATCCCCCGCGCCGACGCTGCCGATAATCTCCTCCGGCGGCAGCCGCCATGACGGTACCCAGCGCCCGGCTTCCGTACGGGATACACCCCATGCCCCCTCCGGACAATGGATCACCACCCGCTGGCGCACGCCGGCGTCAAGTAATGCGCTGGCGGCGCGGGCGATATTGGCGACGTGCGGCTCGCCGTTGGGCAGGCGGATTTCCAGCCCGCTAAACTCGCTGGCCTCCAGCTCATTGATGGTCAGGTAGTCGAGATGCGCCAGCGCCGGCAGGACCCGCGGGCGGTAGTGCGGATCGCCTTTGCGCGACACCAGGTCGAGGGACACTTCATAGCCTCGATCGCGCATCTGCGCCAGCAGTCGCGCACTGTGGGTGCCGAACGCCTCGTCGGGCCGATCAAGGCTTTCGAGCAGCAGCAGATAGCCGAGATGGAAAATCTTCAGCGGCGTATCCAGCGGCTCAAAGGCCGGGAGGTCAAGCAGTCGGTTGGCGCCGGGAGAGTGAAAGAAGGTGCGCTGGCCGTCGGCGTCGGTCATCACCTGGGTCATCGAGGTGGGGGCGGAGCTGGTGCGCTGCACGAGCTGGCGATTGATATGGTACTGATCGAGCATGGCGGTAATGTAGTCGCCGTCGTTATCCTCGCCAATCAGGCCAACCGCCTGCAGCGGCAGTCCGGCATGCATTTTAGCCAGGGTCAGCAGGACATTCAGCGGGGCGCCGCCGGTGGCGCGTTCGCTATGGACAATTTCCACCAGCCAGCCGCGCTCCGGCCACTGCCTGATCTGATGGACATGATCGACCAGCATGTTGCCTGCGGCAATAATCCCTTTACGTTCCATGATCGCTACTCCGCGCCGTCATACTCGTTAAGCGTAGCGCACAATCGGCGGAACGATTGTGCGCCGGGTTGCGCTTATTTCACGGTCCAGCCTTTGTAAGAGCTGACGTTGTTTTTGTCGATCATCGTCACCGGGATTAGCACAGGCGCGGTCGGCGCCGGTTTGCCCTGCAGGATGTCGTAGCCAATCTCCACCGCCTTCGCCGCCATCACCTGCGGATCCTGCGCCGGCGTCGCGACGAACAGGGAGTTCTTACGCTTCAGCGCCTCTTCGCCGTCCGGGCTGCCGTCGACGCCCACGATGAAGAATTCGCTACGCTGCGCCTGTTTCGCCGCCAGATCGGCGCCAATCGCCGTCGGATCGTTGATCGCGAACACGCCGTCAATCTTCGGATTGGCCGCCAGCAGGGAGGTCATCACCTCCAGGCCGCCTTCCCGGCTGCCTTTAGCGTTCTGGTTGGAGGAGAGGATTTTTATATCTGGGTGTTTTTTGAACTCCGTTTCGCAGCCTTCGACGCGGTTTTGTACCGCAGATACCGGCGGCCCGTTGATGATCACCACGCTGCCTTTGTTGTTCAGGCGGTCGCTAATGTATTTACAGGCCAGCTCGCCCGCCTGGGTGTTATCGGAGGTAATGGTGGCGTCGGCGCCTTCGGCGGCGACGTCAACCGCCACCACCACGATCCCGGCCTCTTTGGCCCGCTTCACCGCCGGGCCAATGCCCTTCGAATCGGCGGCGTTGAGGATGATCATATCGACTTTGGCGGCGATAAAGTTATCGATCTGCGCCACCTGCTGGCCCAAATCGTAGCCGCTGGAGACCAGCGTCACTTTGACATTATCTCCCGCCAGCTTGCGGGCCTCCAGCTCCGCCCCTTTGGTGATCTGCACAAAGAACGGGTTGGCAAGGTCGCCCACTGTCACGCCAATCGCTTTCAGTTCTTTGGCCGACGCAAAGGGGGAGGCGGCCAGCAGCGCGCCAGCACACAGCGCGGTCACTATCGGTTTTAAACGCATTCGCTTTTCCTCGCAGGTAAGATGGTGTTGTTATGCACTTTGATGGTGTCGGGTACGGTATTTGTCGATCAGCACCGCAATGATGATCACCGCCCCTTTGATCACCAGTTGCCAGAAGTAGGAGACCCCCATCAGGGTCATGCCGTTATTGAGGGTGGCGATAATCAGCGCCCCCACCAGCGTACCGGTGATGGTGCCGATACCACCGACGAAGCTGGTGCCGCCGAGAATGACCGCGGCGATGGCATCCAGTTCGTAGCCGACGCCGAGGTTGCCGTTGGCGCTGTATAACCGCGAGGCGCTCATCACCCCGCCAAGACCGGAGAGCAGGCCGCTCATGCCGTAGACAAACAGCAGCACCAGCCAGACTTTGATGCCGGTCAGCCGCGCCGCCTGCATGTTGCCGCCCACCGCGTAGATATGCACCCCAAGGGTAGTGCGGCGCAGGATAAACCAGCACACCGCGATAACCGCCAGGGCGATGACCACCAGCCACGGCACCGGGCCGAGATAGTCATTGCCGATCCACTCAAAGCTGATATCGGAGTTGATCACCGTGGTGCCGTCAGCCAGCAGATAGGCGGCGCCGCGCAGCGCCGTGTAGGTGCCGAGGGTGACGATAAACGGCGGTAGCCCGGCGAAGGCGACCAGCGCGCCGTTGAACAGCCCAAGCAGCAGGCCGAGCATCAGCGCCGCCGGAATCGACAGCAACGCCAGCTCCGGGATCAGCGACACTACCATTGCCGCCACCGCGGTGGTGCCGAGAATGGAGCCGACGGAGAGGTCAATGCCGCCGGTAAGAATGATGAAGGTCATTCCCGCCGCCAGCACAATGTTGATCGAGGCCTGGCGGGTTATATTCAGCAGATTGCTTTCCGTGAAGAAGTTGGGGGCGATAAAGCCGAACACGGCGACGATCAGGATGAGGATCGGCAGAATGCCGACGGTCTGCATCAGGTCGCCCATCAACATTTTTTTCGCCGAAGCGGATTTCGCGACCGGCGCGGAGGTCTCTTTCGGTATGCTCATAGTTGCCCTGCCTTAAGGTGAGAATCGTTCACGCCGGTGGCCAGCGTCATGATGCTTTCCTGGCTGATATCGCCGGCCTGCAGCTCGCCAGCGATAGTGCCCTCGCGCATCACATAGACCCGGTCGCTCATGCCCACCACTTCGGGCAGCTCGCTGGAGATCATCAGAATGGCGACGCCCTGGCGCGCCATGTCGTTCATGATGCGGTAAATCTCGCTTTTCGCGCCGACGTCGACGCCGCGGGTGGGTTCATCGAGGATCAGAATGCGTGGGCCAATCGCCACCCAGCGTGAAATCAATAATTTCTGCTGGTTGCCGCCGGACAGCCCGCCGGCGCGCACCTGGGCGTGCGGCACGCGGATGTTAAGCAACTGGATGGCGTCATCGGAGATGGTTTGCGCCTTCCGGCGGTTGAGCATCCCCCAGTTCGCATCGCGTTCCAGCGTCGCCATGGTGATGTTTTCCTGGGCTGCCAGTTCGAGAAATAACCCCTGTTCTTTGCGGTTTTCGGTCAGAAAGCCGATCCCGAGGTCGATGGCTTCGCGCGGCGAGTGGATCACCACCGGCTCGCCGTCGATCTCAATCACCCCACCGGTGGCTTTGCGCACGCCGAAAATCAGCTGCGCCAGTTCGGACCGTCCGGCGCCGACCAGTCCGGCGAGGCCGACGATTTCGCCAGCATGCACTACCAGGCTGCTGGGCTTAACCTTGCCGCCATCGGTCAGATCCTCGACCCGCAGGCGCGGCTGGCCGCGGGGAATATCGCGCGCTTTATTGAACAGATCGCTGAGCGGACGACCGACCATCATGCGCACCAGCTCCGCCGCGTTGAGCTTGTCGCGTACCAGGCTGCCGACATACTGCCCATCGCGCAGGACGCTGACGCGGTCGGAAAGCTCATATACTTCCGCCATGCGATGGCTGATATAGATAATCGCCATCCCCTCATCGCGCAGGCGCAGGATGAGCTCGAACAGGCGCTGGGTTTCCCGCGAGGAGAGGGCGGCGGTGGGTTCATCCATCACCAGAATGCGGCTTTGACGGTGGAGTGCGCGGGCGATCTCCACTTGCTGCTGTTCGGCGATGGTCAGGGTCATCACCCGGTCGCTGGCTTTGAACTGAGCGCCGAGGCGGTCGATCACCGCCTGCGCCTGGCTGAGCATCGCTTTACGCTGCACCAGACCACCGCGCGCCAGCTCGCTGCCGAGGAAAATGTTTTCCGCGACGGTGAGGTTCGGCGCCAACTGCATCTCCTGGTAGATCAGCGTGATCCCAGCGGCCAGCGCGTCCTTGGGGCCGCGGATGGTTTGCGGTTTACCGTCGATCAGGATCTCGCCGCTGGTGGCGGTATAGGCGCCGGCAAGGATCTTCATCAGCGTGCTTTTTCCGGCGCCGTTTTCTCCCATCAGGGCATGGATCTCCCCTGGCCAGACCGTCAGGTCTACGCCTTTCAGCGCGTAGAATTTGCCAAAGACTTTGGCAATATGGCGCATTTCCAGTACCGGGGTGGCGGTCATCGCGGCGCTCCTGTCTGTGAGAACAATAGCTGCAGTCCACCACCGGAAAATAAATGCAGAATGTCAGAATCCATTCATATTTGTCATAGTGATAAATAGTTAACCGCGATCACAGTTACGCGGCGTCATTTTCTGCACCGTCACGCTTATCTGCCGACCGATCCTTCACTGGAGTTGCTATGACCGCTCGCCGACACCCGTTTTTCACCAGCGCCCGTGGCCGCCTGCTCTCCTTTAATCTGCTGATGGGCGTGGTCACCCTGCTGGTCAGCGGCGTGGCGGTGTTTGGCTTTCACCACGCCAGCCAGCTGCAGGAGCAGGTGCAGCGCCAGACTCTCAACGACATGCGCGGCAGTATGGATCTGGCGCGGGACACGGCGAATGTCGCCACGGCGGCGGTGCGCCTGTCGCAGGTGGTGGGGGCGCTGGAGTACAAAAGCGAAGCGGAACGGCTGCTGGCGACGCAGCAGGCGCTGAAGCACTCGCTGGCCCAGCTGGCGGCGGCCCCGCTGGCGCAGCAGGAACAGGCGCGGGTGGCCAATATTATTCGCCGCAGCAACGCGCTGCAGCAGAGCGTGGCGGAGATGCTGGAGCGCGGCCAGCGCCGCCATCTGCAGCGCAATGCGCTGCTGAGTTCGCTTTACCAGAATCAGAGCAACCTGCGCCATCTCGCCGATCTTAACGATCGCGGCGGGGATAAGGCGATCGATCCGCGCCGCCTGGCCGAGATGGACCGGCTGATCGTGGCCGCGATCCATACCGTTACGCCGCGGTCGATCGTCCTGCAGCTCGACCAGCTGCGCGGAGACCTGCCTGCAGGCAGCGCCGATCCCGCGCTGGCGTTTTTTCTTCCCGACGTCACCGGGGAGCTGGCGAAGCTGGCCCCGCTGTCGGCCCAGCTGGAGGAGAGTGACCTGACGATCAGCTGGTACATGTACCACATCAAAGCGCTGGTCGCGTTGCTTAACGAGGATATCAATCAGTACGTGACCCGGGTGGCGGAAGCCTCAGAGCAGCGGGCGGCGCAGAGCCATCGGGAGCTGCGCTCCATCAGCATGTTTATTCTGCTTTCCGCGCTGCTGGCGCTGGCGATCACCGGCTGCGCCGGGTGGTATATCTACCGTAACCTCGGCTCGAACCTGACCGCCATCTCCCTGGCGATGTCACGGCTGGCTCAGGGAGAGCCGAACGTCTCGGTGCCGGCCCTGCAGCGGCGTGATGAGCTGGGCGAGCTGGCGCGGGCCTTTAACGTTTTCGCCCGCAATACGGCGTCGCTGGAACACACCACCCGGCTGCTGAAAGAGAAGACCACCCAGATGGAGATCGATCGGATTAAGCGCCAGGAGCTGGAAGAGGCGCTGCTGCACAGCCAGAAGATGAAGGCCGTCGGCCAGTTGACCGGGGGGCTGGCGCATGACTTTAACAACCTGCTGGCGGTGATCATCGGCAGCCTCGAGCTGGTGGAACCGGACGCACGCGATGCGCCGCGACTCTCCAGGGCGCTGAAGGCGGCGGAGCGTGGGGCGCTTCTGACCCAGCGGCTGCTGGCCTTTTCGCGCAAACAGGCGCTGCATCCCCAGGCGGTGGCGATGGCGCCGCTGCTGGAGAACCTCAGCGAGCTGATGCGTCACTCCCTGCCAGCGACCTTAAGCCTGGAAATTGAGGCGCAGTCGCCGGCGTGGCCGGCATGGATAGACGTTGGCCAGCTGGAAAACGCCCTGATCAATCTGGTGATGAACGCCCGCGACGCCATGGCCGGGCGCGACGGGGTTATCAAAATACGCACCTGGAATCAGCGGGTCACCCGCAGCAGCGGCCAGCGGCAGGATATGGTGGCGCTGGAGGTAATCGATCATGGCAGTGGGATGTCGCAGGCGGTGAAAGCCCGGGTGTTTGAACCGTTCTTCACCACTAAAGCCACCGGCAGCGGCAGCGGTCTGGGGCTGTCGATGGTGTATGGTTTTGTGCGCCAGTCGGGCGGTAGGGTGGCGCTGGAGAGCGCGCCGGGGCAGGGGACGACGGTGCGGCTGCAGCTGCCGCGGGCGATGACCGAGGTTGAGACGACGGTGGCGCCAGCGGAGGACGAGCCGCTGCCGGCGGGAGAACGGCTGGCGCTGGTGCTGGAAGATGAAGAGGATGTCCGCCAGACGCTGTGTGAACAGCTGCATCAGCTGGGCTGGCTGACGCTGGAGACGCCGAGTGGCGAAGAGGCGCTGCAGCTGCTGGAGGCGTCGCCAGATATTGCGCTGTTGATTAGCGATCTGATGCTGCCCGGCGCACTGAGCGGTGCCGACGTGATCCATACCGCCCGACGCCGCTTTCCGGCGCTGCCGGTGCTGCTGATTAGCGGCCAGGATTTGCGTCCGGCGCAGAACCCGGCCCTGCCGGAAGTGGAGTGGCTGCGTAAGCCGTTTACCCGCGCCCAGCTGGCGCAGGCGCTGAGCGCGGCGTACGCGAGGATTTGAGATTCCTCCGCTACTCGGGTGGCGTTCGCTTGATTAAGGTAGCGGCAGGACTCTGACGAGATTGGCCCCGATGAAACGTTACGCAACCGCACTGTTCTTTTGCACCCTGTCGCTGACCAGCCTGGCCGCTCGCGCCGATATTATCGACGACGCGATCGGCAATATTCAGCAAGCCATTAACGACGCCTATAACCCGGGCAGCAGCCGTTCCAGTGACGACGACGGGCGCTACGATGACGGTAGCTATCAGGGGAGCCGTCAGCAGAGCCGCGACAGCCAGCGTCAGTATGACGATCGACAACGGCAACTGGACGATCGCCGCCGCCAGCTTGACGAACGCCAGCGCCAGCTCGATCAGGATCGTCGCCAGTTAGAAAGCGACCAGCGTCGCCTGGATGATAGCTACTGATCGCCCTGCGGCAGACCCGCGCTTAATCCAGCACGATTTCCATCCCGTCATATCCCGCTTCGAAACCTGTCGGCAGCGGGTTATCCATCATCCAGACATCTAACTGGTGGCTGATATGGGTGAGGATCACTCGCGGACAGCCAATCACCTGATTAAGGTGGCGGACGGTGTTCAGATCGTTATGGTTACGCGGGGTCTGCGCGCGCGGCTCATGACTGCAATCGATGATCATCGCCTGCGGGCGGTTGTTGAGTAAAAACTTCAGCGTCTTGTCCGGCAGTCCGGCGGTATCCGAGAGCCAGGCCACCCGGCTGTGGGCCGACTCCAGCAGATAACCGAAGGTCAGCTTCGAGTGGTTGAGCGGCAGGGGCGTCACCCGCAGCCCCTGCAGGTCAAACACCACAAATGGCGTGACGGTATGGCTAAAATCGAGCAGGCCGGGGTGCTTGAGCAGATCGTCGCAGCCAGCGTCGTCCGGCGGGCCATAGACCGGGATCGGCGCGCCGACTCCCCAGCGCAGCGGAAACAGCCCCTGCACATGATCCAGATGATAGTGGGTCAGCAGCACCTGCTGAAAACTACCGGCGGGATGATGTTCCATCAGTTCCGGCCTCCCGGCATCCAGCAACGTCACGGCGCTGTTGAACGTCACCACTCCGCTACAGGGGCGGCGGCGGTGATTTTCCTCGCGGCGGGCGCGGCGGCAGGCCGCGCAGTCGCAACCGAAGACGGGTACCAGCTGGGCGCCGCCGGTGCCGGTTAAGCGGATTGTCAGGCTCATCGTGTCACCTTTCACTCATACCGGTTGATTCTCTATGCGAGCCACGTGGCTGCGCAGCAGGCGGAAGAAATCGTCAACCGATTGTCTGAGACTCCCGTCATTATTCAACGTCAGGCAATTGTCTGGCTTATAGCGCGCGGCACGATCCAGACGCTGGGCGATTTCTACTGCATTTTCCCGGCCGCGCTGCTCCAGCCGCTGGCGCAGCACCGGCGGCGAGACGGCGAGACAGATCGGCACCAATACCTCACCGTAGCGTTCCCGCGCCAGCGCCAGATGGGCGCGGGAGCCGTTGGCCACCACGTCGAAGCCGGCGTGCAGCCACAGGTCGATCTCCACGCCAATGCCATAGTAAGTATTGTTGGCGTGCCAACTGAGAGCAAAAAGATGCTGCTCGGCGCGGGTAAAAAATTCATGTTCGCTGAGGGCGATATGATTCTCGCTGCCCGCGTTAAACGGACGGGTAATGTAACGATGGGCCACCAGCAACTGCGGGTGCTCGCGTTCGCGCAGTGCCGCCAGCAGGCTGTCTTTACCGGAGCCGGAGGGGCCCACCAGCCAAATCAGTTTTCCCGGCATTAAAAGACCCTCGTTCCCTGGCGCCAGACGTGGTCGATGTGCACATGCTCGCCGCGACGGTGCGCCAGCACCAGGTCGGCGCGTTTCCCCTCGGCGATGACGCCGCGATCGTCGAGGCCCAGCGCCAGCGCCGGATGCTTGCTGACCAGACGGATCGCCTGTGCCAGGGTGAAGGCGTTATCCTCGGCGTCGGCGATGCGGAACGCCGCATCCAGCAGGCTGGCCGGATAGTAGTCAGACGAGAGAATATCCAGCAAACCACTGCTCGCCAGCTGGTGCGCCGCGATGTTGCCGGAGTGCGAACCGCCGCGCACGATATTGGGCGCCCCCATCAGGACGTGGAGGCCGTGCTGGCGGGAGGCCCGGGCGGCGGCCAGCGTAGTGGGAAACTCGGCGATCACGCTCCCCAGCTGATGGGATTCGGCCACGTGCTCCTCGGTGGCGTCGTCGTGGCTGGCAAGGGCGATATGGCGTGAGCGGCACATGGCGGCGATGGTCTGGCGATTCGGCTGCGACCAGGTGGCGGCCAGGGCCATCTGCTCGGCTTCAAAACGGTCCATCTCGTCATGCGTCAGATGATATTTGCCCTGATAATAATCGCGGTACTTGCTGCGATCGGCGTACTGACGCTGGCCTGGCGAGTGGTCCATCAGAGAGACCATGCTCACTGACTCGCGGTCAATCAGCTTTTCGAACAGCGGTAGCGTGGTGTGATGCGGCAGCTCGCAGCGCAGGTGCAGGCGGTGCTCGGCGCGGTTGAGGCCGCGCTTTTGCGTCTCTTCCACCGCATTGACCATCTTCTCCAGATTCTCAAGACGATCGCCGCCATCGCGCACGTCGCCAATCGCCACGGCGTCCAGCACGGTGGTGATGCCGCTGGCGACCATCATGGCGTCATGGCTGCTCATCGCCGAGTGGGCTGGCCAGTCCACTTTTGGCCGCGGCGTAAAGAATTTGTCGAGGTTATCGGTATGCAGCTCGATAAGGCCCGGCAGCAGCCAGCCGCCTTCTCCATCCAGCGCCTGTGGCAGCCGGCTCTGGCTTTCGGCAAAGGCGAGGATGCGACCGTGCTGGACTTCCAGTGAGCCGTGGACCACGTCGTGGTCGAGAACCAGTTTTACGTTATTGATAATCATGCTGTCATTCCCATGGAGTGCAGTCGGTCGGCGACCTGACGGCGTACCCCTTCGTCATGGAAAATCCCCACGATGGCCGCGCCGCGCGCTTTGGCATCGTGGATCAGGTTGACCACGGCAGCACTGTTTTTGGCATCCAGTGAGGCGGTGGGTTCATCAAGGAGTAGGATCGGATAGTCGACCGCAAAACCGCGGGCGATGTTGACCCGCTGCTGCTCGCCGCCGGAAAAGGTCGACGGCGCAAGGTGCCACAGGCGTTCCGGAACGTTGAGGCGGGTCAGGAGCTGGGCGGCTTTCGCGGCGCTCGCTTCACGCGGCGTCCCAAGGTCGAGCAGCGGCTGCATCACCACCTCCAGTGCTGAAATGCGCGGGATCACCCGCAGAAACTGGCTGACCCAGCCGATGGTGGTTTTGCGCACTTCCAGTACTTTGCGTGGGGTGGCGGTGACCAGATCCACCCATTCCTCGCCGTGGCGGATGTGGATATGGCCGCTGTCCGGCAGATAATTGGCATACAGCGAACGCAGCAACGTCGATTTGCCGCTGCCGGAGTGACCGTGGAGTACCACGCACTCCCCGGCGTTAACGGTCAGCGAGGCGTCGGCCAGCACCGGCAGGCGCACGCCGTGCTGTTGGTGCAGAACAAAGGTTTTATGGATGTTTTCAACGCGTATGGCGTTCATTTTTAGCCTCATTAGCATTTGAGCCTCCCCGGCGTCGCGTTGCTCGGCCGGGCTACTCTGAATTTGTAGCCCGGCCAAGCGCAGCGCCGCCGGGAATGGCACCGAGGGTTAGTTCTGCAACACCGACGACACCAGCAGCTGGGTGTAAGGGTGGTGCGGATCGTCGAGCACCCGGTCGGTTAAGCCACTCTCGACTACCTGGCCCTGCTTCATCACCAGCAGACGGTTCGCCAGCAGGCGGGCGACGCCGAGATCGTGGGTAACAATCACCACCGCCAGATTCAGTTCCACCGCGAGGCCGCGCAGCAGGTCAAGCAGCCTCGCCTGCACGGACACATCCAGCCCGCCGGTGGGTTCATCCATAAACACCAGCTTCGGCTGGGTGACGAGGTTGCGGGCGATCTGCAGACGCTGCTGCATGCCGCCGGAAAAGGTGGTGGGCAGGTCGTCGATGCGCGAGGGCGGGATCTCCACCTCTTGCAGCCACTTTTCGGCGGTGGCGCGAATGTTGCCGTAGTGGCGGGGGCCGGTGGCCATCAGCCGTTCGCCGATGTTGCCCCCGGCGGAGACCTGGCGACGCAGGCCGTCCATCGGGTGCTGATGCACCACGCCCCATTCGGTACGTAGCAGGCGGCGGCGTTCGGCTTCGCTCATGGCATACAGCGAGCGCTGCTGGTACAGCACCTCGCCCTGCTGCGGCGTCAGACGGGCGGAAATCGCCTTCAGCAGGGTGGTTTTACCGGAGCCGGATTCCCCGACGATGCCGAGTACTTCTCCCGGCCACAGTTCAAAGGAGACATCGCGAAAACCTTTGTCCGGGGCGTAGAGATGGGTCAGGTTATTCACAGCAAGTAATGGCTGGCTCATTTTTTCTGCCCCTCGCTCTGCTGGCGGCAATAGTCGGTATCGGAGCAGACAAACATCCGCTGGCCGCTGTCATCCAGTACCACTTCGTCGAGGTAGCTGTGGCGCGAGCCGCAGATGGCGCAGGGCTCATCCCACTCCTGCACGGTAAATGGATGGTCGTCGAAATCGAGACTCTCCACCGGGGTATAGGGCGGCACCGCGTAGATCCGCTTTTCGCGCCCGGCGCCGAACAGCTGCAGCGCCGGCATCATGTGCATTTTCGGGTTATCGAATTTTGGGAGCGGCGAAGGGTCCATCACGTAGCGGCCATTGACCTTCACCGGGTAGGCGTAGGTGGTGGCGATATGGCCGAAGCGGGCGATATCTTCATACAGTTTCACCTGCATGACGCCGTACTCTTCCAGCGCGTGCATGGTGCGGGTTTCGGTTTCGCGCGGCTCGATAAAGCGCAGCGGCTCCGGGATCGGCACTTGATAGATCAGGATCTGATCCTCCACCAGCGGCGTCTCCGGGATCCGGTGGCGGGTCTGGATCAGGGTGGCGTCTTCGGTACGCTCGGTGGTGGCGACACCGGTGACGCGCTTAAAGAACTGACGAATCGACACCGCGTTGGTGGTGTCATCGGCGCCCTGGTCAATCACCTTCAGCACGTCGTTCTCGCCGATGACGCTGGCGGTCAGCTGGATGCCGCCGGTGCCCCAACCGTAGGGCATTGGCATTTCGCGACCGCCGAACGGCACCTGGTAGCCGGGAATCGCTACCGCTTTGAGGATCGCCCGGCGGATCATGCGCTTGGTTTGCTCGTCGAGATAAGCAAAGTTATAGCCAGTCAGTGGGTTAGCCACGTTCGTTCTCCCGTTGCAGGCGTTTCAACAGCGCCAGTTCGGCCTGGAAATCGACATAGTGCGGTAGTTTCAGATGCGAGACGAAGCCGGCCGCTTCGACGTTATCGGCATGGGCCAGCACAAACTCTTCATCCTGAGCCGGGCCAGCAATCTCTTCGTCGTAGTCCGGCGCCTGCAGGGCGCGGTCGACGAGGGCCATCGCCATTGCTTTGCGCTCGCTCATGCCGAAGGTCAGACCGTAGCCGCGGGTGAAGTGCGGCGGCTCATCCTGCGGGGCGACGAAGCCGTTGACCATCTCACACTCGGTCAGCAGCAGCTCGCCAATATTGACGCTAAAGCCCAGCTCTTCCGGGACGATTTCCACCTGCACGTAACCGCTGCGGATCTCGCCGGCAAACGGATGGTTGCGGCCATAGCCGCGCTGGGTCGAGTAGGCCAGCGCCAGCAGGTAGCCTTCATCGCCGCGCATCAGCTGCTGTAGACGCGAGGAACGCGAACAGGGGTAGACCGGTGGAGTGCGGGTAATATCATCGGGCGGCGTGCCGTGGTCCTGCTCCGCTTTTGCCAGCCGCTGCTGCGCCAGCAGGTGGAAGACGTGCGGCGTCGGCTCTGCTTCGCCATCGGCTTGCTGCACAGACGGCGCTTCGCCGTTGGCCAGCAGGGTAAAATCGAGCAGGCGATGGGTGTAGTCGTAGGTGGGGCCCAGCAGCTGGCCGCCGGGAATGTCTTTGTACACTGCGGAGATGCGGCGTTCGAGGCGCATCTCCGCAGTGTTAATCGGTTCGCTGACCGCCAGCCGCGGTAGGGTGGTGCGGTAGGCGCGCAGCAGGAAGATCGCTTCGACGTTATCACCGCTGGCCTGCTTGAGCGCCAGTGCCGCCAGTTTGCGGTCGGCGATGCCACCCTCGGTCATCACCCGGTCCACCGCCAGGTTGAGCTGTTCGCCTATCTGATCAACGCTCAGTTCGGGAAGCCGTCCATCGCCCCGCCGTTTCTGTTCCTGTAAGGCGTGAGCGGCGAGGATCGCCTTCTCGCCGCCCTTGACGGCTACATACATTTAGCAAACCTCCACGTGGGTGGTGCGCGGGATCGCCAGCAGGCGCTCGCCGCAGGTGAGGATCAGGTCGATGCCCAGCGGGAACGGGTGCGGGCGTTCGGTTAATTCGTCGATGATGCAGTCCGGCAGTTGGGGCGCAATCATTCGCTCTTCGGCAATGCCTGCCCCGGTCAGGCGCAGCATGCGTCCGCCGCTGAGGCTGGCGAGCTGAACAATCAGCGTGACGCCGGTTTCCGGAGCGGTGACGGTGCCAGCGGAAAGGACGTTGAGCTGCTCGGCGCTGATACCGTCATTGGCGACGGCAAAGACCGCCTGCTGCGGCTGGTCCACCAGCGGCGCGCCGGTATGAAAGCGCAGATTCTGTCCCACCAGATCGTTATGCAGGGCGCTGGTGAGCCAGACCGGCGTTTCATGATCGGCAAGGGTCAGCAGCAGGCTGGTGGAGGCCACGTTCAATGGCTGCCAGCCGTGCTGAAGCTGCTGCAGGGAGACAATCACCCCCGGCTCGCTCATCGCTTTCAGCAAGCGACGAAAACTGTGTTGGGCATCCTGCACAGCCAGGGTAAAAGCGGGTTGTAAGGTCATGCGTTATCTCCGCGAACCAGGGTAAAGAAGTCGACCCGGCTGGCGTTGACTTCGGCGCGTCGGGCTTCAATGCGCGCGCTGCGTAGCGCTTCCAGCGGGGTTATCAGGGTTTCCATTAACGTGTGAAAATGGCGGGGCGACTGCAGCAGGGCGTCGATGACCGCGCAGCGTTCGGCATGCGGGCGGTCGCGGCCTAAGATCCAGCTGTAACCGAGCGTCCCGTCGGCCAGACGTACCGCCGCGCGGGTGAGCGTGGCGTCGCCGGCAAAGAAACGGTCGCCGATGCCACCCATGCGGGCCTGGAGCTGTACCAGCCCGGTTTCCGGGGTGCGAATCAATTCATACGCCGGCGCCAGCTGCAGGGACTGCATGCGCGCCAGAAGATCTTGCGGTTCACTGTGGGCCAGGATGGACATCCAGCGCTGGCGGGTGGCGGTATCGAAGTGCATTCAGTGCTCCATGGTAAATTCAATCATGTCGGCGCGGGTCAGGCTGACGGAGTATTCGATGGGGGTCTGCTCGCCCTGGCGGCTGTTAAGGGTGCGCACGCAGAGCAGCGGCGCCATGTTGGGGATCTCCAGCAGCTTGCTCTCTTTTGCCTGCGCGCGGCGGGCGCTGATTTTGGTGCGCGCCCGGGTCAGTTCGACGGCGAGCCGATCGCGCAGCAGGTCGTGCAGCGAGCCGTGGCTGAAGGTTTGCAATACCTGCCAGAAGCGCAGGTCGGCGAAGTAGTGGTCGATCAGGCACAGGGCGACGCCATTGACCCGGCGCAGAGTGCGCAAGTGGATGACGTTATCGCCCTCATTGATGCCAAAGGCCTCGGCAACATGCGCGCTGGCGGGGCGCAGCACCGACAGCAGCTTTTCGCTGGTGGGATCGCTGCCCTGTTCCAGCAGGTTCTGACTGAAACGCGCCTGGGCATTGAGCGGGTAATCGATGGGTCGCATCAGCACCAGCACGCCCACGCCCTGACGGCGCTGGACCCAGCCACGTTCAACCAGCTGGTCAATGGCCCGGCGCAGGGTATGGCGGTTAACGTCGAAGCGCGTCGCCAGCTGCTGTTCGGCGGGCAGATAGTCGCCGCAGCGATAGTGATGGCGCAGCTCCTGCTCAAGTCGGGCGGCGATTTCCTGATAGCGCGTGGGATAACTGGTCGGATGTCTGGACAGGTGCATAGTCATCAAGCCTCACACAGCATAGGCGAGGAAGTCCCTCGCGTTGTGGGCCGATCCTGACCGGTTTATGTTGCATTTCGGTTAAGTGATGATGACTAAAGGATGAAGAGTTGGTGCCAGAAGGATGACAGGGCGGCAGGACCGCCCTGCCGGGGTCAGCCCTGTTTGACCACGTTGATCATCCAGGGGACGCCAAAGCGGTCGACGACCTGGCCGAAACCGTGGGCCCAGAAGGTTTCCTGCCAGGGCATCTCAATGCGCCCGCCGACGGCCAGCGCTTCGAACCAGCGCTGACCTTCAGCGACATCGCTGGGATCGAGGACGAGGGTGAAGCCGGCGTAATGCACATCGGGCCCGAAGGCGCTGTCGCTCAGCATCAGCTCGCCATTATTGATGCGCAGGCTGGCGTGGGCGATGGCATCATCTGCCATCTTCTGGCCAGACGGGCAGCCGTCTGACGCTTCTTGCGCCGGGGGCGGCATTTCGCCAAAGGTCATTTTAAACATCAGCTCCGCGCCCAGCGTCTGCTGATAGAAGGCGATTGCCTCGGCGCAGTTGCCCGCAAAGGCAAGGTAGGGACTTAAGGACATGGTGAATACCTCAGTGACCGTAACCCGTAAAGCGTAGTCGCCGGGGACGCTGTTGAGCCAGACGGCAGCGCGAAAATGTGTAGCGGCATACCGGCGCAATGGCCCAGTGAAAATAGCGAGTGCTGAGGCGGAAAATAACAGGTTGCACAGGGAGCAGGTGGCACACGAGGATATCAGAAGCGGCGACGGCAGTGCAGGAAAATAATGACGTCGCCCTCCCGGAAATAAATCAGTTCTTTTTGACGAATTCCGACTTGAGCTTCATCGGGCCAAAACCGTCAATTTTGCAGTCAATATTGTGATCGCCTTCGACCAGACGGATATTCTTCACTTTGGTGCCGATTTTCAGCATCGAAGAGCTGCCTTTAACCTTCAGATCTTTCACGACGGTAACGCTATCGCCATCGGCCAGTAAATTGCCATTGGCATCTTTAACGATCAGCGCGTCGTTTTCTTCTGTCGCCTCGGCAGGGTTCCACTCATGGGCGCATTCCGGGCAGATATACATGCCGTTATCTTCATAAGTGTAAGTCGAATCGCATTTTGGGCAGTGTGGCAGTTGCATGACGTTCCTCGTGATGTCGTCGAAAAACAGGACGTTGGTCCTTTAAACAGCGGCTGATAGCCGAAAGTATGGCTGATTATAGCGCAATTACCCACTTTTGTCGGGTGTTTTTTTAGTAAAAATAACCCATCACCATATTCTGTTGAAAGTAGAATAACCGACAAAATTATCCATACGGGACCGAGGGGAAATGAGGAAATAATTTCCGCAAGATCGCCGCAAAATGAACTTATTTATTTTCGGACACTCTGTAATAAGGCGGTAAATTTATGTGAAGTTGATCGCAGATATAAACACTGTTAGGGTAAAAAAGGGGAGCAGGTCAATTTCATCGGTTATCACGATCGGCCGCTCTATTTATTCACCAGTAGCCAGAGCAGGCGTCAACAGGTTCGGTTGTACATTCTGTCAGCAGACAGTGCAGGCAAACCTGCTACGCTTGAAATGAGGAGCACAGCAATTCACCGCTCCTGACGCACGATGCGAATGGCATTGCCATTCGGCGATGATGCGTGTACTCAAGGCGGAGTAGCAGAGGAAAAATATGCTTAAAAGGAAAAAAATAAAGCCCATCACCCTTAAGGATGTGACCATCATCGATGATGGTAAACTGAAAAAGGCGATCACCGCGGCCTCCCTGGGTAACGCGATGGAGTGGTTCGATTTCGGCGTCTATGGCTTTGTGGCCTACGCCTTAGGTAAAGTCTTCTTCCCCGATGCCAACCCAAGCGTGCAGATGATTGCCGCACTGGGTACCTTCTCCGTTCCATTTTTAATTCGTCCGTTAGGCGGCCTGTTTTTCGGGATGCTGGGCGATAAATATGGTCGGCAGAAAATCCTCGCAATAACCATCGTGATCATGTCGATAAGTACTTTCTGTATCGGCCTGATTCCGTCGTATGCCACGATAGGTATCTGGGCGCCGATCCTGCTGCTGCTGTGTAAAATGGCGCAAGGCTTCTCGGTCGGTGGCGAATATACCGGGGCGTCGATCTTCGTCGCGGAATATTCCCCTGACCGTAAACGCGGGTTTATGGGCAGCTGGCTGGACTTTGGCTCCATCGCCGGGTTTGTGATGGGGGCCGGCGTGGTGGTCCTGATTTCCAGCGTGGTGGGCGAAGAGAACTTCCTCGACTGGGGTTGGCGTATCCCGTTCTTCCTGGCGCTGCCGTTAGGCATTATCGGCCTCTATCTGCGCCATGCGCTGGAAGAGACCCCGGCGTTCCAGCAGCATGTGGATACCATGGAACAGGGCGACCGTGAAGGGCTGCAGGAAGGGCCGAAGGTCTCTTTTAAAGAGATTGCCACCAAGCACTGGCGTAGCCTGCTGACCTGTATTGGTCTGGTGATTTCCACCAACGTGACCTATTACATGCTGCTGACCTATATGCCGAGCTACCTGTCGCATAACCTGCACTACTCGGAAGATCATGGGGTACTGATCATCATCGCCATCATGGTCGGGATGCTGTTTGTACAGCCGGTTATCGGTATGCTCAGCGACCGCTTTGGCCGTCGTCCGTTTATCCTGATTGGTAGTGTGGCGCTGTTTGCCCTGGCGATCCCGGCCTTCATTATGATCAACAGCAACGTGATTGGCCTGATTTTCGCCGGTTTGCTGCTGCTGGCGGTCGTGCTGAACTGCTTTATCGGGGTGATGGCCTCCTCGCTGCCGGCGATGTTCCCGACGCATATTCGCTTCAGCGCCCTGGCCAGCGCCTTTAATATCTCGGTGCTGATTGCCGGTCTGACGCCAACGCTGGCGGCGTGGCTGGTAGAAACCACCCAGAACCTGATGATGCCTGCTTACTATCTGATGGTGATTGCGGTGATTGGCCTGATTACCGGCCTGTCAATGAAAGAGACGGCTAACCGCCCGCTGAAAGGAGCGACGCCAGCGGCGTCGGATATCCAGGAAGCGAAAGAAATACTTGGCGAGCACTACGATAACATCGAGCAAAAAATCGAAGATATCGATCAGGAGATCTCCGATCTGCAGGCAAAACGGTCACGTCTGGTGCAGCAGCACCCTCGTATTAACGACTAATCCTTTTGGCTGTTGCAACATGCCGCCGCGGGCTTCCCCGGCGGCATTTTTTATGTCTCCTGCAAGGCCAGGCCGTGTCGACGCTGTTGGCTGAGTTTACGATACTGCTGCGGCGGCATGCCCACGTAGCGGGTAAAGGTGCTGTAGAAGCGGCTGCTGGAACGGAAACCGGCGGTGAGGGCAATATCCAGGATGGTCTTGTCGGTATCGCTCAGCAGCGCCCGCACGTGATTGATACGCATAGCGGTAATGTACTGCTTCATGGTCTGCTGCATCACCCGCTGAAAGACCCCCATCGCGTAGTTCGGGTTGAGCTTAACGTGCTCGGCGACGGCGTCGACGGTCAGCGCCTGATCGTAGTGGGCGGCGATAAACTCCAGCATCTGGCTGACATAAAACTGGGCGTGGCGCGAGACGCTGTTCTTGTGGGTGCGCGAGGTTTTGTTGACCAGAATCGGCTGCCAGCCGGAGAGGCTCAGCCGCTTGAGCATCAGGGCGATTTCATCGATCGCCAGCTGGCGAATCTGTTCATTGTCGTGGTTCAGCTCCTGCTGCCAGCGGCGCACTTCAAAGGCGCTTAACTGCTGCGCGGCGAGGGACTTAATCACCATCCCATGGGTGACGTGGTTGATCAGTTCGCGGTCCAGCGGCCATGAGAGAAACAGATGCATTGGCAGGTTGAATATCGCCATCTGCTGGCAGTCGCCAGGGCGGGTCAGCTGATGCGGCGTACAGGCCCAAAACAGGGTGATATAGCCTTTTTCAATACGCACCACTTCGTTATTAATCAAATACTCTACATCGCCGTCGAATGGCACGTTGACCTCCACCTGGCCGTGCCAGTGGCTGGTGGGCATGGCGTGCGGCGGGCGCAGTTCGATATCCATACGCTGATACTCGGAGTAGAGCGCCAGCGGGCTGCGGCTCTGCTTTTCGTCGCTGCTGCACATGAAGGGATCGGGGGGCAGGGAAGTAAAGCGGTGTTCCATCATTAACGTGTTCCTGGATTGTCAGAGTGGCTGCATTTTTCACCAAAACTGACTACAGCTTAGCGGAATAACTGGCCCGTTTTCTCTCCTTTTAAGTCGATCTATTCCCAAAAGCTCAGATTTTGTGGCGCTTAATGGCCGATCTGAGTTTCCGGGAATGCTCCGGCGGGAACGGGGCAGCGCAGCGGGGAGCGGCGTGCCACTCTGAAAGCGTTCAATGATCTGATGGAGAGAGTGCAATGTCTGCCCCAAAAATTACTTTTATCGGTGCCGGTTCGACGGTGTTCGTCAAAAATATTCTCGGTGATGTTTTCCAGCGCCAGGCGCTGAAATCGGCGCATATCGCGCTGATGGATATCGATGAAACCCGGCTGGAAGAGTCGCATATCGTGGTGCGCAAGCTGATGGATTCGGTGGGCGCGAACGGCGAAATCAGCTGCCATCGCGATCGTAAAACCGCCCTGCAGGGCGCCGATTTTGTCGTCGTCGCTTTCCAGATTGGCGGCTATGAGCCCTGTACCGTCACCGATTTTGAAGTCTGCAAACGCCACGGCCTGGAGCAAACCATCGCCGATACGCTGGGGCCGGGGGGCATTATGCGCGCGCTGCGGACCATTCCCCACCTGTGGGCTATCTGCGACGATATGACCGAGGTCTGCCCGGACGCCACCCTGCTTAACTACGTCAACCCGATGGCGATGAACACCTGGGCCATGTACGCGCGCTACCCGCATATCAAGCAGGTTGGCCTGTGCCATTCGGTACAGGGGACAGCGGAAGAGCTGGCGCGCGACCTCGATCTCGATCCGGCGGATTTACGCTACCGCTGCGCGGGAATCAACCATATGGCGTTCTATCTGTCGCTGGAGAAAAAGCTCGCTGACGGCAGCTACGTCAGTCTCTATCCCGACCTGCTGCAGGCCTACGCCGAGGGCCGGGCGCCGAAGCCGAACCTGCACGGCAACCCGCGCTGCGAAAACATCGTCCGCTATGAGATGTTCAAAAAGCTGGGCTACTTTGTCACCGAATCGTCGGAGCATTTCGCGGAATATACGCCATGGTTTATCAAGCCGGGCCGCGATGACCTTATCGCTCGCTATAAAGTGCCGCTGGATGAATACCCTAAACGCTGCGTCGAGCAACTGGCCAACTGGCATAAAGAGCTGGAGAGCTATAAGCGCGGTGAGCGCATCGACGTTAAACCCTCGCGCGAGTATGCCAGCACCATCATGAACGCCATCTGGACCGGCGAGCCAAGCGTGGTGTACGGCAACGTGCGCAACGATAATCTCATCGACAACCTGCCGCAGGGCTGCTGTGTGGAAGTGGCTTGCCTGGTGGACGCCAACGGTATTCAACCGACGAAAGTGGGCGCGCTGCCGGCGCATCTGGCGGCGCTGATGCAGTCCAACATCAACGTGCAGACGCTGCTAACGGAGGCCATTCTGACGGAAAATCGCGACTATGTTTATTACGCCACGATGATGGATCCGCACACCGCCGCGGTGCTGGGGATCGAAGAGATCTACGCGCTGGTGGACGATCTGATCGCCAGCCACGGCGACTGGCTGCCGGCCTGGCTGCACCGTTAATCCTCTCATGCCGCCGGGGGGATCTGGCCCGGCGGCGCCTGGCACGCTCTATCAAACACTGAAGGAGGCGCTGGCGACAGCGACCTGTACCCTATGAGTATTTCAATGACAACAAAGCTCAGCTACGGATTTGGTGCCTTTGGTAAAGATTTCGCTATCGGTATCGTCTACATGTACCTGATGTATTACTACACCGATATTGTTGGCCTATCGGTTGGGGTGGTTGGCACCTTGTTCCTGGTGGCGCGGATCCTCGATGCGATAGCCGATCCGATCATGGGATGGATCGTCAACTGCACGCGATCGCGATGGGGGAAGTTCAAACCGTGGATCCTGATCGGCACGATAACCAACTCGGCGGTGCTGTATATGCTGTTCAGCGCCCATCACTTCAGCGGCGGGGCGCTACTGGCGTGGGTGTGGCTGACCTATCTGCTGTGGGGCTTCACCTACACCATCATGGATGTGCCGTTCTGGTCGCTGGTGCCGACCATTACCCTCGATAAACGTGAACGCGAACAGCTGGTACCTTATCCGCGTTTTTTCGCCAGTCTGGCGGGATTTGTGACGGCCGGTGTCACGCTGCCGTTTGTCAGCGCCGTGGGCGGCGCCGACCGCGGTTTTGGTTTTCAGATGTTCACTCTGGTGCTGATCGCCTTCTTTGTGGTTTCCACCCTCGTCACCCTGCGCAATGTCCATGAGGTTTACTCCTCCGACAGCGGCGTGAGCGAGGATTCCAGCCATCTTTCACTGCGCCAGATGGTGGCGCTTATCTATAAAAACGATCAGCTGGCCTGTCTGTTAGGCATGGCGCTGGCCTATAACACGGCGGCGAATATTATCGCTGGCTTTGCGATTTACTACTTTACCTACGTCATTGGCAGTGCGGAGATGTTTCCGTATTACATGTCCTACGCGGGGGCGGCGAATTTGCTGACGCTGATCCTGTTCCCACGGCTGGTAAAAGGGCTGTCGCGGCGCATTCTGTGGGCGGGAGCATCAATCATGCCGGTGCTGGGCTGTGGCGTGCTGTTGCTGATGGCGCTGAGCGGGGTCTACAACATCGCGCTGATTTCGCTGGCTGGTGTGCTGTTGAATATCGGCACCGCGCTGTTCTGGGTGCTGCAGGTCATTATGGTGGCCGATACCGTCGACTACGGCGAATATACGATGAATATCCGCTGCGAAAGCATCGCCTACTCGGTACAGACGCTGGTGGTCAAAGCCGGTTCGGCGTTTGCGGCCTGGTTTATCGCTGTGGTGCTGAGTATCATCGGCTACGTGCCGAATGTTGTTCAATCTGCACAGACGAAACTGGGGATGCAGGCGATTATGATTGCGCTGCCGACGCTCTTTTTTGCCCTGACGTTGTTTCTCTATTTTCGTTATTACAAACTGAATGGCGATATGCTGCGTCGTATTCAGATTCACCTGCTGGATAAATATCGCCGGGCACCGGAAAATGTCGTCGAGCCGGAACGGCCGATTGTGGTACCCAACCAGGTATAAAAAGCGTGCGAAAACCGCTGACGAAAGAGGGGAGGGATGCTCTCTTTTTGTACAAAAAACAGCGTCTGAAACAGACAGAGAGAGGAAACTATAGTTCTCTATTTTGTCTCAATAATTTCTCTTTTCGGGCTCAGGGAGTTGTTTGTTTCTCCCATTATTCTCAAATAAAACTCGGAATTGTCTCTTTTTCGTGCTCTTGCGCTGCTTTTTAACTCTTGCTACTCTTTTTGGGTCTTACATTTTTCTCTTATTTGTCTCAGTGATGGAGCAATGCGATGCGCATTTTTATCGATGATGGTTCAACCAATATCAAAATGCTGTGGGAGCAAGATGGCGAAACTTTCACCCATATCAGCCCCAACAGTTTCAAGCGAGGCTGGTCTGCCACCTTCGGTTCCGGGAAGCCATTTAACTACACCGTGGATGATGAAAAGTACTCATTCGACCTGATCACCCCCGATGCGCTGCCGACCAATAACATTGACTGGCAATATAGCCCGTTGAACTCCATCGCCGTCCATCACGCGCTGCTGACCAGTGGTCTGGAGCCGCAGGATGTTGAAATTGTGGTCACGCTGCCGCTGACCGAATTTTATGACGAAGATGCGCAATATCGCCTCGACAACATTGAGCGCAAGAAAAAGAGCCTGCTGCGCGACGTTAAACTGAATAAAGGCGTGGTGTTCAATATCACCAAAGTCACCGTGCGTCCGGAATCCATTCCGGCGGGTATTAGCCTGTGTGATGAACTGAAACCGTCGCATTCAGTGCTCATTGTCGACCTCGGCGGCACCACGCTGGATATTTCGATGGTGGCCGGGCAGATGACCTCGGTTTCGCGTATTTACGGCGACCCGAAGCTGGGCGTATCGCTGGTGACCGACGCCGTTAAGCTGGCGCTGGCGCGGGCGAATACCGACACCTCCAGCTATAACGTTGACCAGATTATTATCAATCGCCATGACGAAGCGTATCTGACCGACAACATCAACGATCCGGATGCGGTATCTGAGGTGAAGAAGGTCATCGCGAACAGTATTGAACGCCTGACCACCCGTGTCCTGACAGCCATCGATAGCTTTAAAGGCTATTCGCACGCCATCGTGATTGGCGGCGGCGCGCCGCTGGTTGCCGATGCGATTCGTGAACGTATGGGCCTGCGCGAAGATCGTTTCGTGGTGGCTGAAGAGCCGCAGTTCGCCCTGGTGCGTGGTCTGAAAATTATTGGCTAAGGAGCGTCTATGACTCTGGATCGCAGAAAGGTTCTGATATACCTGCGCCCGGATATCAGCGCCAGCGAGCGCTTTGCGGACGCGAAAATTGAGGCCCATCACCGCGGCGACCGCGGCGATATGTCGCGTACGGCGCTGTTGGCGGGGTTGGCGTTAGGGGAAGTCGATAGCCGCTTGCCGTCAATGCTGGCGGCGCTGCTGGCGGAAGACACTAAACCGGAAACGCTGCGTAAGATGCTGGCCTCGTTCCTTGAGATCCAGCCGGCCTCTTCCGCCCCGGCCACTGCGCCAGCGGCCGCCCCGGTTAAGGCGCCGGAGCCGCCCGCGCCGGTGAGTGAGAGCGTTTCTGCGCGTAATCTCGCCGGTTCTTTACCGGATTAAGCGCTATTCCCGGTTTGCGCTATCCGGGAAACTCCCCGGCTTGCGCTGCGCTTAGCCGGGCTACCGTTTGCACCGTCCGGTAGCCCGGGTAAGGCGGAACGCCGCGACCCGGGAAATTCCCCGGCTTTCGCTGCGCTTAGCCGGGCTACTGTTTGCACCGTCCGGTAGCCCGGCTAAGGCGGAACGCCGCGACCCGGGAAACTTCCCGGCTTGCGCTGTGCTTAGCCGGGCTACTGTTTGCACTGCCCGGTAGCCCGGGTAAGGCGGAACGCCGCGACCCGGGGAACTCCCCGGCTTTCGCTGCGCTTAGCCGGGCTACCGTTTGCACCGTCCGGTAGCCCGGGTAAGGCGGAACGCCGCGACCCGGGAAACTCCCCGGCTTGCGCTGCGCTTAGCCGGGCTACCGTTTGCACCGTCCGGTAGCCCGGGTAAGGCGGAACGCCGCGACCCGGGGAACTCCCCGGCTTTCGCTGCGCTTAGCCGGGCTACTGTTTACACCGTCCGGTAGCCCGGGTAAGGCGGAACGCCGCGACCCGGGAAATTCCCCGGCTTTCGCTGCGCTTAGCCGGGCTACTGTTTGCACCGTCCGGTAGCCCGGGTAAGGCGGAACGCCGCGACCCGGGAAATTCCGCTTAGCTGTGGGTTAAAAAGCGGGCCAGGCGCTGCTGCAGCAGGCGATTTTCGCGGGTCAGCCGCGCGTTCTCATCCAGCAGCGTCAGCGCCACTGCAATCCCCGGCCAGTCCAGCTCCAGCTCATTACGCAGGCGCACCGCGCGATGGACAATCGTCACCGCGCTGTCGTCGAACAGCCAGGTTTCCGCCTGCGGCTGGTGCGGTTCAATCATCCCTAAGCCGACGATCTCCGCCAGCTCCTCTTCCGATACCCCGGTACGCAGGCACAATTCGGTAATGGTAAACGTCACTGTTACTGTAGCCATCAGGCTTTCCCCCATGTCTTACGCGGATCGAAGCTGGCTTCGGCGGCGGCCAATTGTTGCCAGAGCTCACGCGCTTTTTCATCTGGTTTTGGCGGCATGACAATTTTGATGACGGCGAACAAATCGCCAGTGTGGGTTTTGCTCACCAGCCCTTTGCCCTTGATGCGCAGGCGCTGTCCTGCCTGACTGCCCGGCGGCACCGTTAGCAGGATGCTCTCTTTCAGGGTGGGCACCGTCACTTTCGCGCCCAGCGCGGCCTCCCATGGCGACAGCGGCAGGACGATCTCCAGATTATGGCCCACGATGTCGAACAGCGGATGCGGGGCGATGTGGATAACCAGCCACAGATCGCCGTTCGGGCCGCCGTTTTCGCCCGGCGTCCCCTGGCCTTTCAGGCGGATACGCTGACCATCGACTACCCCGGCGGGGATCTTCACATTCAGCGTTTTCGGCGTTTCACTTTCGATCATGCCAAACACGTTGTACACCGGCAGGTTATAGCTGATGGTGCGGGTCTGCTCGGCCAGCGTCTCTTCAAGGAACACCGCCACTTCGATCTCCAGATCGTGGCCGCGTGCGGCATGCTGACGGCGACGCTGATGCGCCTGCTGGCCAAACATGGAGGAGAAGATGTCGTCGAAATCTTGCTGGCTGTAGCTCTGCTCGTGTGTCTGCTGCTGGCGACCGAAGCCGGGATCGTTGCGATGCTGCCAGAGCTGATCGTATTCGGCGCGCCGCTGCTCATCTTTCAGGACTTCCCAGGCTTCGGCGAGATCCTTGAATTTGGCTTCGGCATCGCTTTCTTTACTGACGTCGGGGTGATATTTGCGTGCCAGGCGGCGGTAGGCGGTCTTGATGGTTTTCAGATCGTCGGTTGGTTGTACCCCGAGAATGGCATAATAATCCTTCAATTCCATGATTTTATCTCATCTATGCTCAGTGCGGTGGTTACATATTCCCTGGAACAGGCGTCAGTATAAAGCGTAGGGCAAATGCGCCCTGAAGGGGAAGAAAAGTGGCGGAAACTTGACGCCGTCGGGGTCAACGGCGTCATGGGCGAGGCTAGTCTTTCGCCTGCGGGCGTGGGCGACGGCGCCATCCTTCAAACAGCACCAGCAGCGCGCCGACGGCGCCGGCCACGCGTGCGGTGCCGTCTCCGGCGTCGGGAAACAGCTGCTGAATGGTGGGATCGCTGACCAGCATCGACCCGGCAATCCAGCCGATGAGCATTCCGCCCAACAGCACCACGGCGGGAAAGCGGGTGAGCAGGACCTGGACCAGTTTGCTGCCCGCGACGATAATCGGAATGCTGATCGCCACGCCGAGGGCGACCAGCGCAATGTGCCCTTTCCCCGCCGCAGCGACCGCCAGCACGTTATCCAGCGACATGATCATATCGGCGACGGTGATGGTGATCGCGGTGCGCCACAGGCTCGCGGAGCTGCCGACCTCGCTCTCTTCCTCCTCATTACTCACCAGCTTCATGCCAATCCACAGCAGGAGCAACGCGCCGACTATTTTCAGCCACGGTAGCGACAGGAGGTACAGGGCGATCGCCAGCAACAGCACGCGCGCCAGGATCGCCCCCACGGTACCGATGATGATCGCTTTGGTGCGTTTTTGTGGCGGCAGTTTGCGGCAGGCCATGGCTATCACCACGGCGTTATCGCCGCCCAGCAGTAAATCGATGGCGACAATCTGCAGCATAATCACCGCCATGTCCCATTGTTGGAGTAATGCATTCATTTCGAGAGAAACCACCTGAAAAAGAGCAAGAAAAACCGCTGCGCAGGGTACTCCGCCTGGGGCGCATTGACCACTGACGCAGACCCGCGCCGTCGCGCGGGAAAAGCGAGCCTGAAAAATAAAGTTACGAATCAACGCGCCGTTGGGCAAGGCTTCGGCGAAAAAGGGTGATATTTTGTCACCCAGACTCACCTGCCGTTCACTTATCGCAAGGATCCCCACTATGTCTGGCCACAAGAAATACCTCTCTGTCGCCCTGCTGAGCGCTGTCTTACTGCCGGCGATGGCCTCTGCCGCTGACGCGCCGGCGACCTTCACCCCGGAACAGGAGGCGAAAATCGGCAAAATCGCCGCCGACTACCTGGTCGCCCACCCGGAAGTCCTCCTGCAGGCGAGCCAGAAATTGCAGCAAATACAGGCTGAACAGCAGGCCAGCGCGGCCACCCAGGCAGTGCTGAAAAAAGCGGCTGTATTGACCCAGGATAAAAATACCCCGACCTACGGTCCGGCCAACGGCAAAGTCACGGTGATCGAATTCTTCGACTACCAGTGCGTCTACTGCAGCCGTCTGGCGCCGGTGATGGAGCAGGTGATTAAAGCGCACCCGCAGACCCGCTTCGCCTTTAAAGAGTGGCCGATTTTCGGCGGCCGCTGGGAAAGCTCGCTGGAGGCGGCAAAAACCGGCCTGCAGATCTATCAGCAGAAAGGGGCGGATGCCTATCTGGCCTACCATAACGGGATTTACGCTACCGGCCATAACGAAGGTAAGCTGACGACGGCGGATATCCAGCAGCAGGCGAAGAAAGCCGGCTTTGATGCGAAGAAGGCCACCGACGTCGAACCGGTGCTGCAGAGCATTAACGACCTGGCGCAGGAGATTGGTCTGAGCGGCACGCCGGGCGTGATCGTGATGCCGACCACCGGCGCCACGGAAGCCAGCATCACCGTCTTCCCGGGGCTGGCGGATCAGGCCTCGCTGGAAGCCGCCATCAAAAAAGCCGGCGGCTGATCCCCCGGCGTTATTACCTATCCAGGCCGCCGACGGCGGCCTTGCTCTCATGCGCGCTCGCTCTCTTCCTGCGGCGGCGGTAACGCGTGGCTTTTTAAATCAATAATCTGCCCGATTTGATCGTGGTAAACGGTGAGCAAATTATAGCGGCTCATCTCCGAGATAATTTGCGGCGCAACGTTAAAGCTGCTCGCCAGCTCATCATGTCGCAGGGTGAGCACCGCGGTATGATGTCGGGTGCGGGCGCGGCGCCGGTTGTAGTGGTACCAGAGGATCAACAGCCAGCCGTTCAGCGCGGCAATCAGCAGATACACCAGCGCCGTATTCAGTGAAGCCATCAACGACTCCCAGCGCGGAGAGGGCGGCGCGATGAACTGCATCAGCAAATTGGCGTACAGAAAGAACAGAAAACCGAGCCAGGCCAGCAACGTTAAACCGGCGTCGACCAGCCGGGGCAGCACACGGTGTTCGGTTAAGATGAGCGTATTTTCATTCATCACAGGCTTCCTTTTCCCCGGTCCGGACTCACCCAGCGCGCGCGGGAACGTTGACGTTTCACCATCACTTTCGGAAAAGCGACCAGCGTGGTCAGCAGGCCGATCATCCAGTAAACCATCGGGAACCAGATCACCCAGAACAGCGATTTGGCGACCTTTTTCTCGTAGCGCCGCTCGATATACAGACTGGCGACGAACTGCAGCAGGCACATCACGCCAAGCAGCATGCCGGTGAATTCCGGCGGAAACAGGCTGTGCACCGCCAGATTGTCAGGCAGCGGCATCAGGCGGCTGAGGATAAACAGCAGAATGGTAACCGCGTAGGCAAAGGCCCACAGCGTGGAGCAGGCATACTCCAGAAACAGCGGCCACATCCGATGATGCTCCCAGTGAAACAGGCGACGGAGGTTGACCAGAAAAACCTCCGCGCCGCCTTGCGCCCAGCGCAGACGCTGCTTCCATAACCCTTTGAGGGTCTCCGGCATCAGGATCCAGCACAGCGCCCGCGGCTCGAAAAAGATGTCCCAGTGGCGGAGCTGAAGCTTCCAGCTGATATCAATATCTTCGGTGATCATATCCGGGCTCCAGTAGCCGACGTCCGCCAGCGCCTGGCGCCGGAAGGCGGCAATCACACCGGAGACGGTAAAGACCCGGCCATAGATCCGCTGCGTCCGCTTGATAAGCCCAATGATCGACGAGAATTCTCCCACCTGAATGCGACCGATCAGCGTGGATCGGGTGCGGATCCGCGGGTTGCCGGTGACCGCCCCGACGTGCGGATAGTGGATCAACGGCGCGACCAACCAGGCCGCGGTATCCCGGTCCAGCAGGGCGTCGCCATCGATGCAGACCAGCAGATCGCCGCGGGCGGCGGCGGCGCCTGCTTTGAGCGCTACCGCTTTTCCCTGATTGGCGGCCAGATGGATCACCCGCAGCCTCGGTTCCTCCTGCGCCAGCTGCTGGAGCACCTGGGCGGTGTTGTCCGAAGAGCCGTCGTTAATGGCGATCACTTCGAGATTGGCGTAACGCTGGGCCAGCGCCGCGCTGATGGTTTCCCGGGCGTTTTTCTCCTCGTTAAAACACGGGATCAGGATCGAAATCAGCGGATTGCCCGGCAGCGTCGGCGGCGGGGTATCCTCCCCCCACGGCCAGTGGCGTTCCAGCTGAAACCAGAAGTAAAGGCCCCCGGTGATCCACAGCACTGACATAAACAGCGGCCAGAAAAAGACAAAGTCGAGGATGAGCTCGCCGGTAAATACCGCTGCGACACCTAACGGCAGCCCGAATACGAGGCATAAAATGCACAATGCGATGATGCGATCAGTCATGGTCAGGGTACCACCAGGAAGAAAATTGCGGCCTGATACGGGAGATATCAGGCTGGTTGTTAATAAAATCGTCAGGGTAGTAGCCGTAATTTTTGACGCCGTTCAGCCGCAGCAAACGCATCCAGTCCGCCAGCTGCTGGTCGGGAATGGCGTTTTGCTGGCGTCGGTTCCAGTCTCTGGCTTGCAGTTCAAAGATGGTTTTCTTCAGCGCGCCCGGGTGGCTGGCGACGGCCTGGACCAGCCGCGTCAGCCAGGCCTGGCTGGCGTCAATCGGTACGGACTCCATCAGCGGCATCGCCATGGGTACCGTCCAGTCATAGGCGGCAAGGAAGTCATCCAGATTCTGCGCGAACCAGGCTTCGCTCTGTGGCTCCAGGATCGGCAGGGCGAAGAGATTACGCGCCGTTTTCACCTGCGGGCCGCGGATGGCCTGCACCGCCTGGCGTAGATCCAGAGTGAAGCGGGTCAGGGTTTGGCTTTTGAAACGCATCCATGCCTGGCGCTCTTGCGGGCTTTGGGGCACCGGGCCGGCATCGTGCCCCAGACCCGTCTGCCGCCAGGCGGCGACCGCCTCCGGGCTCACGTCTTCAAAATCGGTCAGCACGGCGTCATCGTGAAACAGAATCCCGCTGAAGCTGGCGTGCCGGGCCAGATCTTCGTAGATGTCGGTGATCTGCTGGCGAACCCGGGGATCCCAGGGCGACAGGCGAACGTACGGCTGGCGGGCAAGTAATGCCTTGCCGGTTTGCGGATCCCAGCGCTGAACGCGCGGCAGATCGGACGAGAGATCGAAGGCCAGCACCGGCATCCAGGCATACACCTTCACCCCGCCGCGGGTCTGCAACTGCCAGGAGACGAAGTTAAACAGGTCGGCGCGCATCGGCAGCCAGCGGTTAGGGAAATAGAGCGACTTGACCGTGCCGTCGCCCTGCGGGTCGGAAAAGGCCTGCAGAAAGACATGGCTGATTTTCATGTCATAGACGCGCTGCACCAGCTTATCGATATTCTTCGCCTGCTGGACGGGATTGGGATCATAGACATAGTCCAGATCCACATGCATCACCCGAACAGGATCGGCTTCCTGGATCTGGGTTACGGCGTTGGCAAACGCCTTGATCGACGGATTCCCGGCGATCAGCAGGCGCGGAATATTGTCCAGGTCCTTCACGTTGCCCAGGCCGTCGTTCAGCGTAAACGCCAGCTGATAGCCCTGCTGTTTGGCGATAGCCAGGGTACTGCCGCTGGCGGCGCCATAGGGCCACACCCAGGCGCGCGGTGCTTTCCCGGCGACCTCGTGGATTTTCGCCGTCACTTTCTGCACGTCATCGGCCATGCGCCGGGTAAACTGCGCGTCGCTTTCATAACGACCGGTGGTTTTATCCCAGCCGCGGTTGGCGGCGGCGGGCTCGCGGCTGCCCTGCGGATTGGCCGGTAGGCCGTAGTGAGAGGCCCAGGTGTGCGCGCCGATTTCCACCAGCGGCGAGCGGCTGAGCTCGCGCACCATCTCCCAGGTAGCGAAGCGATCGCGCGGCGTCATCAGGCCGCCAAAATTAACGGGCTGGCCGGCGGGAGTGTCCACCCAACTGCCCACCGGCGCCCAGAGCGCCGGAACATTCCAGGCTTTAAGCAGCGGCCAGACGCGGGTGTAAAAGCTGCTATAGCCATCGTCGAAGCTGAGAAGAAAAGCCTTGGCCGGCAGCGGCTTAACGCCATGGTGCGCGTCAAGAATGTCCTGGACGCTCACCGCATGGTAGCCGTGATGCAGCAGCCAGGCGATCTGCTCGTTGAGCGCGCTGGTGCGCACTGAAAGATAACGCTGGTCGGCGGCGTCGTCTTCGACATCATGGTAGGCCAGCACCAGAAAGCGATCCGCCGGCCAGGGTTGATTGGCCTCCAGTTGGGGGCGCTGCTGCGGGGCGAGGAAGGGGATTTCCTCAGCACGCACGCTGAAGATAAGGCACAGCCAGACGAGAAGCATCAGGCCGTTGCGCAGGGTCGTGTTCCGCATGGTCATCCTTAAAACCGTATATTTGCATCAAGAGTGATGGCGAGGTTGTTTTCGCGTTTACCGTCGTAGGGGCGTTTGTCCCAGTTCAGCATCACCCCGGTGTCGACGACGTTGTTCCAGCGCAGGCGCTGCCCATAACCCAGCACCGTGATCGCGCCGGCGGCGTGATTTTTTTGCCAGTAGCTGCCGCCGCCGGCGAGCAGCTGCTGGCTCCAGACGGTGTCATAGCGCTGGTAAAGCGTGTGATCGACGGCCAGCGCCGCGGTGGCGGCGAGGTCCCGTGCCGGACTGTAGTAGGCGGTGTCGGTGCGGCTATTGGCGCAGGCCGACAGACCGGGCTGCAGATCCAGCGTTAACCACGGCGTCTGCCAAAGGCGCTCTTTACCGGAGAGGGTGTACTCCTGGCGGCGGTTGTGGTCGGTAAACCGGCTGGTGGCCACGCTGACGCGGTACTCCCGGCGTTCGTTTTGATACCAGCGCAGCCAGCCTTCGCCGCGGTTGGCGCTGACGCCGTTGCGTAACGCGCGCAGCGGGGTCTGCTGCGAAATCCGCTCCACTTCGCCGCCCAGCTGCCAGCGATCGTTGATGTCGTGGGCGGCGGAAAGGCGGACGCCGGGCTTGTTCTCGCCGTGAAAATTGACGCTTGAGAGCTCAAGCTCGCCCCAGTAGTCGCGCGGGCGCCATTCAACGCCGGCGAACAGCTGGCGACGGCTGCCTTTTCCCTCCTCAAAATTGCCTTCAGCGAAGCGGTGCCCGCCGAACAATCGCCAGCTGTCGGCTAGCGGCGGACTGTAGATCGCCGTCTCAAAACTGAGGTCGTGCGTGCCGCTGACCGGGTTATCGGAGTGCAATCCTTTGCCAACACTCAGGCGAAGTTCGGAAAGATGATGGACCTCACGGGCTCTGGCTAAGCGTTGGGTATTCAGATCTCGTGGCGAGCGGGCGATGACATCGTCAGCCAGCAGTTCCATTTGCCGCCACTCCTGCAGATCGAGGGCGACCCAGGCCTGCTGGCGCTCCAGCTGCAGGCTGGTGGGATCCATAGATTCCGCTGCTTTTAGCTGGTGTTCGGCGGCTCGTGGCAATCCTCGGTCCTGCAGAAGGGCGGCATAATCTATCTGCAGGCCCTGGTTGCCGGGGGCCGTCTCCGCCAGGCGCCGCATTCGGGATTCGGCCTGCGGCAGGGCGTTGGTGGCGGATAAATAGTGCACGTTAAGCGACTGTGCGGTGAGCCAGTCGTCATTCGGCTGCGGCGTCGGCGAGCCGTAGAGACGACGGATGTAGGGCGCATTCCGGGTGAGGCGGGCGACATACTGTTGCGCCGCCGGGTACTGACCGGTGTCCAGCAGGGCGTAGAAAAGCTCGTGTTCCTCATTCTGTTGGCTCGTTAGCCACGAGGGATGCTGGTGAATAAGCGTCAGCGCAGGCTCAATTTGCTTAAGGGCGATATAAGAGGAGATGACCCAGCCGATGGCCCAGTCGGGAACGGTCTGCTGCTGCGCGATGAGATTTTGGTATTCGCGGATGACCTGCGCGTAATCTGCATTGGCGTACAGGGCGCCAAGACGATCAATGCGCGCCCGGATGATGTCGGGCGCAGCCTGTGGGTCGGGGTGCCAGGCGGCGATCATCGCGTCATACTGCGTTAGCGCCGTGCTGGCCAGCGCGTAACGCGCGTTTTCTTCGCGGGAAGGCGTATCAGCAAGGCGCACCAGTTCGGCAGCGGCGTTCAACTGCAGATTGCGCTTTTCCGCAGGCGTCAGTTCGACACTATCCGCCAGGCCGAGAGCAGGGGAATCGATCCGGTTGCGGGTCAGGGTCGCCATCAGGCTGGTCAGCGCGGCTTTGTTTTGCGGCTCACGATCGAGGATCTGCGTGTCCACCAGCAGCTGGTCCCAGCTTTTGCCAAGCCGCAGGTAGACATATGAGAGCGTTTGCAGGTGCGCGGTGCTCGCCTGCTCCGCCACCAGGCGACGCGCTTCACTGAGTGCCTCGCCGTCCTTGCGGGCATCGGCCAGCGTTTTGATATAGCCGATACGATAATCGTCGTCGGGTGCCTGGCTTAGGGCTTGCTGCCAGAGGGTGAGCGAGGCTTGCCACTGTTTCTGGTTGCGCAGGGCCTGCGCCGCCGCGGCGGTACCGCGTGCGGGAAGCGGCATATAGACCTGGTAGCGTCGCCAGACTTTCACCACTTCATCGTCCTGGCCGGCCCAGAGAGCTACCTGAAGCCAGTCCGCCACTTGAGAAGGGGTTAAGGCATGCCGCAACTGGTACTGCTGAAGATAAGAGAGAAAGGGGGCATACTGGCCTTGACGCGCTTGCAGGATCTGCTGGTCATAGAGCGAATCCGCTCCCTGAACCAGCGCCGGGAAGAGCAAAAGTAAGCCGATTGATAGCGAGAGTTTCGTGTTGCGATTAAACAATAACGTATTTGAATAAGGTGATCTTTCCATTTCTATTTGCCATATGTTCATCAAGAATCCATTGCACAACACGACCGTCCTTTGACGGTGAGTTAAAGGATGAGGATGGTCCCATTTAGCTGACTGGCACTGCGGGTGAATGACTTATTGCAAAGTAATAAACATATCTCCTGTCGATAATTGGATGGATAATTTATACCCGATATGGCAGCGGATAAATATGGGTAAATGATGAACTGCGTTTTAAGATAAATCTGTAAAATCGGCTTTGATTGAACATTGGCGTTGAGGGGCTGTTCTTTAACTAACTGAAATAAATAAAAAAGAGCGCTAGATGAAATTTTGTTTCAAAAATGAGCAATGAGATATATTGGCGAGTATGTGATGTTTTTTGTGGATATTTAAGATGATTTCTGACAAAAATTCTCAATAGCAGAAAAAGCATCTTTTCTGTGGTATTTTTTTATTTATAATTAATCTGTTTATTTCCCGTCAGAACGCAAGGAGGTTTTTCACAGCCAGATTTAGATGCCGCGCTAATGATAAATCACAGGTCTCGTTATTTTTACCGCCATGCGAAGCGTTTCACAGGGGGAGGGAAAACGTCTGGTTGACGAGAATTTGTTGATTAAATGTTAAAGGGACGATTTGTGGCAACTTCAATGATATTGGTTACCCAGGATTACTATCTCTTTCAAGGTGTTAAGAATTTCTTTCCTGATATCATTCAGTTAGATTCTAGCGGAAAAGCGATTTTAGATAATGAGGTTGATGAGGTCTCTCTGCTGGTTGATAGCCGTTCGCCGCTTTGTCATTACGATTACCTGGTGATGGAGGCGGCACAATCCAGAAAGCGAATATGTTGTATTGTCCTCGACATGCGCCATCGGGAAGAGCATTTACTGAGTCTGAAATCGTTTTTAAACATGTCATTATCACCCGCCGATATGGCGACATTATTTGGGCTTTTTCTGGAGATGAAGAGCAAGCGGCTGACCAAAGAGTGGTTTGACGATCTGCGCTTAAGTTTGACTGAACAGTTAATGCTTCGTTTGCTTGGGGCGGGTATGACCATGGAGGAGGTGGCGGTGAATCTGAATACCTCGGTAAAAAGCCTTTACCGGAAGCGCACTGCGCTTTATGAGCGACTGGGGTTAGATAATTTCAATGAGGCTTGCTTATTTATCTTTAGAAATAAACTGCTGGAGCACGCCGGTAGCTCGCCATGAGGCTTCGCTGTACAGAGAGTGGATAACATCGCAAGGTATTGGATAACGGAAATATAATAAATTAAATAGCTATTGATAGGTACAACCGTCGATACCGTCCGGTATCCATGGCGGCATTCGACATATAATTCCGGAGCTCTTTGGAAGTAATTACCGCGAATGCGGTTTGCTATGCACAGCGATTATTATAATGAATATATTCCTTGCGCTGCACAGGAATAGTTTTGTCATAAATTAACTCTACCATGGTATTCCGGTTCAGGTGTCGGAATACCATGGGATATCGTGAAAGCATCAGAGGAGCGAGGTGGATGAGAATAAGGGACAGTATTGCTGAACGGTTAGAGGCGTGTGGGCTCTACCGTCGGGCGGCATCCAGATGGATTGAGGTGATGCAGCGCTGCCTGAACGATGATGACAGAGAGTGGATCCGTCACCACCGTAATCAGTGTCTGAAAAAGGCGCAACGTCCGCCAGCGCCGAAAGAGGAGTTTGCCGACCTCCACCAGGCGGCCAAAGAGACGCAGTATCGCATGGGTATTGCGAAGCCCTATGGCGAAGCGTTCAGGCTACCCGGCAAAGGGAAAACGGCCGCCGAGTAATATACCTTTCTTCATGGCGTTTGCCTGACGGCTTCGCCTTATCCGGCCTACGGGTCCCTCGCAGGTTCAAACAGCGTAGGCCCGCGCAAGCGCAGCGCCGCCGGGCGATACACATCAGACACTGTACCCGCGGTTGTGCCGGATGGCGGCATAAATGCCTTATCCGGCCTACGGGTCCTCCACAGGTTCAAACAGCGTAGGCCCGCGCAAGCGCAGCGCCGCCGGGCGATACACATCAGACGCCGTACCCACGGTTGTGCCGGATGGCGGCATAAATGCCTTATCCGGCCTACGGGTCCCCCCGCAGGCTCAAACAGCGCAGATCCGCGCAAGCGCAGCGCCGCCGGGCGATACACATCAGACACTGTACCCGCGGTTGTGCCGGATGGCGGCATAAATGCCTTATCCGGCCTACGGGTTCCCCCGCAGGCTCAAACAGCGCAGACCCGCACAAGCGCAGCGCCGCCGGGCGATACACATCAGACACTGTACCCGTGGTTGTGCCGGATGGCGGCATAAATGCCTTATCCGGCCTACGGGTCCCCCGCAGGCTCAAACAGCGCAGGCCCGCGCAAGCGCAGCGCCGCCGGGCGATACACATCAGACACTGTCCCCGCGGTTGTGCCGGATGGCGGCATAAATGCCTTATCCGGCCTACAGGTCCCCCCGCAGGTTCAAACAGCGTAGGCCCGCGCAAGCGCAACGCTGCCGGGCAGGGGATCATAGAATAGAGTTAGATGGAGAGTCCGGATGCAGAAAAGCAAAAACCCGCCTTTTGGGCGGGTTCTTTAAATAGTGGTGCCCGGACTCGGAATCGAACCAAGGACACGGGGATTTTCAATCCCCTGCTCTACCGACTGAGCTATCCGGGCAACGGGGCGCATTAAACCGTAATCCGCCCAGCCCGTCAACCAAATTTCTTAAATTACGTATCGATTGCTTATCTTTGCGGCAATTCTGCGTTCAAAGGCGCGTTTTGGCTTAACTTCACTGCATGCCGTTATCGCCCTCGCGGGTTTTCCAGCCGCTGGTAATGGCGATAACGTGGCGCAACCCGGAGATAATATAATCGCCAATGACCTCTTCATCCTCACGTGGCGAGCTCAGCGTAATTTCCGCATCCACGCCGTGGCGATAGGCGCCATGGTGGCTGAAAATAGTGCCGATATAACACTTCCCGTTCAGCCAGACCGGAATATAGGCCACTGTCTCATAGATATAGTTGACGGCGACGCCGCTGTAGTAGTTATCCGCCTCGTCGGCGGAGGTGCCCGGTGGGATGGGGCAGATCGGCGCATCGTTGTCGCTGGCGGGTTTGTCTTTCAGCAGGCTGCCCTGCATGACTTCCAGCGAACGCAGCAGGTCCGCTTTATCACCGTCGCTGAGGGGTGGGGTTAACGGCTGGTCTTTCTCCGGGGAGCGGATGCTGTTCAGCGTATAGCGATAGCGAACCGTCACCGCGGGCGTCTGGCTCGCGGTGCTGAACGGGCGCAGCAGGTAGAGATTATCTTCGCCAAACTGGCCGTTGTACCACAGGGCATATACCTGACCGTTGATTTTGACCCAGTGGTTCCACTGGTTAGCCCCGCGGCCATTGATGGAAAAGAGGGCGCCGGGCACCCCGGCATCGAAATCATCGCCGTTATCACTGTCGCTGCCGTCGACGGCGGCAAAGTCATTATCGCCGCGCCGGAGCACCCCGGTGTAGCTGAAGAGCCCGGTGCCGCCCACGTAGCTGTCGATGATCAGATCGCGTTTGCCGTCGCCATCGAGATCGATCAGGGTAAAGCTGACTTTACCGTTTTCTGAATCTGCGCTGATCGAGGAGCGCAGAAACGCCTGCCATTCGTCATCGCTGATATCCGGGGAAGGTTTGCTGGTCGAAACCAGGGTGTCATCGGCGTAAGTGAGCGTGAAGTCGGTAATATGGCCGGTTAACGGAAACTGCTCGGCGACCTTATTCAGCGCCAGTTCTGGATCGCTTTTTTGCGCTTTCAGCACTGCGTTATACAGCGTTCGCAGGGCGAGGTTATCCGCCTCTTTCTGCTGCCTGGGGATCACCTGGCTGACGAAGGTCGGTAACATCCAGGTGCCGCCGGGGGTGATTTCCCGACACATACCGGTGCTGTACTTTAGGCTGGGGGTAAAGGTTTTACCCTCCCAGACGCGCGTCTCGCCAGTTAGGCAGTCGGCAATGCCCCGTTCTTTGCGCAAAAAGATGATAGTACCGTTGGCGTAGCTGGAGGCCTCGGTGGTCAGCAACCGTGGCTTGTTCAGCTGGGCGTTATCGACCAGCCACAGCGCATAGCCATCGTTATAGGGCGCTCGCCAGCAGAGCGCCTGCACCAGAGAATGGGTTTTATCCAGCGCGGTGAGCGTGATCTGGCGCTCTGCCGCCGGGATGGCCGGGTTCTGCCAGTCGTCACAGCGCTGGTTCAGCAGCGGCGTCAGGGAGGGCAGTAGCTTCTGGCGCTGGAGTATGCTCAGCGCCACCGGCTGCGCGTTATGGATCACCGGGGCGGCGATAATCTCCGGGGCGGGAGTGGCTGGCAAAATGGCATCGTCGCCGGCATCGCCTTTATCCAGCAGCGCGTCGGCGGTGCCGGTGCGTCGCTGAAACGCATCCATTTTACCCAGCACCTCGCGGCTGCCGGCGCTGGAAAGCGGCAGGTGCTGGCCGTTAAGGGTGAATTCGATTTTACGCTGATTCGTCAATGCCTGTAGCAGGGCGGTAGTCTGATCGCTGTCCAGACGGAAATGGCTGTCGTCCTGGGCGTCCAGCGCGCCGAGATCCTGATCGTCGATCAGCAGGCTGGCGGTGGAGTCGGCGGGGATATCGTGTTCGATTTGCGCAAAGGTGGCCGTGGCGGCGAGGCGCTGTTCACTGCCCGCATTGCGGGTTAACAGCACGCTGACCTCGCCCATGCGGACGCCATAGCCCGCCGCCCGGCAGGTACCGGTGTTATCGCAGGCGAGCTCCCAGTCCTTTTGCGCAAAGGAAAAACCTTGCAGGGGAGCCGCCAGCAATGACGTAGAGCAGAGGCCCAGCCAGGCAGCCCAGAAGAACGCGCGCATATCAATCCCTGTCAGCAATCAGTGAGGGGGAAATTATAGGCGCGACGTGGCGGTTAGGATATCAGAATCAGGTTAAGGCGCCGCCCATACGGCACTGAGCGAAGCGCAGAATATCTTCAGCCAGTCGCCGGGCGGTATCCACATCCGTCTGGCTACGCTTGATCAGCAGGCGGCTCAGGCAGCCCTCGACAATCAGCTCCATCTGTTTGGCGACCATTTCCGGATCATCCACCTCTAACTGCGTCAGCAGCTCGTGAGTGTAGGCCAGCGAAGCCTGCTTCTGCTGTTCCGCCAACTGGTGAATCGGGTGCTGGGGATCGGGATAGAAGGTGCAGGCGGCGATAAACAGACAGCCGGGGTAGCGGTGGTTGCTGACGCAGGTGGTGAGCGCCGCATAGCGTGCCAGCAGCTTTTGCTCTGCGCCTAAGGTTTCATCGAGCAGGAGCTGACGACGCCAGGCATCCACCTGCTGGCTCAGATAGCGAAGCGCATCGTACAGCAGCGCTTCGCGGTCAGGCCAGAAGCGTTTCAGGTCGCTCGTCGGACAGGACACGCGCTCAGCGACCATCTCCAGCGACGTGTTGGCGATACCTTCAATTTCAAGAATTTTAATGGCTTCTGCCAGGACGTCTTCACGTAGCACGGTGTTCTCCTCCATCTTTCCTCCTAAAGTGTCGCTCACGCTTGCCAATCGCGCAAATGGGCGCTGAATGCCGCGGCATCCATAAAGCCGGTGACTCGCCGGTCAGGCTGTTCCTGACCCTCAGCGTTGAAGAACAGGATCGTCGGCAGACCGAGCACCTGCAGGTGTTTCAGCAGCGCGACGTCTTGCGGGCTGTTCTTCGTGACATCAACCTGCAATAACACGGTACCTTTCAGCGCCTGCTGCACGTCAGGTGAGCTAAAGGTGTATTTTTCAAACTCTTTGCACGCCACGCACCAGTCGGCGTAAAGATCGAGCATCACCGGTTGGCCTTTTGCCTGGACCAGCGCCTGGTCAAGCTCGGCCACCGAGCTGACGCGGGTGAAGGCCAGATGCGCCTGCTGCTCGACTGCCGGGGCGCCAAATGCCCAGTCCTGCAGGGGCCGCACGCTGACCAGCGCGGCAGCAAGCAGGATGATTTGTACCAGCCGCATCCACGGCCGGGTAGCGCCCAGCGAGGTGATAAACGCCCAGCTGAAGAAGGCGACGCCAAGCATTGACCACAGACGTAATCCCCACGGGTCGCCGACAATGCGCTCCAGCAGGAAAACGGGCAGAGCCAGGATCACGAACCCGAAGGCGGTCTTCACATGGCTCATCCACGGGCCGCTCTTCGGCAGCAGACGGTTGCCAAATACGGTGACGAGGATCAATGGCAGGCCCATGCCCAGCGCGTAAAGGTACAGCGTGCCGCCGCCCAGCCACAGATTACCGCTCTGGGCGATATATAACAGGATGGCGCTCAGCGGCGCGGTGGTGCAGGGGGAGCAGATCAGCCCGGCAATGGCGCCCATCGCAAAGACCCCGCCGGGCGAGCCGCCCTGACGCTTATTGCTGAGCAGCGCCAGCCGCGTCTGCAGCGACGAGGGCAGCTGGAGCGTGAACAGGCCGAACATGGAAAGCGCCAGCAGAATAAACACCGCTGACAGTCCTGCCAGGACATACGGGTGCTGCAGGGCCGCCTGGAACTGCAGACCGGCGGCGGCCACCACCAGCCCCAGCGCGGTGTAGGTTAAGGCCATCCCCTGGACGTAAATAAAGGCCAGCAGCAGGGCGCGCGCGGTGGAAAGCCGCTGCTTTCCGCCCAGCACAATGCCGGAAATCAGCGGGTACATCGGCAGCACGCAGGGGGTGAAGGCGATACCAATACCTATCAGCAGCGCCCACAGCGCCGTAAAGGGCAGGCGGGCAGGCGTGTCTGCAGGCGGCACTGCGGCAGGCGCAGGTGATGTGGCGAGCTCCGGGGCCGGTCGCGGCTCAACCGGCAGCGGCGGGTTGAACGCCGGACGGCTGCTCGTCGACGGCATGGGCTCGATGGCGGTTGCCTGGCCGTCGGATGAAGCCGCCAGCACGGCGCTCAGCGGGATCACTTTGGTTTCCGGTGGATAACAGAATCCGGCATCGGCGCAGCCCTGCCAGGTGACGGTGAGGGTGGCGTCTTTCTCCGCCTGCTTCACCGTGACCGGCACGGTCAGGCGCTGGCGGAAAATCTCGCTTTTGCCGTAAAACTCATCTTGATGCCACTCTCCTGCCGGGAGCGCCGGTTCGTCGATCGTCGCCCCGGCGGCGCGAAAGGTAAACTGTTGACGATAAAGATAGTAACCATCCTTGATTTGCCAGCTCAGGTTGACATCGTGCTGTTGCTGCTGAAAGTCAAAGGCGAAGGCCTGGTCAGCAGGCACGAAGTTCGAGCGCCCCGGCGCGTCGAATAACCCGGCGGTGGCTGACGTGCTGCACAGCAGCAGGATCAGCGTAATGATGCGGTAAGCCATGAGAGGTAATCGTTGTCTCCATGAATGACGGGTAGAACCAGCAGTTCAGGGGTTTGATACGGGTGGTGAGACTTCAGGCAATCCAGCAGCGCCTGCTGATGGGCAAGGTCGGTTTTGAGCAGCATCTGAACTTCATACTCCTGCTCGAGTTTCCCTTCCCAGTAATAGAGCGAGGTGGCGCCCGGCAGCAGCGTGGCACAGGCGGCCAGCTTGTCCGCCAGCGCTTTTGCCGCCAGATCCTGGGCGGTCGCTTCATCCGGCGCGGTACAGAGCACAACAACAGCATCAGGCGTAGTCATCATGAACCTCGTATCAGCGAAAAGAGGCACTATAGCACGCAAGATGCGGGGATATTAGCGTCACGATCGGGGGTAGGGGAGGGAAACGGGCAGCGGGCCCGCGCGGGGCCCGCTGCCAGCGGTATTTACAGCATAATCCCGCCAAAGATAAAGCCCAGGATCACGCACAGCGTGATAGCGATAACGCCGGGGATCAGGAAGGCGTGGTTAAAGACGTATTTGCCGATGCGCGTCGAGCCGGTGTCGTCCATCTCCACCGCCGCCAGCAGGGTCGGATAGGTTGGCAGGACGAACAGTGCCGAGACGGCGGCAAACGAGGCGATCGCCGTCAGCGGGCTGACGCCGAGCAGCAGCGCGGCGGGCATCAGCGCCTTGGTGGTGGCTGCCTGTGAGTAGAGCAGCGTGGCGGCGAAGAACAGCACCACCGCCAGCAGCCATGGGTAATTGTGCAGCAGGTCGCCGGCCACGGCCTGGATATCGCTGATGTGCGCTTTAACGAAGGTATCGCCCAGCCAGGCGACGCCGAGGACGCAGACGCAGGCGCTCATCCCGGATTTAAAGGTGCTGGCGTTGAGCACTTCGCCAGTGTCGATTTTGCAGGTGATGCTAATCAGGGTGGCGATGGTCAGCATAAACACCACGATCGCTTCGTTACGCGGCAGCACCGGGTTCTTAATCAGGCCGACGGTATCGCTGATGGCCGTGGCGTAGAACATCACCGCCACGATGCCGATCAAAAACAGGAGGACAGAGCGTTTGGCGTGCGGCTTCAGCTCAAACACCTGGCTGCCGCGCAGTCTAACTTCCCCCTTGGCCAGCCGCTCCTGGTAAATGGGATCGTCTTTCAGTTCGCAGCCGAGGAAGTTGCAAACAATCGCGGTGAGCATTACCGCCAGCAGGGTGACCGGAATACAGATGGCCAGCAGCGTCAGGTAGCTAACGCCCAGCGGCTCAAGGATCCCGGCAAAGAACACCACCGCCGCGGAGATAGGCGAGGCGGTGATCGCTATCTGAGAGGCCACGACCGCAATCGACAGCGGACGAGATGGGCGAATGCCTTGCTCTTTGGCCACTTCGGTGATCACCGGCAGCGTGGAGAAGGCGGTATGGCCGGTGCCGGCGAGTACGGTCATAAACCAGGTCACCAGCGGGGCAAGGAAGGTAATGTACTTCGGGTGGCGGCGCAGCATCCGTTCGGCAAGGCTGACCAGGTAATCCATCCCGCCGGCGACCTGCATGGCGGCGATAGCGGCGATGACCGCCATGATGATTTCAATAACGTCGAAGGGGATCGCACCCGGTTTGATTTGAAAAATAAGCGTCAGGACAAGGACGCCAAGGCCACCGGCAAAGCCGATACCAATGCCGCCGAGCCTGGCGCCGAGATAAATCGCCAGCAGGACAATAACCAGTTCTGCACCAAACATATATGCCTTCCTTGTTTTTTAACAAGTTGATATTGAATTGTTGTATTTTAGTAAAACTAAAAAGCAAAAAAGGCATGTCATCGCTGACATGCCTTTCAATGACTAACCGGAAAGATTACTGTTCGCTTTCATCGGTATAACGCTTCGCTTTATAAGCAGGATGCATCAGGTTTTGCGCGGAGAAAATATCATCCAGCTCCGCCGCCGTCAGCAGCCCACGCTCCAGCACCACTTCCCGCACGCTCTTGCCGGTTTCGGCGCAGATCTTGCCGACGATATCGCCATTGTGGTGGCCGATAAACGGGTTGAGGTAGGTGACGATGCCGATGGAGTTGTAGACGTAGCCTTCACATACCGCTTTATTGGCGGTGATGCCGTTGACGCATTTCTCCAGCAGGTTGTAGCAGGCGTTGGTCAGGATATGTATGGATTCGAACATCGCCTGGCCGATCACCGGCTCCATCACGTTCAGCTGCAACTGCCCGGCTTCGGAGGCCATGGTCACCGTGGTGTCGTTGCCGATCACTTTAAAGCAGACCTGGTTGACCACCTCCGGCACTACCGGGTTAACCTTCGCCGGCATAATAGAGGAACCCGCCTGCAGCTCCGGCAGGTTGATTTCGTTGAGGCCCGCGCGTGGACCGGAAGAGAGCAGGCGCAGGTCGTTACAGATCTTGGACAGTTTCACCGCCAGTCGTTTCAGCGAGCTGTGAACCATGACGTACGCCCCGCAGTCCGAGGTGGCTTCAATCAGATCTTCCGCCGGGACGACCGGTAAGTTGCTCACTTCCGCCAGCTTCTGCACCGCCAGCTGTTGATAGCCGTCCGGGGTGTTGAGGCGTGTACCGATGGCGGTTGCGCCGAGGTTCACCTCCAGCAGCAGCTCCGCGGTGCGCAGAATGCTTTTGGTCTCTTCATTAAGCAGCACATTGAAGGCATGGAACTCCTGGCCGAGGGTCATCGGCACCGCGTCCTGCAGCTGGGTGCGCCCCATTTTGAGGATGTCCTGGAACTCCACGGCTTTCGCCTGGAAGCCTTCACCCAGCTGTTTAATCGCATCGATTAACTTCAGGATGGAGGCATACACCGCGATGCGGAACCCGGTCGGGTAGGCATCGTTGGTGGACTGGCATTTGTTGACGTGATCGTTTGGGTTCAGGTACTGGTATTCGCCTTTCTGATGGCCCATCAGCTCAAGGCCGATGTTCGCCAGGACTTCGTTGGTGTTCATGTTTACGGAGGTGCCGGCCCCGCCCTGGAAGACATCGACCGGGAACTGGTCCATGCATTTGCCGTTATTCAGGACTTCGTCACAGGCGGCGATAATCGCATTTGCCGCGCTTTTGGGAATGGTCTGCAGCTCCTTGTTCGCCAGCGCGGCGGCTTTCTTCACCATCACCATGCCGCGCACGAATTCTGGTATGTCGCTGATTTTGCTGTTGCTAATGTAGAAGTTTTCAATCGCTCGCAGAGTATGAACGCCGTAGTAAGCGTCCGCGGGAACTTCCCTGGTGCCCAACAGATCTTCTTCGATACGAATGTTGTTTAACATGTGAACCTTCTTTTCAAGCTGCCAATGAATTCACCAAATACACAGAATATCCAGGATTCAGTATATTTTCTGGCCGACGATTATTTCCTTAACCGGCCTGGTGCCCAAGATCATATGCTGATGATAGCGAATATCAGTAAGCTTGATCACTTATTACGTCGTGGGCGGGATAAGATTTATTAATCTGTGAAATGGGTCACCGCTTTCCTATTCCTGGAGAAAATAAGCATTTCCGCTGATTGAAAAGCCGCGCAGCATCCCCATCTTAGTAGGATGCGATCAGCAAATTGATGACTACGGGCGCTGAACGCAGCGCCCGTTGATGAAGGAGACGCCGGTGCGTTGGATTCCGTTTATTGCCTTTTTTCTTTACGTTTACATTGAGATATCGATCTTTATCCAGGTAGCGCACGTGCTGGGCGTCTTTATGACGCTGATCCTGGTGATCTTTAGCTCGGTGGTGGGGATGTCGCTGGTGCGTAACCAGGGCTTCAAAAACTTCCTGCTGATGCAGCAGAAGATGGCCGCGGGCGAGAGCCCGGCGGCGGAGATGATCAAGAGCGTTTCACTGATTATCGCCGGTCTGCTGCTGTTGCTCCCGGGGTTCTTTACCGACTTCCTCGGCCTGCTGCTGTTGCTGCCTCCAGTGCAGAAGCACCTGACGATGAAGCTGATGCCGCATCTGCGCTTCAGTCGGATGCCGGGCGGTGGCTTTAGCGCCGGAACTGGCGCTGGAGAGACCTTCGAAGGGGAATTCCAGCGCAAGGATGAACAGCGCGACCGTCTGGACCATAAGGACGATCGCCGCGATTAATACACGCCCGGCCCGGTCAGCAGATGCGACCGGGCCGCTTTCTTTCCAGGCTTACACGCTGCCTGTCGCCAGCTTGCGCCTGGGTAAAAACAGCCACAGTCCCGCCAGCATCACCAGCGCGTACAGACTCTTCCAGCCGACCATCGCCAGCAGCAGCAGACAAAGAATGCTGCCCACCACCGCCAATAGCCGATAGCGCCCGCGCAGCAAACGACATCCCGCCAGCATGCACAGCAGATAGATCATGATGAAAATGCCGTTGGCATAGACGATCAGCGCGTCCAGATTGATATCGAGCAAATAGATACACAAGGTGCTGACTACGCAGGAGCCCAGCACGGTGTTGAGGGCGTTGCGCGGGATCTGCCGCGGCGACAGCCGTGCGAGGTAGCTCTGTGGCTTATGCTGCGCCTGCGACCAGACCAGGCGGGCGAAACTTTGAATATAGATGTTGAGGCTGGCGAAACAGGCGAGATAGCCGATGACGCAGGCCACCCACAGCGCTTCGACGCCGAACAGACGGACAACGATGTTCGGTAGTGACGCGGCCGCCGCCATCTCCTCGCCAAAGGCGTGGAAGTGCAACACCAGCACGGTACAGGCCCAGTAGACCGAGCCGGCAAGCAGCAGGCCTATCATCAGCGCGCGGGGAAAATCGCGCTCGGGATGCTTGAATTCCGAGGCCAGGTGGGCAAAAGCTTCCAGACCGACGAAGCACCAGAACATGACCGACAGCGCGGAGAAGAGCTGGCCGCGGTCGATCTCCGTCAGGGCGGGGAAGGGGATCTGCGCCGGACTTATTCCACCGCGCCACCAGACGGCGGCGATCAGCGCCACTATCAGTATGGCAACCAGCGTCTGCAGGTTGGCGCTGGAGCTGGCGCCACGCGAACCAACCCACCAGACGATGGCCAGGGTGCCCAGCTCCGCCAGCAGTAGCTGCGCATCATGCCAGCCGAACAGCGCCTGGCCAAAGCCGGTGGCGATGTGTAGCGCGGCGGGGAGTCCTACCGGGATAACCGATAAAAACAACCAACCGGTCACGCTGGCCAGACGTGGGCCAAACGCCATATCGACAAAATGGGCCACGCCGCCCGCGCTGGGAAAATGGCGGCCCAGCAGGGCAAAGACGATGGCAATCGGGAAAACAAGAAGAATGAGCAGCGGCCATGCCCACAGACTGTTATCGCCAGCGACCAGCGCCGCCAGCGCCGGAACGGCGAAGACGCCGGTGCCCAGCAATGAGGTGGAAAGCAACCCGACTCCCTGTCCCAGCCCCAACTCCTGTTTTAAATCACTCATGATTCCATCCTGCGCCAGTGAAAAAAAGAGAGTATCACAATCGCTTTTCCTTATGACGCGTTGGCCGATAGCGCCGCTTTTTGCGCGCTAGCGCAAAGGAAAAAATTTTTTTTGATTTTGCCCTTGAAGCGGGAAATGGCCACCCCCATCTCTCTCAGCACTAGCCGGTAAACCTCGTTCGGCCCGGCGTCACCCATAACTGATAATGACTTTCTCGAAGGAGAGCTATCAATGAGTATTCGTCCGTTACATGATCGTGTGATCGTCAAACGTAAAGAAGTTGAAACCAAATCTGCAGGCGGCATCGTTCTGACCGGTTCTGCGGCAGCTAAATCAACTCGTGGCGAAATCATCGCTGTCGGTAAAGGCCGCATCCTGGAAAACGGAACTGTGCAGCCGCTGGACGTTAAAGTTGGTGACATCGTGATTTTCAACGATGGCTACGGCGTGAAGTCTGAGAAGATCGACAACGAAGAAGTGCTGATCATGTCCGAAAGCGACATCCTGGCAATTGTTGAAGCGTAATTCGCACGACCCTGAACGAATTTGAGGAATAAAAGAAATGGCAGCAAAAGACGTAAAATTCGGTAACGACGCTCGTGTAAAAATGCTGCGCGGCGTAAACGTACTGGCAGATGCAGTTAAAGTGACCCTGGGCCCGAAAGGCCGTAACGTGGTTCTGGACAAATCCTTCGGCGCGCCGACCATCACTAAAGATGGCGTTTCCGTTGCTCGTGAAATCGAACTGGAAGACAAGTTCGAAAACATGGGCGCACAGATGGTGAAAGAAGTTGCCTCTAAAGCGAACGACGCGGCAGGCGACGGTACCACCACTGCAACCGTACTGGCTCAGGCTATCATCGCAGAAGGCCTGAAAGCCGTTGCGGCGGGCATGAATCCGATGGATCTGAAACGTGGTATCGACAAAGCTGTCGTTGCCGCCGTTGAAGAACTGAAAGCGCTGTCCGTACCGTGCTCTGACTCTAAAGCCATTGCTCAGGTTGGTACCATCTCCGCTAACTCCGACGAAACCGTAGGTAAACTGATCGCGGAAGCGATGGATAAAGTCGGTAAAGAAGGCGTTATCACCGTTGAAGACGGTACCGGTCTGGAAGACGAACTGGACGTGGTTGAAGGTATGCAGTTCGACCGCGGCTACCTGTCTCCGTACTTCATCAACAAACCGGACACCGGTGCTGTTGAGCTGGAAAGCCCGTTCATCCTGCTGGCTGACAAAAAAATCTCCAACATCCGCGAAATGCTGCCGGTTCTGGAAGCCGTAGCGAAAGCTGGCAAACCGCTGGTTATCATCGCTGAAGACGTTGAAGGTGAAGCGCTGGCGACTCTGGTGGTTAACACCATGCGCGGTATCGTTAAAGTGGCTGCGGTGAAAGCACCTGGCTTCGGCGACCGTCGTAAAGCTATGCTGCAAGACATCGCGACGCTGACTGGCGGTACCGTTATCTCTGAAGAGATCGGTATGGAGCTGGAAAAAGCGACTCTGGAAGACCTGGGTCAGGCGAAACGCGTGGTTATCAACAAAGACACCACCACCATCATCGATGGCGTTGGCGAAGAATCCGCAATTCAGGGCCGCGTAGCTCAGATCCGCAAGCAGATCGAAGAAGCAACCTCCGATTACGACCGTGAAAAACTGCAGGAGCGCGTAGCTAAACTGGCTGGCGGCGTGGCAGTAATCAAAGTCGGTGCGGCTACCGAAGTTGAAATGAAAGAGAAAAAAGCACGCGTTGACGACGCCCTGCACGCGACCCGTGCTGCGGTTGAAGAAGGCGTGGTTGCTGGCGGCGGCGTAGCGCTGGTTCGCGTTGCAGCGAAACTCACTGGCCTGACCGGTCAGAACGAAGATCAGAACGTCGGTATCAAAGTTGCGTTGCGCGCAATGGAAGCACCGCTGCGTCAGATCGTGTCCAACGCCGGTGAAGAGCCGTCTGTTGTGGCAAACAACGTGAAAGCAGGCGACGGTAACTACGGTTACAACGCGGCAACTGAAGAATACGGCAACATGATCGACTTCGGTATCCTGGACCCAACCAAAGTGACCCGTTCTGCTCTGCAGTACGCGGCATCCGTTGCTGGCCTGATGATTACCACCGAGTGCATGGTGACCGACCTGCCGAAAGGCGACGCGCCTGACTTAGGTGCTGCCGGCGGTATGGGTGGCATGGGCGGTATGGGCGGCATGATGTAATCGTGCGCTCTACAGCTTAAAAAAGCAGAAACCCCTGGCCAGCAATGGCTGGGGGTTTTTCTTTTGGCGCGCTTTTTAGTATAAGGCTTATACATAAAAATCATTTAAGCTGCATCAGAGCGGCAAGCACCTCCGTTTCGGGCGTGAAATGACAAGCGCGACCGGGGAGGGAATGAACGCGGCTCATGCCGACGCAGTTTGAAGGATGACAGATTTACATCCGGGCCAGTGCGTCCAGCTCATCGATCATGGGGAATAACATGCAGGTAAAATATTTAGCAGGGATTGTCGGCGCAGCCTTACTGTTGGCAGGTTGCAGTTCCAGCAATGAATTAACCTCTGCCGGCCAGAATGTGCGTTTCGTGCAGGAGAAGCCGGGCGCAGATTGTCAGCTGTTAGGGACCGCGACGGGTAAACAGAGCAACTGGCTCTCCGGCCAGAATGGTGATGAGGGTGGTTCCATGCGCGGTGCGGCAAACGCCCTGCGCAACCAGGCGGCAGCGATGGGCGGCAACGTGATTTACGGCGTCAGCAGCCCGACGCAAAACCTGCTGTCGAGCTTTGTACCTACCGACAGCGAAATGAACGGCCAGGTTTATAAGTGCCCGAACTGATGCGTGATGCCTCTCTCTGCGAGCGCGGAGAGAGGTGTAGTTGAAGATGCGGATCAGGCGCTAAGTTCTGCTTTCTTCTCAAGGTAGAACGCGTGCAGGGGACGCAGGCACTCTTCCAGACTGAGCATTCTTCCTGGCTGGGAAGGGATAATGTTACTGAAGATCTGGCATGGCGCCAGCTCCGCGTGCATCGCCTTGAGCTTGGGGCTTTTCTCGATAAGCTGCATCACGACGTTATTTTCCAGTTCAGACAGATGCGGCGCGCTGGTTTTGATCACAGCTCCGGAGACAATTTTCTTCCCTTCGTCCGTCTCACAGCAGTACAGCACGCCCAGATAATGTGAAAACAGGTTCAGCTTCCATTCTTCGTGGGAATATTGCTGGTAATCGATATTAGGCTGAGTAGTTAAGTCCACGGTGTAGCTCATTAAAAAATCCATATTTGAACTTAAGTACTGAATAACCTCCTGGTCATCCGCTATTTTTAATGATTGTTGTATCCCGAGAATCATTGCTTCTACCTGATTGTCTTCGATACAGAAAGTGCAAATCTGTTCATTCTGTAGTACCAGAATCAGGGTCGTGTCGGTTTCCCCAAGTTTAGGGGTGATTGACATAATGCGTCTTTCCGGATCGGGCTGCTCGATTTCAGCCATCTCAACCTCTGGGATGTTGGCCATTAATGATTCATTGCAGGCAATCAGTTCTTCTTTATAGCTATCGCCTTGCACCTGTAGGCGATGGAGGGTCATAAGCAGTCTGTACTGTAATATAAGAAGAAGATCGGCCAGCACTGGTGTCTGCATATAATAGGTCTGATAGAGGCCATTCTTGTGCTTAATTTTCAATAGCAGAGCCAGAAATCGTTCTTCAAAGGTGATGCCGGCAGTATTAAAACTAATAAATTTTCCTTGCATAAGTTTCTCCTTTTAAGCTGTCGCAAGCGTTTTCGATTGCGACAGGTCAATAACACGATCGGCAGAAGCGATTGTGGATGGCCGGTGGGCGACGATAATCCGGGTAATACTTAACGCCGAGATTGACTGGTTGATAACGGATTCATTTTTTAGGTCAAGATGGCTGGTGGCTTCATCCATAAATAGTATGCTTGGTTTACGATACAACGCACGGGCGATGAGGATACGCTGCTTTTGCCCACCGGAAATACCTAGTCCCAGTTCACCGACGATGGTTTCATAGCCCATCGGCATCTTCATAATTTCGTCATGAATGTTGCAGCGTTTGGCGCATTCCATAACAAAATCGAGGTCGGCGTTATCTTCAAAGCCGCTAATATTATCGATAAGCGATCCGGAGAAAAGGCGGTCCTCCTGCAGTACGCAGGCGGTACCAAGGCGATAATTATTAAGACCAATTTTAGTGATATCGAGATTATCCGCTAACACATCACCACTGGTCGGCGAAAGCAGACCACACATCACTTTTAACAGCGTGGTTTTACCGACGCCTGAAGGGCCGACATGACCTGCCCCCAGGATTAGATACAACCGTCAGTTAGTAAGGTCGGTTTGTTTACCTTCACATTTTCCATTTCGCCACCGTGCTGCAAACTCTGATGGCGTCTGATAATTCAGTGCTGAATGTGGAC